>NZ_JBSFPC010000006.1:0-281303 GCF_053587995.1 Gordonia sp. NPDC003504
TCCTGAGCCAGGATCAAACTCTCCATGAAAAAACACTGAAACACAAAGTTTCAACACAATCTCAGCCAGAGAGACAAAAGAACCTGACCAAAAAAATCCAAAAAACTGGCAAAAAACAAACTCACAAACACCACCCCACAACACGCAGGGCAGCATCAAAAATAAGATTCGTTTCATACCATTCAAAAAAATGGCATCAAACAATCCACCAACACACTATCGAGTTCTCAAAGAACACACACCCACCCGAACTACTCCCAGAGGAAGCAGCCTCGGTGAAGGCTTGGTTCGTGCCCTGTCGGGCGGTTCCCGTCCATCTCCCTGGCACATGACTGTGCTCGAGAAATTTCTCGGGGGCGGTCTGCGCAGGCCCGGTTTCCTCTCCCCTGGTGAGTCCCTCTCGGGCCCTCCGGGGCGGCGCCGCGGCGCGCTGACTCGATATAAGTTACGCACCACCGTGCCGTTTTACAAATCGCCTGGTCAGACGCGTATTTTCAGCACTTCTGAGCCACCAGGACGACGTTCCCCGGCCCTTCGTTGGGAAGAACCGGGGAACCGTACGTGCCAGAGGGCGGCGGGACTAGTCAGCAGTTCCGGAGCATGATGCGGTTGCGGCGGGACCAGAGCTCGTATTGGTGCTGATCACCTTCTCGCCCTGCTTGATCGTGCAGGTGATCGAACCCGAAGCGTCGAAGTCATTGGTCGCTGTTAGGGAGACGAACTTGCCCAGACCACTGATCTGGACGTCCTTCGTCCACGGCAGCGCGGCGTTGGTGTCTTGCGACACGTTCACATCGTTGGTCGTGTAGGTGACGCTGGACGCCTGACCTTCGCCGGTGACCTCGTAGGTGACCGTCACGGTGCGATTCGATTCGTTGTCGATCGACTCAGCCGCTCCTCCGATGAGCGCGACGCATCCGCCGACGAACGCGATGATCACGATGACGACCGCCAGCAGAATCCACGGCCAGATCTTCCGCTTCTTCGGCGGCTGCGGCGGTGGATATCCCTGGCCGGCATAGGGCTGCTGGGGATACGGCTGTCCGCCGCCATACGGTTGGTTCGCGCCAAACGGCTGCCCACCCTGGTATGGCTGCCCCTGTCCATATGGCTCGCCGGCGCCGGGCTGTTGCGGATTGTTGGGATCGGTCACGGGAGTGTTCCTTTCACTCCGGGTCGCATCGTTGCGACTCCGAGGTTCTTACGGCTCATACCGCGCTTCGTGCGACGGCGATGCAACGGCTTCGACATCTGAGCCCGGCGCCCGATGTTCGACTCGACGCCCTCTGTCCAGCTCGAGCGAGTTCGTGGCAGCTCCTTGTGAGGCGGGTCGCTGACCACGACATGTGAGGTTGTCGCATAGTTCCGGTTTGCGTAACCCGCATCACGACAAGTGCATCGCCTTTGGCCTGCGATTTCGTTACTGAACCTCACAGATCTCTCTCGGTGGGTGCGCGCACTTTTCCGCCGGGCGCGGACGTCAGCGGCACAACATGCGGACCTGCCCCCGGTCGGATGATTACCGGCCACGACCAGCGCCAACGCCACAGTCACGTGGGATGATCCGTCCACCAGGACTCGGCCCGAGGAGCGGCGCATGACCGAGAGAAGTCCGAAGGTGACACCCGCACAGGGCGAGGCGTGGGCACGAGCCCTGGCTCCGGTGCTGTTCCCCGGTGAGATCGTCTGGGCCTTCGCGACCGCGAGTCGGTACAACCCGTTCTCCGTCGCCACGGCGATCACCAATGCGCGGGTCATCGGCTTCACCACCTCGGGCGATCCCCTTCAACGCGTCACCAGCGAGGTACGGGCGGATGACATCGTGGGCTTCGACCTGTCGGTCCGGCAGGGCCTGCTGCCATCTCTGGTGGTGACCGCCGGCTTCGGCGAGACCGACTTCGGGAAGTTCCAGCCCGGCGAAGCCGCGTACCTGCACCATGTCCTCACTGAACTAAATCGTCGGGGAACCGATCCGGTGGTGCCGCTGCCGCCGCGACACCGCGTCGACTCCTCAGCCGCCGAGCTCAGTCCTTCTGCGGGGAGTGATGTCGTCGAATCGCCGGACCGTCCAGCGGCGGCGTCGGCGCCTCAGTCCTCTCCCGCGGCCTCGGCGCCGAGTCTCGCGCAGGAGATCGCCCAGCTCGCCGAACTGCATCGGCAGGGAATTCTCGACGACGATGAGTTCCGCGCCGCCAAGCAGGCCGCGATCACCGCGATGGCGAGCCGCGGACGGTCGACGAGCCTGAAGAAGGGTGGATGAGCGCCGATCCGTCCGCGTGCGAGGATCGGCGTTTGATGGAGCAGCGTGAGGCGAGGGGAGCGTCGTGACCGAGTTGAGCCCGAAGGTGAAGCCCAAGCGGGCCGAGAAGTGGTCGGAGAAGCTCGCACCCGTCCTCGGTCCCGGCGAGTTGGTCTGGGCGTTCGTGACCGCCAGCCGCTTCAAGCCGATGTCCGAAGGCACGGCCATCACCAACACCCGAGTCGTCGGTTTCGTGACCTACGGAAAGCCCGACAAGCAGGTCATCTACGAGGTCTCGGCCGCGGACATCGCCTCATTCGAGCTGACCGGCAAGAAGGGCGGGATGCCCCAACTCGTCGTCACCACGCCGGAGGGCGAGGTGAACTTCGGCGGCTTCGACAGCGAGGAAGAGGCCTTCATCCGCCACTACCTCACCTATCTCCAGAGACAGGGAAGCCACCCGGCCGGCAGCGCGCCCGTCGTACGAACCATGCAGGCCCCGGCCATGCCTTCTTCGTTTGCCGTGCCCACAGCTCCGGACCCAACTCCCGCCGCGGACTCATCACACGTCGGTTCGGTTCCGGCTGGTGCGCAGCCGCCGGCAGAGACCGGCTCCGGCATCGCCGACGAGATCGAACGGCTTGCCGGCCTTTATGAGCGGGGTCTGCTCGACGCCGACGAGTTCCGCGCCGCCAAACAGATTGCGCTTGCACATCTTGCACGAGCGAATCGCAGCGTCAGCCTGCAGAAGGGGAGCTGACGCCGACGGCCCCGCGGCGGGCGATCGCCCTCGCATCACCAATGCCACGCATCCGACCCGACGTTGCGGGCGGTGCGTTGCAGCACGCGGATGGTGGTCTCGTAGTCGGCGTCGGAGATTCCTTTCCGCCGCTCGATCTCCAACTCGCCTTGCACCTCGGCCGCATGCCGGAAGCGTTCTGCGCCGGACTCGGTGAGTGTCAACCGCCCGTCGTCGTGTATCCAGCCCTTGGACCGGGCGTCGACGATGGCGTCGCGAATGGCCTGATCGGTGTCGTTGGGTCCGATGATCGTGATCACCTCGTCCACGCCGATCCCGCCGTCGTGCAGCGAGAGTTGGTGCAGAAGCCACCATTCGGGTTGCGACACACCCACCTCGGCGAGCCGGGAACGCGTACGGGTGCGGATCGCCGATCCCACCCGTGCGGACCAGAATCCGATGGGTTGACGACGGGCCGGTTGCATCTGTCGGGTCATACCCGACGACGGTAGGAGTTCAACTTCACTTGAAGTCAAGGTGTGGGCGGCACTACCTGAACCGCCGGTGCGCCGTCACACACGGTGACAGGATGGACCACCATGGACGACGCCACGCTCATGCGGTTGCCCAAGGCCGAGTTACACCTGCACATCGAGGGCGCACTCGAACCGGAGATGGCGTTCACGCTCGCCCATCGCAACGGGGTCACACTCCCCTACGCCGACGTCGACGAACTCCGGCGGGCGCACGCCTTCACCGACCTGCCTCACTTTCTCGACCTGTACTACGCCTGCATGGCGGTCCTGAGAACGGAGGAGGACTTCGCCGACCTGGCGTCGGCGTATCTGCGGACCGCCGCGACGCAGGGTGTCCGGCATGCCGAGATCTTCTTCGACACGCAGGCCCACACATCCCGGGGTGTCCCGTTGTCTGCGGTGATCACCGGGCTGCGCCGGGGCCTCGACGCGGCATCGGCCGAGACCGGCACACACGCCGAGCTGATCGCGTGCTTCCTGCGCGATCGACCGGTCGCCGACGCCCATGCCACCCTCGACGCGCTGGAACCCTACGTCGGCACCATCATCGGCGTCGGCCTGGATTCGGCCGAGGTCGGTTATCCGCCAGGACAATTCGCGGAGGTGTTCACCCGGGCACGGGAGGCCGGCCTGCATGTGGTGGCTCATGCCGGCGAGGAGGGACCGCCGAGTTACATCTGGGAAGCCCTCGACGTTCTCGGCGTCGAACGCGTCGATCACGGGATTCGGTGTATGGAGGACACCGCCCTGGTGCGACGATTGGCTGCCGATCGAACCCCGCTGACCGCGTGTCCGCTGTCGAATGTCCGGCTGCGTGCGGTCGACGATCTGCGCGCACATCCGCTGCCCGCGATGCTCGAGGCGGGACTGATGGTGACCCTCAACTCCGACGACCCGGCCTACTTCGGTGGCTACGTCGCCGACACGTACCGCGAGGTCCAGCATGCCCTCGGAATCGACGACGCGACCCTGATCGGATTGGCGCGCAATTCCTTTCGCGCGTCCTTCATCGAGGATCAGCGTGCGCAGGCCCTCCTCGCGGAGGTGGACGACCCGGGGTGAGATCCGCGGGCCGTCCACCATCGCAACGTGCTACTTGAAGACGTCGAGCTTGCCGAACTTCTCGGCCAGCAGGTAGTACACCGCCAGGCGCGGATTGGACTTGCCGTCCTTCATGCCGGCCAACACGTCGGCGATGGCCTTGTCGAGATCGGCGTCGCTGTCGGTGAGACCGAGCTTCTTCTTGAGGAAGTTCTCCCGCACGGTCTTCAGTTCTGCGGGATCACTCGCCGACACCAGCGCGGCATCTCGATTGCGAAGTGCGAGTGCATAGGTGGATGCCATCTTGTCGATGACGGCGGTATCGGCGTTCGGCGCGTAGGCGAGAACGGTGTCACGGGCATCGGACATCTCGGACCTCCAGTGGTTGAAGTCGAATTGTGTGGCCCCGTTCGCCCACACTACGCGGGTCCGGAGGAAGCTCGTGGCGATTCACCATCCACAGACCTGGTTTCATCCACAGGGTAGGGCCTCGATCGAGCTGCATCGACGCAGGTGAGGAGTGCGCGTCCGTACGCTCGGCGCACACCGATCTCGACCCGGGGGGAACACCATGAGCGACAACGAGTTCGACAGCAGCGAGTTCGACAGCAGCGAGTTCGACACGGCGATCGACGACGCCTGGCGCCGCTATCGCATCGACCTCGCCGACCGATTGCACGACGTGACACCCACGTCGGGTTTCGCGGTGAGCGCCGACCCCGAGGGGACCGCGGCGCAGATTCGCATCGAGATGTCGGCAACCGTGACGCGGCGTATCCAGCTCACGATCCACCCGCTTGACCTGTACCGGGACAGCGGACGATTCCCACGCCAGCTCGAGGCGATGAACTCGCTGGGCTGGCGCCACCAGTTCGACGGTGACTTCATCGCCGAGGGTGACACGCAACGCGCGGACGAACTGGCGGCCCTGATCGTCGTGACGCTGCGTGAAGTCGGCGATGTATTGCATCCGTCGATGCTGTCGCAGCCCGACGAGAAACCGCTCAGCCTGGCCGAACCCCTCATCGAGGTCGGGCAGCGCACCCGGAGTTCGGCCCACCTGCGCGGCCTGGTGGTCGATGCGCTGGAGGCGATCGCCGGGAACGCCCCCGACGTCGACGACCTGGGCGATGTCCATCTCCCGACGCTGCCCGTGCCGACATCGGTGAGCGTCCACGCCGATGCACCGCGCATCGAGCTGTGGGCGCCGCTGAACGATGCCGCCACCCATCCCGACGACGCCGCCACGCTGGTGGCAGCGCACCGGACGTCGAATCCGTACGTCTGTCTCGTCGCCCGCGGAACGCGGATCTACGCCCACCTCCTGCTCGAATCGACGATCTTCCATCGCGAGAATCTCGAATCAGCGCTGGGCAATTGGAATGAGTTCTTGCGCCACGACGCGCAGCGCCTGCTCGTTGCCCTGGATGATGCGGCGCGGCGGCCACCCGAGCGCCGTCGGGTGCGGCGTCACGGCGAGGCTGCGGCGTGATGGGTTGCCGAAGCGTGATGGGTTGCCGAGGGTGTCGGTGCGGTTGTGCACGGGTGCAGCTCGGCCACGCCACTCTGTCGGTGGCATCCCGTACCGTCTTCATCGAACACACGTTCTACGACGACACCTTGGGGGCACGATGACCACATCCGGTTACGACGCACTGGTCGAGCAGGCATGGGAGGAGTTCGCCGCCACGCTGCGTGTGCGTTTCGCCGAGTTGGAACGCGGGCAGTCCATCGAGTTCGCACTCTCCGACGCGACCAAGTGGCGCACCCTCATCGAGGTCACGGTCACCGGGTCGAAACGGGTGCGCGCCGGCATCGGCAGTCCCGCCTTTCAACCCACGCTCCCGATCAACGTCATCGCCAATCGCCTCCGCGAGACCGGTGCGGGCGAATGGAAGAAGATCCGGCACCAGGTCGTGTATGAGGTGGGTCGGCGAACAATCGATGACCTGATCGCGCAGATCATCGCCGCACTCCGCGGCCTGTGGGATTTTCCGCATCCGTCGTTCGTCACGGTCCACGATCCGTTCGGGCCGCGTGACGCACCGGCGTCCCCGCCGGCGGCGGGTACTCCGAAACGCCACCTGAGCAGCGTCCCCGATCTGCCGAGCGCGCAACCGGAACACGGCACGCCGACGCCCACGACAACGCCGGTCCCCTCGACGATGAATGTAGCTGTCCCACAACGACGGCCATCCGGATCACCACCCCGGATCAGCTGATCACCCTTGCCCGGGATGTGCTGTCGGCGTTGGTGCATCGGGAACTCCAGATCGATGACCACGAGATGATCGAACTGCCCTTGACGGACGAGATCGCGTCGCGTGTCGTGGTCTGCGAGGCAGGGCCGCGTCTGGAGTTCGTCGCCACTCTCGGTCACCGGATTCCACCTGCTGCGGTACTCGCGAAGTTGGTCACCGACTACAGCGCGCGGCTCTCGTACGTCACGTTGGTGATCGACAACGGACATCTGTTCGCCCGGTACTCCCTCGAGTGCGCGGTGTTCCACCCCGACAATCTCCGGGCCGCCTGGCAGCTGTGGATGGATCTCGTCAATTCCGTGGGGCGCGAGATCGTGTCGTTGCTGAACGGGGGTGGTCCCGGCACTCACGAGTGCGCCAGCAGCTCGGTGCCCGTCGGCATGCAGACGCTGCTCAGGATCTTCATCGAGGACGGGTTGTCCGCCGAACGCACCGCGCATCTGGTCAGCGGCAAGGTCGATCGGCTCCGCGAGTATGCGGCGGTGTGTGCGGAGATGATCGAGGAGTGGCGGAGGAGGGAGAACGAATCCCGGAATCGTCACGCACCGATGGAGGACGTGCAGTTGTGCGTCACGATGGCCGCCGATCTCACCATCTTCGCGACGGTGCTCGCCGAGGCGATCCTGCTGCTCGAGCGACCGACCGGCTGACCGACCGCCCTAGGCTGGGGTGCATGCATGTGGTCATCTATGGCGCCGGCGCGATCGGCGGGGTCATCGGCGCTCATCTGTTCGCGTCGGGCACGCCGACCACGCTGGTGGCCCGCGGTGCGCATCTGCAGGCGATCCGGGAGAAGGGGCTGATCCTCGACACCGACAGTGGTCTTCTGGTGCAGCCGATCCCGAGCGCGCGCAGTGCCGCCGAGGTCGACTGGACCGACAACGCCGTGGTCCTGGTGTGCGTCAAGAGTCAGCAGACCGCCGCGGCTCTCGACGACCTGCGAGCGCACGCGCCGTCGGATATTCCGATCGTGTCGGCCCAGAACGGGGTGGTCAACGAACCGGCCCTCCTGCGGGTGTTCCCGCGCGTGTACTCGGTGTGCGTCATGCTGCCGGCCTGGCACATGGATCCCGGTGTGGTGGTGCAGGGGTCGTCGGCGGCACCGGGCATCCTCGACGTGGGCTGCTTCCCGGGTGGCACCGACGCCGTCGCCGACGAACTGTCCGAGCGGTTTCGGGCGGCGTCGTTCCCCTCGCGGACCCGACGCGACATCACCGCGTGGAAGTACCGCAAACTGATCACCAATCTGGGCAACGGCGTCGACGCGTGCTACCGCGACGACGGGTACGCTCGTGCCGAACTGACGCGTCGGGCCCGCGCCGAAGGGGAGGCCGTCCTGGCCGCTGCCGGTATCGAGGCGGTCAGCGACGCCACCGACAAAGAGCGGCGCGCCAACCACATTCAGCGTCGTCGCAGCGGTGCCGAGGGCGGCGGCAACTCGACGTGGCAGAGCGTCGAGCGCGGCGACGGCACCAGTGAGATCGACTACCTGTCCGGTGAGATCGTGTTGCTCGGCCGCCTGCACGGGATGCCGACACCGGTCAACGCGCTGGTGCAATCCGAAACCGCTCGCGTGGTGCGCGAACACCTGGCGGCGGAAAGTCTCGATCCGGTCGAAGCGCTGCGCGGGCTCGACTCCGCCGGGTGAGGTGCTCCGTGAATCCGTGAGGATTCTGCTGCGGCAACACCGGATTCGTCGTCGGAGGCCGGTTCGGCGCAAGAGTACTGCCGCCGTTCACCCCACCCTCGACGTGGCGCTGCGCTGCGTTCACCGACGCCCGGCTCACTGGGCGGGTGCGCATCGTCCAACTGGCGAACTTCTACGGTGAGCGCTCGGGTGGGTTGCGCACGGCCGTGGACCGCTGGGGTGCGGGCTACCTCGCCGCCGGACACGAGGTCGTCCTCGTCGTCCCGGGCTCGGCATCCGACGAACAGGTAATGACCTCGGGTGTCGTGAAGATCTCGGTACCGGCACCACGAATCCCGTTCTTCGGCGGCTACCGGCTGGCCTCGGCGCGTCGGGTCGCGGATGTCCTCGAACATCTGCGTCCGGATGCCCTCGAGGTGTCGGATCGGTTGACGCTGCGCGGATTCGGCGCCTGGGCACGCCGCCGCGAGATCCACTCGACGATGGTCTCGCATGAGCGACTGGACCGCCTGCTGTCGCTGTTCCTTCCGTCCACGATCGCCCGATGTGTCGCCGACCGCGCCAACGCCGACACCGCCCGCTCCTACGATTCCGTGGTCTGCACAACCGGTTTCGCGGCCGCCGAGTTCGAGCGCATCGGCGCGGGCAACCTGGTGCGTGCTCCGCTCGGCGTCGACCTCGATCAGTTCGCGCCCCGTCACCTCGACCCGCAGCTCAGTGCCCGCTGGACCGACGGAACCGCGACGCTGCTCACCCATTGCGGACGCCTCTCGGTGGAAAAACGCGCCGACCGATCAGTCACCGCCGTGGGCCGCCTGCATCGCGCCGGGGTACCCGTTCACCTGGTGGTCGCCGGAGACGGACCGATGCGTGGCGCCCTCCAGCATGCGGCGCGGGGACTGCCGGTGACCTTCCTCGGTCACCTCGCCGACCGCGGGCAGGTCGCGGCGCTCCTGGCCAGCACCGATGTCTCGCTGGCACCCGGACCGCACGAGACGTTCTGCCTGTCGGCCCTAGAATCGTTGGCGTCGGGCACACCGGTCGTGGGGTCACGGTCGTCGGCGGTGGCCGGCATGGTCGACGAGTCGTGTGGTGCCCTCGCCGACAATTCCGGTAGCGGGTTCGCAGACGCCATCGAACGGGTCCTCACCATCCCCCGGCATGACCGGGAACGTGCCGCACGCGAACGTGCCACCCGATTCCAGTGGCCCGACTCGGTGACGCGGATGCTCGCGGTGCATGCGGGCGGGGTGTGATCGGCAACGGTCACAGGCCGACGATGCCGTACCCGTGGATCTTGCGGTAGATCGAACTGCGCGACATTCCCAGCGCCTGAGCCGCGCGGACCCGGTTCCCGCCCGCCTCACCGAGGGCCGCGATGATCGCGTCACGCTCGGTGACCTCGATGGGCGTGAGCACGCGACGCGCGGTGGTGCGGCAGAAGCCGGGGAGGTCCTCCGGCTGAATCTCTCCGACCGGGCGCACCCGCACCGCCCACTCGAGCGCGGTGCGCAGCTGAGTCAGGTTCTGCGGCCAGGAGAAGGCGGCCAGCACGCGCAGCGCCTGCGGACTGACCCTGGTGTTGCGTTGTGGTGCAATGCCTTTGAGTATGTCGTCGATCAGGACTTCCAGGTCCGGTCCGCGCAGCCGGAGCGGCGGCAGGTGCACGGCGCGAACGAAGCGGCCTAGCAGATCGGTGTACGGGCCGACCGCGTCGTCATGCAACGTGTCGATGGTCGCACCGACGACGGTCCCTGACCGATCCGCCGCCTCGAGTAGTGTGCGCACGCCGGGCAGCGCCTCGGTGGACAGCCGCTCGAGGTGACGGATCACCATCAGCCCACCCGGCGATGCCGTGACCGCGCGCGTGAGGGTCTCGATGTCATGCGGCGCCTCGGTGTCCACGACGACCACCGGATGTGTGGTGTCGGCGTTCTGGTAGGCCTCGATGAGAATGGACCGGCGCCCCGACCCGGGTTCGCCGATGACGATCGTCGCCTCGCCGTCGGCGAGCGCCCGGGCCACATCCCGATAGGCCGTCACCCACGCGGGACTACGCATCCGGTGTGGCCGCCCGGCACCGGCGTCCGACGGCGCCGCGGGTCCTGCGGTCACCGCACGGTCACCACGGGACGGCGTCACCGTGGTGCGCACCTCGTCGAGCAGCAGCACCACCCCCGCGGAGTCACCGGCGCCGACGTGGGATGCCCGCATCCGGATAAGCCGACCGTTGTCGAGGGTGACCGTGTGAATGGCGTTCTCCTGCTTGGTCATCAGGAACTGTGCGTACTGGCCGATGGTGTTCTGTTCCTCGGGACCGAGTAGTGCCCGGGCCGATTCGTTGACCATCACCGTCTCGCCGACCGCCATCACGGCCTGCCCGGATCGGGCACTCGCCCGCAGGTACAACTCGAACAACGCGCGCGTCGGCTGACTGCGATCGAGCAACAGGTTGCGGCCGATGTCGGCGGCAGCGGACCGTACGAGCGCCTCCACCAGACCGTTCCAGCTCTGCACCAGCGTGCTCACGTCCAGCACCCCGGCGACCCGGCCCGTCATCGGATCCAGGATCGGGGCGCCGGTGCACGCGAACTGCACCAGGGACTGATTGAAGTGCTCGGACCCCACGACGCTGACCGGCGCTCCCACCTCGAACACCGTGCCCACCCCGTTGGTCCCGACACCACTCTCCTCGAAGGAGAAACCCCGATCGAAATCGACGCGGTCGAGGACGCGGCCGACCGCGGCGGAACAGTCGCGGCGCTCCACGATCCGCGCACGCGCATCCGTCAACGCGATGGTCACCGGGACGTCGGACATGTCGTCGGCGAGCCGTTCCAGGACGGGGCGAGCACACCGCGAGAGCCGGGAATCGAAATCGATGTCGTCGTGGTACTTCACCCGATAGCGGTCGGCGTCCAGCCCCGCGGAGCGACTGCGCGCCCAGGAGGCCGCGACCACGTCGCCCACTCCGGCCGCGCCCTCGGGTCCGTACTCCAGGAAGTCTGCGCGAGCGGCTGCGATTCGCAGTTGCTGGTCTCGCGGGTCGGCCACTCGGCTCCTCTCGTCGCGGCCACACACCTCATGTGACACATGCCACACCCGATTATTCCCTCCCGCCGGCCGCTCGACCACCGCCGATCGGACAGGTTGAACGTCCCAATTTGGGACATGGCCGAGGTGTGAGACAGGTCAACCATCGGTGCTCACGTGATCGTTCTCACACTCACTGGAGGAAACAATGGCCGATACGACACTCGACGCGATGGTGATCGGAGCCGGCGTCGCCGGACTGTACGAACTGCATCAACTCCGCGAACAGGGCCTGCGGGTCCGCGCCTACGACACCGCATCCGGTGTGGGTGGCACCTGGTACTGGAACCGCTACCCCGGCGCGAAGTTCGACTCCGAGGCCTACATCTACCAGTACCTCTTCGACGAGGACCTCTACAACGGCTGGAGTTGGAGCCAGCGATTCCCCGGTCAGGCCGAGATCGAGCAGTGGCTCAACTATGTCGCCGACGCACTCGACCTCCGGCGAGACATCTCGTTCAACACCACGATCGAGCGCGCCGAGTTCGACGAGGACACCAACCGATGGACCGTGACCACCGACTCCGGTGAAACCATCGACACCCAGTACCTGATCACCTGCTGCGGGATGCTCTCGGCACCGATGTCCGACATGTTCCCGGGCCAGCAGGACTTCGCGGGACAGATCTTCCACACCGCGCGCTGGCCGCGCGACGGCGTCGACCTCGCCGGCAAACGCGTCGGCGTCATCGGTAACGGTGCCACCGGCATTCAGGTCATTCAGACCATCGCCGACGAGGTGGGGCACCTCGACGTCTTCATCCGCACTCCGCAGTACGCGTTGCCGATGAAGAATCCGAGCTACGGCCCCGACGAGGTCGCCTGGTACAAGTCGCGGTTGCCCGAGTTCCAGCAGAATCTGCCCAACACCTTCACCGGTTTCGAGTACGACTTCACCGACGCGTGGGACGACCTCACCCCCGAGCAGCGCCTGGCCCGGCTCGAGGACGACTACGAGAACGGCTCACTCAAGCTGTGGCTGGCATCGTTCGCCGAGATGTTCTCCGACGAGGAAGTCAGTGAGGAGATCTCGGAGTTCGTGCGGCAGAAGATGCGGGCCCGGCTGCAGGACCCGGAACTCGAGAAACTCCTGATCCCCACCGACTACGGTTTCGGCACCCACCGCGTTCCGCTGGAGACCAACTTCCTCGAGGTCTTCCACCGCGACAACGTCGACGCCGTCCCGGTCAAGAACAACCCGATCACACGGATCGCGCCCGAGGGCATCGTCCTGGCCGACGGCACCGTCTACGAACTCGACGTCATCGTCATGGCGACCGGCTTCGACGCCGGGACCGGCGCCCTGACCCGCATCGACATCCGTGGCCGCGGCGGCCGATCCCTCGCCGAGGACTGGGGCCGCGACATCCGCACCACGATGGGCCTGATGGTGCACGGCTACCCCAACATGCTGACCACCGCGGTGCCGCTCGCACCGTCGGCCGCCCTGTGCAACATGACCACCTGCCTGCAACAGCAGACCGAGTGGATCGCCGACGCCATCGCGTACATGCGCGCCCACGACAAGACCGTCATCGAGCCGACCGAGGAGGGCGAGGAGGCCTGGGTGACACACCACGACGAACTCGCCGACGCCAACCTCATCTCCAAGACCAACTCCTGGTACACCGGCTCCAACGTGCCCGGCAAGCCGCGGCGGGTGTTGTCCTACGTCGGCGGCGTGGGCGCCTACCGGGCCGCCACGCTCGAGGCCGCGGCCGCCGGCTACAAGGGCTTCGCACTGTCCTGATGACCGGCCACACTCCAGGAAACCCACGAAAGGTTCATTGATATGTCCACCACAGCAACAGCTTTCGACAAGGCAGTGTTTCAGCGCGCCGCCGACGGGGTACTCCGGTCCGCGGTCGACGCCGAGCAACCGGTCGCCGGCGTCGTGGCAATGGTCACCGACCGCGACGGCACCGTGTACGAGGGCGCCGCCGGACAGCGCCGGCTCGGCGGCGACGCGGAGATCACCACCGACGACGTGTTCGCGATCTTCTCCACCACCAAGGCCATCACGGCGACCGCCGCGCTCCAACTCGTCGAAGAAGGACTGCTCGACCTCGACCGTCCCGCATCGGATTACGCACCCGAGATCGGCGATCTGCAGGTGATCGAGGGTTTCGACGCCGACGGCGAACCGATCCTGCGGGCCCCGCGGTCCTACCCGACGACACGCCAACTCCTCACCCACACAGGAGGATTTGGCTACGACTTCTTCGACGAGAAGTACGCGCGACTCGCCGGGGAGAAGGGGCAGCCCAGCGTCATCACCGCGTCGAAGGCGGCGCTGACCACGCCTCTGCTGTTCGATCCGGGTGAGCGGTGGCAGTACGGCACCAACATCGACTGGGTCGGTCAGGTGGTGGAACGTCTTCGCGGGCAACGACTCGGCGACGTCTTCGCCGAGCGGATCTTCGGCCCACTCGGCATCGAGAACATGAGCTTCGTCCTGCGCGACGACTTCCGTTCCCGACTCGCCGAGATGCACGCCCGCAACGCCGACGGGTCGCTGACGCCGATGGACTTCGAGCTGCCGTCACCGCCGGAGATCGACTTCGGTGGTCACGGCCTCTACGGCACCGTCGGCGACTACATGAAGTTCATCCGCATGTGGCTCAATGACGGCGCCGGAGAGCACGGCCGGGTGCTGCGCAAGGACACCGTCGAGATGGCCGTGCGCAATCATCTCGGTGATCTGCCGGTGACGATGCTGCCCGGTGTCATCCCCTCACTGTCCAACGATGCCGAATTCTTTCCCGGACAGTCGAAGTCGTGGTCGTTGCCGTTCATGATCAACAACGAGGAGGCTCCGACCGGACGGCCGGCAGGCGCGCTCGGATGGGCGGGGTTGGCGAACCTCTTCTACTGGATCGACCGTGAGAACGGCTATGGCGGATACTGGGCCACCCAGATCCTGCCGTTCGGCGATCCGACGTCGTTCACCAAGTACATGGAGTTCGAGACGGCGTTCTACCGGGCGCTGAAGGGTTGACGCAGCTTCTGTGGTCGCATGATCTCGACGGCATGGGCTCGGACACCAGGTATCCGAGCCCATGCCGTCGCACGCGCGTTCACTCCTGCAGCTTCGCCAACCCCGCGTCGTACCGACCCGCCACCGCGGCGACGACCTCCGGGGTCGCCTGCAGCGCCGCGTTCCATACCACGATCGAGCCGGTGCCGTCGTGGTCGGGGCCCACGGTGATGGTGGACTCGTACGAATCGAGCGGGATGGGGCCGTCGAGGTAGCGGTGGGTGTAGGAGCGGCGCGCGTCGTCGTGCGCGACGATCAGTTCGTGCGCTTGACCTCCATCGTCGAAAGTCGCAGTTCGAACATCATTTTCGACTGCCGTTGCGGCCAGACCCGGAACCCACCGATGTACACCCGCGACGTCGCCGACGATCCCCCAGGCCGCTTCCGCGGGCAGCGGCACCCGGGCCGAGCGCAGGATCTGCGTCGTCGCCGGGCCGTCGCCGGCCATCAGTAGCCGATCGGCGAGCGAGTCGAGTGCGTCGTCGTCGACACCCACCGAATTGAGCCATGCGGCCGAACCGCCGTGGTCGATGTCCAGCCAGGCGAGGAATCGCAGCAGGGTCGCACCGTCCACCCGCAAGGCCTGCGGCGGGTACACCTTGACCGCCTCACCGTAGGTCTCCATCCGGGCCAGACGATCGACCATCAACGGAATGTCCTCGGCGCGAGCCGAGTAGTCGGTGACGATGTCGGTGCGCAGCACTCCGATTGCATCCAGGATCAGCGCCACGGCGACACCGGTGCGGTCCTTGCCCATGGTGCAGTGAATCAGTGCCGGGGTGCCCTCGTCTGCCAGGAGCGCGTCGACGATCCGCTTGAACGCGCCGGGCGCCGCCAGATAGCCGAGGTAGGCGCCGACCAGAGGATCCGGGTCGGTCATCGGGGCCACCGCCGAGCCCTCGGCGACCGGCTTGCGGATGGCGAACGGGACGTTGGTGATGGCGACATCGGTGGTGGTGAAGCCCCCGCTTCCCTCCCGTGCCGCCTCGTAGTCCAGCCGGAGGTCGATGATCTGCTTCAGGCCGGTGTCGGCGACGAGTGCCGCCGCTCCCGAATCGTCGACGAATTGTACTGTGGCACTGCGGAACAGTTGTCCGGGGCCACCACTCGCCCGTCTCCGGACCGGAGCCCGGACACCTCCCGGAATCCCAGAAGCCCTTCCGGTGGTACGGCTTTCGCCACGGCATCCGAGGATTGGGTGTCGGTCATTGCTCTCTCTTTCTCGACTGGGGCGTGTCTCCCAATTCTTCTGCGAAGGATTTGCGAGACAGGTCCTAGATGGACAGGATCGTGACGACGCAGGCGTTTCCGTCCATGCCGGCGGCGCCACCGCCCATGGTTTCGACCATTCCCACGGCGTGGCTGGACACCTGCCGAGGACCGGCGTCACCGCGCAACTGCCACACGACTTCGGCCAGCTGCGCGGTGCCGGTCGCCCCGAGTGGATGGCCCCGTGACAGCAGTCCCCCGCTGGGGTTGACCGGTTGACGACCATCACGGGGGGTATGCCCGGACACCGCGAGGTCACCACCTTTCCCGACGTCGGCCACCCCGAGTGCTTCCAGAGTGGTGATCTCACCGATCGTGAAGGCGTCGTGGATCTCGAAGACGTCGATCTCCTCGATCATGCGTCCGGCCTCCTCGAGGGCGGCCGCGCCGGCACGCTCGACGCTGCGGAAACCCCAGACATCCTCATGACGCTGATCCCACGGTTTGCCGGAGACCATCGCCGAGGATTCGACCGCCACATCACGATTGGTCCGACGCCCTGCCCCGATGATCAGCGCTCCGGCACCGTCGGTGATCGGGCAGCATTGCAGCATGGTCAGCGGATCGGCGATCGGCCGTGAGTCCAGCACCTTCTCCACGGTCGGTGGTTCGCGGCGCAGGTGCGCGCGTTCGTTGTCCATCCCGTTGGTCTTGTTCTTGACCGCGACCTGTGCGAGTTGTTCGAGGGTCAGCCCGTGCACGTCCACGTAGCGTGCGGCGGTCAGCGCGTACAACCCGGGCAGCGGTAGCCCGGTGGCCCCCTCGGGGTCGGATGCCTCGGGGACGATCGCACCGGTGAACAGTGTCGAGAGCTGGTCCACGCCGATCACCAGGACACACCTGAATCGGCCGTGACGGACGGCGGTCACCGCCTCGTGGAAGGCGGCTGTGCCACTGGCACAGGCATTTTCGATGGTTCACATCGGAGCGGCCCCGATGCCCAGACCTCGCTGGATGCGGGTGGCGACGCCGGGTGGGCCGAACACCGAACCCACGATGATCGCGTCGATCTGATCGGGGGTGATGCCGGCATCGGTGATCGCCTCGGCGACCGCCGTCCAGGCCAATGTCTCCACTCGCCGATCGGCGAACACACCGAAGTCAGAGGTGCCGACACCCCATACGGCCGCGTTGATCGTCACTTCTCGGACTCCTCGGGGTCGGTGGGGGCCGCCACACCCAGTTCGACGAGGTCGCCGCCGCGGCCGTCGAAGGACACCCGGCCGCCGGCATGTGGCGCAGGGTCGGCGGATACGTGCACCAGTACGCGTGCCCCGTCGTCGACGTCGACGTAGGCGAGCGCGAACGGCGGCGACCAGCGCCCCACCGGCATCCGCACCGTCGTCGCCGCCCAGACGGTTCCCGCGGGAGCGAATCCGGCGGGTTCGATCTCGCCGAAACACACCGGGCACCAGGGCACGTCAGTCTGCGGCAGGGCGTGCCGGCATCTCGTGCAGCGGGCGCCGCGCAGTATTCCGTCGACGAACTGCGGACGGGATTCGGCCACCGAGAGGCCGCCCGCGTCGGCCCCGGCACGCCGCTTGTTCGGGCGGTCGGTCAACTGGGACCGTGCCACCTGCGCCATCAGTGATCTCCGTGCAGGGTCAGTTCGAATCCTCCGGACTCGATGTGCAGGTACGCGCCCACGACGTACTGATGAGTTTCTTGATGTTGGCGACCTCGCGGCTGGTCAGTCCGTAATCGATGGTGCGTTGCGGTGTTGCGCGCATGACGTCGATGTCGTGTTCGGGCACCAGCAGACGCAGATCAGTTCGTCGTCGGAGATGTCCTTGCCGAACTTCTTTCGGAGTTCGGACAGTTCGGGTTGCGGCGGCTGCCAATCCTCGTAGGTCTTGGCCTTCGGACTGTCCATGATCCTGTCCAGGATGTTCGGATCGATCGGGGCGACCGAATCGCCGTAGAATCCGTTGACGTACAACAGAACTTCGTGGGGCACCACCGAATACCGTTTTCCGGTGACCACATTGAGCACCGCCTGGGTTCCGACGAGCTGGGAGAACGGGGTCGCCATCACCGGGTAGCCGAGTTCTTTGCGGATCAGCGACATCTCGTCGAGGACCTCCTCGAACCGGTTCTCCATTCCACGATCCTTGAGCTGCGCCTTGAAGGTTCCGGCCATTCCACCGGGTAACTGATGCCGGTACTGGAACAATGAGAACTCCGCGGGCGCTCCCACCGGGATCTCCTCCAGGCCTGCCACATTCACCAGGTGCTCCTCCACCGGGGCAAGATGGCCATGGTCGATGGCGACGTCAAAGCCCGCATAGCGCAGGTTGGCGATCGTGTTCTCGGTCGACGGCAACGACACACCCGCCGCCAACGGCCGGCTCGCGGTGTGCACGCGGTCGGCACCGGCGAGCACGGCCTCCAGATAGTTCAGTGGCGACAGAGCGTTGTTGGAGTGGAAGTGCGCTTCGACAGGGAGGTTTCCAGCCTCCTTCTTGATGGCGGCGATGAGCGTGCGGGTGCGTTCGGGGGTGAGCAGACCCGCCGCGTCCTCGAGTTCGATGCCGTCGGCGCCGAGTGCCACCAGCTCCCTCGTCCGTGCCGCGTAGTACTCATCGGTGTGGAAGGGACTGTCGGCGTAGAGGATGCACGGCAGTGCCTGCGCCCCGTTGGATTGCGCAACCTTGATCAGGCGACCGATCTTGTCGGTGTTGAACAGGCCGTCATAGATCCAGAAGCTCCCGATGCCGTGGGCGCACAGCCGTTCCACCCACAGATGCATCACCGAGTCGGCGGTTAGGCCGAAGGTGACGATGCCGTTGCTGCGGGTGCCGGCCCGAACGGTGGTGTTGGGCATTGCCTTCGACAGTGAGATCAGCTGATCCCACGGGTCTTCCTTGCAGTGGCGTACCAGCACCTCGAAGATCGAACTGCCCACCAGGTCGATGGTGTGAAATCCTGTGCGATCGAGTTCGCCGGCGATCGGCAGGCCGATCGACTTGGTCATCCGCATCCCCCACCAGCTCTGGGTCCGTCGCGCAGTGTCTGGTCGACGATGTCGATGGTTCGCCGACCACCGACCGAACGGTCGGCGCAATCGAGATAGGTACTCATGTCGTCTCCTCAAGAGTGGCGCGATACTCGTCGGCGCCGGTGGTGTCGATCCAGCGGGTGGTGATCTGTCCGTCTCGGAAGATGCTGGTGTCCAACAGGAATCGGGTTGAAGTCCACGGTGGTGGACACGCCGTCGACGCCGAGTTCGACCAGCGCTGCGAGTAGCTTGTCGATGGCGGCATCGCGGGTCGGCGCGTGGGCGATGATCTTGGCGATCATCGAGTCGTAGTACGGGCTGATCACCGTTCCCGCGCGACAGTGCGAGTCGACGCGTAGACCGTATCCACTCGGCGGCTCCCATCGGGTCACGGTGCCCGGCATCGGGATGAACCCGCGTTCCGGCGATTCGGCCATCACCCGGGCCTCCACTGCATGTCCGGATGCAGCGATCTGCTCCTGTGTGAAGGACAGCGGGAGCCCGGCGGCCACCCGAATCTGCTCGGCCACGAGATCGACACCGGATACCAGTTCGCTGACCGGGTGCTCCACCTGGATACGGGCATTGAACTCCAGGAATGCGAACTCCTGGGTGTCTGCGTCGTACACGAACTCGACGGTCCCGGCGCTGTCGAGTTCGACGGCACGCGAAAAGCTCACGGCTGCATCATGAATGGCATCACGTACGGCATCGGGGAGATTCGGTGCAGGCGACTCCTCGATCACCTTCTGATGGCGGCGCTGCGCACTGCAGTCCCGTTCACCGACGTGGGCGACGGCTCCGTGTTTGTCACCGACGACCTGTACCTCGATGTGACGTGCGCGGCCGATGAACTTCTCGACGTAGATGCGACCGTCACCGAAGGCCGTGGTCGCCTCGGCGATGGCGGTGGGCAGCATCCGCCGGAGTTCGGCGGCGTCACCGACCACCTTCATGCCGCGGCCACCGCCGCCGGCGACGGCCTTGATCAGTGCCGGAAAGCCGATCCGCTCGGCGGCCTCGACTGCGGCGTCGGGGCTGTCGGTGATGTCGGAGCCCGATAGCACCGGAACCCCGGCGTCGCGGGCGATTTCGCGCGCCGCCGCCTTGTCTCCGGTTCCGGCGACGATCTGCGGTGCCGGACCGATGAAGATCAGACCTTCGGCCACACAGCGCCGGGCGAACTCGGGATTCTCGGACAGGAAACCGTATCCCGGATGGACTGCGTCGCAGCCGGTTCCGAGCGCGGCGGAGAGAACGGCGTCCATGTTGAGGTAGCTCGCACCGGCGGCGGCCGGACCGATGCAGATACTGCGATCGGCAAGCATGGCCGCCATCGAGTCTCGGTCGGCCTCGGAGGTCACCGCGATGGCCTCGATGCCCAGGGCTCGGCAGGCACGGATCACCTGAACTGCGATCTCGCCCCGGTTGGCGACCAGGACCCGGCGGATCACCGACCCGACCGGGGTCCCGGCCGGCACCGTCACCGGCCGCTCATACAGTGCTTGCGGGGTACTCATGAGGGCCGGATCAGGAACAGGGTCTGGCCGAACTCCACCATCTCGGCGTTGTTCGCCTGTACCGCCACCACTTCACCGGCGACCTCGGAGACCACCGGACTCATCAGCTTCATCACCTCGACGATGGCCAGCTGATCGCTCTTGGCCACAGTGGATCCCACGGCGACAAAGGGCGCGGAGCCCGGGTCCGGGGCGACCCAGAACGAGCCGACCGTCGGAGCGGTGATCGCAACGAGGGTGGGATCACGCGTTGTTGGCGGTGTCCCACGCGACCCCGAGTCCCTCGGCGACACGGGCGACGGTGAGGTGTGCGACCACGATCCCTTCCAGCGCCCATCGCAGCCCGGTGCGCGAGAGCTTCGCGCTTGGCTCCGCCGCGGCGCTGGTGTCTTGGCGCCACACGTGTCCGCAGTCGGCACAGCGGTAGCGGCGCACTACAACTTCCAGCACGGTCGGTCGCCAGCCCAGCGGCTCGTGGGCCAACCGCCGGATCACGGTGTCACGAGCAGCGCCTTCGCTGCCGCACCGTCGGCACCACTGATCTGGTTCCACCACGCGGCACGCGAGGACCGCACGATCCGGTTCAAGTCGTTGTCCGGTCACGCTCAGACCGAGGCCGTCGAGTCGAGCGAAGGCTGTCAGGTCAGGGCGGCCGAAGCCGGGCCGGCGGGGTAGCGTCGGACACGTCGAGGTCTTTCGGATGGATGGCTTCGACGCCGCCGCAAGCTCCGGTGAAACGGTCGGTACTGGTCGGTCGTCGTCGGTCACCACCGGATGGCGGCGTCCCCCACGCTCGGCGTTTGCGCAGGTCAGTGGCTCGTTCGCCCAGTGCGCACATCAAGCGATAGACGCAAAGCCGACGTGATTAGGTCGTCGGTTCGATTCCGACAGGCGGCTCCGGCGAACAGCCCCTGACCTGCGGAAACGCAGGACAGGGGCGGTTCGGTTCTGGTGGTCGCGCGATGCGCTGGCCTCACGGCTCTGCCCGACACCGACGTCGCTCTCCTCTGCGACGGACCCCTCGCCGGCTGAGCGCTCGCGGCCGGCATCCTGTCCGTGTGCCGATAGGCCTCGCACCGCTCGGCAACGCAGCGTGGCGTTGCGTTGCGTCGCGACCTGGCGACGGCTCGGCGGGGCGCGGTCGTCTCGTGCGTTGGCGGACTACGGGAGCTTGGACGCGAGGACGTCGGCCGCCAGGATCTCGGGTGCTGCGCCGAGGAGGTGCTGGTTGGCCATCAGGGCTGCGACGATGGCGCCGTTGGCGTGGGCGTCGCGAGCGGCCTCGTCGGGGAATGCATCGAAGATCCAGAAGGTGTCGGCGTGGGTCCTGACCGCGAACCAGACAATCGTTCCTACTTCTTCGTTGGCGAGCGCGACAGCGCCGGCGAGCAGATCGGCGAGCGCGTCGTGCTGTCCATCGGCCGCGACGATCTTGGCGACGAAGGCATACGGAAGTGACGCGGGTGTGGACATGAGGGGTTCTCCAAAGTGTCGAGGTTTCTTGGTGAAGCGAGTTCAGCGTATGACGAGCAAGGGCATGTGAGAAGTGGCGTATACGGCAGTATTGCTATTGTTTGCGCCATGCGTATCGGACTGATCGCGATCGACGGCTGCTTCGGTTCGGCTGTCGCGTCGGTCATCGACATCGTGCGGGTGGCCGACGGAGCCCGCGGCGATGTCGACCCGCGGATCGACCCGATCGAACTCGCCATCCTCGGACCGAAACGGAGAGTGACCACGACGGCATCGATGACCCTGTCGGTGGACCACCCGCTGTCGGAGTCCGCAGAGTTCGACGTGGTCGTCGTCCCTGCGCTTGGAACCCTCACGGCCGCCGCTACCAACGACGCCCTCCAGAGCCGAGATGCTCGTTCGGTCATCGCCTCGCTCGGGCGCCTCGACGACGCGACCACCCGGATCGCCGCGGCGTGCACCGGCGTGTTCGCTGTCGCCGAGACCGGACGGATGCATCATCGGCGGGCGACGACCAGCTGGTTCCTGGGGCCGGAGTTCCTGAAGCGCTATCCGACCGTCGCCCTCGATCTCGACACCATGGTCGTGGTCGACGGGAACCTCGTCACCGCCGGCGCCGCGTTCGCCCACATCGACCTCGCGCTCTCACTCGTGCGATCGATCAGCCCCGACCTGGCCCAACATGTCGCCAAGCTCCTCATCATCGACGAGCGTCCGTCGCAGGCGGCCTTCGTCGCCTACGAACAGCTCCGGCACGAGGACCCGATCGTCGTCGAGTTCGAACGCTTCGTGCGCGCCCGCCTGGACGAACCGTTCAACGTCGCCTTCGTCGCGCAGTCGCTCGGCACCAGCCGGCGCACCCTCGAAAGACGAGTCCGTGCGGCGCTCAACCTCACTCCGCTCGGCTTCGTCCAACGGCTTCGCATCGAACGAGCTCGGCACCTCTCAGCAACCACGGACCTCACCTCCGCCGAGATCGCGCTACGGGTCGGCTACGCGAACGCCGAGACTCTGCGCTCCCTCCTGCGTAGGGAGCGACGCCCTTCCTGACCTATCGCCATGCCTGTAGCCGGTGTCCTAGTGCTCGACTGGAACCACCTCTCAGCACGTCGCGTCGACGCTCCTGCGTCGCCCCTGGACGACCCACTCGACACGCCCGCAGCACAGGCCATGTGACGTGTCCCGGCTTCCCGGACAGTCGGGGTTGGGTGGCTGTGATGTCGCTGCGTTCTCGTCGAGGGGGTCAGCAGACTCGATCAGGGTCGATTGGGATGAGACGCGAAGGCGGTCAGGTCAGGGCGGCCGAAGCCGGCCGGCGGGGTAGCGTCGGTCACGTCGAGGTCTTCCGGATGGATGGCGTAGGAACCTCCATCGTCGGGAGACCTCGACGTCCACCTGCGGACCGACGCGCCGCCGACCTACACCCTCATCTGGGAAGAGCCCGGAAAGCGTGCGTCGTCATTGTCACTCCCGTCGGGTCGGCCGGGGTCGCCCCGAGGTGCGGCCACGCGATGGACCGCGCGGCACGCCTCACCGTCCCCGAGTCGTACCGTGGAGCGGTGGCAGGAGCACGGCAGCCGCTTCGCGTGGGCCAGATCATCACCGGCGATACCGGTCACCGCTATCGCATCGACGGCGCGCTCGACGGCGGTGGTTTCGGCGTCGTGTACCGAGCTGCCCGACTGGCGCAGACCAGCGATCGGGTGATCCGGCACGTCTGCGTGAAAGTGTGTGCCAGTGCCGCGGACTGGCACGGCGAGGCACATATGGGAAACCTGCTCGCCGGACGCCGCGAGGTCGTCGAGATCGTCGACTCGTTCGCCTTCGGCACCGGCTCGCGCGGGGTGACCCGCTACGTGATCGTGTCCGAGCTGATGCGGGAGGGCACGGTCGGCGATCTCGTCGACGATCCCACGTGGAACGGCTGGCCGCCGGCGCGAGTGCGCCGCGAACTGCGCGATCTGCTCGGGGTGCTCAAACTGATGCATGCGGCGGGGGTGACCCACCGGGACATCAAGCCCACCAACGTATTCCTGCGCGACGGGCATCTGGCGCTCGGCGATTTCGGGATCGCCAAGCATTCGTTGACCCCCGGCGGATCGTCGCTGGACGCCTACACCCCCGCCTACATGCCGGCCGACGTCGACCAATACCGGCATTGGGGTACCTGGCTCGACATCTATCAGGTCGGGCTACTGGCCTGCACCCTGCTCACCGGGCGGGACTGGACCAACGATGACGTGTCCAGGATCCGTGATCTGCGCGCTCCCGACGACCTCACATGCTGGATCTGGCATGCGACGGCGGCACGGGGCCTGCGCTACGTCGACGGCACCGCCGCGCTCGAAGCCATCGGAACACTGCGCACCGTCGACATGGGCGGCACACGTGGCCCCGCGTCGCTCCGCGATCAGCGGGTGGTGGTCACCGGCCGATTCGAGACCGGCACCCAGGACGAACTCCGCGATCTCATCGAGGACGCCGGCGGCGTCGTGCAGTCGGCGGTCAGCGACGACACGTCGGTGTTGGTGCGGGCACATCACATCGACAGCGCAGTCGGCGGATTCGAGGGACGAAAACTGTTCTCGGTGCGTGAACGCAAACGCCGTGGCCAGACCATCCACGTGATCGATGAGCACCGCCTGTGCCGGTTGGTGGGTCTGAGCCCGGTCTGATCGACCGGCCGGCGCACACTCGACGGGGGACAGCGCAGACTCGACGAGAAACGTCGCCCACTCGACACGGCGAGGACCGATAATCCTCGACATGGCATCACTGTCGGGGCTCGCTCGACTCTTCCCGGGTCTGCACACCCTGCTGCATTACGAACGGTCGTGGCTTCGAGGTGACCTCGTCGCCGGGATCGTGGTGACCGCCCTGCTGATCCCGGCCGGCATGGGCTACGCCGAGGTCGCCGGGCTCCCACCGGTCACCGGCCTCTACGCGACGATCGTCCCGCTGCTGGTCTACGCGTTCGTCGGACCCTCCCGCATCCTGGTGTTGGGGCCCGACTCCTCGCTCGCCCCGATCATCGCCGCGGCCATCATCCCCCTCGCCGTCGTCGACGAGGACCGGATCGCCCTGGCCGGAGTGCTGGCAATCGAGGTCGGCCTGGTGCTGGTGGTCGCAGCGCTGCTGCGGCTCGGATTCGTCACCGACCTGCTGAGCAAACCCATCCGCATCGGCTACCTCAACGGCATCGCGCTCATCGTGCTGCTGAGCCAACTCCCCAAACTCCTCGGCTTCAGCATCGAGGGAGATTCGGCGATCGAGCAGGTCCGCGACATCGTGTACGCGGTGACGCATTCCGAGATCGAGTGGTTGCCCGCGGTCATCGGCATCGTCTGTCTGGCGGTGATCTTCGGCCTCAAACGCTGGCGCAAGTCCATTCCCGGAGTACTCGTCGCCGTCGTCGGCGCGATCATCGTCGTCGCGGCCTTCGGATGGCAGGACCGTCTGCCGGTGGCCGGTGCGATGCCCCGTGGACTACCGTCGCCGCACCTGGGTGGGGTGAGTTGGCACGACGCCCTGTCCCTGCTCGGACCGGCCGCCGGCATCGCGCTCATCGCCTTCGCCGACACGAGCGTGCTGTCGCGGACCTTCGCCGCCCGCGCCGGCACCGCGGTCAATCCCAATCAGGAGATGGGTGCGGTCGGCGCGGCGAACATCGCCGGTGGATTCCTCGGTGGTTTCGCCGTCTCCGCGTCGTCGTCTCGCACCCCGGTCGCCGAACAGGCAGGCGCGCGAACACAATTGGCATCCCTCGTCGGCGCGGTGCTGATCGTCGTCTTCATTCTGGTGGCCCCGAATGTCACCGCCTACCTGCCGTCAGCGGCACTGGCGGCGGTGGTCATCTCCGCGGCCGTCTCACTCGTCGACATCCGCGGCACCGCGGCGTTGTTCCGCATCAACCGGGTCGACGGGGCGCTGAGCGTCGTCGCCTTCCTCGGCGTGGCGCTGGTCGGCGTGCTCCAGGGCATCATCGTCGCCGTGGTGCTGTCGCTGGTGGCGTTCGTCAACCTGGCGTGGCGGCCGTATCGCACCGAACTCGGCCGCGTACCCGGCCTGCGGGGCTACCACGACCTCACCCGGCATCCGGACGCCGAACCCATCGACGGCGTCGTCATCATCCGCTTCGACGCCCCGCTGTTCTTCGCCAACGGCGGAATGTTCGACGACTACGTCCGGTCCCGGGTCGTCGCCGCGCTCGCCGACGGACGCAGCGTGCGCACCGTCATCATCGCCGCCGAACCGATCACCGAGATCGACTCGACCGCCGTCGACGAGTTGGTGGAACTCGACGACTTCCTCCGATCCCAGGACATGAAACTCGTCCTGGCGGAAATGAAGGACCCGGTGCGTGATCAGCTCACCCGCTATCAGCTCGAGGTCGACGGCCGGCCACGATTCGACGATTCGTCGTTCGCCCCCACCACCGGCGCCAAGATCGACGAGATCACCGGACACCTGCGCAGCGACATCGACCCGGCCGGGTGAGGTGCCATCCGGCCGGGTCGTCGAGTCTTCGACGGTTGACGCTCGCCGCGATGTCCCCGACGTAAGGGTCATACAAACAGTGGGATCCTGCGTCGCAACCCTCCAGGGTTCCCGGTCAGACCGTAGCCTCGCTTTAGCAACAGGTCCGAAGGGAAACGACATGGGCGATTTCGACGGCACCATCGGAGCGGCCTGGAGCGAGTACCGCGTCGAGCTCGCCGACCGCCTGGCCCACCTCGCGCCGGGTGCTTCGGTGCTCGCCGAACAGAACCACTCCATCCCCGAGGGCGCCCACGGCGTCGTCGAGTTCACCGTCACCGACGACGACCGGATCTGCGCGACCATCAACTCCGGGGACCTGCACTCGCATCCGGAGACACGGACCGAGCAGATCTGGGGTCTCGGGGTGCTCGGCTGGACTCGGACCGGCGACCACCACTTCCGATCCACCGCCACCCGCGACGATGCCGACGACCTCGCCGCCCGAGTGATCGCCACATTCCGCGAGGTCTGGGATGTCCTACATCCCACCTTCCTCGACGACCCGCACGCCGCTCCCCGCGAATGGGCCCGCGAGGTGGTCACCATCGCCCACAACCACAGCGACCTGCGCGCCATGGTGCACGAGGCACTGGAATCGATGTCGGGCCGTCCGGTGGTCGTCGACCCCGACGGTGACATCCCGATGCCGACGGGCGAGACCTCCTCGTGGCTGCGCATCCTCACCGATCGCCCCACGGTCGAGTTCTTCGGCACGGTCGTCGACTCCGCCGCCGACCTCGGGCGGGCCTACGAGTTCATCGCGACCAGCACCCTGCCGTTCACGGGGATCAAGCTGATCATGCATGACCGATGCATGGTCGCGGTGCTCACCGTCGAGGTCTCCGCCTTCTCCCGACAGAACCTGGCGGCCGGGATAGCTCAGTGGCTGAACTTCATGGACTTCGGCCGCGCCCAGATCCAGGCGGCGTTGGCCGGCGACGACACGATCCCCGCCGACACCGGGTCTTTGACGGGTGGGTCCGGGTCCGCCGACACCGACGGGACCCTGCTCGACGCCGACCTCCCCGAAGCGCTCATCAGGCTCATCGAACTCGACAGCGAACAATGCCCGCTCGAACCGGAACAGGTGGCCGCGATCTGCGACCACGACGCCACCGCCATCCTCGACCACCTCGGCATCGCCGAGGAGCAATACATGATCTGGACCCACGCCGCCGACGATGCCGCGATCGCCGGCGCCGACTCCCGCGAAGGTGAATGCCGCGCCGAATGGGAGGCGTGGGCGGCGACCGCACGCCAACTTCGTGCGGCGCTGCGGGTGATCGCCCTGACCGGTGATCACGTCGCCGAACGGGGCACCGACCAGCATCCGACGGCGCACTGACGTCGCCTCGTCCGAGCTGACGCCGCGGGTCTCACACCCGCGGCGTCGGTTCGTTCACTGGGTCAGTTCGTCGGCCACGCCAGCGTGCCGGCCCACTTGTGTGCCTCGGTCTCCGAGTAGGCACCGAGACCGTGAGTGGCGCCCTCGTATGTCCGGTAGTCGATGCGGGCACCGTTGGCGCGCGCCCGATCCACCCACGCCGAGGTCAACGGCGCCGGCGCGATCGGGTCGAGCAGTCCCTGCTGGATCAGCATCGGGGCCTCATACCCCGAGTCGGGAACGTTGGAGTTGGCGCGGACGGCGTCGAGCAGCGGTCCCTCCGAGAGCGGCCGGGACACCATCTGACCGACGTTGTATTGGCTTGTCGCCGCGCTGAACTCGGGGTAGCAGGCGGTGGCGGCCTCGTCGACGAGGCGCTTGCCCAGCGGCGTCAGGTAGGAGTCGACGTCGATGTCGGGACGCGACACCTTGAGGCCGGCCAGCACGTAGGAGACGTAGGTGACGTAGTCGGGGATGGCGACCGGCGGCACTCCGGGCGCCACCAGCGACAGCATCTCGGCGATGTCGACGGGCACCGACTGGGCGCTCACGCCCACGTTGCGCAGTTCCGGTGCGTAGGAGGGGGCGAGGTGACCGGCGAAGATGGCGCTCTGCCCGCCCTGCGAGCCGCCCGAGGTCAGGTATCCGGTGCCGGCGATGTTTCCGTCGCCGTACTGTTCGACGACGGTCCGCGCGGCGCGGACGGAGTCGATGACGTTCTTGCCCTGCATCTGCCCGTCGGAGTAGGCGTGCACACCGGGTCCGCCGACACCTGCGTACTCGGAGGCGACGATGACGTAGCCGTCACTCAACCACGGTCCCATCCAGTCGTGCCAGCGTTCCTTGCCGTTGATGCGCACACCCATCCGGTCGGTCACGGTGCACTCGTCGCCGAGTCCGGCGGTGCCGTGGGCCCACGCGAAGATGCGGTACCGGCCGTGCGGGTTGGTCTCGGGGATCGACACCGTGGCCTTCACCGGGACGAGGTCGCCCTGGGCGTTCTCGGAGAGGTAGGTGACGGCGATGACCTTCGTGGCGCCGGTCATGCGCGCATCGGGCTGGTCGGTGATGTCGGTGGAGCTGATCACCGTGCCGGCACCGGGCTTGGCGGTGATGGTCGGCTGCGGGGCGGCCGACGCGGTGGGCGTACCCACGAATGGGATCAACCCGATCAGCAACACACTCAAGACCACCACCCATTTGCGAAGCACGTGGCAGGTCCCCCCTTCGTCATCGTCGGCGCAAGGTCGAGGAGATCACTCGACGCACTGGCACTGGGTCCAACGAGTGCTTAGGTTAGCCTAAGGAGTTGCCGGTGAGGTATCCGGTGTGCCCGGCGTCGCGTCGAGGCAGGTCGGCGGGTGTTGTGTGAGGCATGCTGGAGGCGATGTCCGACGAACTGCTGATCGCGCACAACCCGGAGGAAGGCACCACGCTGCCCTACCTCGTGCGGCTGCCGCTCGGTGACGACGGAATCGTGCTGAAGACACGCGAGACCTGGCCGCGCACGTCCAAGGTGTATTGCCACCGCGTGGTCGGGTGGCCCGACGACGCCGAGATCATCGAACGGGTCGCCATCCGGTCCATCACGCGGCGTGGTGCCGCCATCGACCTCGTCCTCGATCGTGGCCGCGAGAACCGCTCCCAGTTCGTCCTCACCCGCGCGCGGGGACGCGAGATGGTGTTCTGGCAGTCCCGCCGCACCGCGAAGCAGGCGCGGCCCAACGTCACCACGCCGACCGCTCGGGCGCACGGCCTGGTACTCGACATCGTCGTCGACACCCGGGAACGCTATGCCTACAAATTCTCCGCGCAGCAGGCCCAGGTGGTTCGCCGCAGCCTGCCGGTGGGTGACTACGCCGTGTTCGACGACGACGCGCTGGTGGCCACCGCCGAACGCAAGAGCATCGACGATCTCGCGTCAAGCCTGTTGTCGGGCAAGCTCACCTACGTGCTCGCCGACCTCTCCGCACAACCCCGCGGGGCGGTGATCGTCGACTCCGGGTACTCGGCCCTGTTCAAACTCGAACACGTGTCGGCGTCCGCGGTGGCCGATGCGGTCGGCGAGGCGCAGGCCCGGTTTCCATCCGTACCCATCGTCTTCTGTGAGACGCGCGCGTTGGCGCAGGAGTGGTTGTACCGCTGGTTCGGTGCGTGCCTGAGCGAGTGGCGTCTGCACCGGACCGCGGAGTCGTCGGAGACGGCGTTGAGTGAGACGGCGCTGAGTGAGACGGCGCTGAGTGAGACGGCGGCTGCGTCCCTGGTTGACGCCTCCGGCGCGGATCGCCCGCCCGCTCCGGCCGTCGTGCGGTCGTGGGCACGGGCGGCGGGGATCGCCGTGTCCGATCGGGGCCGGATCTCCGCCGAGGTGGTTTCCGCCTTCCGCGCGGCGCAGGCGTCGCCCTGACCCGACGCACTCGCGGCCTTCCGTGGTGGGTCTTCCGTGGTGGGTCTTCCGAATGACCCTGGTGACACGACAATTCCGGCAGTTCCAGCGTCCGGGTTGAGTTCGACGCGCTGCGCGCTACATTGGGTCCACTGCGGGCCGGGTGCCGGGTCCGCGCTCGAGGTATCACACAGGAGCGGGGAACAACCGTGAACAGTCCGCAACCACCGCAGGGCCAGTCCCCGTATGGCCAGCCCCAGTACGGTCAACCCCAGTACGGTCAACCCCAGCAGGGACAACCGCAGTACGGGCCGCCGCCCCAGTACGGACAGCCTCAGTACGGTCAACCACAGCACGGACAGCCCCAGCACGGGCAACCCCAGTACAGGCAGCCCGGGCAGGAGTACGGACAGCCACCGGCATCCCCCGCATATGGCGCGGCGCCGGCCGGTTACGGCGCTCCCGCGCAACAGCCCGCGCAGCAGTCTTATCCGGCGGCCGGTCACGCCGCCCCGCCGGCCCATCCCGGACCCCAGGGAGTCGCGGGTCAGCAGCAAGGAATCGCGCTGACCACCAAGTACTTCCCGCTGTCGTGGATGCTGGCATTCTTCAAGCCGAAGATCGCCATCGACGGGCACGAGTTGCCGGTGACCTCGTGGGGCCGCAACGAGATCCCGCTACCACCCGGCCAGCATCACCTGCACGTGCATGTGCCCTACCTGCTGCCGCCGCGCATCGGGCCGGCGGATCTGCCGGTCATGGTCCATCCCGGTCAGCCGGTGGAACTCGAATACCGCGCGCCGGTGTGGGTGTTCAGCGGCGGATCGCTGGGCCCCGCACCGCAGAAGTACAACGGCATGGGCGCGACCATCGCGATCTTTGCGGTGAGCATGTTCCTGTTGCTGATCATATTCATTCTGATGATCGTGGCGGCCTCGGCCGGGTGAGGTTGCGCCTCTGAGCGTTTCGACGACGATGACCCCACCCGAGATCGGGTGGGGTCATCACATCGGGGTCATCACTTCGGGGTCATCACATCGGCGGGGTCCGGCGTCGGATCACACCCACATCCACAGCCATTGACGACTGCGCGGGTCGTAGCGACGAACGCGGCGACGACGCGTGGCGTGGGCTTGATTGGTGGTGCGGCGCGGTGCGGCCATGGGGAGCTCCTTCTCGGTACTCGGGGTGAGATCGGCTGTGTGCGTTTCTCTCTGACGTGCTCCACGATGACCGGCCGGTCTGCCCGCACGATGGCCGTGCGCTGTCAGACTGCTGTCGGGATTGCGCATGTGAGGGGGGTCACCGACCGATGAGTTTTGACGAACTCTTGTCGCGTCGAGGGCTTACGGCGAGGGGATTACCGGGGGTAGACCGGAACGGTGAGTCTGTTCGATCTACTGCCCTCGCTGAAAGGGGTTCTGGTGACCCGCTCGTTCGATCCCCTGACCTGGCCGCTCCCGATGACCTCGACGGGAGCCGACATTCGCGTCGGCGAACTCGACCTGCGCGAGGAGTCATGCCGCCGCAAGCTCGCGTTCTACCTTGACGACGACGGTCAGCCGGTGTGCCAATCACTATGTGCGCCAACACAGTGGTTCCCGGTGCTGGTGACCCGGGTGCGCTCCGCCCAGATCACCGGCGGCCGGGCGATCCTTCATGTCGACGCGGCCGTGCCGCTGCCCACCGCCGTCGCGGACCTGGCGTTTCCGGGCAATACGCTGGCGGGCGCGCGGATGATGGACGTGACCGTCGTCGACCTCAACGGTCACCGCCGCACGGTGCACGCCGAACTGCCGGCCAACGTGGTTGCCACCGGCACGATTTCCCTCGCGCTGCGATCGATTTCCGTGCCGGACCCGCTCACAGATACGTGCCCATCGGCAGAGACGAGGCGTACTCCTGCCGATCGATCACCGACAGCAGCGAGCCCGTCGTGACGGGCGCTCCGGCGAGCAGGATGGCGCGTCGGACCGTCTCGACGATGTCGGCTCCGTTGCGTCCGTCCGGAAATGCCGCGATCACCCGCTCGACGTCGACGTCGGAACCCGGCACCTTGTCGAGGAGCCCACGCACGATGGTGGCGGCAGCCGCATCCGACGGCGCATCGAGTTCGATGATGCTGTCGAAGCGTGCCGCTCGGGTGGCCGCGCCGTCCAGGGCGCGAGGATCGTTGGTCGTGGCCAAGGTGAGGACACGATCGGACTTGGCCGCACCGTCGAGGGCGGCGAGCAATGCACCGAGCCCGACGTCGTCGCCGTCACCGCGGCGGCGCACGTACAGGTCGATGTCGTCCAGAATGATCACCGACGGACCGAAAGTCGCTGCCTGTTCGTAGATCTCGGCGAGCACGTGTGATGCGGCCGAGGCCGTCGGGATCAGGATCGTGAAGTCACCGGCGAGTTCGGTTGCCACCACGCGTGAGACCGCGGTCTTGCCGACCCCCGGCCGCCCGGCGATCAGCACGCCATAGCTGGAGGAGAGGCCGGCGGCGCGCAGCGCGTCGCTGCGTTCGGTCACCGCGTCGACGGCCAGATCGATTTCTCGCCACACCGATTCGGGAACCGACACCTGCTCCCGGCCGACCGAGATGGATTCCAGAACACTGAATGTCAGGGCACCATACTGTTGTCCGACCGACAGCACCCGGCCGCGCAGCGGGTTGCGCTCAGCGATGCGACGCCGGATCTCCGACATCGCCGCGCGTGCCACATCGTCGTGCCCCGGAGCGACGAGCACGGTGAGGCTCGAGCTCGGACGGTCCGTGTTGACCGAGCAGGCGATCGCGAGTGGGGTGTCACCGAAGGGGTTGTCGCCGAGGAAGATCAAGGTGGCGTCGGCCGGCGCCGAGTACTCCGACGGCCCGACCCGATGATGAGCCCAGCTCGGTGGACCGTCGTCCTCGTCCGGACCGATCCGAGGCCGGCCCTCCTCGATCAGGTCGGCGAGCACCAGGCCGGCGGCCACCACGGTGGCCGACGCCAGCGGAAGCATATGCGCCACCAGTTCGTGCCGACGATGACCCAGATGCTCGGCGAGGAACTCCGAGAATCCCTGCGCCCGAGTATCGCTCGTCTCCGACAGGAGCCGGCCGAGGAACGTCACGGTCTTGCGTACCCAGTAGTCCTCTGCGGCAAGCAGATCCGCCAGCGTCGCGCCGCGGGCGGCGGGGGCGGCCGCGGGCACGTCGGCGTCGGACATCGGGCCGTCCGGGATCATCGGAGTCTCCAGTGGGTCAGTCCTCCTTGCGGGAGCGAGGTTTTCGGGGCGACTCACTGTGACATGTCCGGGCGGGCGGACACAACGGATTATCGGAGACAACGGATGACTCTGCGGGCTGACGGACTTCCCCGTCTGCCGAGTGAAGGACGGATTGCCCGTTGCCGCCGGCCGGGCCGCGGGTCGAGGCAGGCGGTGGGAAGCGTCAGACCGCGGAGTCGGGGAACGCGATGACCGACAGGAAGCGCACCGGGAGTTCGATGAGCGCGACCGGACCGTGCGGGGCCTCGCCGTCGAGTTGCATCGAATCACCCGGCGACAGGCGATACACCGACCGACTGTGGGCGTACTCCATGACGCCTTCGATCATGTACAGGAATTCGGTGCCCGGATGCTGGAAGAGCGGCTGGGTGACGGAGTCCTCGTTGAGGGTGACCATCAGGCATTCCAGGCGTTTGTGCTCGCCGCGGAGTGACCCCAGCAGTTCGTAGTCGTGGCCTTCGCGTGACCCGGCGCGCACGATTCGCGAACCCTCCCCCGACTTCACGAATACGGCCGAGCGTTCGACATCGGCGCCACGGAACAGTGAGGTCACCGAGATGTCGAAGGCCGTCGCCAGTCGGGCCAGTGTGGCCAGGCTGCAGGAGGTCTGCGCGTTCTCGATCTTCGACAACATCGCCTTGGAGATGCCGACGCGAATGGCCATCTCCCCCACCGTGAGCCCCAGCTGCTGACGCAACCGGCGGACGTTCGTAGCGATCGCGGTCTCGAGTTCGAGTTCCTCGACGGACTGATCCGGAGTGCGATCACGCGCGGTTCCCGACTGGTTGCGGATCAGCGCAGCTGCCGATGACCCCGAGTCGGCGTCGGTGGTCTCCGGATCGACGGTGATCGCGTCGTCGCTCTGATCCATCCCGACAGCATATCGGGAAACGTCGTCCACTGACGGTGACCCTGACGAGTCGGCCACAAGGAACCGCGGGAGCTCGGCGACCACACCGTCGCCGCGCTCACCGCGGCTCAGTGCGCACACGCACTCACCTCATCTCGCCCGCCCCGACATACGGGAAACAGGTCTTGAGCAGGTCGTTCTCCGCGAACCGCGTGAACCGGAAATCGGCTTCGGGAATCCGCGGGTCGCTGCTGCGGCCGTCGACGACGAGGTCGGCGACGAGACGACCCACGGCCGGCGAGATCTTGAACCCGTGGCCGCTGAACCCGGCGGCGATCACGAGTCCGTCGAGCGGACCGCGGGAGATGATCGGGTTCCAGTCCGGGGTGACGTCGTAGCAACCGGCGTAGCTGGAGGTGATGGCCGCCTCGGTGAAGTCCGGGAAGCGGGTGCCCACCTTATCGACGGTCAGATCGAGGAAGGTCTCGTCGGCGCGGTTGAGGTAGCCGTCCGGGTCGGCGATCTCCAACTCCTGCAGATCGCTGTTTCCGAACAGGATCTCACCACGTACGTCGGGGCGAACGTACTGCAGCGACACGAGGTCGGAGAACACCGGGACGTCGCCGATCTCGACGCCGGGGTGGATCATCACGATCTGCTCGCGATGCACCTCGATCGGCACGTCGATGCCGTAGGCCTGCAGGAATGGGCGGGTCCACACACCGGTCGCGACGACGACGGTGTCGGCGGAAATGGTGTCGCCGTCGGCCAGGGTCACCCCGGTGACCCGATCACCGTCGACGAGCAGCCCGGACACGCTGGTGCCCTGACGAATTCGGACACCGCCGGCGCGCGCGGACGCGGCGAAGGCCTGCGCGGTCTGATAGGCGTCGCCGTATCCGCCCCGTTCCTCCCAGCCGAACGCCGCGAACGGTTCGAGATCGGCGGCCGGCCACATCGTGGCCACCTCGTCGCGACCGATCTCCTCGGTCTGCACCCCGACCTCACGTTGCGCGGCCATGCTCTTACGGAGGTTCTCGACGTTGGGTTCGCCCACGCCGACGACGTAGCCGGTCTGCCGGAACCCGATGTCGGTGCCGAAGATCTCGTCGGCCTTCTCGAACACCTCGAGGCCGACGGCGGCCATCGCGGCCAGCGAGCTGACCCCGTAGTGGCAGCGGACGATGCCCGACGACTTGCCGGTCATGCCGCCGCCGACAGTATCACGTTCGCACACAACGACATCGGAGATGCCTCGCTGCGCCAGGGCCCATGCGGTGGCGGCCCCTTCCAGGCCGCCACCGATGATGACGACGGATGCGCTCTGACTCACAGTCCTGCTCCCGCTCCGGGAATCCAGGAGGTTCCGGCGAGGGGAACGCGCGCCATAGCGGCGGCCTCCATGGTGATGGCGACGAGGTCCTCGGGCTCGAGGTGCTGCAGGTGTGCCTTGCCACAGGCGCGGGCGATGGTCTGGGCCTCCATGGTCATGACGCGCAGGAAGTTGGCCAGGCGACGACCACCCTCGATCGGATCGAAGCGTGCCGACAGCTCCGGGTCCTGCGTGGAGATGCCCGCCGGATCCTTGCCATCCTGGAAGTCGTCGTAGAAGCCGGCGGCCGAACCGAGCGCCTCGTACTCCGCCGACCAGCGAGGATCGTTGTCGCCGAGTGCGATCAGGGCGGCGGTGCCGATCGCGACGGCGTCGGCGCCGAGTGCCATCGCCTTGGCGACGTCGGCACCGTTACGGATGCCGCCGGAGACGATGAGCTGCACTCCACCGTCCCCCGCCGCTCCACTCGCCCCCTTGCGATGCACCCCGAGCTCCTGAAGTGCCTGCACCGCTTGCGGAATGGCGGCCAGCGTCGGGATGCCGACGTGCTCGATGAACACGTCCTGGGTGGCGGCGGTGCCGCCCTGCATGCCGTCGACCACCACGACGTCGGCGCCGGCGTGCACCGCGAGTTTCACGTCGTAGTAGGTGCGGGTGGCGCCCACCTTGATGTAGATGGGCTTCTCCCAGTCGGTGATCTCGCGCAGCTCGTTGATCTTGATGGCGAGGTCATCGGGGCCGGTCCAGTCCGGGTGGCGCGAGGCGCTGCGCTGATCGATGCCCTGGGGCAGCGTCCGCATGGCGGCCACACGCTCGGAGATCTTCTGCCCCAGCAGCATTCCGCCGCCACCCGGCTTGGCGCCCTGACCCAGCACGACCTCGATCGCGTCGGCCTTGCGGAGATCGTCGGGGTTCATCCCGTAGCGCGATGGGAGGTACTGGTAGACGAGGTTCTTCGACTGCCCGCGTTCTTCAGGGGTCATCCCGCCGTCACCGGTGGTGGTGGAGGTACCCACCTCGGAGGCACCGCGGCCCAGTGCCTCCTTGGCACCGGCGGACAGTGCACCGAAGCTCATACCCGCGATGGTGACCGGGGTGTCGAGATGCAAGGGGTACTTGGCGTTACGCGATCCGAGGACGACATCGGTGTCGCAGCGCTCGCGGTAGCCCTCGAGCGGGTAGCGCGACATCGACGCGCCGAGAAACAGCAGGTCGTCGAAGTGGGGAAGTTTGCGCTTGGCGCCCCAGCCGCGGATGTCGTAGATGCCGGTGTCGGCGGCACGCTGGATGGCGGCGATGGTGGTGCGGTCGAACGTCGCGGACTCACGCAGTCCGCGTTGCTCGTTGGTGAGTTCGGTCATGGCGGGCTCCTGGTGGAGGTGGATGAGGCGGTGGTGGGGGCGCCGTGGCGTCGTGCGGTTCCGTAGGCCGGTCGCGGTACGTCGGGCTCGGAACGTCGGGCTCGGAACGTCGGGCTCGGAACGCCGGGCTCAGTACGCCGACGAGTGGTCGCTGTGGAAGTGGTACAGCTTGCGTGCCGAGCCGTAGCGGGTGTACGTCTTCGGGTCGTCATCCTTGAAGCCGGCGGCCTTGAGCAGACCGGCGAGCTCCTCGAGATGCTCGGCCTCCATCGGCTTGGCGATGCAGTCCGCGCCCAGGCCTTCGACGGTGCCGCGCACGTACATCCGGGTCTCGTAGATCGAATCTCCCAGTCCGGCACCGGCGTTGCCGCGCACGACCATCCGGCCGGCCTGCGCCATGAATGCACTGTTGTGGCCGACGTTTCCGCCGACGACGATGTCGACGCCCTTCATCGAGATGCCGCAGCGTGCGGCCGCGTCGCCCTCGATGACGAGCAGTCCGCCGTGCGCGGTGGCACCGGCCGACTGCGAGGCGTTGCCCTTGACGACGACCGTGCCGCTCATCATGTTCTCGGCGACACCGGTGCCGGCGTTACCGTTGATGACGATCTCGGCCTGCTGGTTCATGCCGGCCGCGTAGTAGCCGACATGGCCGTTGACGGTGATTTTGACGGGGGCGTTGACACCGGCTGCCACGCTGTGTGCGCCGGCCGGGTTGTTGATCTCGAACTCTCCCGAGATCTCTTTGTGCAGAGTCGAATTGACCTCACGCAGCGCGGTGGTGGCCAGGTCGAAGACCTGCGTGTCGGTGTTCAGCGTGTCCATGCGTACACGACCTCCGGTTCCGGTTCCCAGATTCGAGCGTTCTCGACGCCCGGCAGGTCTGCCAGGGCGCGGTATTCACTGGCCATGGCTACCCAGTCGTCGGTCTCGGCGATGACGGCGGGCTTGCAGGCGATGGCGTCGCGCACCACCGCGAACGAGTCGCGGTTGGAGACGACCAGGGTGTAGAAGCCGTCGAAGGTGGCGCACACCTCTTTGAGGGCGGTCTCGACGTCCTTGCCCTGCGCGAGCTGGTGTGCGACGAATCGGGCGCCGACCTCGGTGTCGTTCTCGCTGTCGAATTCGACTCCGGCGGCGCGGAGTTCGCGACGGATGGTCGCGTGGTTGGAGAACGATCCGTTGTGCACCAGGCACTGTTCGGGTCCGACGGCGTAGGGGTGGGCGCCGGCGGGGGTGACGGCCGACTCGGTGGCCATGCGGGTGTGTCCGACACCCTGCCAACCCCGGGCCGAGGCGAGATCCCAGCGCGTGGTCAGATCTCGGGGTGCGCCAACGCCTTTCAGCACGGTGAGGTCGGAACCGAAGCCGGCGACGAGGGCTTCCGGGTAGGCGGCGCGGGCGGCGGCCAAGAGCTCTTCGGACTGCAGTTCGGCGCTGATCACCAGGGTGTTGTCGACGTGGCGGGCCGAGACCGGGCTGCCCAGCGACTCGCTCAGTGCCGCAGCGGCATCGGCGGCGTCGACATCGAGATCGAGCAGGCTGACGCAGCCGTGGCCGGCCGGTGCCCAGTCGTTGTTGCCGTAGACGGCGATACCGGCCGAATCGGCTCCGCGGTCCTGCATTTCGCCGAGCATGGTGGCGAGCAGCTCGCCGAGTCGGGGATACAGATCCGGGTTGCGCAGATGCAACCCGACGATTCCGCACATGGTGTGGTCCTTTCTGGTGGGTGATGACGGTGGTGGGGAGGCGAGGTCAGAACGCGGTGAGGTATTGATCGATCTCCCAGGGGGAGACCGCCGAATGCCAGGCGAAGAACTCCTCGCGCTTGAGCTTGCTGAAGTAGGTTGAGACGCTGAGCTTGTCGGCAGGCCACTCCTCGGGCATGGCGGCGTCGAGCGACGCGGTCACGACGGGATCGGCTTCGAGTGCCTCGACCGCGTGCAGGAGGGTCAGGGGAAGCGGACTCATGTGATCGGGTCCGGAGCCCAGCGCGCCCGGGTCGAGGCTCCGCTTGATCCCGTCGAGTCCGGCGCCGAGGGCCGAGGCGATCGCGAGGTACGGATTGGCCGAACCGTCGCCGCCGCGCAACTCGACCCGCTGGTCGTCGGGGATGCGGATGTAGTGGGTACGGTCATTGCCGCCGTAGGTCGGGACGCGAGGTGCCCACGATGCTCCCGATCGGGTGGCGGTCGCGCCGGTTCGCTTGTAGGAGTTGACCGTCGGGGCCATCACCGATTGCAGCGCGGAGGCGTGCTCGAGGACTCCGGCGACGAAGCCGTAGGCGGTATCGGAGATTCCGAGGCCGCGCTCGTCGTCGAACTCCGTCGGGAAGACCGGCCGGCCGTTGGCGGTCAGCGACAGATGCAGGTGCAAGCCGGAACCGGTGCGTTCGGCGAACGGCTTGGGCATGAACGTGGCGACCATCCCGCTTTCGGCGGCGATGACCGACAGCAGGTAGCGCAGCGTGATGACGCGGTCGGCGGTGGTCAGGGCGTCGGAGTAGGCGAAGTTCTGCTCGAACTGTCCGTTGCCGTCCTCGTGGTCGTTGGCGTAGTTGCCCCAGCCGAGTTGGTTCATCGCGGTGGACACCGCGGTGAGATGTTCGTACATCCGGGTGAGGCCGCGCACGTCGTAGCAGGGCTGATCGGAGTCGTCGGCGTCGTCGGCGGTGACCAGCGAGCCGTCGGCGGCACGCTTGAGCAGGAAGTACTCGACCTCGGCGCCGACCCACGGCTCGAAGCCGGCGTCGTCGGCCTGCGCGATCAGGGCCTTGAGGATGTTGCGCGGCGCGAACGGCCACGGCTTGCCCTCGACGTGCGGGTCGCAGTGGACGAGCGCGAGGCCTTCCTTGATGAACGGGATCGGCAGGAATGAGCTCGGATCCGGAACGGCGATCAGGTCCGGATCGCGCGGCTCCTGACCGATGGCGCCGACCGCGTAGCCCGCGAATCCCACTCCGTCGGTGGCCAGTTCGTCGATGGCCTCGACCGGCACCAGCTTGGCGCAGGGCTTGCCGCGCAGGTCGACGAACATCGCGAGGATGAACTTGGTTCCGCTGGCCTGGCAGAGGGCGGCGAGATCGTGGTTGGTATCAGTCATTGCGATGCTCCGGTCGGGTGGGGTGTTACCAGAATGTCTACTCGGATGAACTTTTGTCTACTTGTAGTAGACCTCCGGTTTGTTGCGATCGTGTTTCGCGGTTGTGAGAGGCGGGTATCGGGGCGGACAAGGGACGCCGAGCACTGCGCGAATGCCCCAACGCGTAGGGGATGGACACGAAGGGGCGAGCATGAGAAATCGTTGTCTGCCGGAGCGCGCCGGCCACGGGCGCCGGAATAGGCAGTGCGACAGCTGACCCCAGTATTCAGCTGCCCGGCGTCGAGGACGGCGTCGCCAGTGCGCGGTGCTCGCACCACGTGCATTCGCCGGCTACATCGGAACCAATGATCCGCAGCCGGCACGCAAGATGGACGAGAGGTTCGCGACGCCACCGCCCGACTGGTGCAACACCTCGGTCGGTTACGCAGCCGTCGGAGCCCGGAATGCTCTCGGCACAAGAGGTCTCGAGACTCGTCACCAGCGCTCCTCGCACCTCAGACCAGTGGAAAGGATGGCCTCGACCAGCGGGAAGGAAGCGCTCCCCGCACCCCGACCGGCGGGATGCGAGGAGCGCTGTCCGTGATTATCAGGCGCGGGAGTCGGCGAGGTCGTCGTCGACCGATTCGGCGAGCTTCTTCTCGACCGATCGTGACGCCTGGACGGTTGACATGCCCGACAGTCCACCGTGTCCGACGCTGGCCGCGGGGATCTCGTAGGCGGATTCGGCGTGGATGGTCGAGTCCAGGCCCTGCGTCTCGGTCTCCGGGTCGACGCGCAGACCGATCGTCTTGTCGAGAGCCTTGGCAATCAGCCAGGTCATCACGAAGGAGAAGCTGCAGGTGATGACGATGCCGGCGAGCTCACGCCAGACGATGTCCGCGTCGCCGCCGAACAGGATGCCGGTGATGCCGGCCGGGGCGCTGCCCGCGGCGAACAACACGATGCACACGGTGCCGACGATGCCGCCGATGCCGTGCACGACGAAGGCGTCCAGGCTGTCATCGACCTTGAACTTCGGCTTGAAACTGAGGAAGAACGCGACCACACCGGCGGCGATGAGACCGACGAGGAGGGCTCCGATCGGTGTCATCGTGTTGGCCGACGGGGTGATACCGACGAGCCCGGCAATGGCACCGGTGATGGAACCCAGACCGGTCACGTGACCTTCCCGCCACTTCTCGATGGCCCAGAAGCCGAGCATTCCGGCGCCGCCCGCGAGCAGGGTGTTGAGGACGACGTACTGGGTCAGAAAGTTCGCACCACCCGCGCAGCTGCCGTTGAACCCGAACCAGCCGAACCAGAGCAGACCACCGCCGAGCAGGACCAACGGAACATTGTGGGGGCGTTCGGCGCGACGACGTCGCGCTCCCAGGACCATGGCCAGAGCGAGCGCCGCCACTCCGGAGTTCATATGCACCGCGGTGCCGCCCGCGAAATCGTGGATGTGGATCTTGTTCAGCAGGAAGCCACCGGCGCCCGCGTCGGAGTCCGCGGCGAACACCCAGTGCGCCACCGGGAAGTACACCAGGGTCAGCCAGATCGGGACGAACACCAGCCAGGCACTGAACTTCATTCGGCCGGCGGCACCACTGGCGACGATGGCCACGGTGATCGCGGCGAACATGATGAACCAGGCCGCGATGTAGAGCACCTGGATGCCGCCAGAGCCATCGTCGGTGAGGTGATTGCCCAGACCGATGTAGTCGGCGGGGTTGCCGATGATTCCCCATCCCTTCACCGACGGCCCGGACACCAGGCCGTAACCGTAGAGGACGTAGATGACGCAGGTGATGCCGAGGGTCGCGAACACCATCGACATCATGTTGAGGACGTTGCGTCCGCCCAGCATGCCGCCGTAGTAGAGCCCGAGTCCGGGGATCATCAGGACTAGAAATGCGAATGCGGCGAGCATCCAGGCGAGATCCGCGTGCGCGGCGAGGACATCCATGACTTTCCTTGCAGTAGAAGTGGTACGCAGTTGCGCTGATGGGTGGTTTACCCGCGTAGGTAGGCGACGACGTCGTCGCGGTAGTCCAGAAATCCCTTGTAGGCGGCGATGTCGTCGTCGAGGTTCTCGATGACCGTGGCCAGCTGTGTGGCCCACTCCGGGATGCGCCGGACGTCGGCGAGCGACGCCATGAACGTGCGGATGTTGAAGGTCACCGCGCCGGAGGTGGGCAGCCGCACGAAGTGTTCGAGTTCGATGCGCAGGCGGGCGCGGGAGTAGTCGCCGTCGGCGACCATCTGCGGGATATCACGACCCCACGCCGGCAGCTTTTCGAGACTGACGTCGAGAAGGTGTGAATCCGATGCCGACAACGTCCAGTTGACGCGCCGATACACCTGGTCGGCGGGGAGTCGGCGGAGGAATTGCTCGGCACGCGCGACGATGCCCTTGCGGATCAGACCCGGTACCGGAGCGTGGATCTCATCCATGTCCATGCCGACGTCGAAGGCCACCGACCAGGCGGCGGCGAAGGTGACAATGCCCGCGTCGAAGTACAGTCGGCCGTCGCGTTCGACGATCAGCAGCAGATCGTCGGGTACCTCACGGGCCAGAAACTCCATCGGGTGATATGGCAGCGTCGTGAGGTCGCCGAGCACGAACTCCTGATCGGTGCCCAGAAGGTCGTTACGCCAATGGAATCGGCGGCCGGGCAGCTCCTCGAGGTGCATCACGCCCGGGTGGACGGCCGCGAGGTCGCGCAGGTAGTAGAGCAGCAGATCCCAGCACGCCACATCCATGCCCGGGCGGATGCGCACCCGGGACGGGTCGTCGTCGAGAATCCGCCGACGCTCGGTCATGTACGTGAGGTATTCCGCCCCGCCGAGATCCACCAGGTTGCGGCCCCACTCGCCGCCGCGGGTGCGTCGTGGAACGCGTGCGGGTTCGACGTTGACGGTGTAGGAGAACTCCTCGAGTTCGTCGGGGAAGGGCCACGGGATGTTGGCGAGATGATCGACGGGTTGGGACAGATAATGTTGCGCCGCCGGGGTCAGCTCTTTGGCGGTGCGGGCGGGTGTCGTCAGTGTCATAGGTCCACCTCGAGATCGCAGTCGGTCGTGGTGTCGGTGGTGGGAACGGCGCGCGACACACAGCTCATCATCGCGTCGCCGCAGGCCTTCTCCTCGTCGGTGAGGACGAAGTCGCGGTGCAGGATCGGTCCGGAGCGGACCGTGATGCGGCACTCGCCGCACACGCCCTGCCGGCACAGATTGGGGACGGCCACGTCGTGTTCGAGCAGCCTCTCCAGCAGTGAGACACCCGACGGAACGTCGATCCGCTCGCCGGTGGAGGCCACACGCACGGAGAACGGGTCGCCGGGATCCTGTTCAGGTGCGGTGAATCGCTCCAGATGCACGCGGGCCGCGGGCCATCCGGCCTCGGTGGCGAGGAGTTGATAGGTCTCCAGCAGGGCCGCCGGACCGCAGGCGTAGGCGTGGGTGCCCAGGGGCTGCACGGCAAGTCGTGCACGCAGGGTGGCGATCGTCTCCTCGACGCCGGTCGCCTCGTGGAGGGTGATCGCCTCGTGTGCGGCCAGTGTGCGCAGGTCCTCGAGGTGGGCGGCCGCGCCCGGCCGATACGAGTAGATGATCTCGGCGCCGACGCCGGTGATCGCCGCATCGCGGGCGATGGCCCGTGCGTGCGACAGGATCGGGGTGATCCCGATGCCGCCGGCCACCAATAGGGCGTGACGCTGATCGAGGATCGGTGCGAACATCGCACGGGGACCTTCGATCTCGACGATGTCACCCTCGGAGATGGTGTCGTGCAACCAGTCCGAGCCACCGCCGGCTCCTCGTCGGAGCACCGAGATGCCGTAGTCGGTGGGATAGAGTCCGTCGTCGACGAGAGAGTAGGCGTTGCGGTGTCCGTCTCCGGTGGAGACGATGACGTGACTTCCCGGCTGGAACGGCGTCAGCATCGGCGAGACCGCGCCGGTCGACGGATCGTCGGTCGGCACGAACCGGAAGTGCGTGATATCCGCTGTCAGCGAGCGTTTCTCGATGACACGCATCGGACGGACATCGGTGCGATAGCCAGGATGCCGATGCCCGCTGAGCAGTTCGGCGGACGGGCCGGGCTCGTCGATGATGGTCATGACAGTTCCCGGGCTTCGGCGGCGGAGGCCAGAAAGCTTCCGCGGGAGGAGGAATGATGCTCGTGGATCTCGACCGTGGTTCCGCAACCCGGGCAGGTGACGACCTGGCCGGGACGACCCTCGACGCGCGCCGTGGTGGTGCAGTGGGCGCAGTACATCGGCAGATCGTCGGTGTGGGTGACGAAGGCGGTGAGTTCGTCGGCGATCGCACCGGCCCCGCGGGCGATGGCCAGAGCCGTCATCACGTCGAACTGCCCACCGGTCACCATGATCCGGGTTCCGGTGACAGCCTGCCCCAACGCCTGCCGAAGGGTGTCGGCGTCGGCGGTGTCGGTGAGGGAATCGAGCACGAGCATGCGGGTCGGGCCGACCTCGGATGCCTGGTTGATCCAGGTGCGGGCCACGTGCGACGCGTGATCGTCGTGTCCGACGGCGACGATCAGGAACTCCGCGGCATCGGTGTCGACGGCGGGCGGTGTGGCGGGCCAGTCCGGCAGACCCTGGGCGGCGGGGACGGTCGGCTCGGCGGTGCGCAGCCATGCCGCGGCACGCTCCCGGTACTTGATGATGCCCTTGTAATCGGCCATGTCGTCCGGCAATTCGGCGATCACCTCGGCGGCGCGACGCCGCCACGGTTCGATGGTGGCGAGATCCTCCAGGGCAAGCATGTAGGTGCGGATCAGGAACATCAGCGCACCCGAATCGGGTAGCCGGATGAGGTGCTGAACCTCCACCCGCAGGTGGACGAGCTTGCCGAACTCGGCGTCATCGACGTGCTGGATGCGTTCGCGATCCGGGCCCCACTCGGGATAGATCTCGGTGGACACGTCGAGTCGGCGTCCGATGGTCAACGTCCAGTTGGTACGACGGTACGGTTCGTGCGGCTGGAGTCGCTTGAGGAATTCGTGGGCGCGGGTGACGACGCCGAGCTTCTTCACCCGCGGCACCGGGCCGTGGATCTCCAGGAAGCTCATCCCGACGTCGAAGCCGAAGCTCCAGTCGGCGGCGAAGGTGATCACGCCGGCGTCGACGAACAGCTGTCCGTCGCGCTGGTCGAGCAGCGCGATGTCTTCCTGCACCTGGGAGGCGATGTAGCGCAACGGTTCGTCCGGCAGGGTGACGGGGTCGCCGTAGGTGAAGTCGAGGTCGATGCCGAGCAGATCGTTGCACCAGTGCCACGTGTCGGGACCGGTGGCGTCCAGATGCATCTCGGCCGGGTAGGCCGTCGACAGCTCCCGCATCAACGTCAGCATCGCGTCCCAGGCGGCGGGCACCATATGCGGCAGGATCGCGTGACGAGTCGGATCGGAGGCGAGAACCTCAGCGCGCGAACGGAGTTCGTGGTGGTACTCGGAGTCGATGTCGACGAGGGTGGCGCCCCACTGACCGGCCGGGGTGGTGGTCGGCGCACCGGCGGGTTCCACATTGGTGCTGTAGCGGTAGCGGTCCTCGGGAAAGGGAAAGGGGAACCCGGCGATGAGTTCCGCGGTGGCGGCTGAGGGTGTCACGAGTTCGGTGGTCACAGGGGGATCTCCAGGATGGCGCCGGCATCGGCACGGGAGACGCATGGCATCACGCAGTCTCCCGCGGTCTTCTCCTCGTCGGTGAGGTACAGGTCGCGGTGGATCGGGGTGCCGCCGGACAGCGGGATGCGGCATTCGCCGCACACACCCTGACGGCATCGATTGGGAACGGCCACACCGGCGTTCTCGATCGCGGTGAGCATGCTGGTGCCGGACGGCACATCGACGGTGGTGTCGCTGCCCGACAGGTGCACGCGGAACGGGTCACCGGCATCGAGGGCGTCGATACCGAAGCGCTCGAAGTGGATTCGCGAGTCGGGCCAGCCGGCCGCGGTGGCCGCGTCGACGACGGCGTCGATCATCGGGCCCGGGCCGCAGACGTAGAGGTGGGTGCCGATCGGCTGATCGCGGAGAACCTCGTCAAGTCGGGTGATGAAAGTGTCTCGGGCGGTGAAGAGTTCGCAGGTATCGTCGGTCAGCGCGGTGATGTCGTCGAGGTGGGCGGCATTGTCGGCGCGGTGGGTGTAGAGCACCTGGGTGGTGCGATGCCACCGCCGGGCGGCCCGCAGGTGCGACACCATCGGGGTGACGCCGATACCGCCGGCGATCAGCAGATGTTTGGCGGCGCGGGCGATCGGCGCGAAGGCGTTGCGCGGCAGATGAACCGCGATGTCATCGCCCTCGGTGAGGACGTCGTGCATCCAGCGTGATCCGCCGTTGCCGTCGGCGACCCGCAGTACCGAGATGGCGTATTCGGTGGGTGCGGTGCCGTCGGAGACGAGGCTGTAGGCGTTGGCGTGCTCGCCGGCCTGCACCACCAGATGGCTGCCGGGGACAAAGCCCGGCAGCGTCGCGCCCTCCGAGGCGGCGAAGGTGAACGTCCGAATGTCACTCGCGGACTGCGTGATCGAGGTGACGGTCAGCGTCATGGTGCCGTCGTCTGCCATGCGGGACGGGCTGTCCACGGCAGGTTCTGCGGCGGTGGTCATACCGGTAGCTCCTGGGAGGTCGGTGTGGTGGGGTCCGGAATCGATTCGGCGTCGGCCATGAAACCGAGGAAGGCACCCTTACGCCGGGACACGTGGTAGTAGACGAGGAGTTCTCGGCCACATCCGGCGCAGTCGACGAGGTCATCCATTCCGGCGTCGGCGGTGGTGACGGTGCGGCAGTGGGAGCAGAACACGTCGATCGGCCCGGATCCGACCACGTCGACACTGATCTCGTCGTCCTCGAGTCCCGCCGCCACCGCCGCGGCACGCACCTTGAGGCACGCGCCGACCGGTCCGGCGATGAGCACCCGCACCCCGACGGTTGCGGTCGCCAGCGCCTGCTGCAGGCGCTCGGCGGCGTCTGCGGCATCCTCGGCTCGGATCCGGCTGATCGATGTCCGGGCAGGCAACGCCGGAACCCGGCGATCCTGCGCGTCGTGGGCGGCATCGCCCACTCCCACGAGCACGTAGGACGTGCCGGTGACGGTCGGCCCCGTGGTCGTCGCCCGCTGCGGGTCATCCGGGGCGGGCCGCGCCCACACCGGCAGGCTGGTGAACGGGAGTTGCGCGGCGGTGCCGGCGGAGAGCTCGGAGGTCATGGTTCAGAGCAGGGTGGAGTCGCGGTGTCCGGCGTAGAAGGCCAGCGCGTAGCTCGGGGTGGAGAAGTAGATCTTGGAGCCCTTGGGGAAGAAGATGGCGTCCTTGGCCTTGGCGACGGTCTTCTGACCGGTTTCCTTGTTCTCCAGCAGGAACTCACCCTCGAGCACGACCTTCATCTCGTCGTACTTGTATTCGTAGTAGAGGGGGGCGTCGGTGTGGCGCAGTTCGAAGTAGCCCGAGCACATCTCGCTGCCGTCGGGATTCTCGTACACGTCGCCGATGAAGCCCTCGGTACCGGGGTAGTCTGCGTCGGGCATCTTCGGCAGGTTCGTCCAGGCGTCGCTGGTGACCCGGAAGGCCAGTGCACTCGTGGCGTCGACGGTCATGGGTGTTCTCCTTTTCATCGGTCTGCGACCCGGTTTGGATCACTAGAGGAAACTTGTTGCCTGTTAGTAGACCCGCGGACTGTTACGCAAGCATTACCGCGGTGTTGATTCATACGAAACATGTTTCCTGAGGTGAGATCTGCACCTCTTTCCGGTGCTCGGCTTGTCGCCCAGGGTCTTCCCAGAAACCTGACCTACCGTGGACATATGAGTGTCCTGGCCGCGCCGCCCGAGGCGGAACCCCGTCACGACGACGCCAGGCCGTCGCGGTTGTGGGGTGCCGTCGTCGTCGCGGTGGTGGCGCTCGCCCTCGCGGGGGCCGTCTACTGGGTGGCGGTGTGGACGTCGTGGGGACAGATCGTCGACCAGTACGTCCTCGACGCGGTGCGGCGGTTGTCGGCGGTGGCGCACGTGCCCTATCCGGTGACGGTGGCCGTGGTGACCGACGTCCGGGTGTGGTTCGCCGCTGCCGTGCTGGTGATCGTCGGCTCGTCGCTACCGACGCTCACCGGGCGGGTGCGCTGGGGCCGGTCGATCGCGACAACCGCGACGCTTCTGCTCTTTCCCCTGCTCATCGCCGTGATCGCACGCGTGTTGCGCGACGTCGTGCTGATCCGCCCACAATTGCATGACTGGATCCTCGAGACGTCGAACTCCGCACCCAGCGGCCACGCCGCCGCGGTGACCTCGTGTGTGGTCGTGTTGATCGCTGCGTCACCGAAGTGGCTGCGGCCGTTCGTGATCGCGCTCGGCGGAACGTGGGCGTCGGTGATCACCTTCGGCCTGATCGCCGACGGCTGGCATCGTCCCAGCGACATCGTCATCTCGGTGCTCATCGTGATCGGGCTCGGTGCCCTGCTGCCCGATCCGTACGCGGCGACTCCCGCGCCGCGCGGTGCGATCGCGTTGCGCGCGCTGGCGTGGGTGTTCACCGTCATCAGCAGCGCGATCCTGGTCGGGACCTCCTACCCGGAGCCGCGGCAGATCATGACGGCGGTGGGGATCGCCGCGGTGATCGGGCTGGCTCTCGGCACCTACCGGCCGCTGACCGTCGGCCGCCGATAGCCGGGGGAAGACCGGATCATTCTTCGCCATTGACCAATGGCACGGTAGGTGGTGTCATTGTGGCATGACTGTCACTCCCACGTCCCGAGTGGACATCGGTCCCGACGAGGTCTCCGCCCGGCTCCTGGACTCGGCCGCGCGGTTGTCACGCAACGCGATGACCGAAATCGACTGGTCGGAGCCGATGGACCCCACCAAGTACGGCTGCAGCCCGGAATGGTCCACGCTCTACGGCACGCCCTACTGGGACGAATTGAGCGAGGACCAACGCGTCACGCTCACCCGCCACGAGTTCGCGTCCATCATGTCCATCGGCATCTGGTTCGAGATGATGCTGCAGGCCGTGGTGATCCGCGATCAGTACCTCGGCGACTATCACACGCCCGAGTTCCAGTTCGCACTCACCGAGATCGCCGACGAGTGCCGACATTCGATCATGTTCGCCAGGGCGAGCGAGAAGATGGTCGGAACGTCCTACAAACCGCATCCACGCTTGGGTAGGTTCGGGAAACTGTTCATGGCGACGGTGTCCGACGAGGTCGCCTACACCGGAATCCTGGTGGCCGAGGAGATCCTGGACGTGTTCCAGCGGGGCTGCATGCGCGACGAACGCGTGCTGCCGTTCATCCGCACGGTCAACGAGATCCATGTGCTCGAGGAGTCACGGCACATGAAGTTCGCGCGTGAACAGGTGCGCGCGGCGATGCGAGACGTCGGTCCGGTCCGCCGACGGTGGAGCGCCTTCTACATCGCGCTGTCCGCGTCGTACATCTTCACCAGTCTCGTTCGGCCGCAGGCCTACAAGGATGCCGGCCTCGACCATCACCGGGCGATCGCCGAGATGCGGCGCAATCATCACTTCCAGTCGATGGTGCGCACAGGGTGTGCCCACCTGATGGAGTTCCTCGACGAGGTGGGGCTGCTCACCCCCGCGGCGGCGAAGATCTACCGCAAGGTGCACATGTTGTGAGCTCGCCTGTCACCGGTGCACTGCCGGTCCAGGGCCCGATCAGGGATGGGCGGCGATCGGATGCCGCGGCTCGTAGAGTCCGACCGTCCCACCGCCGGGCAGCGGGATGCCGGTGAGCAACCCCCACCCCTGATCGCTGACCGGACCGCAGGTGATGCCCTGACCGGCGAGATCGGCGATCGTGGCCTCGACGTCGTCGCACATCAGATAGAGCTCGTGGGCGGCCGACTCGGCGGGATGCACCGCGACCTCGGCCGGTGGCAGCGCGAAGATCAGCCATCCGCCGCCGGCGTCGACGTGAGACCAGCCGAGGACGTCACGCAGGAACGCGCGATCGGCCTCGGCGTCGGTGCTGGAGATGACGACGTGGGCGCCGGTGATCATCACCCCAGGTTATGTCGGCGTGCTGTGCAACGGAGCATTCTTCAATTCGCGCAACGCCGTTCGCAGTCCGCGCCGCTTTCCGGTGTCCGGATCGACACCGAAGTGCAGTTTCATCCCGTCGAGTACGGCGAAACGCAACTCCGACGCGGTTTCCGGGGCATCGTCGGACGTCGCCTTCAGCAATGCATTGGGCAGGGCGAGTTTGAGGATCGTGCGGAACGACTGGCCGTACTGATGCAGCAGACTTCCGGTGGTGTAGGGCAGGTCGTACTTGTCGCACAGTTCCCGCACCCGCACACCGATCTCCTCGTACCGATTGCTCGGCAGATCCGGAAACAGGTGATGCTCGATCTGATGACTGAGGTTGCCGCTCATGAACCGCATCATGGTGCCGGCCCGAAAGTTGGCCGATCCCAACATCTGTCGTAGATACCAGCGCGGCTGATCCTCTTCCTCGTACTCGGCGACGGTGAACTTCTCGGCGCCGTCGGGGAAGTGACCACAGAAGATCACCATGTACGACCAGTAGTTGCGGATGATGTTGGCGGTGAAGTTCGCGGTGATCGTGGTACGCCAGTTCGGCCCGGACAGTGCGGGGAAGATCAGGTAGTCCTTGGCCGCCTGCTTGCCGACCTTGCGTCCGATGATGCGCAGGTCCTTGGCCGCCTGCCGCCAGCTCTTCTCCTTGCTGCGGAGCTTCTCCGTCTCCAGATGATGCAGTGCGACACCGTATTCGAAGAAGGTACCGAGGGTCAGGTTGTAGACCGGGTTGCCGATGTTCCACCATTCCCACGGTTGATCGCGGGTGACGCGCAGGATGCCGTAGCCCACGTCGTCGTCCATGCCGACCACGTTGGTGTACTTGTGGTGCACGAAGTTGTGCGAGTGTTTCCACTGCACGCTCGGGCAGGTGGTGTCCCATTCCCACGACGACGAGTGGATCTCGGGGTCGTTCATCCAATCCCATTGGCCGTGCATGACGTTGTGGCCGAGTTCCATGTTCTCGACGATCTTGGCGACGCCGAGCATCGCGGTGCCCAGCAGCCAGGCCGGTTTCCGGTTGCTGAACAGCAGGGCGACACGCCCGCCGGCGGCGAGGGATCGTTGAATGGTGATGATGCGCTTGATGTATCGTGCGTCGGCATCTCCGCGGGACTCCTCGATGTCGCGGCGGATGGCGTCGAGTTCGGCGCCGAGTGCTTCCACGTCGGCCTCGGTGAGGTGGGCGTATTCGTCGATGTCGGTGATCGCCATGTGACTCCTCGGGTCTGGTTCGGTGGACGATGAGGCGCGACGGCCGTGGGCTGGACCGTCACCTCGGTGAGGTCTACAGGTCGAGGGTGCACTCACCCGACACAGAGCTGACGCAGGTCTGCACGCGCTCCCCTTCGCGGCGTTCCTCGCCGTTGCGCAGGTCGCGGGCATAGCCTTGCACCAGCGGTACCACGCAGGTCTGGCAGATGCCCATCCGGCAACCGAACGGCATCTGGATCCCCAGGTTCTCCCCCGCTACCAGAAGGGTTGTGGCGCCGTCGATCTCGGCAGTCTTGCCGGACTTCGAGAAGGTGACGGTGCCACCTTCGCCGCCGACGTCGGTGCGGGCAATGGCGAATCGTTCGACGTGCAGTTGCTTGCGCAGTCCGGCGTCCTCGTAGGTGGATTCGACGTCGTCGAGGAAGGCCACCGGGCCGCACGCCCAGCAGGTCCGTTCCCGCCAGTCGGGAACCTGGGCGTCGAGGTCGGCGAGCGAGAACTTGCCATCCTCGCGGGTGAGTTGGAGTTGGAGTTCGTAGGTGGGCACCTGCTCGTGCAGATCGGTGAGTTCGTCGAGGAAGATCACCTCGTCGCGGGTGGGTGCGGAGTGGATGTGCACGGTGTCGGGGCTTTGGCTGTGGGCGCGCATCGCGCGCAACATGCCCATCACCGGGGTGATGCCGCTGCCTGCGGTGAGGAACAGGATCGAGTCGGGCACCGGGTCCGGAAGGTGGAAGTCACCCTTCGGAGCTGCCAGCCGGATGACGGTGCCGGGTGCGACGCCGTCGACGAGGTGGGTGGACAAGAAGCCGTCGGGGTTGGCCTTGACCGTGATGGAGATGGTGTTGTCGGTGTTGGTCCCGAACGAGGTCAGCGAGTACGAGCGCCAGTGCCAGCGGCCGTCGACCTCCAGTCCGATACCGACATACTGCCCGGCCTTGTAGTCGGCGGGGAAACCCCAGCCCGTCTTGATGGTGACGGTGGCCGAGACGTCGGTTTCCTTGCGGACGTCGACGATGCGCCCCCGCAGCTCACGCGCCGACCACAGCGGGTTGATCAGGTGCAGATAGTCGTCCGGCAGCAGCGGCGTGGTGGCGCGTGCCACCAGCCCCCGCACGATGTTGACCTGCGGTTTCTTGGCACTGACATCTGCCGCGGGCCGCTTGCTCCAGCGGAGAAGGTTCATCGGGCTCCCCTCGGCGTGGCTTGTGTGCACGACTGTACACCCACGTGGTGGGCATCACAGTTCTGTTTCCAGGGCCTGCCGAGTGCTCGTGCGGTGTGTGTTTGGTGGCGGCTGAGTTCAGCTCTCGATGTGGACGCGCAGGACATGCGCTGCCCAGGGGGCGAGCATGACGAAGATGTTCTGATCGGGATCGGCGGGACGGTCGAATGACTCTTCGTGGATCGGGTCGACCAGTGTGGCCGCGGTCCCGGCGAGATCGGGCCACGCGGTGTGCACACGACCCACTCCGGGTGCGTCGTCGAGGTTCACCACGAACAGCCGGCGGGTGCCCGGTCCGGTCCACGACCAGGCGGCCAACCCCGGACCGGGGGGATCGTCGGGCCAGCCCAGAACCTGCAGCGCGGTGAAATCTCCTGTGTGCAGCGTTGTTTCGGACAGGATCATGAGAAGTCGCCGGTAGAACTCCCGGAGTTCGGTGTCGGGGGTGTGGTCGGGTTCGCGGCGTAGCTGGACGGGCAGGCGGATGGTGCGGCCGTCGGCCTGACCGTCGTAGACCAGGCGCGCGCCGGGTTGGGTGAGCGCGGTGATCGCCGCGGTCCGGTGACGTTGGCCGAATACCGCCTGCGCTCGGGGTTCGTCGTGATTCTCGATGAAGTGCACCTTGCCGTCACGGTCGGACGCGTCGGCGATCATTCGGGGAATGTCACGCGGGTGGTGTTCGAGGGCGTCGGTGAACGCCTTGTCATAGCACTGGTCGAAGCCCTGCTCGCGAAGTAATCCCTCTGTGCCCCAATATGCTTCGGCGATGAACCGAAACTCCGGATGGTCGGCACGGATGGTGGGGATGAGCTCGGCCCAATACTCGGTGGCGGGGGCCTCGCCTGCCCGGCCCGACCACGTCCGCGCGAAGATGTCGGTGCACATCAGCATGGCCATGTCGCAGCGCACGCCGTCGCACTGATCGGCGACACGGCGCAGGATGTCGATGGCTCCGTGCCGCGCAGCGGGGTGAAAGGCATTGATCTGCACCACGTCTCGCCACGGCGCGAAGTAGGGATCGCGGCCGTTGGCCAGCACGTGGGTGCCGACGCGGACAAATTTTGTCGGATGTGCGTCGATGTCGGCATCGGTTCCGGCGATGAAGCGTTCCGGGTGATCGACGGTCCAGTGATGGTCGGTGGCGAGGTGGTTGGGGACGAAGTCCAGGAGCAGCGCGATGCCCCTGTCGGCGAGGGCTCGGCGGGCGGCGGCGAGACCGTCGGGGCCACCGAGGTGGGCGTCGACGGTGTAATCCCGGATGCAGTAGGGAGATCCGACGACGTCGGCGTCGGTGAGGTCGGGCAGGGCGGCGCGGAAGGACTGCATGAGCGGTTCGTCGGCGAGGGCGATCGCAACACCCGCCGGACTGCGCTGCCACACTCCCATGAACCACACGACGTCGACCGGCCCGGCAGCGAGGGAATCCCAGACGGTTTCCGGCACGGTGGCGAGGGTGACCGGCCGGCCCAGTGTCGCGGCCAGTCCGGTCAGCCACGGCCAGGTGTTGATCTCGAAGATCACCGGGTTGTCGGGGATGGGCACGTGCGGGGGCATGCGAGTCAGCGTGCCAGATGCTGAGGTGAATACGCTGGCCGTGTGGTGGACATCAAATGGCGGTACTGGCAGATTCTGGATCGGGACGACGAGTCGGTGCACTGGCTGGCGATCTCCCGCCCGGATGCCCGTCCACGGATCGACCGGATCAAGTTGTGGACACTCCTGCCGGATTCTGCAGTGCTGGTGGCGAATTGGTTCGTGTCCGAGGATCATCAACGCGCCGCGGACGACCGGACCTGGGTACACGACAGCATCACCGGCTGGGACTTCTGCGAAGCCGCCGCCGACGTGCAACAGCCGTCGCCGGCGGACCTGTCCCGAATCGGGCGACCCGAGTCGGTCCTGACGGTCGACCAGATCGACCGGATCCCGCTGGCCAAGGTGATCGGGAAGCGGGAGGCCGAGCGGGTGTGGGACGCGCGGCGGGCGTGAACTCCGCCGGTCAACGCGACCCACCCCGCCTGACGAATCGGTCCATCCGACGAAGCACCCCATCCGCCGGTCGCCTCGTGCGAGCTTGCGGCGTGTCCGCCGGCCGAGCTTGTCGAGGTCGAGGCATCGCAACCGCAGTCATCGAGTCCGCATTCGCACGCCAGGTGCGTGCCGGGCAGGCCCTGGATCTCGGCGAACGGCCCGACCCCCTGCTGACCGCGGCGCGACCCCCTGCTGACCGCGGCGACGCGGATCCCGAGCACAGATGCGGGCGTTGACCACCTTCGCGGTGCGGGCCGCGAGGTGCTGTCGGGTGGCGGAGGTCTCCCTCAACGGGAGCGGCGCGGCGGGCCGCTCAGGTTGTCACGTCGGTGAGTTTCCAGCGTGTGGCGGCGGCCTGGTGTTCGGCGAAGCGAGCGAAAAGCCTACCGGCGGCGAGGAGTTCGGTGGGGGTACCGTCTTCGATGATGCGGCCGCGGTCGAGGACGACCACCCGGTCGGCGTGGCGGATTCCGGCTTGTCGGTGGGCGACGATCACGCGCGTGCGGGGACGGTCCTCCGCCGACAGTGCGTCGACGACGGCTCGTTCGTTCTCGTTGTCGAGTGCGCTTGTGGCCTCGTCGATGAGCAGGACCGGCGCCGGCTTCAGCAACGCACGAGCGATGCTGATGCGTTGACGCTCACCGCCCGAGAGCACCGAACCACCCTCCCCCACTGCCGATTCCGCACCGTCGGGTAGGCGTCCGATGATCTCGTCAACCCGTGCGAGTCGCGCCGCGGCGTCCACCGCGTTGCCATCCGCGGTGGGATCGCCGGCGTTGATGTTCGCCGAGATACTGCCCTCGATCAGATAGGGGCGTTGGAAGACCACGCTGGAGAGTGCCTGACGCGCATCTTGATCGAGGTCGGCGGCGTCGACGTCGTCGAACAGGATGCGGCCTGAGGTCGGCTGATACAGGCCGGCGATCAGGCCGAGGATCGTCGACTTACCGGAACCGGACGGTCCGACGATGGCCGTCGTGGAGCCGGGTTCGATCATTAGGTCGAGGTTGTCGATGACCGGCTGCTCGGGGTCGCCGTAGTGAAAACCGACGCCCTCGAGGGTGATTCGTGGTGCGGTGCTCGGTGTCGGATGGCTCTGTGCGCCCTCGGCGTTGGTCGGGGCGTCGAGGACCGTGCGGATCCGGTTCAGGGTGAGCCGGATCGTCTCCAGTCCGCCGGCGAGTTCGCCGAGCGCGGTGAACGGTTCGAGGTATCGCACCGCGACGACGATGAGCGCGACCGCCTCGGCCGCCGACAACGTTCTGTTCACGGTCAGCCATGCGGCGGTTCCGGCCAACGCGAACAGTGACACCTGCGCGGCGATGCTGAACAGCACCTGCCCGGGAATCTGCATGAGCAACAAGCGCAGGGTGGCGCCGTGCTGCTCGGCGACGGCGGCACCGGCCAGACCGCGAGCCGGATCGGCACGACGGGCGGCACGCAATGCGGTTTGGGTGCGGGCGAATTCGACGACCCGCTCGGTCACCGCGACATTCGCCGCGTCGGCCGCCCGGTCGGCGCGGCGACTGATCGCCTCACTACCCCACAGCGCCGCCAACAGCAGCGGCACACCGGCCAGCGCCACCAGACCCAGCTGCCAGGCGATCGGCAGCAGGGCGAGCCCGATGACGATCGGCAGCAGGATCACCCCGATGAGCGGCACCACCATGTAGACGACCACACCGACCAGGTCGGGGCCGGTGGCGGCGATGGCCTGCCGGGCGTCGGCGGTGCGGTCGGCACTGAACCAGGTCAGCTGCGTGCGCGAGAGCCGATGCGCGACGGTGCGTTGCCCGCGGTCGAGCAGGGTGAAGCCGAGGTCGTAGGACACCCGGGATCCGGCCCAGTCGATGACCCATCCGAGGATCGTCGCCACCGTCAACGCCCCTACCCAGGCCAGGGCGGCGCCGTGGCGGCCGTCGATCAGTGCGGTCACCAGTGGCACCAGGATCACCACACCGACCGCACGCACGATCACCGACAGAATCGTCAGCAGCGTGAAAAGTCGCACCCGCGAACGTGACCCCGGTGGAAGCAGCAAGATGACGGTGCGGATCATCGGATTGCCCCTGCCTGTGATGACGCGTCGACGAGCGCTCGGTAGCGGCCCGCCGATCCCATCAGTTCGTCGTGGGTACCGGACTCGGCGATGCGACCACCGTCGAGGACGACGATGCGGTCGGCGTCGGAGATGGTGTGCAGCCGGTGGGCGATGACGAGCACGGTGCGTCCGACGGCGAGCCTGCTCAATGATTGCTGCACGAGGTACTCCGACTCGGGGTCGGCGAAGGCGGTGGCCTCGTCGAGGATGAGGACCGGCGGGTCGGCGAGCAACGCGCGGGCGATGGTAAGTCGTTGACGTTCACCACCGGACAGTGCGGCGTCCGGTCCGAGCAGAGTGTCATATCCGTTGGGCATGGCGCGGATGCGGTCGTCGATGTTGGCGGCGCGCGCGGCCCGTTCGATCTGTTCGCGGGTCGCGTCGGGTTCGGCGAGTGCGATGTTCTCGGCGACGGTGCCGGCCACCAGCTGGGTGTCCTGGAAGACGAACCCCAGCAGGCGGTACAGCTCGTCGGCGTCCATCGTCCGGATGTCGCGCCCACCGATCGTGATGGTGCCGTCGTCGATGTCGTGGAACCTCGCGAGCAGCGCGGCGAGTGTCGATTTGCCGGACCCGGACGGGCCGACCAGCGCCGTCACCGTGCCCGGCGCGAGGGTGAGGGAGATGTCGGTGAGGACCGGGATGCCGGGGCGATAGGAGAAGTCGACACCGTCGAAGACGACGTCGTGATCGGCGGCGGACTCTGCCGTCGGTGGGATCTGATCGAGCGTGGCGAGCTCGGGCTCGTCGAGCGCGTTCTGGATGTCGCGGGCGGCGATCACGCCGCTGCGCAGCCCGGCGACACCGTAGCTGATGCCGAGTAGGCGCGCCCCGAAGGTGGTGCCCAGCAACAGGAATGGGATGAGGTCAATCGGGGTGATCCAGCCCCAGATGACGAATCCGGTTCCGACGGCGGCGATGAGCCACAGGAAGGTGGTGGGACGGGTGATGAGGTCCATCACCGTCTTGGCCTTGATGAATGGACGCTGCCAGTCCTCCAGGAATTCGATGTAGGCGTTGAGCTGCTCGGTGAACCGTGAGGCCATCACGCCACCGAACACCCGGATCACCGGCTGCGCCTCCAGGTAGGACGAGGCCTCACCGTTCATCCGTTCCACCCAGGTCTGCGAGACCGGGATCTTGGCGGCGGACTGGATGACCATGCGGTACAGCGTGATCAGGTATCCCAGCACCGGGATCAGCAGGATCAGGGCCAGTCCCCAGTCCACGGTGAACAGGTACACGAGCACCGCGATCGGGGCGACGACCGCGGACACCGCGTCGATGACGGCATGGGTCACCAGGTAATGCAGTGAGAGCGTGTTGTCGGCGACGAGGCTCTTGATTGAGCCCGCGGTGCGGGAGGTGAACCAGCCCAGCGGAATTCGGGCGAGTTTGGTCAGAAGACTCTGTCGCAGATCATGATTGAACCTAGCATCGACCGTGTGGAGCCAGAACAGCAACGCCGTCTCCAGGAGCACCCCCACCCCCAGCAGGCTCAACGCGAGCAGGCCGATGAACCACAGTTGTGAGGTGTCGGCGCCCGTCAGCAACCGCCGGGCGAGTTCGACGAGCAGCACGTACGGGGCGAGCTGCACCAGGGTGACGATCAGCTGCAGCACGCCGGCCAGCATCAGCGTGGGCCGCAGTGGCGCGAGGAGTCGGCCGGCTGCCGCCGCACGCCACTGACCCTGCTGTGCCGCCGGTTGCGCAGCCGCGGGCTCCGATGCAGGTCGCTCCGCGACGGCCTCGGCCGACGCCCGCGGTGCGCCGTCCGCTGCGACCACCGGCGTCACGCCGACGTCGCCGCCGACGGACTCAGCATTGGTGTCGGGGCCCTGTTGTTCCGGACCGCGGTCGGTGCCCATCGCCTTGCCGCGGGCCCAGTAGGCCTGCGCGTGGATCTCGGACCGGGGAAAGCCGAATTCCTTGAGGCGCTTTCGGATCTCCTTCAGCGAGGCCGATTCCGGTCCGGCCCACACGTACCAGTTGGACCAGTCACGATTCTCCAGTGACGTGGCGAGTGAGGTGGCGTCGGCACGACCGACCCACCGCAGGCGCAGCCGCGGATGGGTGACGATGGCGAGGTCGCGGTCGGCCGGGTCGTGTTGTTCGAGGTAGGCCTCGATGGGGATGTCGTCGGGGACCGCGGCGATGATCGAGTTGATCGCCGGGACGGATGCGGAATCGCCGATGAGCAGATATCCGGCGGGCCGGTTCTTCTCGGGCACCTCGAACGGGGTGGAACTCATGTACATCACCGACAACGTCTGCCCGGACTCGGCCTGCCGGGCCCACTGCGCCGCCGGACCGGACGGCTCGTGCAGGACGAAGTCGATCGCGAAGGTCCCGGCGTCGGCGTCGGCCTCGGAGAAGGTGTAGCCGCGCTGATGCTCGCGTCCCTGGCCGTCGGGGAACCAGCCGCGGACCCACGACGTCGGGCCGGCGAGCGCCTCGTCGAAGAGGGTGTCGGAGGTGAATCGGACCCGAATGCAGTGCGAGGTTCGTTGTTCGGTTCCGGTCACCGTGACGAGATGGTCGCGCGCACCGAACGCGCGCATGACCGCTCCGCCGAACCCACGTGACATGACGCCCCCATCTTCGTTGCAGTGGTCGGTCGCCGAAGCGACTTAGGCCACGCTAACAAAGTGGGCGCGCTATGCCGAGGGTTCGGTGCGGGAAGAATCACCGCCGTTCGGCAATGATCACCGTCGTTTGACGATGGCGCCGATCCCGACGAGCGTCAGGACGACCCCGGCGTGCGCCGTCAACCACAGGCCGATCCCGACGTGCACGCCGAGGGCGGCGAGATCTCCGACGCTGCCGATGTCGACGACCGCGACGATGACGGTGAGCACGCCCGCGAGCAGTGCGACGATGCCGGCGATCGGGTGGATCGCCGATCGCTTCCGGATCAGGGCACTCACCATGCCGAGTACGGCGGCGAGGGCGCCGAGCACCAGGGTGATGATCCCGTCGGTGGCACCGACGTCGGAGGTGCCGATCCCGTTGACGGTGATCAGGCCGCTGACCCAGGGCAGGAAGGCGGCGACCGCGGTCAGCAGGCCCGCGCCGACGATCCCCCACGCGATCACGCCGACGGCTCGCGACACCACTGCCGGTGCCTGAGGTTGCGACGCGTCGGTGAGACCGGGTGCCGACGGCGGAAGATGGTGGCCGCGCGCAGCCGGGATCTGGTCGGCCGGATGTGGGGCGTCGAATCGCGGGACCATCGGGCCGTGGGAAGCAGTTCGGGAGACGACGACCGTCGGCTCACCGCTCTGGAACCGACTGTGCTGGGCCCCGTGGGCGTGAGCCGGGTGGACGGCTCGTCCGGGAACTGGGCGTCCGGGAAGTGGGTACGACGGGAATCCCTGGTGCTGCTGGGGTGGTCTCATGATGTCTCTCGGGTTCGGTGTGGCTGGGTGCACCCACCGTAGGAGGCGGTCACGCTCGGGCGCACCACTCACTCATCTCTTTGTGGGACGTGGCCTGACCTGCACCGAATGTGAGTAGCGGACTACTCGTGTGGCCCCGATCGGGCGGCGTCGCACGGAGGCTGAGAGGACTCGTCGGGCGTTCCTCCGATCGAAGGAATCATCGCGCGGACGACCGATCCACGGGTGATACTTCTACGGGCGCTCCCTGCCACCGGAGTACATCTCCATCGATCGCACTTCTGGAGGCCCCGTGTCGGTTCCCGTCTTCACCCCACTGCCCGGCGAACGCGTCATCCACCATGCCGAGTTCACGCCTCGCCTGATCCTCCGGCACCTCAAGGTGACGGTGATCCTGACCGATCAGCGGGTGTACATGTCCGAACCGCATACCCTGTTCGCGGTGATACCGCATGGCGGGTACACGAATTCGGTTCCGCTGAACACTATTTCCGATGTCGCGGCCGGCAATCACACGTCGTCGCGGGGACTGTTCTGGGGAACCTGCTCGATTCTGCTGGGATTGCTGATGCTGATCCTCCCCGGAATCGCCGGCGTGGGGCACGGGGTCGGTTTCGTGATGTTTCTGCTCTTCGGGATCGCGGGTGTGATCATGATCGTCACCGCGGGATCGGTCGGGTTGCGGATTCGCAGCTTCGGCGGCCAGAGTTCGGCGGCACCCGCGGCGGCCGTCGAACGACCGCAGCTCGAGGCGCTCGCCCACATGATCCTGGCGCAGATGCTGGTCGATCGGTCACGTACTCCCGGTTCACCGGCACCCCTCTCGCCGACACCCATCTCGCCGGCGCAGAGTTCCCCGGCTGCCGGTCCGCCGGTGTCCGCCCCCACGCCGGCGCCCCCGACGCCCGCTGCCCCGACACCGGCCCCGCTGCCGCCGATACCGGCACCCGCGGTCGGGCCGTCGGCCACCACCATGCCGCCTCCGCCTCCCGCATATCCGCCCGCCCCGGCGGCACCGACGGCCTCGCGACCACCGCAGACAAATGGGTGGACGACGCACCGCAGCGAACGTTCTCCCGCGGGCCCGGCGACCGCGCGCCCGGCAACCGGTGCCACCCCGACGCATCAGCGAGCCGACCCGTCGGCGACCGACTTCATCGCCCGGCCCGGTGTGGCGTCGAAGGACACCCCTCCCGGTGGCCCGCCGCCACCGGGACGGTGATGCGCCCTACTGCACCTTCGCCGCTGCCGCCGCCAGCTGCGGTGTGAGTCCGTTGAGCGCGAATCGCAACGATTCCGGTGTGCCGGCCGACATGGCCTGCGCGATCGGGTCGGTCTCCCCCAGCTCGATCGCCCGGCCGTCGCGCACCACCGGCAGCGAATTGATCAGATTGTCGTTCTGTAGGTCGGCCAACGGCATACCGATGGTGGAAAAGACCGCGACCTGAGAATCGAGGGAGGACACCTTCTCCACCGGGACGCTGGCGAAGAAGCCTTGTGCCTGCAGCGACTTCACCGGCCCGAACTCGACGAAGCCCAGTTCGGCGATGGTGTCGAAGCGGGCGTCACCAGGCAGGTAGGCGCCGTAGGCGGTACCGAACTTGGTACCCCAGACGAAGGTCTTGCCGGCGAAGTTGGGGTTCTGCGAACGGATCTGCGATTGCAGGTCGGTGGTCTCGGCGATCTGTCGCTCGCCCTCACTGGACTTGCCGAGCGCGTTGGCGATCAGTTGGGTTTGCAGCTTCCAGTTGATCGCGTAATCCGGGGTTCCCTCGGGGGCGGTGACCACCGGGGCGATCGCCTTGAGGCTGTCGGTGACCTTGGAGTCGGCCTTGGCGCGGACGTTGAGAATCAGATCCGGTTTGAGTTCTTTGATCTGCTGATAGTTGAAGTCGCCGGCGCTGGCGGCGGAGATGATCGTCGGCGTCGAGTCCCCGAATTCGGCGCTCGCCCACGATCCGACACCCTTGTTGGCCTCGCCGAAGGACATCCAGTCGTAGATGGCGACCGGTTTCACACCGAGGCTCAGCGCGATCTCGCCGTCCGACCAGCCCAGGGCCACCACGCGCGGATTGTCCGGCAGGCCGAGGTCCGGGGTTTCCGACGGATTCGAGTACACCTGATTCTCGGTCGAATCCGATTGCACACAGCCGGTCACGACGAACAGTGCCGCGAGCACGATTCCCAGCAGGCTCAGCAGTCGTCGTGGTGATGGGAACATGTGATCTCCTCTGATCGATGTGGTGGTACGAATGTCAGGATTTGGCACGCAGATTCGTGGTGTCCCCGGGCACCTCGTCGAAGGACACCGCGCCCTCGCCGAGTGGAATGACCAGCGGCGTACCGGTTTCCGGGTCGTCGATGATGCGGGATCGCACCCCGAAGGTGCGTTCCACCATTGCCGCGGTGATCACCTCGCCCGGTGGTCCCTGTGCGATGATCTCGCCGCTGCGCATGGCGATGATGTGGGTGGCATACCGCGCGGCCTGGTTGAGGTCGTGCAGGACCGCGACAAGTGTGGTGCCACTGCCGTTGAGCGTGGTGCACAGTTCGAGCACCTCGAGTTGATGGGCGAGGTCGAGGTAGGTGGTCGGCTCGTCGAGCAACAGGATCGGTGTCTGCTGCGCCAGGGCCATCGCGATCCAGACCCGTTGGCGCTGACCGCCGGACAGGGCCTGCACCTGCCGCTGGGACAGGTCGGTGAGGCGGGTGACCTTGAGCGCGAAGTCGACGGCCGCCTGATCGTCGTCGGTCCACTGCCGGAACATCGTCTGGTACGGGAACCGCCCGCGCGACACCAGATCGATGATGGTGATGCCCTCGGGCGCGATGGACTGCTGCGGCAGTAGCCCGACCTCGCGGGCGAACTCCTTGCCGCCGAACGACTTCACGTTCTTCTCGTCGAGGAGGACCGCACCGCCGGTCGGGGCGAGCAGCCGGGACAACGCGCGCAGCAGGGTGGATTTGCCGCAGGCGTTGGGGCCGACGATGACGGTGAACGATCCGTCGGGGACGACGACGTCGAGGCCGTCGATGATGGTGTGTTCGCCGTAGCCGACGACGAGGTTCTCGCCGGTGAGCCGCCCGGTGGCCGCGGCGGTGGTCGGTTGTGCGGCCGGTTCTGCGGTCATGGCCGGGCCTTTCGTGACTGGGCGATGAGCAAGCCGAGCAGGTACACCCCGCCGAGGGAGGTGGTGACGACGCCGACGGGCAGTTGCACAGTGGGCGCGAGGATGGTGCGGGCGATGGCGTCGCAGCTGACCAGCAGCGCCGCACCGACCGCCGCCGAGGTCACCAGCGGGATGCCGGGACTCGGCGAGATCCGGGCCGCGAGTTGAGGGGCCACCAGCGCGACGAACGCGATGGGGCCGGCGATGGCGGTGATGACGGCGGCGAATCCGACGCCGAGGACCAGCAGGATCACCTGGGTGCGGTTGACGTCGACGCCCTTGGACTGGGCGGAGTCGGCGCCGAGTTCGAACATCCGCATGTGCGGCGCGACCACGATGAGGAACGGCACGAGAATGATCAGGCCGATGATGACCGGCAGGGTGTCGGACATGCGGATGTCGTGCAGGTTGCCCATCCCCCAGGCGGCCGCGGACGCCGCGTTCTGCAGGTTGGCCGTCGCGATGAGGTAGCCGTTGAACGCGACCAGCATCGCGTTGATACCGATGCCGACGACGACGAAGCGGTATCCGCTGGTGCCGCCACGCATGCCGAGGAAGTAGACGGCGGCGGCGGTGAGCAACGAACCGATGAGGGCGCCGAGGGTGGCACCGGTGTAGTCGAGGTTCATCACCAGCATCGCGATGAGCGCACCGGTGTAGGCGCCGGTGGTGAATCCGATGATGTCGGGACTGCCCAACGGGTTTCGGGTGATGGTCTGGAAGATGGCCCCGGACAGGGCGAGTGCGGCGCCACCGACCATGGCGATGACCACGGTGGGCAGGGCGGCCGCCACGAGGTCGGCGGGTGCACCGGAGACCTGTCCGGCAAGCACTTTCAGTGTCTGGACGAAGCCGAGGCTCGGGCTGTCGGTGGTGCTGACACCCATCGAGAACACCGCGACCACCAAGGCCGCGAGGACGAAGAAGACGGAAATGGCCAGGGCCGCCATGTCGACCTTGAGGCTCAGCCCGGCGACTCGGATGAACCGGACGCGTCGCGGCCATCGCGCGGACTCGGTTAATGTCGCCTCTGTTTCGGGTGCGGGCTCCTTGATCGTCATTCGCCGGTGCCTCCTTTTCTGCGGACCAGCGCGATCAGGACGGGTGCACCGATGAAGGCGGTGACCATGCCGACGGGCAGCTCACTGGCGGTGGCGACGCGGGCGACGAGGTCGGAACCGACCATCACGATGGGGCCGACGATCATGCTCACGGGCAACAGCCACCGGTTGTCCGGGCCGAAGAGGATCCGGACGACGTGCGGGACCATCAGACCGACGAAGGTGATCGGGCCTAGGGCCGCGGTTGCGGTGCCGCACAGCACGGTCAGCAGGACGAAGCCGGCCAGGCGGACACGGCGCACCGGGATACCGAGGGCCTGGGCGCGATCGTCGCCGAGGGCCAGTCCGTTGAGGTACGGGATCAGGATCATCGACAGCGCCGCGGCGGCGAGGATCGGGATCCAGACCGCCGACACCTCCGGCCAGCCGCGGCCGTCAAGGGTACCGACCTGCCAGGAGCGGATGGTGTCGAAGGACTTCGGGTGGATCATCGTGAGTCCGAAGCCGATGCCGCTGAAGATGGAACCGGCGGCGACACCGGTGAGGACAAGTTTTTCCGGGCTGGTCCCGGACATGCCGCGGGAGCCGACGAAGTACACGACGGTCGCCGCGACAAAGGCGCCGATCACACCCGCCACCATGTAGCCGGTGGTGCCGGTGACGCCGAACGCGACGGTGGCGACGACCATCGCGAAGTAGGCGCCGGAGTTGACGCCGAGGATGCCCGGATCGGCGAGGGGGTTGCGGGTCAGGCCCTGCATGATGGTGCCGGCCGCGCCGAGGGCGATACCGACGAGCAGGGCGAGCAGGGTCCGCGGCACCCGGTTGTTGCGGATGACCTCCAGCGTCGTCGGGTCACCGGTGTTGAACAGGGCGTGCCAGGCGTCGGCGATCGTGTAGTCACCGGATCCGACGAAGAAGCCGACGAAGGTGAGGCCGACGGCGACGCCGATCAGGATGAGCAGGATCGCCGCGTGCGACAACGACCCCAGCCGGGCGCCCGGGGATGAGGGCGCGGATGGCCGCGCCGCAGGTTCCGCGGTGTCGACGCTCACGTGCACCACCTGGCGGTTCCGCTGACTTACCGATATCTGTCAAGCAGACTATAGGTGAGGCACTCCTAAATCTCGGGGTGATTGAAGGGCCGCGGTGCGTGGTGTTGTCTCGTGTGATGACCGATATCGCCGTGGCCTCGTGGAACACGCAGTGGGCGCCGCACTCCGGACGCGGAGTCCGGGTGAAGGCCCACATCGCCGACCTCGACGCGGACATCCTGGTGATCACGGAGGGGCAACACTGGTTGCTTCCCGACGGTGGTCACGCGGTCGATGCCGGTACCGACTGGGGTTACGACGCTCCGGTTCATCGACGCAAGACGCTGTTGTGGTCGCGGTGGCCGCTGACCGACGTCGTCCGGTGTGATCGAGGGGCGGGCAACGGGCGGGTGGTGGCCGCGCGGACAACGACACCGATCGGACTCGTCCAGATACTCGGCGTCTGCATCCCGTGGATGAGCGCGCACGTCACCACCGGCCGCAAGGACACCCCCAACTGGTCCGAGCATCTGGAGTGCTGCGACCAGATCGCGGAGATCGTGGCCGGGTGTGAGCCCGACGTGCCGGTGATCATGGCCGGCGACTTCAATCAACGGATTCCGCGCGGTCGGCAACCCGTCCGCGTCGCCGAGCGTCTGTCTCAGGTGTTGGCGCCGTTCACCGTTCACACGGCCGGGGACGTCGAGCACGGGCCGCTGATCGATCACATCGCGTCGACGCTCGAGTGTGTGGGGATGCGGACCTGGCCGGGACGCGACGACGGTGGGGCACTGAGTGACCACTCCGGGGTGGTGTGCCGGTTACGATCGGCGAGCACGGACCAAACCTCGGCGTAGGGAGACAGTGCATGCCGGACACACAGGTGACCACCCCGAACGGCAGCATCGACGCGGTGCTGGCGACACCGTCGACGCCGGGCCCGTGGCCCGGCGTGGTGATCGTGCATGACGCTCTCGGCGTCACCGACGACCTCCGCGACACGGCCCGGCGTTTCGCCGATGCCGGCTATCTGGCGATCGCGCCCGATATGTATTCGCGGGGCGGACGCGTGAGGTGCATACGGTCGGTGATGCGGGATCTGATTGCCGGCAACGGCCGGTCGGTCGACGACATCCTTGCCGCCCGCGATCACCTCGCCGCCCTGACAAACGACTGCACCGGACAGATCGGCGTCGCCGGGTTCTGCATGGGCGGCGGATTCGCACTTCTCGTGTCACCGAAAGGTTTTGGTGCGTCGGCGCCGTTCTATCCGTCGATCCTTCCGCGTTACGACACGCTGGTGGAGGGGGCGTGCCCGATCGTCGCGAGCTTCGGCAGCCGTGATCCGCTCAACATCGGCACCGGCAAGCGCCTCCGAACGACCCTGGACCGCAAGGGAATCGCCAACGACGTCAAGGTGTACCAGGGCGTGGGCCACAGTTTTGCCAATCAGATGCCCGGGCAGCCGATCGCCCGGATCGTCGGATTCGGTTACGACGCCACGGCCACGGCGGATGCGTACGAGCGCGTCTTCGCGTTCTTCGGTGAGCATCTCGTGGGCGCGCAAGCCTGACTCGGCCGGTGAGTCGCCTGACATCCTTGCCACTGACGAATCATCGACTGGCGCGGGTGGTTCTCGTCGACGCGGCACTCCCGCGTGCACGCAGCTATTGCAAAGCATGCGCGAATGAAGAGAAATCGCGGCGGCGAGAGCCGACCGCGTTGGGGTGAGCTGAGCTGCTCGTGGTGGGCGAAGGGGGACTTGAACCCCCACGTCCCGAAGGACACTGGCACCTGAAGCCAGCGCGTCTGCCATTCCGCCACTCGCCCGTGACCGCCGATTTCTCGACTGGCATGACCGGTGATCGTTGGGTTCGATCAACGGCCTGGAGAACGATAGCACGCACCCCACCCGGAAAGAAAAATCGTTCCGCCCGACCCAAATCCCGCGGATTGTCATTCGAGCGGAGGGCATGTCGGGGGTGGACGTCAAAGTGCTGGTCAGGGATCATTTCCAGGACCCGGGGCAGACATCCGGTGCCGTGGTGCGCGTGATGCGGGCGGTACTGCAGTTGCTTGATGACAGCCCTGGCCGTCAGTATCGGTATCATCCATGAAGGCCATACGCACGGCGACACGCCAGACAACAGCCGCGAAGGGAGGTCGACGGTGGGGATATTGCAACGCTTCGAGCGCAAGCTCGAGGGAGCTGTCGATGATGGCTTCGCACGCGTCTTCGGTGGCGAGGTCGCTCCGCAGGAGATCGAGAACGGCTTGCAGCGCGAAGCCGAGGAGTCATTGGAAGATCTCGGCGGCGGTACCGTTCTCGCCGCCAACAGCTACACCTTGCTGTTCAGTCCGACCGATCACGAGCACATCGCGGCCGAGTACGAACTGAATCGCAAACGTTTCTCCAAGCATCTGGAGAACTACATCAAAGACAACGGGTGGCAGACATACGGTGAGGTGGTCGTCGAGTTCGATCAATCGCCCTCGTTGCATACAGGTATCTTTCGTGCGCGCGGCACGGTCAACCCCGACGCCCGGCCCCGGCCGGCGACGGGAGGCCCCGCCCCACGTCCCCAGTCACAACCGCATCCCGACGGTGCGGCCCGAGAAGTAGGAGCCCCAGAAATGACCCAGAACCCCGGATACGACCAGCGCAGGGGCCCGGATCCGGCCTATGACCAGGGCGGCTACGGCCAGCAGGGCGGGTATGACTACCAGGGCTATGACCAGCAGGGGTACGGCCAGCAGGGCGGCTACGACCCGCAGGCCTACGGTCAGCAGGGTTACGACCAGGCCGGCTACGGCCAGCAGCCGGGCCACGCCTCGCAGCCCGGATACGGCTCGCAGCCGGGTTACGGCCAGCAGGGCTATGAGCAGCAGGGCTACGACCAGGCGGGCTATGGCCAGCAGGGCGGCTACGACCAGGGCTACGCGCAGCCTCAGCCGGGTTACGGCCAGGGCTACGAGCAGGGTGGCTACGGCCAGCAGGGCGGCTACGGATACGACCAGCAGGGTTACGGCCAGCAGGGCGGCTACGACCAGGGTTACGCACAGCAGGGGTACGAGCAGGGCGGTTACGGCCAGCAGGGCGGCTACGGATACGACCAGGGCTACGGCCGCCCGGCCGCCGGTTACGCGCCGACCGCGATCACTCTTCTTCTCGAGGACGGCAGCAACCGCACCTTCCAGCTGCGAGAGGGCTCCAACGTCGTCGGCCGCGGACAGGACGCCCAGTTCCGTCTCCCCGACACCGGCGTCTCGCGTCGTCACCTGGAGATCCGTTGGGACGGCAGCACCGCGATGCTGACCGACCTCAACTCCACCAACGGCACCACCGTCAACGACGTCCAGGTCAACAGCTGGGAGCTCGCCGACGGCGATCGCATCCGCGTCGGACACTCCGACATCACCGTGCGTTTCCAGTAGCGGCAATACCCCGGTCGACCTCGGCGATCGTCCACGGCAACCCGCGTTGCCGTCGATCGTTGATATGTAACTGACACATCCGAATGGCCGAAGACCGGGATCCAGCCCATAAGATGCACTCGGGTCCGTTGTGCGGTCCCCTGTCGGCCTGCCCTCGTATCCTGGGGGGCCGATTGCCGATCGGTGACGAAAACGCACAAGTGACGACGAACGCACGGAGGTGGATGACGACATGCAGGGGTTGGTGCTGCAACTGACCCGGCTGGGGTTCTTGATTCTGCTCTGGCTGTTCGTCTACGCCGTGATCCGTACCGTGCGTGCCGACGTCGCGACCGCCTCCGGTTCGCGGATGCCCCGGTTCCGTTCGAGCGGTGACAAGAACAGGGGCAAGCCGACGACCCGCGGGGCGGCGAAGTATCTGGTGGTGACGCAGGGCAACCTCGCCAACACCCGCATTACGTTGGGCGCCCAACCGGTGCTGCTGGGTCGCGCCGACGACTCCACCCTCGTCCTCACCGACGATTACGCCTCAGAACGCCACGCACGCCTGTCCCGTCGGGGGGATGACTGGTATGTCGAAGACCTGGGCTCCACCAACGGCACCTACCTGGACCGGTCCAAGGTGACCACGGCGGTGAAGGTGCCGTTGTCCACGCCGATCCGCATCGGCAAAACCGTGATCGAGCTCCGCCCGTGACACTCGTATTGCGCTATATCGCGCGCAGCGACCAGGGTTTGGTCCGAGCCAACAACGAGGACTCCGCGTACGCGGGGCCGCGCCTGCTCGCCCTCGCCGATGGTATGGGCGGCCACGCCGCGGGCGAGGTGGCCAGCCGACTCGTCATCGAGGCGCTGCGGTCACTCGACGACGACGACGCGAGCAGCGATCTGCTCGGCGCGCTCAATCACGCCACCCAAGTCGGTAACCACGCCATCGCCGCGCAGGTCGAGGAGAAACCCGAACTCGACGGCATGGGCACCACGCTCACCGCAATCCTGTTCGCAGGCAACCGAATTGGCCTCTGCCACATCGGCGACTCGCGCGGCTACCTCTACCGCGACGGGGAACTGACGCAGATCACCCGCGACGACACGTTCGTGCAGACCCTCGTCGACGAGGGGCGCATCACCCCGGAGCAGGCACACACCCATCCGCAGCGCTCGCTGATCATGCGGGCACTGACCGGCGCCGAGGTCGAACCGACCCTGACCGTCCGGGAGGCCCGCGCCGGTGACCGCTACCTGCTGTGCAGCGACGGCTTGTCCGATGTGGTCAGCGAGGAAACCCTCGCCGAGACCCTCGGTTCGATCACCGACTACCGCGAATGCGCCGACCGCCTCATCGAGTTGGCGCTGCGCGGCGGCGGACCCGACAACGTCACCGTCGTCCTCGCCGACATCGTCGACACCGACTACGGCGACTCGCGACCCATCGTCGGCGGCGCCGCCGGGCACGGCGCGGACGCCTATACCCCCGATCCCAAGACCGCTGCCGGCCGGGCCGCGGCCCTGCGCCCGCCCCTCGCGGCGCCGCAGCAGCCGACGATCCTGCCCGACGAGGAACCGGCCGCTCGGCGCGGCCACAAGGGACGCTGGATTGCCGGTGCCGTCGCACTTCTCGTCGTGGCGGCACTGCTCGCCGGCTTCTTCTTCGTCCGCTCGTACCTGCATCGCACGTACTACGTCGGCGAACAGGACGGCAACGTCGTGGTGTTCCAGGGCTCGCCGGATTCCGTGCTGTTCTACACGGTGCAGAATCTCTCGCAGAAGGGCTGCATCGTCGATCCGGCGTCGAAGGACGCGGAGATCACGTTCATTCCCGCCGACAGCACTGACCAGTGCACCGAACTGAAGATCAGCGACCTGCAACCGGCGCCGCAGGGCACCGTGCGTGATCACGGGATCTCCGGCATCTCGCTCGACGACATCCCGGCCAGGACGTCCGAACTGGAACTCAAGGATCCGTGCCCGCCGGCCCCACCGGTCGAGGACAAATCGACGCCGGCACCCGCCACGCCGGGTGCGCCGGAGACCAGTGCTCCGACGACCACCACCCCGCAGCAGGCGACGTTCGCGCCGGCGACGGCCGTTCCGACACCCGCACCCGCGACGACCACACCCGAAGCGTCCCCACCGAACGCATCGTCACCGAGCGAATCGTCACCGGCGACCTCCGCCCCGCCGAGCACGACGCCGAACGAGCCACCGTACTGCCGCCAGGTTGGCGAATGACCCAGACCGCGGCCTCGACGCATGCGCCTGCCAGCCAGCCCGAGCAGTCCGGACGCACCGCCGAACTGGTGTTGCTCCTGTGTGCCATCGGGTTGGTGACGGTGGCGCTGCTCATCGTCCAGAGCGCCCAGGGCGAGTCACTGACCTGGGATATCGCCAAGTACGTCGCCGCGTACGTGGCGCTGTTCGGTGCGGGGCACTTCGTGATCCGGCGCTATGCGCCCTACGCCGATCCGGTGTTCCTGCCGATCGTCGCGGTCCTCAACGGGCTCGGTCTGGTGCTGATCCACCGGCTCGACCTCGGCTCCGGCAACACCGGTGAGTCGATCAATCCGACCACCCGCACCAACAACGCCGACCAGCAGTTGCTGTGGGCGTTCCTGGGGATGATCGCGTTCGCGGCCATCCTGATCCTCATCCGCGATCACCGGACGCTCTCGCGATACGCCTACACCCTCGGCCTCGGTGGCCTGATCTTCCTCGCGATCCCGGCGATCCTGCCGTCGTCGCTGTCGGAGATCAACGGGTCCAAGATCTGGATTCGCACCCCGTTCTTCAACATTCAGCCCGGCGAGTTCTCCAAGATCCTGATCATCATCTTCGCCGCGGCGTTCCTGGTGTCCAAGCGGGATCTGTTCACCACCGCGGGGAAGCATTTCCTGGGCACCGACTTCCCGCGGGCCCGCGACCTCGGGCCCCTGCTGGTGGCGTGGGCACTGGCGATCGCGGTCCTGGCGTTCGAATCGGACCTGGGTACCTCACTGCTGATCTTCACCACGGTCCTGACGATGGTGTACGTCGCCACCGAACGGGTCAGCTGGCTGGTGCTGGGCCTGGGCCTGTTTGCCGTCGGGGCGATCGTCGCCTACAACCTGTTCAGTCACCTGCAGGTACGCGTGGCGGTCTGGCGCGATCCGTTCGCCGACTTCTACGACACCGGCTACCAGATCGGTCAGAGCCTGTTCGGTCTGGCCACCGGCGGACTGTTCGGCACCGGACTCGGATCGGGGCGGCCCAACGCCGTGCCGTTCGCCAACACCGACTTCATCATCTCCACCATCGGTGAAGAACTCGGCCTGTTCGGTCTGGCCGCGATCCTGATGCTGTACCTGATCTTCGTCATGCGCGGCCTGCGCACCGGCGTCGCCGTGCGCGACAGCTTCGGCAAACTGCTGGCCACCGGGCTCTCGTTCACCATCGCCGTTCAGGTCTTCGTTGTGGTCGGCGGCGTCACCAAGCTGATCCCGCTGACGGGTCTGACCACACCGTTCCTGTCCTATGGTGGTTCGTCGTTGCTGGCCAACTACGTCCTCGTCGCCCTGCTCATCCGCGTCTCCAACGCGGCCCGCGAACCCGATCCCACCAAACGGCGCCCCTCGCCGAAATCGGTGGACTCCCTGCCGACGCGGGCGGTGAAGAAGGCGTGAACACACCGATCCGCCGGGTGTCGATGGCCGTCGTCGTGCTCATCGTCATCCTGCTGGCGAATGCCACCTACGTGCAGGTCATCAAGGCCGACTCGCTGCGCAACGACACCCGCAACGACCGTGTGCTACTCGACGAGTACTCCCGGCAGCGCGGTGCGATCATCGCCGGCGGGCAGGTCATCGCCATGTCGCAGGCCACCGACAGCCGCTACAAGTACCTGCGACGCTATCCGCTGAACCCGCGGGCCTTCGCGCCGATCACCGGCTACTACTCGATCCAGTACGGCTCGGCGGGACTCGAGCAGTACGAGAACTCGATCCTGACCGGCAACGACGATCGGCTCTTCGGCCAGCGATTCACCGACATGTTCTCCGGGCGTGACCCGCGAGGCGGCAACGTCGTCACGACCGTCGACCCACGACTGCAACAGGTCGCCTACGACCAGATGAACAGCGGCGCCACCTGCGACGGCCCGTGCCGCGGCGCGGTCGTCGCGCTCGAACCGAGCACCGGCAAGATCCTGGCGATGGTCTCCACCCCCAGCTACGACCCGAATCTGCTGTCCAGCCACGACCAGGCCACTCGCGAGGCCGCCTGGGCGGTCGACACCGGACCCGACAAACGACTGCAGAACCGGGCGACCGACGAGATCTACCCACCCGGGTCGACATTCAAGATCGTGACGACATCGGCGGCGCTTCGTGACGGACGCGACGCCAACACGCAGCTGACCGCGGCGTCCACCTTCCAGCTTCCCGACTCCACCGCATCGCTGCCCAACTACGGGGATGAGACCTGCCCGGGCGGTAGTGGCACCGTCAGCCTGGCCGACGCCGTGAAGTACTCCTGCAACACCGCGTTCGCCGATCTGGTGCTCAACAAGATGGACGACGCGACGGCCAAACTCAAGCAGACCGCGTACCTCTACGGCTTCAACCAGTCCGGACCGAACATCCCGATGCCGGTGGCGCAGTCGTCGACCGGCGAGATCGCCGATCGTGCCGCCTTGGCGCTGTCGTCGATCGGGCAGAAGGACGTGGTGGTGTCGGCGGTGCAGAACGCGATGGTGGCCGCGACGGTGGCCAATGCGGGCGTACGTATGCAGCCATACCTGGTGGACAAGCTGCAGTCGGCCGACCTGCGCACGCTGTACACGACCCCACCGACCAACATCAACTCACCGATCACCCCCGAGCAGGCGGCCAGCCTGACCTCGATGATGGTCGGGGTGGAGAATTCCTCGGGGACGAGCAGCCCCGTGCAGATCGCCTCGAAGACCGGCACCGCCGAGCACGGGGACGCGTCGACCTCGACGCCGTATTCGTGGTATATCGCCTTCGGACCGTCCAACGACGCGAAGATCGCAGTGGCCGTCGTGGTGGAAAATGGGAAGTTCGGTGTGAGTTCGGTCGGTAATACTGTCGCCGGACCCATCGGCCGAGCGGTGATCAATGCGTATGTAGGAGGTGGACGATGACGTTGCAGAACGGCTCCATCATCGCCGACCGCTATCGGCTGATGCGTCTCATCGCCACCGGCGGTATGGGACAGGTCTGGGAAGCGCTCGACACCCGGCTCAATCGCCGGGTCGCGGTCAAGGTGCTCAAGGCGGAGTACTCCGACGACCCCGAGTTCGCCGCACGGTTCCGCACCGAGGCGCAGACCACCGCCAAGCTGAACAATCCGGGCATCGCGAACGTCTTCGACTACGGCGAGACCGCCGATCGTGGTGGCGGCACCCTGGCGTATCTGGTGATGGAACTCGTCGACGGTGAACCGCTCAACGCCGTGATCTCACGGATGGGCCGGCTGTCGGTGACCAACACCCTCGACATGCTCGAGCAGACCGGCCGCGCGCTGCAGGCCGCGCACGGTCAAGGCCTGGTGCACCGCGACGTCAAGCCCGGCAACATCCTCATCACACCCACCGGCCAGGTGAAGATCACCGACTTCGGCATCGCCAAGGCCGTCGACGCCGCACCGGTGACGCAGACCGGCATGGTGATGGGCACCGCCCAGTACATCTCCCCGGAACAGGCCACCGGCGACGACGCGACCGCGGCGTCGGATGTGTACTCGCTCGGCGTCGTCGGCTACGAGGCCCTGGTGGGTCGTCGACCGTTCCTCGGTGACGGCGCCATCACGGTGGCGATGAAGCACATCCGGGAAACCCCGCCGCCGCTGCCGGAGACGATTCCGGCCAACGTCCGTGAACTCATCGACATCACCATGTCGAAGGAACCGAAGCAGCGTTACCCCAACGGCGGCGCCTTCGCCGACGCGGTGGCCGCGGTGCGGGCCGGTCATCGTCCGCCACGGCCGGGTGCCGCGGGTGCCGCCGGCGCGGCAGCTGCAGGGGCCGCACTCGGTGCCGGGGCAGCGGCCGCGGCGCGTCCGTCCACCCGCGCGATGAGCGGCAGCGCCACGGCTGCGGCCACACCCACCCAGCCCCCTCGGACCGCAGCCTCCTCGACCTCCGACAGCGGATGGACCACCGGGCAGAAGGTGCTCGCCGGGGTGGCCGCAGCGTTGCTGGTCGGTGCGATCGCGCTGATCGGCTACTACTTCGCCAGCGCCAACGACGACACACCCAGCACGCCGCTGCCGTCGTCGACGACGGTCACCGAGACCACCACCGAGCGGACCACGCAGACCACCGACGAGACGACAGAGGAGACCACCACCCGTCGTCCCACACGGACCACCACCACCGAAGAGACCACCACCGAGGACACCACGACCCCGCCCACCCAGACGACCGAGACGCCGACGACGACCGACCCCGGGGCGGCGACCGGAACCGGCCCGTTCTGTCCGCCGATCTGCTTCTGAGCGCATGATGAGCACCCCACATCACCTCTCCGACCGCTACGAACTGGGCGAGACGCTCGGTTTCGGTGGCATGTCCGAGGTGCACTACGCCCGCGACCTGCTGCTCAACCGGGATGTCGCGATCAAGGTGTTGCGCGCCGATCTGGCCCGCGACCCATCGTTCTATCTGCGGTTCCGCCGAGAGGCGCAGAACGCCGCGAAGCTCAATCACCCGACCATCGTGCAGGTCTTCGACACCGGTGAGGCGGAGACCGAGGACGGTCCGCTGCCGTTCATCGTGATGGAGTACGTCGACGGTGAGACCCTGCGGGATGTGTTGCGCCGCAACGGTCCGGTGGCCCCGCGGCAGGCGATGACGTGGATGGCCGATGTGGCCGCGGCGATGGACTTCTCGCATCGCAACGGCATCGTGCACCGGGACATGAAGCCGGCGAACGTGATGATCGACTCGTCCGGGGCGGTCAAGGTCATGGACTTCGGCATCGCCCGCGCCATCAACGACTCCACCTCGACGATGACGCAGACGAGCGCGGTGATGGGCACCGCCCAGTACCTCTCCCCCGAGCAGGCCCGCGGCATCAAGGTGGATCCGCGCAGCGACATCTATTCGATGGGCTGTGTGCTGTTCGAGCTACTCACCGGCGAGCCGCCGTTCACCGGTGACTCCCCCGTCGCCGTCGCCCACCAGCATGTCCACGAGGATCCGCGGTGGCCGTCGGAGGTGCGCCCGGAAATCCCGCCGGAACTCGACTCCATCGTCATGAAGGCGATGAGCAAGAACAAGGACAACCGCTACCAGTCGGCGGCGGAGCTGCGTTCGGACCTGATCAAGGTGCTCGCCGGTGGGAAGCCGTCGGCGCCGCTGCTGATGAGCGAGGACGACCGCAACTCCCTGCTCGATTCGGGTCCGCGGCGGGCTCTGCGCGCCGATTCGGGTCGCGTCCCGGTCGCGGGCAAGCATAGCGCCGACGACCCGCCGTCGCGGCGTCGCTCCCCGTGGCTCATCGGGGGTTCGGTGGCGGCGGTCGCGGTCCTGGTGCTCGGGCTGCTGCTGTGGTGGGCGCCGTGGGCGTCGGACAGCGACGCGCAGAAGGTGGCCGTGCCTGCGGTGTCGGGTCTGTCGGCGGCCGATGCGCGGACCGCCCTGGAGCGTGCCGGGTTCACGGTGAACCAGGTCGACGAATCGAGTGAGACCGTCGACGCGGGCAGCGCCACCCGCTCGGTGCCCGGCGCGAACGTGCCGACCGCGGAGGGGTCGACGGTTCAGCTGTTCATCTCCAGCGGACGGCAACGCCAGCGGGTTCCCGACGTGCGCAACAAGTCCGAGGCCGAGGCCGTCGCGATGCTCAAGGACGACGGCTTCACCAACGTCCGGGTGGACAAGGTGGATTCGCGGACCATCGCCGAGGGGCGGGTCGTCGACACCAATCCGGCGATCGGCACCGACGCCCCGATCCGCGATCCGCTGGTCGTGCGCGTCAGTACCGGCCCGAAGGAGGTGACCGTCCCCAGCCTGGTCGGCCAGTTCGAGTCGGCCGCCCGCTCCGAGCTGGAGCAGCTCGGTCTCGAGGTCGCCGTCGTGGAGGGTGACTCGGAGCTGCCGCAGGGCCAGGTGATCAACGCCTCACCCACCAGCGGGACGACCGTCGAGCAGGGGTCCACGGTGCAGCTGACCATCTCGCGCGGCAACATGATCGTCGTGCCCAACCTGTCCGGACAGACCGTCGATCAGGCCCGATCCACGCTGCAGCGGGCCGGGTGGAACGGGACCCTGACCCAGACGACGCGCAATGTGGCGCTGGGCAGCTCCGACGACGGCAAGGTGCTCTCGCAGAGTCCGGGAGACGGGGCCAAGCTCCTCAAGAACGGTTCGGTTTCCGTCGTGGTGGGACGCGCGAGTCTGCTGCCCGGCTGATGCGGTGATCCCGGCGTTCGTCAGCCGAAGTGCGCGCTGAGCGTGGGCCCGATCGCCTCGGCCATCTCCGCCTCCAGCGCCCGCACCGCGGACTCGTCGATCGTGATGGCGCAGATCGTCAGCCAGTTGGCCAGCATGCGATGACCGCCCTGGGTGAGCACGCTCTCGGGATGGAACTGCACCCCGTGGATCGGCAGCTCGCGATGCTGCAGACCCATCACGATGCCCGACTCCGTGCGTCCGGTGACGACGAGGTCGTCGGGGATGGTCTCGGGAAGCACGGTCAGCGAGTGATAGCGGGTCGCGGTGAACGGATCCGGCAGTCCGCGCAGCACACCGACCTGATCGTGGAAGACCTTCGACGTTTTCCCGTGCAGCAGTTCCGGTGCGCGGTCGACGGTGCCACCGAACGCCGCCCCGATGGCCTGGTGGCCCAGACACACCCCGAGCAGCGGGACCCCGCCGTCGGCGGCCACCCCGACCAGCGGCATCGTCGCACCGGCGCGCTGCGGGGTTCCCGGGCCCGGGCTCAACAGCACACCGTCGAAACCGGCGACCGCGGCCCGCAGTGACTCGTCGGTGAAGGCGCCCTCGTCGTCGGTGAGCCGGGGGTCGTCGTTACGCCACACTGTCGCCTCGACGCCGAGCTGGCCGAGGTACTGCACCAGGTTGTAGACGAAGCTGTCGTAGTTGTCGATGACGAGGATGCGGCCGGTCGACGACGACACAGGTGTTGGGCTGGTCATCTGTGTGAGATTACCCGCCCTCCTTCACCCGTCTCGTGGCACCGACCTGGTGCGATACCGTAGAGGGCAAACGTGTATGTCCTACGACGTACACGTCGCCAGTACAACGCGAGGAAGTCATGCCGAAGTCAAAAGTCCGGAAGAAGACCGATTACACCATCAACCCGGCCAGCCGCACGCCGGTCAAGGTGAAGGTCGGTCCCTCTAGCAGCATCTACGTCGGCGTCATGCTCGGTCTCATGCTGCTCGGGCTGGCCTGGCTGATCGTGTACTACCTCGCGGCGAGCGCCACCACCTACGGCGGCGAGGGCCAGGCCCTGCATTGGATGGCCAACCTCGGTGCGTGGAACTTCCTGATCGGCTTCGCATTGATGGTCGCTGGCCTGTTGATGACCATGCGGTGGCGCTGACACCGGCGTCCGAGAGACCGCATCGGTGCTGGTCACAGCGGTGTTCGCGTTATCCACACTGTGTAAATTACATGTGTGTAAGTCATCCCCACTGTGAGTAAGTCCTGTGGATAACTCTGCCGATTCCTCCACACGTGCGTGGGCGACGCCCATGCCCGCGGTCGCCGCGCTGCTCGTCGGCGGTGCCGCGCTGCTGCTGTGTGCGATCCTCGTCTCCACCGATGCGGCGGGTCGCACGATCATGGCGATCGCCGGGGCGATGCTTCTCGGATTCGGTGCCTACGCGGCCCTGATCCGGCCGCGCCTGTCGGTGACGACCGATCCGTCGCCGACGCTGGCGATCCGGCGGATCGGTGGGGAGATCACCCTGACGCCCGCCGAGGTGATGCGGATCCGGATTCTCTCGATGCGGCGGATCGGTAGGCGCTCGGGCCAACTGGAGATCGATTACGGCCCGGCGGACTCCGAACCCAAGCTGATCGTGTTCAGCCGCTGGGATCTGGGCGCCGACCTGCTCGACGTCGTCGACGCCCTCGCCGACGCGGGCTATCCGGTGGAGGATTCACGACGCTGATGCCGTGTGAACGGCCGTCTCAGCGTACGTAGACCATGATCGGGCCGCTGTAGGTCACGGCGACGATCACGCTGATGGCGATCGCGGAGACCAACAGCAGGGCGGCGCCCGACCAGCCGACGATGTTCGCAGCAGACTCTGATCGACCCGACGCCGGCAGCAGCCTCGGGGCGAAGATGAAGGCGGCCGTCGACGCGGCGCCGAAGATCAGTCCGCCGACGTGGGCGGCCATCGAGATGCCGGGGATGGTGAACGACATGACGAGGTTGATCGCGATGATCGTCAGCACCGGCGCCGGCGATATCCGCAGGCGCAGGACCACCACGAGCATCGCGCCCATCAGGCCGTAGATCGCGCCGGAGGCGCCCGCCGATCGGGTCTCGTTGCCCTGTAGCAGCATCACCGCAGCGCTGCCGCCGAACAGTGCGGTCATGTACACCATGACGAAACGACCTATGCCCAAAGCGATTTCGAGGTCACGTCCCAGGATGTACAGCGACACCATGTTCACCGCGAGGTGAATCAGGCTGTAGTGCAGGAAACCGGCGGTGAGCAGTCTCCAGTACTCGCCGAGGAAGACGTTGCCGCGGACGAGTTCGCCGTGCAGCAGCGGGGCGGAGATCTGCACGTCGAAGGAACCCGCCGCGTACACGGTGTAGGCGAACACCGCGACGTTGATCGCGATCAGGGTGTAGGTGGCGATGGGGCGCCGTGCCGTGCGGACGCGGGCGACGACGGGCCGCACCCCGCGGTCACCGAAGCCGGGCCGCGTCACCTGCTGCGTTCCCTGATCGCGGACGCAGTCGACGCACTGCGCACCGACCGCGGCCGGTCGCAGGCACTCCGGACAGGCCGGCCGCCCGCACCGCGTGCAGGACAACGCGGTGGGGCGGTCGGGATGTCGGTAACAGACCGCCGTCGGACCGGCGGTGGGGATGGTCAGGCGACCTCGATCTTCTCGATGACCACGGCGTCGAGCGGACGATCGGAGCGGTCGGTGGAGGTGGTGGCGATCGCGTCGACCACCTGCTGCGACGCGGGATCGGTGATCTCACCGAAGATGGTGTGCCGACGGTTCAGGTGCGGGGTGGGGCCGACGGTGATGAAGAACTGCGATCCGTTGGTGCCAGGTCCGGCGTTGGCCATCGCCAGCAGGTAGGGGCGGTCGAACTGCAGCTCCGGGTGGAATTCGTCCTTGAAGCGGTACCCCGGTCCACCGCGACCGGTGCCGGTGGGATCGCCGCCCTGGATCATGAAGCCCTCGATGACCCGGTGGAAGACCGAACCGTCGAAGAACGGACCGGAGTTGCCGCCCGATGCGTTGGGCTCGCTGTACTCCTTGGTGCCCTCGGCGAGACCGACGAAGTTGGCAACGGTCTCGGGTGCGTGATTGCCGAACAGGTCGACCTTGATGTCGCCGCGATTGGTGTGAATGATGGCGGTCTGTGTTGATGTGCTCACACACCCATCCAACCAAATCGTGACGACGTGGTGGGCGACTAGCACCGGACGTTTCCACCTGGCACCCTGTGGGCATGTCGAAGAAGTACGTGTTGTTGCTCGTCGGGGCGGCGGTGGCCGCGGTGTCCACCACCGTCGGCGCGGTCATTCTCCTCCGACGCAGTCGCACCGAGATCCCGCCGGTGTCGGCAACCGTGCCCCGGGTGGAGGACTTCGCCCGTGACGACGCCGTGGACTCCGTGGCGCCCGGCGCCGGCGCCCAGACGCCCGATATCTCGACCGACGGTTCGGCCAACGGTTCGGCCGAGGCGTCCTGAGGGTAATTTGGACCGGTGAGTTCCGACGACAGCCGCCCTCCGGGCGAGCCTCGCCCCGATGGCGCCTCGAGCGATGATGCGCCGGGCGGATCGTCGACGTCGTCGACATCCGGCTCCGGTGGATCCACCGGCGGCTGGTCGGTGCCCGGATCCGGTGACACCCCGACTCAGTCCCCGACGCGGACGCCGAGTGCCGGCCCGGCGTCGAGCGAATCGTCACCATCAATCCCCCGACCGAGTACCGGTGGCGCGACCACCCCAGACGAGGGCACCGGCGCGGCGTCCGCACCGTGGGAACGCCCGCCCACCGCGCCGCTGAGCGGCTCCAATCCCTCGCTGCGGGTTCCGCGGCCGAGCGCGCCGCCCGGTCCGGTACCGCCGAGTGCTCCCGAAAACGTTTCCTCTCCGCGTGGTCGGCCCGCGCCGGGTGCTCCTTCGCCCGGTACTCCTGCACCGCCGACCGCGCCCGGGTCGTCGAACCCACGGTTGCCGGTGGCCGATGCCGGTGTCCCACCCCGCCCCGATCGGATGTCCTCCACGGGCCAGGGACCACGACCCCCACAATCGTTGGGCGGCACCGATTCTGGGCCTCGTCCGGCGCCGATGTCCACCACCGGTCAGGGACCACGACCGGGGGTGCCGTCGACGACGGGGCCGGGACCACGACCGGGCCCCGGGGTGCCGTTGACCACCGGTCAGGGACCACGACCGGACGGACCCTCGACCACCGGCCAAGGCCCACGACCGGGGTGGCGTGGTGGCCCGCCGCCCGGCGCACGCCCCGGTACGGGCACACGGATGCCGCCGCCACCCGGACGGCGACCACCGCCCGGCGCACCGATCCCGCCCGGCGCACGTCGGCCCGGCCCTCCGCCCGGTGTTGTCGGCCCGCAGCGCCCGCCGGGTGTCCCCGTCGGCGAGCCGTCGGAAACCCAGAAGGCGACCGACGCGCCGAACAATCTCGCAGAGAACAACCCCACACCGAGCAATCCCGGGAATCCGGCGCTGGCGTACTCGGCTGTCACCGAGAAGAGCCCCGCCGATCCGATCCCCGGGGCGCCCGAGCCGCGGCAGGCCGCGGAGACCACCGCGGCACCGTCACTGTCCAAGGAGTCGCCCGTGTCCGGGCAGGGAACCAGCACGCGCCGTCCCGGCGCGCCCGCACGACCCACCAAGTCGGGGGCAGCACCGAGATCCGGTCCCACTCCGGGGACCAACACCCTCGCCATCTGGGCGATGGTGCTGTCGGTGCTGGGATGTGTGTCGCCGGTCGGGCTGTACCTCGGATACCGTGCACGCGGCCAGATCCGTCGGACTCGTCAGTACGGTGAGGCCTTCGCCCAGGTCGCTATCGTCGTCGGCTGGGCATACATCATCGCAGCTGTCGTCGCCATCATCGCGTATGTCTTGTTGCTCGTCCTTCGTTGAGCAAGCTGCAGTTGATGGTTCAACGATCGTGTCATCCGACCCGACGACAGGCTGCGTGAACTTCCGACCCGCTATCACAGATTTATTTGTGATCCGGCATGTCTGATTGTCCAGAGCTGATGACCTGGGCTATTTCCGTTCATGCCGTCGCGTCGATGATGTGTCCCGTAGCATCGGCTTCATGATCAGACGTCCACTTCTGATTTTGTCCGGCCTGGCCATGGTGGTGGCAGGCGCGCTTCTCGGTCCCGCACCTCAGGCTGCGGCGGCTCCCAACTGTCCCGATGTCGAGGTCGTATTCGCCCGCGGCACCGTTGAAACCGCACCTCCTGTCGGCGTCACCGGCGAATCGTTCGTCGCAGCGCTACGTAGTCAGCTTCCCGGTCAATCGGTGGCTGTCTACGGCGTGAACTATCCGGCAGGCAGCAACTTCAACAATCGCGTCGCCTTCGTCGAAGGTGTGGTGAAGGGTGTCAACGACACCCAGCGGCGCGTCAACTACCTGGCTTCGGCCTGTCCGTCCACGGACATCGTCGTCGGCGGGTACTCACAGGGCGGGGTCGTCGCGACCTACGCCCTGGGGAACAAGATCCAACTCGAACCCCGGTATCAGCAGTACGAGGACCAGGTGCCGCCGGCGTTGAGTCCCGACGTCGCGTCGCACGTGAAGGCCGTCGTGCTGTTCGCTCCGCCGTCGGAGCAATGGATTCGGCAGGTCGGTGCCCCACCGATGAATGTCGGTCCGCTCTACGCGCGCAAGACGAAGAGTTACTGCATCGCCGGTGACGTCGTCTGTGACGGTGCGCCCGTGGGTCAACCCAACGGGCTGCACGTGCTGTACGCGGTCAACGGCATGACCGTTGACGCTGCACGGTACGTCACCGCGCACCGCTAGACCTCACCTGACCAAACCAGTCCACCCCTCGCCGTCGGCGGGGGGTGGACGTGTCTTACCCTGCGCCATGCGCGGAGGATGGGTGGTGTTGGTGAATGTGGGTGATACAGCAGCTGCGTTGTCGCATACGACCCACATTGAGATCAGGGTGAAGAGATAGACGAAGAGGTGGTGGGTGGTGGAGCCTAGGAGATTCGAACTCCTGACATCTGCCTTGCAAAGGCAGCGCTCTACCAACTGAGCTAAGGCCCCTCGCCGACCGTGTGATCGACGTTTTCGGGTCGGGATCTCGCGCTGCGAAACCGCTGCTGCGAGTGATCCCAGTGGGCCTAGGAGGACTTGAACCTCCGACCTCTTCGTTATCAGCGAAGCGCTCTAACCGCCTGAGCTATAGGCCCTTGAACCGAGGACAGAGATTACCCGACGTAGTGCCCGGACACCAAAACGCCTCCGGAGCACCGGCTCTGACCTGCGCCGATCCTCTAGTCGAGGTCGGCGAGCGTGACCTCGAGTCCGCCGACCATATCGGCCACCAGGTTGTAGATGTAGGCACCGATGGTGGCCAGCGCGGTGATTAGGATTCCGTTCACGACGCCGAGGATGCCCGCGTACAGAAACACGCTGCCGGCACCGATGATGTCGCCACTGGTGGCACCGTCGGCGGTCACCAACGTTCCGAAGGAACTGTTGACCTGTTCCCACACACCCATGCCGTCGAGGACCAGGTAGAGCACGGCCACGGCGATCATCCAGATCACAAAGCCGACGATGGCGAGCACGCCGACCACCTTGAAGGTCGCCCACGGATCGAGACGGCGGACCTGAACGGCGGCGCGCAGGGCTCGTCCGGAGCCGACCTGCGTCGGTGCGGAGCGGGTCGCCACACCGGCCGCAGCCGCAGCGGCACCCGCTCGTGTCGCCTCGCCGGAGGTGTGGTGGATCTCGTCGAGGTCGGGCAGCTTCTCCCCCGCCGACGGTTCGCGTGCGATCGTCCGCGTCGGTGTCTCCACGAACCGGCCGCGGGGTGCCTCTGTCGTCGGTGCGGCCGGACCCACCGGCGGCGCGTCGAGCTTCTTCACCGGTGCCTGCTGGCCACTCATGCTCGCGGCGGCGGTGCCACTGCCGGTGACCACGCCGCGCGGGGTGCCGGTGCGGCCGTTGACGATCTGTTCGGTCGGGGCGCTGCTCGACGGCATCGGGGCCTGCGCCGAACCAACCGGGTTGGTGCCGTCGGGGCCACCCGGACCACGCTGCCACGGCGGCACCAGACCACCGCGCTGCGGACCCGGCTGGGGACCGGACGTCGACGGGGAAGCTCCGGACGGCGATCCGGCAGTGGGAATGCTCGTCGTGGTGGCCACGTCATCGGAGGCACCCGACGCCGTGGGTCCCTTCGCCGGGGACGGCGATGTCTTCTTGTCCGGGTCGTTCGGTTGGCTCACTGGCGTCTTATCCTCACTCGGCACGTCCGCGGTGGCTTCCTACTGCTCTGGCCGCAATGGCTCCACCCTAACCGTTGTGGCCGTCACACAAGTCGAGCCACGACGCTGTTCCGGCGTCGCGGCCCGTCTTGTGTCCGAATTGTTTTGTTGGCGAAGTGGCCCTCGCCTACCCGAGGGTCCTCTACTCGGCGTCGGGGTCGGGTTCGTCGGCGTTGCGGGCAATCGCCAGCAGCGTGGTCCCCTCATCGAGGTTCATCAGGCGCACACCCTTGGTCTGGCGACCGGCCTTGCGGACCTGCTTGGCCGCCGTGCGGATGACGCCGCCACCGGAGGTGATGGCGTACAGCTCGGTGTCGTCGTCGACGATGAGGGCGCCGATCAGGGTGCCGCGTCGACGATCGTGCTGGATCGTCAGGACGCCCTTGCCGCCACGTCCCTGCACCGGGTAGTCATCCATGCCGGTGCGCTTGGCGTAGCCGCCCGACGTCGCGACCAGCAAGTATGTGCCCTCGCGAACGACATTGAGCGACAACAGCTGATCGTCCTCGTTGAACCGCATGCCCTGGACACCCGAGGTGGCCCGGCCCATCGGACGCAGTGCCTCGTCGTCGGCGTGGAACCGGATCGACTGCCCCTTGTCGCTGACCAGCAGCAGGTCGTCGTCGGCGCTGCACAGCTGTGCACCCACCAACTCATCCTCACCGCGCAGATTGATCGCGGTGATGCCGCCGGAACGGTTCGAGTCGAAGTCCTCGAGCTTGGACTTCTTCACCAACCCGTTGCGGGTGGCGAGCACCAGGTACGGGGCGTCGGTGTAGGCCTTGATCTGGATGACCTGCGCGATGCGCTCCTCCGGCTGGAAGGCCAGCAGGTTGGCCACATGCTGACCGCGGGCGGTGCGGTTGGCCTCCGGCAGTTCATACGCCTTGGCGCGGTAGACCCGGCCCTTGGTGGTGAAGAACAGGATCCAGTCGTGGGTGGAGCACACGAAGAAGTGCGCCACGATGTCGTCCTGCTTGAGGCCGGCACCCTGCACACCCTTGCCGCCGCGTCGCTGACTGCGATACAGATCGGTCTTGGTGCGCTTGGCGTAGCCGGTCTCGGTGATGGTGACGACGACGTCCTCGCGGGCGATGAGATCCTCGTCGGTGACGTCGCCGTCGGCGGCGATGATCTTCGTGCGACGTTCGTCGCCGTACTTCTCCACGACGACGGTCAGCTCGTCACGCACGATCGACCGTTGACGCTCGGGCCGGGCGAGGATGTCCTTGTAATCCTCGATCTCGCGCTCGATCTCGGCGAGGTCGTCGATGATCTTCTGCCGCTCCAACGCCGACAGCCGGCGCAGCTGCATGGCGAGGATCGCATCGGCCTGGATCTCATCGATCTCCAGCAGATCCATCAACCCGGTGCGGGCGGCCTCGGTGTTGGCCGACGCGCGGATCAACGCGATCACTTCGTCAAGGGCGTCAAGAGCTTTCACCAGACCGCGCAGGATGTGGGCGCGCTCCTCGGCCTTGCGCAACCGGTAGCGGGTACGCCGCACGATGACGTCGATCTGATGGGCCACGTAGTAGCGGATCATCTGGTCCAGGCGCAGGGTGCGGGGCACACCGTCGACGATGGACAACATGTTGGCGCCGAAGCTGGTCTGCAACTGGCTGTGCTTGTAGAGGTTGTTCAGCACCACCTTGGCGACCGCGTCGCGGCGCAGGGTGACGACGACGCGCAGACCCACACGATCGGAGGAGTGATCCTCGATCTTGCTGATGCCCTTGAGCTTTCCCTCGTTCACCTGCTCGGCGATGGAGGCGATCATGTTGTCTGGGTTGACCTGATACGGCAACTCGGTGATGACGATCTGGGTGGCGCCGCCCTTGGCTTCCTCGATGGAGGTGACGCCGCGCATGCGGATCGAGCCGCGGCCGGTCGTGTAGGCGTCCTTGATCCCCTGACCGCCGACAATCAAACCGGCCGTGGGGAAGTCGGGACCCTTGATGCGCTCCATGCACGCGGCCAGGGTGGTCTCGTCGTCGGCCTCGAAGTTCTCGAGCGCCCAGAAAATGGCCTCGGCGACCTCGTTGAGGTTGTGCGGCGGGATGTTGGTGGCCATACCGACGGCGATACCGCCGGATCCGTTCATCAACAGGTTCGGGATACGCGCCGGCAACACCGTCGGCTCGTTGGTCTTGCCGTCGTAGTTGGGCGTGAAATCGACTGTGTCCTCGTCGATGTCGCGCAACATCTCCATGGCGAGGGGGGTCAGCCGGGCCTCGGTGTAACGCATGGCGGCGGGGCCGTCGTTGCCGCGGGAGCCGAAATTGCCCTGACCGTCGATCAGCGGGTAGCGCATCGACCACGGCTGGGCGAGCCGCACCAGCGCGTCGTAGATCGCCGAGTCACCGTGCGGATGGTAGTTACCCATCGTCTCCGCAACGGGTTTCGCCGATTTGACGTAGCTGCGGTCGGGACGGAAACCGGCGTCGAAGGATGCGTAGAGCAGGCGGCGGTGTACCGGCTTGAGACCGTCGCGGACCTCGGGGAGCGCACGGCCGACAATCACGCTCATCGCGTAATCGATGTAGCTGTTCTGCATCTCCTGGCCGAGATCGACCGGTTCGACGCGGTCGCCTTCGCCGCCGGCGGGCGGCAGTGTGGTGTCAGTCATGAAGTGTCCTTGTCAAGGTGTCGACGTCTGCTCACGCGGGGGGCGTGGAATCAGACATCAAGGAAGCGAACGTCTTTCGCGTTGCGGGCGATGAAGCTGCGGCGTGCGACGACGTCCTCGCCCATCAGCACCGAGAAGAGTTCGTCGGCAGCGGCGGCGTCGTCGAGGGTCACCTGACGCAGTGTGCGGGTGACCGGGTCCATGGTCGTCTCCCACAGCTCGCTCGGGTTCATCTCGCCGAGACCCTTGTAACGCTGGATGCCGTCGTCGGTGTTGATCTTCTTGCCGTTCTCCAGACCGGCGGCCACCATGGCGTCGCGTTCCCGGTCGGAGTAGGCATACTCGGCCTCGGCACCCTTCTGCCACTTGAGTTTGTAGAGCGGCGGCTGCGCCAGATAGACGTGGCCGTGCTCGATCAGCGGTCGCATGAATCGGAACAGCAGGGTCAAGAGCAGCGTCGAGATGTGCTGGCCGTCGACGTCGGCGTCGGCCATCAGCACGATCTTGTAGTACCGCAGCTTGCCCAGATCGAACTCGTCGTGGATGCCGGTGCCGAACGCGGTGATGATCGACTGGACCTCGGCGTTCTTCAGCACGCGGTCGATCCGAGCCTTCTCGACGTTGATGATCTTGCCGCGCAACGGAAGGATCGCCTGGTACATCGAGTCGCGGCCGGTCTTGGCCGAACCGCCGGCGGAGTCGCCCTCCACCAGGTAGATCTCACACTTGCTGGGATCGTTGCTGCGGCAGTCGGCCAGCTTGCCGGGCAGGCCACCGATGTCGGTGGCGCTCTTGCGGCGCACCAGATCTCGCGCCTTGCGGGCCGCGAGCCGGGCGTGCGCGGAGTCGACGGCCTTGTTGACGATCACCTTCGCCTCGGCCGGGTTGGCCTCGAACCAGTGCTCGAGGTGCTCGCCGGAGGCCTTCTGCACGAAGCTCTTCACCTCGGTATTGCCGAGCTTGGTCTTGGTCTGGCCCTCGAACTGCGGTTCGGCGACCTTGACCGAGATGACCGCGGCAAGTCCTTCGCGGATGTCGTCGCCGGTGAGGTTGGAGTCCTTCTCCTTGAGCAACTTCTTGTCGCGTGCATAGGAATTCACCACGCGGGTCAGTGCCGCACGGAAACCCTCCTCATGCGTGCCGCCCTCGTGGGTGTTGATGGTGTTGGCGAAGGTGTGCACCGACTCGGAGTACCCGTCGTTCCACTGCATCGCGATCTCGACCTCGTGGCCGGTGCCCTTGCCGGTGAAGCCGATGACCGACTTGTGGATCGGGTGCTTGGTGCGGTTGATGTGCTTGATGTAGTCGACCAGGCCGTCCGGGTAGTGGTACGTCCGGGTCTTGGGTTTCGCTGCGGCAGCGGCCTTTTCGGCTTCACTCTTGACGGCTTCGGCGGCCTCCGGGTCACCGCTGTCGGCGTCGCCGTTGGGATCGCCGGGCGGTTCGATTGCCTTGGGTCGCTCGTCGGTGAGGGTGATGGTCAGACCCTTGTTGAGGAAGGCCATCTCCTGGAGGCGACGCGACACCGTCTCGGCGTTGAACTCGGTGGTCTCGGTAAAGATCCCCGCATCCGGCCAGAACCGAACCGTGGTGCCGGTCTTGCGGGTAGGCTCACCCTTGATCAGCCCGTCCGGCTTGGACGCGGTGAACGTCTCGTTCCAGTGGTAGCCGTCGACATCCACCTCCACCTCGACCTTGGTGGACAGCGCGTTGACCACGGAGATACCCACGCCGTGCAGACCACCGGACACCGCGTAGGCATCAGAGTCGAACTTGCCGCCGGCGTGCAGCTGGGTGAGCACGACCTCGACGGTGGGCACACCGGTGGCATGCATTGCGACCGGGATACCGCGGCCGTCGTCGACGACCTGGACACCGCCGTCGGCGAGCAGCGTCACGTCGACCTTGGTCGCGAAGCCGGCCATCGCCTCGTCGACCGAGTTGTCGACGACCTCCCAGATCAGATGGTGCAGACCCCGCTCACCGGTCGAGCCGATGTACATGCCGGGTCGCTTACGCACCGCCTCGAGACCTTCGAGGATGCTGATCGACTCGGCACCATATTCGGACGGCTTCTTTCGGGGCTTCTTCGATCCCGAGCCACCGGTCTTGTCGCTGCTTTCGGCCACGAGGTGCTAGCGCTCCTGTTCTGCTCTCGATGGGCCCGACGCCATCGGGGGTGATCAGCACAAAATCGCCCGCGCGGTCACCGGCGGCGTACAACCTTTGCTGCGCGTGCACCGGCGCCCTGTCACGGGCTGCTGATCCCCCAGTCGGGACAACACGGTCCAGTGTACTGCCTCAAACGAGTAGGAACCCGCATCAGGGGCCGCTGAATCGCGCGCAGACCGATTTTTTTCGACATCTGCCGGTCCGGTCGTGGTCCGTGGAGAAAATCTGCCTCAGATTCTTTCCTGGCGAGAAATCACCCGGCGCGGGCGCGGCCATCTCAGCCGTAGGTGTCCCGCGGTCCGCGACCACCCCGCACATGTCGCTCACCCTTGCGCCACGACGGCCCCTTGGGGCCGGTGATCCGCAGGGACGTCACCACCCCGTCGCCGATGGCCGCGGCGATCTTCGCCAGGATCTGGGCCTGGACGTACCGTAGCTGCGTCGCCCACGCCGTCGACTCGGCCTGCACATGTAAGACCTTCTCGCGCAACGACGTTGGCTGCGCGTGGGCGGCGATGTCGGCTCCGACGATCTGTTCCCACATGCCGAACAGGGTGCCCTCGGCGATCTGCGGCTGCCAGCCGCGCTCACGCGCGATGCCGCCGACGAGGCGTCCGAATGGTTGCGGATCCCGGGAGTCGGGGCCCGCGCCGGACCAGCTGCGGCGCCCACCCCGCCGCACCCCGGACGAGCGGCGCGACGGTGATGCCCGTCCCTGACCGACGGACTTTCCGGCGGCGCGGGCCGAGGCACGGGCCTCTTCCAGTGCCCGGCGGGCACGCTCGTATCCGCTCATGCCGTCGGGACCCACCGGCCGCGGATCGGCGGACTCTGACTCGGTCATTCCGACAGTCTCCCCTCGACCTCCGACAGCATCGACTCGGACACTGACGGCTCGGACACTGTCGGCTCGAGGGATTCCGAAACAGCGGTGTCCGGGGGCTCGGGAGCCGGCTCCGCCGTCCCGGCGTCGTCGGTGACGGCCACCACCGTGGATTGGCGAGTGCCGTCGACCTCGACCAGGTCGACGCTGATGCGTCGGCCCCCGAGGCCCTCGGGGATGTCGTCGGCGACGGCGGCGGTGATGAGGATCTGCTCTGCGCCGCTGGTGAATTCGGCTAGTTTGCGTCGTCGCGCGGCATCGAGTTCGGCGAACACGTCGTCGAGCATGATCACCGGTTCGACGCCCTCCGCACGGGTCAATTCCACCGATCCCAGCCGCAGCGCCAACGCCAGCGACCACGATTCGCCATGACTTGCGAAGCCCTTCGCGATGTCGTCGCCGAGGATCAGGTCGACGTCGTCGCGGTGCGGCCCGACCAGCGACATCCCGCGGTCGATCTCCTTGTCACGCATCGCCGCGAGCCGGGTGAGCAGCACCTCACGGATCTGCTCGGGGTCGGCGGCGAGCCCGGCCGGCGGAAGGACGTCGTCTCCCGCGGAAGCCCGGTAGCGCAGATCCGCCGGTCGGGAATGCGGCGCGATGGCGGCATAGGAACCGGAGAAGTGTGGTGCCAGTTCGGTGAGCAGGTCGATGCGCGCGGCGGTGACCTGGCTGCCGTGCTCGGCCAACGCGCCATCCCAGACGTCGAGGGTGCTGATCACCGAATCTGCCTCGGATCCACCGCGACGCAGGGCGGCGCCTGCGGTCTTGAGCAATGCCGACCGCTGTCGGAGCACCCTGTCGTAGTCGGCACGGGCCGCCGCCCACCGCGGTCCGCGCTGGGCCACGAGTTCGTCGACGAAGCGCCGGCGATCGGCCGGATCGCCGCGCACCAGCAACAGATCCTCGGGGGCGAACAGCACAGTCCGTAAGACGCCCAACAGATCTCGGGGCCGGCGTTGCGGGGAGGTGTTGAGCCACGCCTTGTTGGCACCCTCGGCGTTGATCTGCAACGACGCCGTCAGTTCGCGGCCCGCATTCTCCACGGTGGCGGTGACGGTCGCCGACGACATCGACGAACGAACGAGTGGCGCATCGGAACTCACCCGATGAGACCGCATGGTGGCGAGGTAGAACAGGGCCTCGACGAGGTTGGTCTTTCCGAAGCCGTTGCGGCCGGTGATGATGGTCGGCCCGGGACGCAGTTCGAGATCGACACTGCGCCACGACCGGAAGTCGCGCAGGTGCAGTTCGCGGACGAACACGGCTCAGGCGGTCGGCGAACTCGGCGGTGCACCACTGGACCCGACCGAACGGCCCGTGGTATCACGAACGGCGTGGCCGCCGAACTGATTTCGTAACGCGGACACCGCTTTCAGAGCCGGCGACCCGTCCTGGCGGGAGGCGAAGCGGGCGAACAGCGCTGCGGAGATGACGTTGGCCGGAACCGAGTGCCGGATGGCCTCCTCGACGGTCCAGCGACCCTCACCGGAGTCGGTGGTGTAGTCGGAGATACCGGCCAGTCCCGGATCCTCCTGCAACGCCCGTACCAGTAGATCCAGCAACCACGACCGGATGACCGTGCCATGAGTCCACGCCCGCAGCGTGCCCTCGACGTCGGTGATCAGCGGCTCGGCCGACAGCAGTTCGTATCCCTCACCGTAGGCGTGCATCAGTCCGTACTCGATGCCGTTGTGCACCATCTTGGCGTAGTGACCCGCCCCGACCGGACCGGCATGCACGAATCCGTCGGCCCGGTCACCCTCCGGTCGCAACGCGTCGAAGATCGGCATGGCGCGCTCGATGTCGGCCTCGAAACCGCCCACCATCAGCCCGTAACCGTTCTCCAACCCCCAGACACCGCCGGACACACCGCAGTCGATGTAGCCGATTCCCTTGTCTCCCAACAATTTCGAGTGCTGATGATCGTCGGTGTAGCGGGAGTTGCCACCGTCGATGACGATGTCACCGGGGTCCAACGCGTCGGCGAGGGAGGCGATGGTGGATCGGGTGGGGTCACCGGAGGGAACCATCACCCAGATCACCCGCGGCGCATCGAGGGCGGCGACGAGATCGGTGAGGGATCCGACGTCGGTGACGTCCGGACGCGGGTCGTAGCCGACCACCTGGTGCCCGGCGTCAGCGATCCGGGTGCGCATGTTGGCACCCATCTTTCCCAGTCCGACGAGGCCCAGTTGCATCGCAGTCCTTCCGATCTGAGTGCCGAGATGTGGTTGAGCGACAACGATTTTCGCAGACGATCACTCGTCGCGGACGGCGGTCGTCTGGCGACGTCCGCGGGACGGATCAGCCGGGCAACCGGACCGGCATCAGCAGGTAGCTGAACGCGCTGTCGGGAGCGACGAACGCACCGGATTCGTCGGCGACGGGGGCCTCACCGTTGGAGATCCGCAGCACTGCGGGCCGGCTCGGCGTCGTGAAACCGAAATCCACCGACTTCGCGTTGATCGCCGACAATCCGTCCTGTAGGTACCCCGGGTTGAACGCGATGGTCAGCGGTTCACCCTGGAAGACGACCTCGAGTTCTTCCTCGGCCTTGCCGGCCTCGTCGCCGCCGGCCGTCAGCAGCACCGAGCCCTCGGTGAACTCCATCCGGACCTGCGCACCGCGCTCGGCCACCAGCGCAACACGCTTGATCGCCTCGATGAGCGGAGCACTCTCGATGGTGGCGACCGCGGTGTGCGACGCCGGCAGCAACTGCCGGAACTTCGGGAACTCCGCGTCGAGCAGCCGGGTGGTGTTCTGCTTGGTCGCGCCCATAATCCCCAGGATCCCTTCGGCACCGATGGCGTCGCCCGCTCCGAAGGCCAACCGGACCGAACCGGTCCCCTCGGCGCCCGCGGTCTTCGCGCTCTCCGACAGGGTCTTGGCCGGCACCAGCACCGCACCGCTCACGTCCGGCTGCACCGGTTCCCATTCCAGTTCACGCACCGCGAGCCGGAAGCGGTCGGTCGCGGCCAGAACCACCGAATTACCCTCGATCTCGACCCGCACACCGGTGAGCATCGGCAGGGTGTCGTCGCGACCGGCGGCCACCGCAACCTGTGAGACCGCCTCGGCGAACACATCCGCGGGGATGGATCCGGTGACCGCGGGCACCTCGGGAAGCTGCGGATAGTCCTCGACCGGCATCGTCGGCAAGGAGAACTTGGCGCTACCGCAGGCGATCGCGACCCGGGATCCGTCCAGACTCACATCGACCGGTTTCGACGGAAGTGCTCGGGTGATGTCGGCCAGCAAGCGGCCCGACACCAGGACCTTGCCGGGTTCGGCGATCTCCGCGGAGATCGACTCCTGGGCGGAGACCTCGTAATCGAACCCGGAGATCGTCAGGCCACCACCGGTCGTCTCGTCGGAGGCATCGAGAACCACACATCCGAGCACCGGAACGGGGGGACGGGACGGCAGGCTACGGGCAACCCAGGCAACGGATTCGGAGAACTCGTCGCGCGCGACACGGAACTTCATAACGGGGGATGCGTCCTTCTCTCGGTTGCGTCTGCCGGGTTCGGAAATCGTCGTCGCCGATGCGTGGTCGGTGCCGGGCAGCGCACGGGCAGGCGGCCACGATCGAGGATCGGGAGTTCCCACTCTAGAACGCCGATACGACCCGGTGGGTGATTGGGGTCAAGTCGCCACGCCGGGAGATCGGCGATCTCGACCGGCCCGGCCCGCATGTGTGTACACACATGCTTCTTGAAAGAAGATCTCTTGAAGAAGAGATCAACAATAGTTGTAGGCACTGTGGATCCTGTGGAGTTCATGCCATCGTTCGAGGACAGTGGGCATTCGGTGCTGTGGATGGCCGGTGGAGGAATGCTGGACGTCTGACCCCGTCGATGTGGATGACCGGTGTTGTTCGTTTTCTGTCCACCCTCTGTGCACAGCTTGGGGCCAGAAATCCCACGATTCATGCACATGTGGCGACCTGGGGATTTGCGGCCTGACGGGGCACGTGCCGAGCCGGGATCCGGGGGGTTCACACGTCGCGCACCTGGGCACGGGTTGAGAGTTGGTGTCCTGGGACGACGTCCCCGGCGTGCGAGCACGGCCCATAGGGACAGCCGCAGCGCGGCGAGAGCCACGCTGCACGACGAAAGCCATGGCACGACAAAAGACCACCGAGCGCGACACGAGATCGCGCGGACCGGTCTCGGTGAGGTGGGTAGCGGAGCGGTGTCAGCGCTCGGCGCGCTGCTTGATCCGGGCGGTGAGTTCCTGGACGTAGTCGTAGACCTTGCGACGCTCGGCCATCTCCTTGCGGATCTTGCGTTCGGCGTACATGACGGTCGTGTGATCGCGGTCGAAGGTCTCACCGATCTTCGGCAGCGACAGGTCGGTGAGCTCGCGGCACAGGTACATCGAGATCTGGCGGGCCTGGGCGAGCGACCGCGTCTTGCCGGGTCCACGGAGTTCCTCGACGGAGATGTCGAAGTATTCGGCGGTGATGGCCAGGATGCTGGCGGCGCTGATCTCCAGCGAATCGGAGTTCGGCAGCAGCGCCTGCAACACCACGTCGGCCAGCGACTTGTCGAGCGCGGCGTTGTTGAGTGAGGCGAACGCGGTGACGCGGATCAGCGCACCCTCGAGCTCGCGGATATTGCGTTCGATCTTGGAGGCGATCAGCTCGAGGACGTCGTCGGGAACGGCGATGTTGTCCATCTGCGCCTTCTTGCGCAGGATCGCGATCCGGGTCTCCAGATCCGGCGGCTGGACGTCGGTGATCAGTCCCCACTCGAAGCGGGTGCGTAGCCGATCCTCCAGTGTCGCAAGCTGTTTCGGCGGGCGATCGGAGGAGATGACGATCTGTTTGCTGGTGTTGTGCAGCGTGTTGAAGGTGTGGAAGAACTCTTCCTGGATACCTTCCTTGCCGATCAGGAACTGGATGTCGTCGACGAGTAGCACGTCGACGTCGCGGTAGCGGCGTTTGAACGCCACCCGACGGTCGTCACGGAGAGAATTGATGAAGTCGTTGGTGAACTCTTCGGTCGAGACGTACTTCACGCGCATCCCGGGGAACAGGCGCTGGGCGTAGTGGCCGGCGGCGTGCAGCAGATGGGTCTTGCCGAGCCCGGATTCTCCCCAGATGAACAACGGGTTGTAGGCGCGCGCGGGGGCCTCGGCGACGGCGACCGCCGAGGCGTGGGCGAAACGGTTGGACGCGCCGATGACGAAGGTGTCGAAGGTGTACTTCGGGTTGAGGCTCACCGGGGAGGTCGCCGACGACGTGCTCGTGGGCCGCTCCGCGAAATACGACGACCAGTCCGTGGTCGCGGATCCGTTGGTGGCGGCCGGGCTGTGCGTCACGGGTGTTGCGGTGCCCGGCGCCGGCGGGGGTGGGGTGTCGAAATTGGTGGACACCGGTTGGCCCGCGAAGGTCTCGCCGGTGGGTTCGGCACCGAATGCCGGTCCCCCGACAGGACGCGCCGGCGGTGGCGTGGCGGCCATCGGATCCGAGGGTGTGTCGTCCTCGACGGGCTGCGGAGTGGTGGTACGCACGCCCAGGTCGACGGGTTGGCCGAGCATCCGACTCAACGTCGTGCGGATCGTGTCCCGAAGATTGCGTTCGATCTGTTCCTGCACCAGCGGGGTGGGTACCGCCAACAGCGCGAACCCCTCGGCGAGGGTGAGTGGCTGCACCAACGACAGCCATGCCTTCTGTTGCCTCGAGAGGGGTTCGTGGTCGGCGGAATCGTCGTTGAGTTCGGCGACGACCTGCTGCCACACCTCGCCGAACGAAGCGCGATCGGTAGTCACAGCTGATCCTCCTGCCCGGCGCCACGAACGGTTGGGTGTCACTGCGCTCGAAATGCCTGAAACGGCCGACCCCGCTGGTCCGTCGCCACGACGAAAGTACCAGGATCGGATGGGGTCGACGTTCCCTTGGCGACGCTGGGGAGACTTGTCCACACGGTTATCCACATCTGTGAATAAAAGGGGGAGCCACGGCCCAGGAAGGACGGGGACGCGCTGCGCGACAGCGGCGCGACAACGTGGGAGAACCGTAACAGACCGGCCCTGCACCCTCCAGCGGAATCCCGCGGACGACGGCACGGTTTACGTCCCTGGCCTGGCCGATTGGCGCTCGTTTGATTTGGCCCGGCCCGCTCCCGTACTCTCGACTGGTCATCCAGGTTGCGGATTTGCGGTGGATCACGTCGTCTGTGCCGGTCGTCACGAGAGTGTGCATCACTCGAGTCGCGGCCGGTGGGGGTGGCGCCACCAACCGGCACGAGTCCGGCACCGCGTCAGGATAAGCAGAGACCACCACACGATGTGGGAACGCTGTGCAAGTCGGCGTGCCACATCCCAGAGCACAAGGAGTCACCGTGGCCAAGGGCAAGCGGACTTTCCAGCCCAACAATCGTCGTCGTGCGCGCGTGCACGGGTTCCGTCTGCGTATGCGCACCCGCGCCGGCCGCGCGATCGTCAATTCCCGTCGCAGCAAGGGCCGCTCGAAGCTCACGGCCTGATCTCGATCTGCGCCTGCCGATCGCGGAGCTGCGTCTCCCGGTCGGTTCGTAGTGTTCGATGATGTCGGCCGATCATCGGATCTCTCATGGATCCGACTTTTCCCGCACACTCAAACGCGGTGTGCGGTCGTCCACTCGTGATCTCGTCGTCAGTGTCGCGGTAACGCCGACCAGGTGGCCCGACCCGTCGGGTCGTCGGCGCACCGTCGACATGACCGGTGGTCCCTGGTTGGGACTGATCGTCAGCAAGTCCGTCGGCTCGGCGGTCGTGCGACACCGGGTTGCACGTCGGATCCGGGCCGCTTTCCGATCCGTGATGGATTCAGCGCCTGCCGACGAGACGTTCGTTGTGGTTCGGGCCCTCCCAGGCGCTGCGTCCGTCGGCAGCGACCAACTCGCCGAACAGTTGCGCGAGGTGTTCGGGCGTCGCCGTATCCGCGAGCTGGCTCCCAACGCAGCGCCGTCGGCCGGCGGGCTGTCTGCCGATGGGCTGTCTGCCGATGGGCTGTCGACCGGCAGAGTGTCGGGAGTTCGGGAATGACTCGCCCCGTGACCACTGACTCCCCCGCCGCCGATGACGTGGGTAATGGCGCGGCCGATGGCGAGGCCGAGGTCGGTCTGTCGGCTCGGTGTCTGCGAGCACTCCATCTCCTCCCCCGCCGCACGGTCATCTTCCTGATCGAGCTCTACCGCACCTGGGTCTCTCCGCTGCGATTGCCGACCTGTCGGTTTGAACCGACCTGTTCCGGGTATGCGGTGGAAGCACTTTCGATGCACGGCTTCTTCCACGGCGGAGCACTCGCGCTCATCCGGCTGTGCAAGTGCGGCCCGTGGCACAAACCTGGTTATGACCCGGTACCCGAGCGCGGGTTCCGGCATCGTCCGCCATCACCAGAGGAGACATCGGAGGCCGGTCAGCCCGGCGGCGATCCTCCCGACGACGAGGGACAGACGTCCAACCGCACCGCCGACGACGGCGTAGGCGCATCTACGAGAAGTGAGGGATAGCTGACCCGTGCTGAACTTCATCTATTGGCCGGTATCCGCAATCATGTGGTTCTGGCACTGGCTGTTCGACTTCGTCACGCCGGATAGTGCTGGTGGCGACGGCATCGCGTGGGCGTTGTCGGTGGTGTTCCTGGTCTTCACCCTGCGTGCGATCCTCTACAAGCCCTTCGTGAAGCAGATTCGCACCACGAAGAAGATGCAGGAGATCAATCCGCAGCTGCAGGCGATCCGGAAGAAGTACGCCAAGGATCGGGTCAAGATGACCGAGGAGATGCAGAAGCTGCAGAAGGAGCACGGCTTCAATCCCCTGCTCGGATGTCTGCCGATGCTGCTGCAGATCCCGGTGTTCATCGGTCTGTTCCACGTGCTGCGATCGTTCAACCGGACCGCGACCGGAATGGGTCAGCTGGGGATGTCTCCGGAGGAGACCCGGTCGGTCGGCAACTACATCTTCAACGTCGACCAGGTGCAGAACTTCCTCGACGCCCGCCTCTTCGGGGTGCCGCTGTCGTCGTTCATCACCGAGCCGAAGACAGAGTGGGCGGCGTTCGTTCAGTCCGGCCAACCGATCGACTTCGACCGCTGGGACATCGCCATCGTCGTCATCCCGATGATGATCGTCGCCTCGATCGCGACCCACATGAACTCCCGCGCCTCGGTGGCACGTCAGCCCGCGGCCGCCCTGGAGAACCCGCAGACCCGCATGATGAACATGCTGGCGCTCTACATCTTCCCGCTGGGCATCCTGGTGACCGGACCGTTCTTCCCCGTCGCCATCCTCCTGTACTGGATGAGTAACAACATCTGGACCTACGGCCAGCAGCACATCGTGTTTGGTCGGATCGAGAAGGAAGAAGAAGAGGCGCGGCTCGCCAAGCAGGAGAAACTCAAGGCCAATGCGCCCAAGCCGGGTGTGAAGCCGGACCGCTCCAAGAAGCAGGGTTCCACGTCGAACTCCGACGACGATGAGTCGACGCGGCTGTCGCTGACGAAGAGTGACGACGAGACAGATGCCGCGCCGAAGAAGTCGTCGGGCGGGGGCTCGACGAGTGACTCGGCGACGGCGGAATCGGTGGTCGAGAACGAGTCGGCCGCGACGCCCGACACCAAGCCGCGGCCCGGCCAGAAACCGGCGCGAGCGTCCGGTGGATCCGGTCCCGGGAACAAGAACCAATCCGCAGCCAAACGCGGCGGCGGCAAACGAGGGAACCGCAAGGGCGGTAGACGCTGACCGCGAGGTCGCGCACTGCATTCCCGGCCGGCGGATCGACCGGCCAGACATAGACCTGACAGGTACGAGCAAGAAGGTGGAACCCAGATGACAGCAGAGACTGCGACTCAGGGAGAGCACGACGTGAACGCTGAGGCGGTGTCCCAGGAGGCCGTGGCCGAGGGGACGGTGGCCGAGGAAGCGGCGGGTGCGGATTCGGACGGTGCGGATTCGGACGGCGCGGCGCAGGGTGCTGACGCCGATGAGACGGACGTCGATGACGCCGCCACCGACGCGAATGCTGAGGATGCTGAGGCTGAGGACGCTGAGGCTGAGGATGCCGAGGACGACGACGAGTCGGAGGAGGACGGTGACGGGCTCTTCGAGGAGGGCGAGATCGCCGGTGACTACCTTGAGCAGTTGCTGGACGTCCTGGACTTCGATGGCGACATCGATCTCGACGTCGACGGTGACCGAGCGATCGTCAGCATCGACGGCGGCGATGACCTGACGAAGCTCGTCGGACGCAAGGGCGAGGTCCTCGACGCCCTGCAGGAGCTCACTCGCCTTGCCGTTCAACAGGTGACCGGAGATCGCAGTCGACTGATGCTGGACATCGCTCGCTGGCGCTCCGATCGTCGCGACCGGCTGGCGCGTTTGGGTACCGAGGTTGCCGAGCGAGTCCGTGCGGAAGGCGACCGTGAGGCGCTGGATCCGATGACCCCGTTTGAGCGCAAGATTGTGCATGACGCGGTGGCCGCTGTGGACGGCGTGATCAGCGAGAGTGAGGGCGTGGAGCCCAAGCGTAGGGTCGTGGTAATCAAGGTCGATTGACCGACGGTCCGCTGATGCGGATGGTAGCGAGCAAGGGAGTCCCGGTCGTGTGGCCGGGACTTCGTTGTTCCTGGGGTGGAAACTACATTGATGTTATTCCGCTGTTTCACGTGAAACGGCGGTGAGCGATCAGCGACAAGGATGGTCTGTTTCACGTGAAACCTGAGCCTTCGGAGGATCAGAGCCCGTACGAGCCGTCGGTTACGGGTGACTCCCCTCCCCCATCGGCCGCGGCGGTGTTCGGTGATCGCTTGGACGCAGCGGAGCGGTACCGACACTTTCTTGCTACGGACGGTACGGTCCGCGGGCTGATCGGCCCGCGCGAGGTGCCGCGCTTGTGGGACCGTCATCTCGTCAACTGCGCGGTGATCGGTGAGTTGATCGACGAGGGGCAGTCGGTGCTCGACATCGGTAGCGGAGCCGGCCTTCCGGGGATCCCGTTGGCGATCGCGCGTCCGGATCTCAGCATCACCCTGATCGAACCGCTCCTCCGGCGGACGACCTTTCTGGAGGAGGTTGTCGAGACACTCGGTCTGAATGTTCGCGTGGTACGGGGTCGTGCCGAGGAGAAGACGGTGCTCGCCGAAGTGGAGCCGGCCGAGGTCGTGACGTCGCGGGCCGTCGCACCGCTCGAACGACTGGTTCGATGGTCGGCTCCACTGATCTCTCCGGCGGGCCGCTTGGTGGCCATCAAGGGCTCGTCAGCCGAGGACGAGATCGCTCGTGACTGGCAGCGTGCTGCGAAGCTCGGGATCGTGGACCTGAAAGTACAGACGTGCGGCGCCGACGGGTTGGAGCAGGCGACGACGGTGATCGTGGGGTTCAAGCGTGGTGGCCCGGGGCGATCAGGCGAGAAGGACGCCGGCGGCGAGAACCAGCCTCGTCGGCATGCGGGACCGAACTCGTCGGCCCGGAAGACAGGGAGGTAATTGGTGCGGATCGGTCGGAGAGCGCAAAATAGGAGGGCGTCATCGAGTGCCTCCGATACCTCTGAGGACACCCAATCTGTCGGGCAAAGGAGTCCCAGCGTGGTCGAGAAAGACCCGAAGGTTTCACGTGAAACGTCACACAACGGCGCGGGCGGCGCCACGCAGGATTCTCTCGACGACACACCGATCGCAGCCGCGGCGGCACGAGCCAGTCAGGTTCTGACGCCGGGTGCGTCCGGTCAACTCCCCCACCCCGCCGCCACCCGGATCCTCACCGTCGCCAATCAGAAGGGTGGGGTCGGGAAGACCACCACCGCGGTCAACCTGGCGGCCGGGCTGGCGGTGCATGGACTGCGGGTGCTCGTCGTCGATCTCGACCCGCAGGGCAATGCGAGCACGGCACTGGGCATCGATCACCGGGCACCGGACATCGCCTCGGTGTACGAGTTACTCATCGGCGAGGTGACGATCCGCGATGCGGTTCAACAGAGTCCCGCCAACGAGAACCTCTTTTGTGTGCCCGCGACTCTCGATCTCGCCGGCGCCGAGATTGAACTCGTGTCGCTCGTCGCCCGCGAGAATCGGCTGCGCAACGCACTGAGCGACGATTCCATCGCGGAGTTCGGATTCGACTACATCTTCATCGACTGCCCCCCATCATTGGGACTGCTGACGGTGAACGCGATGGTCGCGGCGCGCGAAGTGCTCATCCCGATCCAATGCGAGTACTACGCCCTCGAGGGTGTGGGTCAGCTACTCCGCAACATCGAACTCGTGCAGGCGCACCTGAACAAGGATCTGCATGTCTCAACGATCCTGCTGACGATGTACGACGGACGCACGAAGCTCGCCGATCAGGTCGCTGAGGAGGTGCGCCGACACTTCGGCAGCAAGGTCCTGTCGACCATCATTCCGCGCAGCGTCAAGGTGTCCGAGGCCCCGGGCTACGGGATGACCATCATCGAGTACGACCCGGGTTCACGTGGATCAATGAGCTACCTCGACGCCGCCCGAGAACTCGCGATGAGGAGCCAGACGACCGAATCCGGTGTCAGTCCCTGACGCCGCTCGGCCTGCGTGCCTCAGGCCGTCACCTATTCAGCAGTCGAGAAGCACCAGTTCATGAACACCGTCGGGTCGAGAGGATTTCCGTGAGTCAGAAGGACACTGCGCGACGAGGAGGGCTCGGCCGCGGGTTGGCGGCGCTGATCCCGACGGGCCCCACCGAGGGTGATCCGACCGCGCCGAAGTTGGGTGCGGCGGCTGCCGATGTGGTGATCGGTACCGGCAACGGCGGCGCGGCCGGCGCGGCCACGAAGAGCCGTACGTCGACCGCCCGTCCGGACACCACCGATGCCGTCTCCCCCGCCGGAACCGTCGACGAGGTCGGCGCGGTCTACCGCGAGATTCCGCCCAGTCTCATCCAGCCCAATCCGCAACAGCCCCGAAGTGTCTTCGACGAGGACGCTCTCAACGAACTGATCCACTCGATCAGGGAGTTCGGTCTCATGCAGCCGATCGTCGTGCGGCGGCTGCCGAAGCCCACCGCCGACGGCGTCGAGTTCCAGCTCGTCATGGGCGAGCGTCGGTGGCGGGCCAGCCAGGAAGCCGGCCTCGACGCCATTCCGGCGATCGTGCGGGAGACCCCCGACGGTGACATGCTTCGCGATGCGTTGCTCGAGAACATCCACCGCGCACAGCTGAATCCCCTGGAAGAGGCGGCGGCGTATCAGCAGTTGCTCGACGAGTTCGACGTGACACATGAGGAGCTGGCGAACCGGTTGGGGCGCTCGCGGCCGGTGATCACGAACATGATCCGTCTGCTGAAGCTGCCGATCCCGGTGCAGCGTCGCGTCGCCGCGGGTGTGTTGTCGGCCGGGCACGCTCGTGCATTGTTGTCGCTGGAGGTCGGCAGCGACGCGCAGGAGGCTCTCGCGGCGCGCATCGTCGCCGAGGGTTTGTCGGTACGCGCGACGGAGGAGGCGGTGACACTTGCGAACCGCGATGACGGCTCCGCAACCGCCCCGTCCCCGACAGCCAAACGCAAGCCGATGCAGATGCCCGGGCTTCAGGACCTCGCCGAGCGGCTGTCCGATCGTCTCGATACCCGGGTGACGGTCAGCCTCGGCAAGCGCAAGGGCAAGATCGTCGTCGAGTTCGGATCCGTCGACGATCTCCAGCGGATTGTCGGTTTGGTCGACCCAGGGAAGTGATATCACCGACGATTTTCCACGACCAACCACCCTCGGGAGTAACGTCACAGTGACGCATCTAGTTGCGCGAGTCCTGCGGATTGACGGAAGCCTTTGCAGCTCAACGTTTTTCGGGGACAGCGCGGTGACAGGACGGACGATCTGACATGGAACCGGTGATCTCGCGTCTGAATCTCGAATCCTTCGAGTCGCTACCACCGCACGCTCGACGATGCGTCTTCTGGGAGGTCGATCCAGGAACGGTGGGCGGCGACGATCTCGACACCGTCTGCGTTGCCGACACCTCAACGTTCGAGAGCGAGTTCGACAAGGAAGCGTGGATCTCCTCGGTGCTCCTCGAGTGGGGTGCGTGCGGACAGTTCGCCACCGATCCGTCGACCGGCGTCGTCGTGGGTACCGCCTTCTATGCACCGCCCGGACGCATTCCGCGGTCCCGGCTGTTTCCGACGTCGCCCGTCAGTGCCGACGCGGTGCTGCTGTCGTCGATTCACGTGGAACCGGGGTACGAGGAGGTCGCCAGTCCCCTTCTCGACGCCGTCGTCACCGATCTCATTCGACGTGGTGTGCGCGCCGTCGAGGCGTTCGGGTTGGTGCGCGCCGGCGGTTCTGCCGATGATCGTGACTCCGATCCGACCGGTGTGCGCGATATCAGCGAATGGTCGGATGAGGAGATCGTGAACGTGGCACGAGAGATCCTCGACAACCCGCAACCGGATCTGTGTACGCGGTGTCTGATCGATGCGGCGTTCCTAAAGGCATCCGGCTTCGATGTGGTCGCCTCACACGCGCGTTTCCCCAGGTTTCGTCTCGAACTGGACGAAGGCCTGGGGTGGAAGTCGGAGGTCGAGGGCGCCCTGGAGAAACTGGTCGTGATGGCGGCGATCGATCTGGCCGGAAAGACTCGGACGTTCGCGCCCATCGGCAGGCGCGCTACGTAGTCGACGCGTTATGGGTGACGCGTTGTGAAGAGGCAGGCGTGCTCCGAAAAAGTTTCGGAGCACGCCGAATTGGGCTCCTGATTCAGGAAATCTCTTCGGCGGCAAGAAGATCGGCGAACGTGTACGTCCCGGTGGGCCGGTCGTCGTTGCCGAGTAGATACAGTCGTTTGACCGCGACGAGGATGGCCTCGGCAATCACGTTGCGGTAGTTGGGATCCTCGATCGTCTCGGCGTCGTCGGGATTGGTGATGTACCCGACGTCGATCATGGCGACCGGCATCCTGGTGAGCCGCAACAGTTCCCACGTACGCTCGTGCGTTCGGCAGTCGATCAGCGGGGTGCGCGCGGCGACCTCGCGCTGGATGAACCCGGCGAGGTTGCGGCCGATCGTGGAATACGAGCCGTGGCTGTTGCCGAAGTAGAAGGAGGCCACGCCGCTGGCGGTCGCGTTCGGGTAGTGGCCGAAGCGCAGCGAGATCATCAGGTCGGCATCGATCATGTTGGCGACGCGGGCGCGATCCTCGTCGGTGGGTGCTCCCCGACCGTCGTGGGACAGGAACGTTTCCATGCCGGCGGCGGCCATCCGGCCTTCGAGCCGTGCAGCGAGATCCCAGAGCAGTCGGCTTTCCTGGTCGGCGAGCGCGCCGGTGGACAGGTCGTGCATGCCGCCGGTGCCGGGGTCGATGACGATACGTTTGCCGGAGAGCCGGGGGCCGGAGCGACGGACGTGCTCCTCCTCGCGGATCGCGTACGGGGAACCGCCGGTGACGCGGGTGCCCAGACGTTCCAGCGACCGCAGAGTGGACGGTCCGCAGATGCCGTCGGCGGACAGACCGTACTCACTCTGGTACAGGCACACCGCGTTGTGGGTGGTCTCGCCGAAGACACCGTCGACCAGCGCCGTGTAGTAGCCGAGATTCTGGAGACGCCCCTGCAGGGTGGCCACATCGTCGCCCACCATCGGGGACGACAGACGGTAGAGCAGTACTCGCGCTCCGAGTTGGTAGGACGCCTCACGCAGGGCGCGGTAGGTGGCGGGGCCGACGATGCCATCGACGATCAGTCCGCGCTGCTGCTGGAACGCGCGGACGGCGTGGTCGATGTCCTCGTCGAAGGTGTGTCCGCGGATCTCGTCCGCCGAACCGTCGCCGTCGGCGGCGTGACGTCCGCGCGTGACCGGCATGAGGCCTTGTCCGGCGAGGATGGATCGGATCTCGGCGACGGCCGAACCCTGATCACCCAGTCGGAATGTTGGCATCTCAACTCCTTGTTGGCGCGGGACGCGTCGTTGTCCTTGCGCTGCATGGTCACGCCGATCGCGCTGGGAGGCTCTGGGTAGAGGCGAGCGCGCACCAGGCGGACCAGGTGCATTCTGTCAGTTCCGCCGTACGCGGACCAAACCGAACACGGGCACAGAAACATCACGGACGTCGTCACCAGCGAAAACACCGATGACGACGCCCGTGTGGAGGATGTCACCCCCGCATGTCAGGCGTTGGAGCCGACCACCGAATCGAGTTCGCGCAGCAGGGCGGCCTTGCCCTTCGCGCCGACGATGGTCTTGGTGGGCTTGCCGTTCTCGAAGAGGATCATGGTCGGGATCGACATGATCTGGAAGTCACGGGCCGTGGCCGGGTTGGCGTCGACGTCGAGCTTGGCGACGGTCAACTTGTCGGCGTGCGCGCCGGCGATCTCCTCCAGGACCGGTGCCACCATGCGGCACGGACCGCACCAGGTTGCCCAGAAGTCGACGAGTACCGGCTTGTCGGATCCGAGGACGTCGTCCTTGAAGGTGGCGTCGGTGACGGCCACGGTGTTGGCTCCCATGAGTGTTCCTCCTGTTGTTGTCGTGATGGTCGGTATTGAGGTCTGGAGTGTCAGCTGTGTGCCTCGACGACGACCACGTCGCCCTCGATCGGCGTGGGTTCGATGTCACCCTGCTCGGCGAGCCACCGTTCGGCGTCGATGGCCGCGGCGCAGCCACTGCCGGCGGCGGTGATCGCCTGGCGGTATGTGTGGTCGACGAGGTCGCCGGCGGCGAAGACGCCGGGTATCGAGGTATAGGTGGTCCGGCCCTGGACCTGCACGTATCCGTCGGAGTCGAGGTCGATCTGACCGCGCACGAGTTCACTGCGCGGGTCGTGGCCGATGGCGACGAACATGCCGGTCACGTCGACGGTCTCGGTGTCGCCGGAGCGGGTGTCGATCAGTTCGAGGCCGGTCACCGAGCCGTTGCCGATCACCGATTTGACCGCGGAGTTGGTGACGAAGCGGATCTTGTCGTTGGCGCGGGCCCGCTCGAGCATGATCTTGGACGCCCGGAACTCCTCGCGTCGGTGGATCAGGGTGACGCTGCGCGCGAACTTGGTGAGGAAGGTCGCCTCCTCCATCGCGGAGTCGCCGCCGCCGATGACGGCGATATCCTGATCCTTGAAGAAGAAGCCGTCGCAGGTCGCGCACGCCGAGACTCCTCGGCCGAGCAGCTCCTGCTCACCGGTGATCCCCAGGTAGCGGGCCGCGGCACCCATCGCCAAGATCACCGCGTGCGCCCGGTAGGTTTCGCCGGAGGCCACGACCTCCTTGACCTTTCCCTGCAGGCGAACTTCCTCGACGTCCTCCATCCGCAGGTCGGCGCCAAACCGGATGGCCTGCTCACGCATCTCGTCCATCAGGGCCGGGCCCTGGATTCCGTTCTGGAAGCCGGGGAAGTTCTCCACCTCGGTGGTGGTCATCAGGGCGCCGCCGAACTGGGTTCCCTCGAAGACGATCGGGGCGAGTTCCGCACGTGCTGCGTACACCGCCGCGGTGTATCCCGCAGGACCTGATCCGATGATGATCAGTTCGTGGATCTGCTGGGTGTCTGACTGGGTCACTTCGTCCTCCGTGCTCGTTTCACATCACCTGCAGCCAAAAAATTCCCTGGTCGCAGGGGTGCGTGTACCGGCTTTCAACACAAGGGTATGCGGAAGTGTTCCCTGTCAGCGCGGGCACCGGGGGTGCGGGCGTCGTGGCTCCCCCACTCGACGGACGACGTGGGCCCGGGTCATCCTCCGATCGTGGTACGCGAGACGGTTTCCGGATTGCCGGTGTCGCAATCGGGTCCGACCACCAGCGCGAGGAAACGACCGGCGACACCGGTGCCGAGGAGGATCACCACCTGTTGTGTGCCGTCGACGGTCACCGGTCCGGAGCCCAGGACCGGTGTCGACGCGGGGATGCCGTTGGCAGCGGTGCATCGTCGAAGTGCATCTGTTGAGGCGAACGGCGAACCGTCGGTGCGGCCCAGGACCGACAGTGCCGCTGCGCCATCCAGGGCGGCGGGCGGTGCGGGAACAGAGAGGCTCGACGACGGCGCGCTTGGCTGCGCCTCCACGGAGCCGGTGGGCTGCGAGGGCCGAAGCACAAGCACCGCAGCCACGACCCCGACGATGAGGATCGCGGCCGCAGCGAGGATGGCGTAGGTGCGTGGCCCGGCACCTCGCCGCCTTCTTGTTTCCGGGCCTCTCATGGCCGGGTGCAGGGTGGTCTCCGCGGCGATTGCAGCAAGAGTCTCTTGAGTGCGTGCACGGACCCAATCCGGTGGCGGGGCGTCGACGTCGTTGTCCACAGCATCTTCGGTGTCGCCCAGGGCGCGCAGTTCGTCACGGACCCGCCCCAGGGCCACAAGCGTGGCCTGGGCATCCGCGTCCTCGGCGATATGCGCGCGAACGTGCGCCGTCGTGGCGGCGTCGAGGTTCCCGGCGTGGAACTCGGCGAGCAGTTCCGGGTCATAGGGCGGTGAGGGGAAGCGTGATGAATCCTCGGTCATCGTCGCCTCCTTGGATGGTTCGCGTCGGTCGACGCGGTCGGCATGGCTGTCTCCCCGGTGTAGTCCATATTGCTGATTGGACGCACGCGTGGGCCCCGCGGTTCCCTCCGTGTCCAGATTTCTGAAATCAACTGTCGGCGCCCCTGAGGTAGCCGAGGAGGTCGGCCAGGCGATAGCGCCCTCGAGCACTTCGGCTCTTGAGAGTGCCGACCGGTACACCGAGGATCTGCGATGCTTCGTCCATCGTGTACCCCTCGATGTCGATGGCGATGACCGCGGCCCGTTGATTCGCGGGCAGCTGGTCGAGCGCGTCCTCGATGGCGAGAGTCAGTTCGACACGACCGTACTCGTCGGCGCTGCCGGCCAGAGGATAGTTGTCTGGCTCGGAGAGAGAAATAGTTCGTTGACTTGCGTTGCGGCGCATGCGATCCAGCGAGGCATTCACGACGATGCGGTGCAGCCATGACGTGACTCGTGCCTCACCGCGGAATGCTGCCGCTGTCCGGTGTGCGGCGATGAGTGCTTCTTGGAGTGCGTCGGCGGCGTCGTGGGGGTTGCCGGTGGTGCGTACGGCGATGCGCCAGAGGTAGTTCTGGTGGCGGGTGATGAGGGTGGTGAATGCTGTTGGGTCGCCGTGGGTGTGGGCGGTGAGGAGTTGTTCGTCGGTGCGTGTGTCGCTGTGTTGTCTGGCTCCCCCGGGCATGGTGGTCAGGGTAGTGGGGTGTCGGGTGGGTGGTGGTGGTGTTGGGGGGTGGTTGTGGAGAAGTGAGGTGGGTGTGGGGTTGTACTGAACACGAGTCTGTGAGATCGTTCATCACCAATTGTTCTTACTGAATATCCGTTGGTTGGGGGTGGAAGGATTGTCGTGCCCGTATGTCGGGCCACTGACCGACGAGATCGATGCGCCAGAAGTAAGGGGATTTCCGAGAGATGGCAAAGCCTCTTTCGGAGGTGGAGTTGACCACCAGGCGATTCTCCGCAGAGGAGTTCTCGCCAAGCTGGATCATGGCCACGGGGAAGCCCTTGTAGGAATTGGCTTGTCCCGCAGGGAGAGAGACCTTCAACGGTGAAGGCCACCGGAATCATCCAGAGCATCCGGTGGGCACCACTTGGAGGACGCCAGATCAGACGGATGACGAGTTAATGATCCTGCGACGTGAACTGCGGAGACGCCTTGATCATTTTCGTGGGTGACGTCGCCGCCGTGCCGAGGGCAGTCCGGCGGAAGTGCGCGGTCGTCGCCAGACTTGCAGGGGGTTTGTTTAGCGTGGGAGCCAGCTTCGACTACGTCCAGATTCGGAGTACGCGGCGTTTCATGGACGCCCAGAGTGACGCGCGATTCATCTCGTGGTTGAAAATGCAAGAGGCGGCTGTTCCTTTGGTGTTTACCACCGATGACGTCCCCGAACTTCGGGTGGAATTGTACTCTCCGGAATCGATCGGATTTGTTGAGAAATCGCTCTTGGACACTTTCAATGACGAATCTGAATTCTGGAGAACCGATTCTTCGACGGCGCGGACAATGCGATTTGTCTACTACATCGGCGAATGTTTTCGGGTTGCGTACGAGGGCTTATGGGTCGCCCTACCTCGCGACGATGGTGCGGGGGTTGTCCCTGTAGTCGACCTGCCGTTTCGTGAAACGTTCATTGACCCTATCGATTTGTCAGGCATTGCCGTTGTACGGCGCACCGGTACCGAGATAGCGTGGATGTTCGCTCGCGCGGGAAGCTCTTTTGAAGAGTGGACAGATCAGGGGCGGCCACCGACTATTCCGCTGGGAACACTCTCGGAAGAGCCCATTTGATGGTCCGAGCAACCGATGTTCGCGGATTATCGATACCGCGTGGAGCAAGGGAGTGACATCAGTCGAATGGCGATGAGTGCGACAGCGTGGCGGACGATGATCACGTCGGCGGCCGTGCGACTCGGGCCGCAGTGGCGGGTTGTCGGGACCGGTCGGCGGACGGTGTTGATGCGGACCGGTATCGAGTGGTGGGTGCTCTACATCGGGTATGAGCCGACCACTCTGGGTCGGGTGTTCGCCTATTCCGCGTTCCTGGGCCGGCCCTTGCCGCCCACGCTGGTCGGTGATTCAGGCGTGAACGGAGACCGCTTCGTTTTTTTCCGGGGGAAGAGCGGATTCGGACGACGGACGGACTCATCTCTGAAACGGGCATTGCTGAGTTCGCCGAGGTGGTTCCGAGGTTTGCGCTGGACCCGGTTGTCGACATCAGGTCGTATCTCGCCGACTGGGAGAAGGTGCTGGCAAGGGACGTCAAGAGTGGCCAGCTGGATTTGTTCACGGGGAAGTCCCGTCAGATGTTGGTGATCCTGCGGGTGGTGTGTTCGGCGAAGCCGACTGCGGGTTTGATCGAGGACGTGCAGTGGGTGCTTGATGATTCGTTGGTGAACCAGAATGGTGCCAGCCCGACAGCGAAGTGTTCTTTGCCGAGATGCTCGAGGTGTTGCGCGGCGGTGATCGCCCGGGTGTGGAGGATCTGATCTCACGTCCTCGTGACGCCAGTCTGGCGAAGCTGGGTGCATCACCAGATATGGTGCAGCCATTGATCTTTCCGACGCCGTTGGTGTGAGACGGGCGAATGGAGTCGCTGTGAGTACGTACGGGTTCGCGTTGATTGCCGATGTCGCAAATGTCGATGACGCCGAGCGGGTGGTGGCCCAGTCTCGCGCCGCGCTCGGCGAGGATTGGGATCCTCAGCAGTGGGGGTTCGATCCGTTCGACGGATTTGCGTCGGAAGTCACCTCGGGCGACGGAGCGGCTCGGGTGTCGGTGGTGGCGGAGCGGATGTTGCCCAACAGCCGTGAGGCGCAGTTCTTCGCCGGCATCGGCGACGGGCGTGCGGCGCTGTGTGAGGACCTCGACGAGTACGGGGTGATGTTCTCGGTGTGGCGCCTGAACGCCGACGGCGCGCAGTGCGTGTACCGCGCCCATGTGCATGACCCGGACTCCGAACCGGCCCCGGGAGCCATCGAGATGATGGTGACCGGGCCGGATGCGGCGGCAGCTGCCGCCGACCTCTATGACGCGGACGCTTCAGCTTTCCTTGCGCTGGAGCAGGATCCGTCCCCGGTGGCCGGCCTCTTGGGAATCGTCGGTAGCCCGTTCGAAACGTGGCTGTCGGCGCTCGGGCTGCGGTGGCCCGAGATTCAGTAGCCACCCCATTACGACGACCCCACAGTCACGCAGAAAGTACTGCGTGCCGCAACCACCGGCGTGATCCGCGCGCTGCGGCCCGACGTCGCGTCGGCGTCCGCCGGAGCCGCTCTGCGTGGTGCACGGGGGTCTCAGTGGTTGTTTGCAACAGGTGCTCGGTGGACGCGCCGATCAACTCGACGTGGATCTGCTGGATTCACAGCGGTGGACCCACAGCGATTCACCGCACTGAATCGACACGTTGGGATGCTGGTGGAGTTCGCCGCACCGCTGCAGTCGTTCGGCGTCGATGACGCCGCCACCGTGGTGCCCGCCATCGACGCGGATCATTGACGTCCTCGACTGCACGGCTCAACCCGCCGCCGAACGCCTCGGTCCGGTGGTTCTAGTGCGCCTCGTCGTATGCGTCGACGATCTCCTTGGGGAGCCGACCACGAAGCGGCACTTCGTAACCCGCCTCGCGAGCCCATTCCCGAATCGTCTTGGTATCCGCGCCGCCCTTGCCGTTGGTGGACGGACTTGCGGCGGGAGCGGTGACGCGTGGTGCGGTGGACTGTCGCCGACCGCCGGTCCGGGTGGACACCTCGAGCAGCTTCGACACCGGGACGCGACCGTTCTCGATTTTATCGAGGTTGGCCTCAGATACGTCGAGTTGATAGTCAACGCCCGACCACGACCAGGAAATGGTGTGTGCCTCGTCGATATCGAGCTCACGGCCGTCGATGTCGTCGATGATCGACACAATCTGTTTCTTTGCCACGAGCAGAGGATAACCTACGGGTCCCCCATGCCGGGGACGCCGCGCCCCCGATTCAGTCCGCAACGGCAAAATGCGCAATAACCTTGGTGGGCGTCAACCGCACCACCAACTCGCCCGGAACCGCATTGCGACGTCCGTACTGACCCGCCAACTCGGGACCCATGTAGCGTTCGGCGATACGCGTTGCGGTATCCAGTAAATCGTCGGAATCGTCACCCACCGTCGCCACGCCCTGCACCTGAACAAACGAAAAGGGCGGCCGTTCATCGTCGACGAGCAGAGTCATCCGCGGATCACGTTGCAGTGCGCGACCTTTCGCGGTCGACGAACCGGTGTTGAAGACGAGCTGACCGTCGTCGACGATAAACCAGATCGGTGCGACAAGTGCCCGTCCGTCGCGTGCCACAAAACCCACTTTGCCGGTCCGCGTACCGGCGGTGAGAAAGTCGATCACGTCATCGGTCAATTCAGAATTCGACATGTCACCATCATGCCTGTTGCAGCAACCGGGCGTGGGTCGCGATGAACATTTCGACGCTGACGTCGAGGACGGTATCGAGACCGACATCGGTGGTGGTGCCGATATCGACGGGATCGGCGGCGATGGAGGTGAAATACCAGTCGACCAGGAGCTGGGTGACGGCACCGACGAGGCCGATCGCGGCCAGACGCTGCGGAATGCTCACCGCTCTCTCCCCCATCGCCAGCGCGAGAACGAGATTTGCCCACTCGTGAATGGCGCGCAGACGAGTGGATTCGACCTCCGGGTCGACGCCGACCACCTCCACCAGCATGACGCGAGCCCGTCGCGGGTCGCAGGCGATCGCGTCCATGAAGGCCCCGAGGGCCGCACGCGCGGCGGCCGGAACCTCGGCGGGCGCGACGCCATCGGGCCCGGTGAGGTAGACATCGGCGGCCGTAACGGTCGCCGACCGCGCGATCTCGACGCAGTGGTCGTACACCGCGATGAGTAACGCGGAGCGGTCGGCGAAGGACTCGTAGAAGTACCGCTGGGTGAGGCCGGCCCGCTCGCAGAGACGTTTCACCGACACATGCGGATACCCGACCTCCCCGAACAGATCGAGCCCGGCCTCAATGAGTGTGGCGCGCCGCCGTTCACGCCGCTCGTCGGCGTCGGCGCCGCCGTATCGCCGCCCCTCGGTGGTTGTTCGTGCACCGGGCATGTCGTCTCCCTCACCGATAGAGCCGCCGACGAATCGTGGACAGGCGAGCATCTGACACGCTACCATGTCACATACCTATCTGACACGAGGCTGTGTCAGATAGTGGAAGGAAGGAATGCCGATGGATCTGCTACCCGCCCCCATGCATGAGCCCACGCTGCTCGCGGTGCCCTTCTTCCTCGCGTTGTTGCTCCTGGAGTGGATCGCCGCGTGGAAACTCGAGGATCACGACGACGACGGCCGCGCGCCATCCGGCGCGTACGAACGTCGGGACGCGACCGCCAGCATCTCGATGGGATTGGTGTCCATCGCCACCAGCGCCGCCTGGAAACTGGCCGGTCTGCTGGTCTACACGGCCATCTTCGCCTACCTCGCGCCGTGGCAGTTGCCGATGACGGCCTGGTACACCTGGGTCATCGGGTTCATCGGCGTCGATGTCCTCTACTACTGGAACCACCGGATCTCCCACCGGGTGCGCCTGGTCTGGGCGACCCACCAGGCGCATCACTCCAGCCAGTACTTCAACTTCGCGACAGCTCTCCGTCAGAAGTGGAATATCAGTGCGGCACTGGTGATGTGGCTACCACTGCCCTTCCTCGGGATTCCGCCGGCCGTCGTCTTCGCGTGCTACGGGATGAATCTTGTCTACCAGTTCTGGATTCACACCGAGCATATCGATCGGATGTGGCGACCGATCGAGTTCGTCTTCAACACGCCGTCGCATCATCGAGTCCATCACGGCAGCGATCCGGACTACCTCGACAAGAACTACGCCGGCGTCTTCATCCTGTGGGACAAGATTTTCCGTTCCTTTGCTGCCGAAACCCACCGGCCGCACTACGGTCTCACCAAACCAGTGGGCACCTACAACATATGGACGCTGCAGACCCACGAGTACGCCGCCATTGCCCGCGACGTGCGCCGCGCGGACCACTGGCGGGCCCGACTGGGATATGTCTTCGGTCCGCCCGGCTGGGCTCCGGCGGTGTCACGTGACATCAGCCGCCCCGGACGGCAGGTGTCTGTCGGATCAACGGAACCCGGACTCTCGGCGGAACCACGCACAATATAGTTCGCCATGCTAAAGTCTCCCTGAGTTTGTGGGGGGAGCCCGACCGTTCGTCACGTCCCGGCGAACGAGCGGCGCCACGGTCTGCTACGTCCACCACCGATGTCTCGCCCCTCGAGCTCGCACCACCGATTCCGGTGGATGCCGTCGGCGTGGCCCGACCCACGTCCACATCCGAAAAGAGGGTTCTGCATGATCATTGACGGAGCAATCGCCAAGCGCACGCTGTGCACGGTCGCCGCGGTGGCGGCGGTCGGGCTCGTCGGCACCGCCTGCTCGTCCGACGACGACTCCACCGCCGCGTCATCGGAAACGATGAGCACAATGGCCTCAGATGACATGGCGGGGATGACGGGCATGTCCGGCGAATCGACGACCGCAATGGCGACACCCACCAACATCACCACCTCCACTCCGCTGACCACGGCCGACGGTGCGAACATCACCATCGACAATGAGGCCATCGCCGCGTCCTACGGCGAGCGCGGTGGACCGCAAGGCTACCTCGGCAAGCCCCTCGGACCGGTGGTGACGCTGCCGACCGGCGGTTCGTTCATCACCCTGCAGAACGGGTCCTTGTACCAGAACCCGCAGAGTGGCAAGGTCTTCGCGGTGCACGGAATGATCGGTGACGCCTGGGGTGAGCACAACCACGAGAACGGTGAACTCGGATATCCGACCAGTGACGAGACCCGTACCGACGGGGGCCTGCGTCAGACCTATGATCACGGCACCATCACCTTCATCAACGGACGCGTAACGGTGACTCCGAGCTGATCCCGCGGATCGACGGGTACGCCACAGCAGTCAGTCCTCGTTGAGCCGCGCGATCAGCTCGGCGAGAAGGGATTCGGCACGCTCCGGCTCGATGACCTCCAGCAACGCCATCACCGGCGCTAGCTGATCGGGCAGTGCCACCGACCCTGCTCCCCCACTGCCCAGGCCGAGCGTCGCCAGAACATCGTGGGCCGCAACCGAATCGAGTGCACCACTGCACCCCAGTTGCGGTATCGCCGTCACGATCTCCGACAGGTCCACCGGTGGCGCACCCCGCACGGCGTCGGCACCGGTGACCAAGGCGGCACACAGGTCGTCGACCACATCGGCGGTGACGGGGGTGACGGTGAGATGAGTGGTGTGCGGATGGTCGGAGCCGAGACCGGGTTGCGGCTGCAGCACCCACCCCAGGCCACGGACCTGATCGGCCCACAGATGAGGATCCACCCGATCAGCTTGTGGCACCGCGGTATCCGACCGAACCGCAAAGAGCGGACCGACCGGGTCACCGACGACAGACAGACCCCGGATCCCCGCGACGCAGGCTCGCACAGCCTCCGTGGCGCTGCGCGTACGAGCGGTGAGCGCGGAAAAACCTACGCCGGTGCCCGATTCCGGGCGTAGGTAGGCGATGATCGCCCACGCCGCGGCCAGCGAGGTCACCGACCGGCTGCCGAGCATCGTCGGATTCACGACCGGATAGCCGGGCCACCGTACGGTGGCGAATCCCGCGGCGCGTTTGGTGTCCCGGTCGGCGAACAGCAGCACCGAGGCACCCTTGGGGGCGAACCCGTACTTGTGGGCGTCCATCGAGACACTGGTGACGCCGGGAACCCGAAAGTCCCAGGGCGGCAGCATCTCCGCCGAATCCGCCGACGTCTCCCAGAACGGCAGCACCCAGCCGCCGATGCAGGAGTCGACATGGCAGGCGATCCCGGCCGCGGCCGCCGCGGGAGCGACCTCGGCAACCGGGTCAAGGGTGCCGTACGGGTAATTCGGCGCCGACACCACGACGATCGCGGTGCGCGGGGAGAACCGCCCGACGAGATCGGCGGCACGGACCGCTCCCTGCGCGTCGACTGGGACCAGATCGAGGTCGAGATCGAAGTAGTGCGCCGCCTTGTGGAAGGCGGCGTGCACCGAGACCGGCGCCAGCAGGACAGGAGGTCCGTCGGTGTCGGGATTCGCCTTCCGCCACCGATCGCGGGCCGATTTGACTGCCAGTAAACAGCTTTCGGTACCACCGCTGGTCACCAGGCCCACCGCCTGATCCCCGTGCACCAGCGACGCCGCGAACTCGATGACGTCGTGCTCCATCCGGGCGACCGACGGGAAGGTCGTCGGATCGAGACCGTTGACGCCCGACACCGCGGCGGCGGCCCGCCGGGCGACATCGTCGAGTTCGGCCACACCGGAGTCGTACACATAGGATAGGACGTGGCCGCCGTGCGTGGGCGCGTCGTCGGCGCGCAGCGAATCGAGTCGGTGCGCAATGTCGTCGATCCGACCTCCGGTACCCGGTGAGGTCATGGAGCCCCCTCGGTGCTCGATGGTGGCGGCGTGGAGTCGATGTCGCTGCGCCGCAACGGGTAACGGATGACAAACCCCAGGCTGATCAGGGCGAGCGCGGCCGGCACCACACTGAAACCCGCCACCATGGCCGATACCGCCGACCCGGGTTGGGTGACCGACGAATCCGCGTCCGAGGAGATGTACCCGCCCACCGTCAGGAGGACGGTGAAGAGCACCGCACCCAACGCCATCCCGGTGGTCTCCCCCGCCGTCCACACCCCGCCGATGACACCGGCACTCGAACGCCCCGACGAGCTGCCGTCGTAGCTGATCACATCCGGCAACATCGCCATCGGTAGCGACTGCATCCCCGCATACGCCGCCCCGGCAACCCCGATCACCGGATACACCCACCAGCCCGGCGCGATCCACAGGCAGGCCAGCGCGAGCGTGGCCAGCGTGAAAACGGCCGTGGCCGTGGCGAATCCGACCTCCTTGCCGACGTGGCGCGCGAATCCACCCCAGAGCGGTGCGAACACCACTGCCGGGGCGATCAGCGCCGCGAACAGTCCGGAGATGGCGGCCTCGGAGTCCAGTACCCAGGTCGCGATGTACTGGGCCCCGGCGAGCATCAGACCGGTGGCCAGACCTTGAAGCATGAACGCGGCCAACAGTGTTCGCAGCGGCGCACTGCGACGCAGTACCGCCCAGCCGGTTCGGTACCCCTCAGTGAGGGAGGAGGTGTCGTCCGGTGACGCCGGAGGTCGCGCCGCGTCGGCGGCACGCGCCGCGATCAGCATCGCGACGCCGATGAGCACTCCGGCGACGACTGCCATCAGCAGGTAGCCGACGGTGGGGGAGCCACCCACCTCGCGCAGCGCCGGTCCACCCGCACCGAACGCGAGGATCGCCACCGACAGCACCACCACCCGCACCGTGAGCAGTCGGGTGCGCTCGTCGTAGCGGTCGGTCAGTTCGGCCGGCAGCGATGTAGGGAACCTGGAAGAGGCTGAAACTCGTTGCCGCCAAAAGGAAGGCGAGTGCAACCCAGAGCGCGTCGACGCCGGTCGGCAGGCCGGCGGGAGCAGCGAACGTCAGGGTGAAGAAGACCGGCAACAGCAGTGCGCCGATTGTCATCACACCCCGACGTGAACCGCTGCGCGCGGCGCGATGGTCGGCGAACGCGCCGATCCCCGGATCGATGGCGACATCCCAGATCTTGGCCGCCGCCACGATGATCCCGGCGACCGCGGCACCGACGCCGAGGGTGTCGGTGAGGTAGTAGATCAGGACGAGGCCGGGCAGCGTGGCGAAGCCACCGGTACCGAGCGACCCGACGCCGTACCGTGCCACGGTGGCATGCGACAGCCGTGTCACGCGGCGTTCCGTATCAGCTCGTCATCGTGATCTTGGAGACCTGCACCTGATAGCCGTTGGAGCCGCTCGACGGCAGCGACGTGATCCACACCAGCAGGTAGCGGGCCTCCCGCGGATTGGTGATCGTCAGGGTGGTGCTCGATTGGTCGACGGTGCCCTGACCGACGCGGGTCGTCTCGGCGAGGGTGGCGTCGGCGCTGGTGGCGGTGCGCAACTCCACGTCGAAGCCCGGCGTCGTGGTGGCGATGGTGACCGTCTTGACCGCCTGCGGGGAGCCGAGATCGAACATCAGCCCGAGACCGTCCTTGAGACTGCCGAAGTCGGCGGTCTGATAATTCGGATCCGAACGCCACCCGCCGGATGCCCCGGTGATGACGTTCGGTGCCTGTCCCGGATTGTCACCGGACTGCGAGGAGAAATCGACGAGCGTGGCCGACCTCGGCGTGATGGCACCCTCGGCCGGAGCCGCGCCCGGTGCTGCGGGCGCCGATTGCGACGGTGTGGTGGACAGGAACTCGTTGATGTCGGTCTGCGAGTCGCCGGATCCGAAGACTCCGGTGATCCACACGACCAGGGCGACGATCACGAAGACGACCAGCAGCGCCGCGCCGACCAGGAGGGGCAGGTTGCGGCTGCGCCGGTCGGGTTGATCGGAACCGATGCGCCCGGGCGGTGCCATGCTGACGGGTGGTTCGTCGGAGTCGGTGACCGCGGGCAACATGTCGGTCTTCAGATCGACGACGGTCGCCTGATCGAGCACATGCTGCACCGTGGCCGCGGTGCGGATGCCGCGGGTTCCCGACAGCGCCCGCGCGGCCACCGCGGAGATCTCGAACGGGATGTCCGGATCGACCTCACGCGGTTCGATGGGACCACTGCCGTCTGCCGACGGGGAGGCGACGGCCAGACCGGCGACCGGTGTCGTCGAGTCCTTGGTGGTGATCGGCCGGGAACCGGTCTCGGGGTCCAACGGCCAGCGCGCCAGCAGCAGGGCGTAGAGGACGGCACCGAGTCCGCGCACGTCGGAGGCCTGATCGTCACCGGCGAGGGTGCCCGGGAAGGCGAGCACGGCGTTGCCGTCGGTACTGATGCGGATGCGGTCGGGATGGTCGATCGACAACGCCCCACCGGAGCGGTGAGCGGCCTCGGCGGCCGCCGCGAGGGCACGGACCGCGCGGGCCGCGCCGATCGGCGACGGATGGGTGCCGGCGACCTCGGCGAGGGAGGAACCCTGCACCCATTCGGCGACGACGATGCCGCCCGAAGAACCGCGGACCACGTCGAGTACCCGCGCCACACCCGCCGACGAGATCTGCCCGAGCCGCAGCGTACGCGTCAGCACCGCCTGCGGGCCGGTGTCGGCGGCCTTCGTCGGCGACCCCTTCTCGGGTGGCGGTGCGAGTTGCTCGGCGTCGACGAAGGTGAGACCGACCTCGCGGTCGAGGTTGATGTCCTGCGCCTTCCAGAACTGCAGACCACGCGTGCCACCGTGGGATTCGAGCAGACGGTAGCGTCCGCCGGCGACCGCGGCACCCGGAACGAGACGAGGTCCCCGACGACGCGGTGCACGGATCGGGTCGGCCTGATCCGGATTGGGGGTGGGCGCGGCGTTCGGCGTCGGCGCTGCCTTCGGCGTGGCCGACGCGGAGTGCGGCGCAGCCGGACCCGGAGTATCGCCGTCGGTGCTCGGGGTGGTCGGGCGCTCAGGGCCGGTATCGACTCCGCTCTCGTTCACGCGGCGGACTCCTCTTCTCCGATAGCGCATGTCCGGTGGTCGTTGCGGTGGTGACCACGGGGTGACGCCGGTGTTGCCGGCAGCGCCACCGGTGTGCACCGAATACGACTGCCACGTGGCGGATCCGCGGTCGAAACGCCTCACGACCTGTACCTGACCAGAGTACGGGAGGGGTTCGTCCCCGGTAATCCGCGGAAACTGAACCGTGATGGTGGCCGCGGATTCGGGTTCGGGTGTGCCCTTCGGTGCCAGCGCCGGGATGAAGCGGCCGGCCATCCGTTGCACCGCCGTCAGGATCGCGACGACGTCGGGCACCCCGGCGGCGGCCAGCCCGGCGTAGATCACGCCCAGCACGATCACCGCGGTGAAGAACAGGTAGGCGATCGAGCCGATCTTGCCGTGCTGGGTGGCCAGATGGAGTCCGGACAGCTCCGAGATCAGCCAGATGACGAATGCCAGGGCGACGGAGATGACCAGCGTCACCGCCGTCGTCCAGGCGGAACCGAGGGTGGGTCGCAACGGTTCCTTGCCGATCGCGCGCTGATCGGTGGCCAGCCGATTCTGCAGCAGGTAGTGCCCGACGATCGCGCCGACGAGGTAGCCGAGTCCGTTGGACAGCGCCAGCCAGCGCACCACCAGGTCGGGGTCGCTGAACAGCACCGGACCCAGATACGACGAGGCGACCTTCACCACCGTGATACCCAGCACCATCACCGTCGGGGTCCAGGCGTCCTCGCGGGCGTAGAACACGCGTAGTTGCACCAGCGTCATCGCGTAAGGGATGAGGGTGAAGGCACCCCACGCCAGGGTGGAGCCCAGCTGGGAGGCGACCGCGGCGTCGAACCTCCCGAAGTTGAAGACGGCGATGCCGATCGCCGGTCCGAAGAATGTCATGTAGGCGACGACCGGTACCAACGCCACCATCGTCAGACGGGTGGCCAGCGAGAGATCGTCGACCACGGACTGGGTGTCCTCGGCGGCGGCGTTGCGCGAGAGCCGCGGCATGATCGCCGTCAGAATCGTCACACCCAGCACCCCGTAGGGCAGTTGCAGCAACTGCCAGTGCGTGGCGTACACCGAGATGCCGGAAGCGTCGGCGTGAGCGGCGATCCGATAGGTGACGACGAGACCGACCTGCAGCACAGCCACGTACCCGACGATCGCGACGGCCATGTTGCCGAACCGTCGCAGGCGGGCGTCCAGGCCCCACTTCCAGGCCAGGCGCACACCCGCGCGACGGAGCCACGGCACCAGGATCGCCACCTGCATGACGACGCCCAGCGTGGTGCCGATGCCGAGGACCAGCAGCTGCGGATCGGTCATCCGCACCGGATTCAGCGAGATCTCGCCGGGCATCAGCGCGTAGATCACCAGGGTGGCGATCTGCACGATGTTGTTGAGCACCGGAGCCCACGCGCCGGGCTTGAAGAAGCCCCTCATGTTCAGGATCGCGATGAACAGCGCGGAAAGTCCGTAGAACAGGATCTCCGGGAGCAGCAGATACGCCAAGGCCGTGGTCAGCGGGCGATTGACGTCTCCATCGCCGACGTTGAGCAGGGTCAGCAACGGCGCGGCGATCAGCGCGATGACGGTCGCGACACCGAGCGTGACGACGGTGAGCGTGAAGATTCGGTTGATGAAGCCGCGTCCGCCGTCGTCGTCCTCGGCCTCTGCGCGCACCAGCACCGGGATGACGATCGCGGTGAGCACGGCACCGAGCACGACCTCGGCGATCATGTTGGGCAGCACGTAGGCGGCCTGGAACGCCGACGCGATCGCCGGGCCCAGCATCGCCAGCACCAGCACGGTACGGACGAAACCGGTGATGCGGCTGGCCAGAGTGGCCAGCGCGATCGAGCCGCTGGTCCGCATGATGCTCGAGTCGGAGTCCCGAGCCAGCTGGTGCGGCTCGTTGCTGTCGTTGCTGTCGGTGGATGGGGCGTCGGCCGTCACCGTGCCACCGGCAGGAGCCGACCGGGCGGTGCGTTCGTGTCGGCCGTGGGTGGGCTCCGACGGCGTCGGGGTTGCCGCGGCGCCCACCGCGGTACCCCGGCGCCCGGAGATCGGCGGGGCGTCGGCGAGAGGTCCGGCGAGGGGAGTGGGACCGGCGGGTGAACGGTCGGGTGGGACCCGATCGGGGGGGATACGGCCGCCGGGTGGAACACGGGAGGGGGGAACGCGTCGCGGCGGAACGCCACCGGAAGGATTCGGCGGGATGCGACGGGGTGCGGCGCGACGGGGAACGTCGTCCGGTCCTCGATCGCTCATACCCCTGCCTTCGTCATTTCGTGGTGGTCACTTCTCAGTGGTGCTGTCCTGCGGATCATCGGTCGACGGGTGATGCGCCGGCTCGGCCTCGCGGTGGTCTTCCTCGCTCTGCAGAGTACGTCGCCGTTGTTGGTAGGTCGTTGCCGCCAGCAGTCGCTCGATCTCGTCGGGTTCGGGGCGGTCGGCGTCGGCGGGGTCGGGCTTGCCTCGGAACCGATGCCAGAGACGACGTGCGGTCAGCAGGATCAGGGCGGCACCGGCGATGATCGTGACGATGAACAGCGCCTTGCCGTAGGCATTGGCGTGTACCGACAGCGTGATCGGGGATCCCAGCGAGACGCCGGTGACCGTCGACAGGGCGATGGTCACGGTGACTGCCTCCGACGAGTTGGCCCGGGTGGGCAGCTGGATCTGCCGGGTACCGCGGGCGGGGATCTCGATGGTGCCGAGGTCGCCGATGTCGAGGTCGGAGGGGGCCGTGGTGGTGATGTTCACCCGGATCGGCAGGGCGAGGTCGTTGCGGACCACCAGCAGCAGGGGGCTGCGTTCGGAGGCCAGGGTGTAGCGGCCGCCGGGATCGAGGATCGCCACGGCCGACTGCATCCGCCGCAAAGTCTCGTCGATGGCGGCCGTCGACTCCGATCGGGTCTGGATGAGCCGATCACGGGTGGACGAACCCCGCTCGCCGGGAGTGGTCATCGCGCGCAACTGATCTTCGCGCAGCGGTGCCAGGTAGGTTTCCGGGCTGGTCTGCACGTCGGCGGAGTTGAGCAGGGAACCCTGCAGTCGCCACGTCAGATCGGCCTGCTCGCCGATCGCGGTGGCCGTCGCCGCCGGTACCGGCACCGACACCGAGGCCACGGTGACGCCGTCGGGCGGCGTCAGTCGCGCCGAGGTGGCCGCTGCGTTGACGGTGGCCACGACGTCGGTCAGCGGTGTGGCGGTGGCGGTCCTGGCCCCGAGCAGGACGGTCGCGGTCGACAGCAGGGCGTCGGCGTCCTCGTTGGTCGGCGACCAGTACAGGGACGGGACGATGAGCTGGGATCGGCCGGTGGTGGGCAGGTCCGACGCCGCGGTCCGGGACGTGAGGGCGTCCTCGGCGTCGTCGTCGGGTGCGGCGATCGCGGCGAACGCCAGGGCGGCGACACCGGCCTGACGCCGACTCAGCGGGGATTCGTCCGCGAGGTCGACGACCTGATCGGCCGGTGTGATGGCCGGTGTGCGTGGTCGGCTGCCCAGGCCGGCCAGCGCCGCGGTCACCGGCTCGTCGTAGGTCTGCGCCGACAGATCACCGATGCGGTAGGCGCCGGTGTCGACGGCCCGTTGCGGGGCCACGTTGGCCGCCGAGGTGAGTGCGGCGGTGTGGTCGGTTGAGGTGAGCACACCTGCGCCGGTGGTGTCGATCGCGCCGAGCGCCGGGATGGTCAACCCGCGCATGCTGGTGACATCGAGGATGGCGTCGACGATGTCGGCGGGGGAGTCGAGTGCCGCGGCGGTGAGGCCGGTGTTCTTGACCGTCGCGAGCGCCCTCAGGTCGACGCCCGCGAAGGGCAGCGCCACCACGCACATGTGTTGCGCGATGCCGCGCAGCTCGTCGAGCCAGCCGGCCGCGTCGGCCTGCCCGGTTCCCGGGACGGTCGAGGCCATCGGGTCCGACGGATCGGTGGACACGACATAGCCCAGTGACATCGCACGCACCGTGACCAGCAGATCCGGGTCGATTCCCAGACACATGGCGCGGGTCAGGTCGGAGCCCGCCGGCACCGGGGCCGGAGCGGAGGTGGACGACGATGCCGTCGGAGACGGTGTGTCCGCACTCGTGTCCGAAGCCCCTGAACCGTCATCCCCTGATCCGTCACCCCCTGAACCGTCACCCCCTGAACCGTCACCGGCGTTCGGCGCGGTGGCGGCGACCAGCTGTTGCAGTGGTTCGAGAAGGGCGTGTAGCCGACCGCCGTCACCGAGGGAGTGGGCGAGGTTCTCGCTGATCAGGCGGACCGGCTCGGTGTTGCCGCCGAGCACGCCGGGTGCGAGTTGTGGGGGCGCGGCAAGCGGCCACAGCATGGTGAACCGTGACGGCGCCGAGGTGTTCGCCGAGATCGAGCCGTCCGAACCGAGGCCGGGGACGGTCGTTGCACCGCCGCTGGTGATCGGATCGAGGTAGGACGACGCGCGGTCGGCGTCGGGGGGCAGCGACAGCACCGGCAGCAGGGTTCGCGATCCGGCGACCTGCGCCACCCCGCCGTAGTCGGGCATCCCGTTGACGTTGAGTTGCAGGGGGTAGACGCCGCGCTCGGAGATGTCCAGGCCGTTGTCGCCGGACAGCGGGACCGACATCGAGAACGACACCTTTTGTCCCGGGTCGAGTTCACCGGAGCCCAGCGGTGTGAACGCGGTGGCCGCCGACACCGGCGGGTGCTCGACGGCCAGCGAGGTACGCAGCCCATCGGCCGTGGTCACCGCATCCCCGCGCTCGAGGCGAATGCCCAGGTCGCGTAGGGTCCGGCTGCTGGTGTTGGTGACCTGCCCGGTGACGCTCACCGTGGATCCCGAGCTGCTGGTCACCATCGACGGCGTCAGCGAATCGATGGATATACGCGCGAAACGGTTCGGCCCGGCGTCGCCGTCGGTATCGGCCGACGTGGTGTTTGTGGATGCGGTGTCGGTGGGGGTGGCCGATGGCTGCGGTGCGGCGGCGGCCGGCGCGGCACACAACATCGTCAGCGTGGCGACGGCGGCGACCACGAAGAGTCGCACCCACGCACGGTTGGCAATGACGTTCCGACGGCGACGACGTGGTGGTGGGTCAGCCATCACCGGCAGCCGGGCGGCGGGGACGCCTGCGACGCCGACGCGAGCGGGCCGGGGGCGGCGGCTCATTTCGGCGCTGATTGCGGGCGGCTGCGGCTCTCTCATATGCGTTGGGTTCTGTCCGACTGCTCTGCGCCTCGGACTCGGCCATCCGGTCGGGATCCCCCGTCAGGTCGGCGATGACACCGCGGGCCATCCGGGCCAGTCGACGCTCGTCAGAGTACGTCAGGCGGCGCGGAAGCTCGTGCAATGGCACCCACGCGACCTCGCTGACCTCGTAATCCTCGTCGGACAATTCCCCGCCGACGCTGCGCAGCAGATAGTGATGCACCGTCTTGTGGATGCGTCGGCCCTCGCTGACGAACCAATAGTCGATCTTGCCCAGTGGCGCGACCACGGTGCCCTGGATACCGGTCTCCTCGGCGACCTCGCGAACGGCGGTCTGCTCGGCGGTCTCACCGGTTTCGATGTGGCCCTTGGGCAGCGACCACATCATCCGGCCGCGACGGTCGACGCGGCCGATCAGCGCGGCCGCCAGCTCCTCGACGGGAAGATCGAGGTCGGAGATCACCAGGCCGCCGGCGGAGGTCTCGCGGACCGTGCGCAGCCGCTCGCCCTTCTCGGGTCGTTTGCTGCCACGTCGACGATTGCGGGTGGTCGGGGTGACCGCGGTCGGTGCCGAGGCGTCCTGACTCAGGCCGGTCTTGGTGATCTTGGCCGTCATCACCGCCGCCATGTCCGACGGCTTCGGCCCGGACACCCGGGCAGCGCTCTTCGCGGCGGCGTCCCCGGGGGCCGGGTTCCGTTTGTCACCGGGTTTTGCCCGCATGTCGCCGGGTTTTGCCCGCTTCTCACCGGGCGTGACCCGCCGGTCGCCGGGTTTCGGTGACTTGTGGGCTGCGGCCCGCTCGGTGGGCGGCTCGGGGGGGTGGGGGCCGGGGTGACCGTTGATGGTCGAATTCGTGGCGGTCGGCGATCCGTTCACCGGGGTGTCGGTAGGGGTGTCACTCGCCGCGCCACCGTGTGGGCGGCGGGTCCGACCGGCCAGATCGGCCGGTGATGGCCGCCGGACCTCGGCGTTGGTGTCGGGCGTGTCGGCCGGGGCGTGTGTGTCGGCGGTGGCGCGGGGTTCGGGGGAGCGGCGACGCCGCCGGCCGCGCCGTGGGCGGCGGCGACCCTGTCCGGGGGTGCCACGGGCCGGGTGCGGATCCATGGAGGTTTCCGGGGTGGCTGCTCCGGTGCGATGGTGTCCACCGTCGATGTGGGGTCCACGACCAGCGCCGACGTCGCCGGAGGCGTCTCGGGGGTCGGTGGGCGGATCGGGGGACACGCCTTCGATGCTAGCGGCTGGTCACCTGCTGTTTGCCCACATGGTGCCGGTACCGATCGGGTGTCGACGGTGGCCGGTAGGCTGGCGTGCCGTGACGCAGCGCAGTGATGACCCGGACACCGCCGAGCGCCGGACCCGGCTCCTGGCCGCGGCGGCGATCTCGTTGCGCGGTCTGTCGGACATCACCGAGCCGCTGGGCACCATGTTCGCCGACGCCGGCCACGAGCTGTATCTCGTCGGCGGATCCGTACGGGATGCGGTGCTCGGCAGGCTCGGTACCGACCTGGATTTCACCACCGATGCCCGCCCCGAGCAGGTCCAGGAGCTGCTTCGCGGCTGGGCCGACGCGTTGTGGGATGCCGGGATCGAATTCGGCACCGTGAGCGCACGACGCAACGACCTGATCCTCGAGATCACCACGTACCGCGCGGACAAGTACGACCGCGTCGGACGCAACCCGGTGGTGACCTTCGGATCGTCGATCGACGACGACCTGGTGCGGCGCGACTTCACCATCAACGCGATGGCGGTGCGGATCGGGCGTGGCGGCGCCGAGGAGTTCCACGATCCGCTGGATGGGTTGTCGGCGGCGCTGGCCGGGGTGATCGACACCCCCGCGACCCCGCAGGAGTCCTTCGACGACGATCCGCTGCGGATGCTGCGCGCGGTGCGGTTCGTCTCGCAGCTCGGATTCCGGGTGGCGCCGCGGGTCGCCGGCGCGATCACCGAGATGTCCGAGCAGATCGAGCGGATCACCGCCGAACGCATCCGTGCCGAGCTGGACAAGATGATCACCGGGGAGCACCCGATCGAGGCGATCGAACTGATGGTGTCGACCGGCCTGGCGCAACGCATCCTGCCCGAGGTACCCGGGATGCAGTTGACGATCGACGAACACCACCAGCACAAGGACGTCTATCAGCACTCGTTGACGGTGTTGCGGCAGGCCATCGATCTCGAGGACGGCGATCCCGATCTCGTCTTGCGGTGGGCGGCACTGCTGCACGACATCGGCAAGCCGGCGACGCGTCGTCACGAACCGAACGGCGGCGTCAGCTTCCATCACCACGAGGTGGTCGGCGCCAAGATGGTCCGCAAGCGGATGCGCGCGCTGAAGTATCCGAAGGCCGTGGTGGAGGACGTCGCGAATCTGGTGTTCCTGCACCTGCGGTTCCACGGCTATGGCGACGGCACCTGGACCGATTCGGCGGTGCGGCGGTACGTCACCGACGCCGGGCCGCTGCTGGAGCGGTTGCACAAGCTGGTCCGGGCCGACTGCACGACGCGCAACAAGCGCCGGGCCCGGCGGCTGCAGTCCAACTACGACGACCTCGAGGCGCGGATCGAGCAGCTGCGTGCGGCCGAGGATCTCGCCCGGGTGCGCCCGGACCTCGACGGCAACGCGATCATGGAGATCCTCGGCGTGCCGCCGGGACCGCTGGTCGGCAAGGCGTGGCGGTATCTCAAGGAACTGCGTCTGGATCGGGGTCCGCTCACCCACCAGGAGGCGGAGGACGCGCTGCGGGCGTGGTGGGCGGAGAACGGGCAGTCCTGAGCGGCGCCCGTCCTCCGATGGCGGCCTGTCAGTACCCCATCGTGCGCAGCGCGTCGGCGAGGCGGTCGAGGTCTTCGCGACGCAGGTCGAGGTGCGGGCTGATTCGCAGCACCGACTGATCGCCGGCGAGCGGCGCGCGCCACGAGTCGGCGGCGGTCACCAGAATCCCAAGGTCGTCGAACAAGCGGTCGCGGGCCGCACGCAGGTCCGCGGGCTGCCAGCCCGGTGGCGGCGCGAGCGTGACCAGCGCCGACGGCTCGTCGACGGGTTCGAGGATCTCCCAGCTGCCGATGCCGTCGAGTCGCTCCCGGGTGGCGCGGCCGATCGCGGCGAGTTCCCGGTAGACGCGTTGCTGACCGACCTGGGCGAGTTCGGCGATGGCGACGCCGAGCCCGAGGCGGCCGGCCAGGAATGCCTCGGAGCTCTCGATGTCGACGGTGCGCAGCGAGTCGCGGCGCACGGCCAGGAATCCGACGCCGCGTGGTCCGGTGAGCCATTTGCGGCTGGTGCCGTAGACGATGTCGGCGCCGGTGACCGTCGGGACGTGCCCGACCGACTGGGCCATGTCGACGACGACGGGAACGTGTGCGGCGTGGGCGATCTCGACGATGCGCGCCACCGGCTGCACCACCCCCGACATCGACCCGATGTGACAGACGTGGATGAAGTCGGGCTGCTCGAACTGCAGCATGTTCTCCATGGCGTCGAGGTCGACGTGGCCGTAGACGTCGCCGTCGGGCAGCGGCCGCACCGCGTATCCGCGTCGTTCGAACTCCACCAGGTTGGGTCCGAATTCGTTCTTGGTGACCCACACCGTCGATGAGACGGGCAGGCTCCAGCCGTTGAGCATCGCCCGCAGCGCCGCCCGAGCGCTCTCCCGGAAGATGATCTCGTCGGCGGTGTGACCGATGATCGCCGCGAGATCCCTTGTGTCACGAGCGAATTCGTCAGCTCGGTCATCGGCGGCCACGTAGGAGCCGCGTTCGGCCTCGCGCCACAGATGCGCCGAGATGGTCCCGATGACGGCGTTGGACGAGCGCCCCGCCGAGGCCGAATCCAGGTGGGTGAGTGCCGGGTTGAGACGTGCCCGGTGGAACGGTTCACCGAGAACGCTGACATACATAGCCCAAGAACCTACCGTGTGCCCGAAATCGGATGGAACCGACCGGCGTCGCGCTGCGTCCAACTCGACATGGAATCGGTCCTCGAGTATCTCTTCGGCACCGGCGACGGTGATCCCACCCACTGGCACACCGCCGCCGATGCCGATCCCGACGGCGACGGCGTGCGCAACGCGCTGTGGCTGGACTTCGACGGCGATGGTCGCGCCGACGACCTGATGTGGGATGTCGACGCGGACGGTGTGGTCGATGTGGCGGCCCTCGACCTCGACGACGACGGCACCGCGGAGGCGTGTTTCCGCGACAGTGGCAACGGGGTGTGGGCGATCCCGACGGCCCGGCCGGGGGCCGACGGCGGGGAGGCGACACCCGGCGAGCCGTCCCCGGAGCCGGTGGCGCCCTCCACGCCATCGACCCCACCGCCGACCCGCGTGGAGTCACATGACCTCGACGGCGACGGCGTCCCCGACCTGGAGGTGATCGTCGAGGGCGGAGCCGTCCGGCGACTGTCCATCGATGACGACCACGACGGCACCATCGATCAGATTCTCATCGACACCGACGGTGACGGGGTCATCGATCGCTACGAGGAAGGTGCCACCGGGTCGCGGTGAGACACCGCCGGCTGGATGGCGCGCACCGCGAACACACCGCACACGTAGACCAGCGACCCGATGATCACCAACGCCACCGACCGCCCGTCCGGCCCGATGACCAGCGCGGTGATCACCATGGCGATCACGTAGGCGATGTTGAACAGCGCATCCTGGGCGGAGAACACCTGGCCGCGCACGCTGTCACCGATGTCGACCTGCATGGCGACGTCCCCGCACAGTTTGGTGGTCTGGCCGACGATGCCGAGCAGCAGCGCGGCGACGCAGAAGCCGGGGACGGTGAAGGTGAGCAGGATCAGTTCGGCGGCCGCGCCGAGTGTCAACATCGCGATCAGGGTGGTGCGTCGGCCGAATCGGGCCACCGACAGCGGCGTGGTGAAGGCCGCCACGAACGCACCCGCGGCCACGAGACCGAGCACCAGGCTGATGGTGGCCAGGCCGTCGCCCTCGCCGGTGTGCCGGGCGAAGACGAACAGCATCAGGGTGTTCAGACCGAACACGAGACGATGGACCCCGATGGCCGAGAGCGCGGCGGCGGCCGGTTTGCAGTGGACAATCGCCCGGGTGCCGTGCAGGAAACCCACGGCGACCGCGTGCAGCGCCGAATGCCCGATGTCGTCGGGCTGGTCGGGTCCGAGCAACCGCGGCGGGAAACCGCGCGCGATGATCGCCGCGATGAGTGCGATGAGGACGCCGGCGAGGGTGGTCTCGGCGCTGCCCACGTTGCCGGTGCCGACGAGGTAACGGACGCCGAAGGCGATCCCCGCACCCACCGACAGCATCGCCCCGCCCAGCGTGGTGAACAGGGCGTTGACCGCGACGATCACCTCGCGGTGGGCGACATGCGGCAACGAGGCCGACAACCCGGATGCGACGAATCGGCTGGCGCCGGTGACGGCCAGCGCGCTGATGAGCACGAGCGTGTCGGGACTGCCGGTGGCGATCGCGATGGCGACGAGGCCGATCAGGACTGCGCGGATGACGTTCGCCCACAACAGGACGCTGCGTCGGTCCCAGCGGTCGAGCAATGCGCCGGCGAACGGCCCGAGCACCGAATAGGGCACCAGTAGCACGGCGAATCCGAGCGCGGCGGCCAACGGGTCGGCGTGGCGTTCCGGGTTGAACAGCACCCCGCCGATGAGGGCGGCCTGGAAGACGCCGTCGGTCAGCTGGCTGGTCAGGCGAACGGCGAGAAGCCGTGACAACCCCGGCGAATGATGCAGAGAATGGGTAAAGGTCTTCCACGAGGACGCGCCATGAGTCGCCGTGGGGTTCACGGACCTACAGTACCGACTGGGCCGGGCAGCCATGCGATGATGGTTCTCGTGGACGGCGGTGACAGCGCAGACGATCCGACCCCGGATCTGCCCGACGGCATCGGGGGTGGTGGGTCGAGCGCGGATGCGGCCCGCGACATCGAATCGGCGAACTCCATCCGGCCCGGCACACTGCTGTTGGCGTCGACGGATCTGATCGAACCGACTTTCGCCCGCACGGTCATCTACGTCATCGAGCACAACGACGCCGGCAGTCTCGGCGTCGTGATCAATCGGCTCAGCCAGACCGCGGTGCACAATGTGATGCCGTCGTGGACCGACGTCACCGCGGCGCCGCGGGCCTTGTTCATCGGCGGTCCGGTGAAGCAGGATTCGGCCCTGTGTCTCGGCGTGATCCGCCGCGGCGTGGATGTCGGCGATGTCGAGGCGATCCGCCCGGTCAGCGGCCGCGTCGCGCTCATCGACCTCGACGCCGACCCGGAACTCATCGCGACCCTCGTCGAGGGTGTGCGGATCTTCGCCGGGTACGCCGGCTGGGGAATCGGGCAACTCGATTCGGAGATGGAGCAGGACAGCTGGATGCTGGCGTCGGCGCTGCCGCGGGATGTGCTGGCCCCGCCCGCGGTCGACATCTGGGCCGACGTCCTGCGTCGACAGCCCTGGCCGATGCCGCTGCTGGCCACCCACCCGGTCGACGTCTCCATGAATTGAGTGATCCTTCCGTTCTACGGTTATCGTCGCGAGGGTGAACGCTTTCGCCGATTGGTTGATCCACGTGATCGAGTCGGTGCCTGCGTGGGCGGTGTATCTGATCGCCGGTGGGGCGGTGTACGCCGAGACGGCGTTGCTGTTGGCGGGGCTGATCATGCCCAGCGAGGCATTGCTGCTGGCGGCGGGCGTGGCCGCCGCGGTCGGCCAGACCAACATCGTCGCGTTGATCGTCGTCGCGTGTATCTGTGCGATCGCCGGTGATGTCACCGGCTACTGGCTGGGTCGTCTGGGTGGACCGCGGTTGCGTGGTTCGGCATTGGGCCGCCGGTTCGGGGAGCAGCGCTGGGACCGCGCGCAGCAACGGATCGACACCTCCGGGATCGTCGTCGTGACGACGGGCCGGTGGATCGGTTACGTCCGGTCGATCGTTCCGCGGGTGGCCGGGATGACCGAGATGCGGTTCGCCCGATTCGGTGCGGCCGACGTGGTCGGCGCCGTCAGCTGGGCGACGACGGTGCTGCTGGTCGGCTTCTTCGCCGGCGCCGTGCTGGGTGCGACGATCCTGGTGTACGCGGTTCTCGTGGTGGTGTCGCTGGTGGCGGTGCTGCTGGCCGGGAAGTGGGCGATGGCCCGCTGGCATCACCGGGCCCTTCCGGTGACCGAGGAGCCGCTCGGCTCAGCGGGCGGTCTCGTCGGAGGTGTCGGCGGAGGTGTCGGCGGCGGCTTCCCGGGCGTAGCGGGTGGCCATCCAGGAGCAGATGATGAGCTGGATCTGGTGGAAGATCATCAGCGGCAGCACGATCAGACCGACCACCGAACCGCTGAACAGGACCGTCGCCATCGGTAGGCCGGTGGCCAGGCTCTTCTTCGTTCCGCAGAACTGGATCGCGATGACGTCCTCGCGGCGAAAGTGCAGCCGACGCGGCAGCCAGCCGGTGAACCACAGCATCGCCACCACCAACACGGTCGCGATAGCCGCCATCGCCACCACCTGCCACGCGTCGACGATCGACCAGATGCCGTTGCGCACGCCCTCACTGAACGCCGCGTAGACCACCAGCACGATGGAGCCGCGGTCGACGAGTTTGGTGGGTTCGGCGAACCGCTTCAGGAAGGGGCTCACCCAGGGCCGGCACAGTTGGCCGAGGATGAACGGGACGAGGATCTCGGCGACGATCTTCCCGATCGACGAGCCGGTGATGTGCACGCCGTTGGTCCCCGACATCAACGCCACCACGAGCAGCGGGGTGAGCACCACCCCGATCAGATTCGACGCCGACGCACTGACGATCGCGCCGGCGACATTGCCCTTCGCGATCGAGGTGAACGCGATGGAGGACTGGACCGTCGAGGGGACCAGGCACAGGTAGAGCATTCCGGCGGCGAGGTCGTGGCCGAGCAGGGGACGCAGCACCGGTTGCAGTGCGAGCCCGATCAGCGGGAAGGCGACGAAGGTGAACGACAGGATGATCAGGTGCAGTCGCCAGTGCGCCAGGCCCTCAAGGGCCTGACGCGGATGCAGCCGCGCACCGTAGAGGAAGAACAACAGAGCGATCGCGACGACGACCACCCAGTCGAGGACGTCGGCAAAGGTGCCGCGGGCCGGGAAGACCGCGGCGATACCCACCGCGGCGAGGATTGCGAGGATGAAGCCGTCGATGGGGGAACGGCTCAGCAGGGAACGCACCGACGCTCAGACCCGGCTGGCGGCGGTGTCGTCGTCGCCGAGGCAGGCCCCGCGCAGGGTGCACGACGCGCAGCTCGACTCGCCGCAATCGGCGGCCTCGGAGCCGGCGGTCACGGAGCCTGCGGCATCGGAACCGGCAGTCGCGGCTTCCGTTGTGGCGGGTGCCTCATCGTGATCATGGGCGTCCGCGCCCGAACAGCAGGAGCAGCCCGCATCGGAGTCCTCGGACGACGCCCACCGGGCCGCGCGCACCGCGTAGCCGCTGACCGCGCCGACGATGATCAGCGCGCCCACCGCGGCACCCACGCCGAAGAGGAATGACCATGCGGAATCGACACCGAGGGTGAGCAGGCCGCCGGCGAGAAGGATCACGGCGGCGCCGATCGTGCCCGGCGCGGCGACCCGGTTGGCCACGGCGAAGGCGTCGTCGGAGCTCAGCGTCTCGGGCGAGCGCACGCCCACCCACCGGTTGCGGCGCAGCGTTCCGCGCAGACCTGCGACGCCGACGGCAAGCCACACCAGGGCCGGCACGAAGACGACGACGGCGACGACGATGGACACGACACTCACCCGACCACCATACGAGCCCGGCGCCGCCGGGGCGAAACCGGCGCCTCGCGGCCGGGCCGCCGCTGCAGACGCGCGGAGGCGACCATTTACGCTGGTGGAGTGACTTCAGCGGATACTTCGCGCAGCAACGGCTCCCCGGCAGGGACCTCATCGGCGGCCGGCGGCGCCCCCGGCACCCACCGTTACACCGCCGAGCTCGCCGGTCAGATCGAGCGGCGCTGGCAGCGGAACTGGGCCGATCGGCACGCCTACGAGGCGCCCAACCCGGTGGGCCCGCTCGCCGGTGACCTGACCCCCTACGGCGGCGCGTCGGCCGATGCCCCGGACAAGGTGTTCGTGCAGGACATGTTCCCGTATCCGTCGGGGGCGGGCCTGCACGTCGGGCATCCGCTCGGCTTCATCGCCAGCGACGTCTACGCCCGCTATCAGCGGATGATCGGCAAGAACGTGCTGCACACAATGGGCTTCGACTCCTTCGGGCTGCCCGCCGAGCAGTACGCGGTGCAGACCGGAACCCATCCGCGCACCACCACCGAGGCCAACATCGAGCGCTACCTCGGACAGATCCGCCGCCTGGGCCTCGGCCATGACGAGCGCCGGCGGGTGGCCACCACCGACGTCGACTTCTACCGGTGGACGCAGTGGATCTTCGCCCAGATCTACAACGCCTTCTACGACGCCGAGCAGGGTAGGGCCCGCCCCATCTCGGAGCTGATCGACGAATTCGCTTCCGGCGCACGCACTCTCGACGGCACCGCGTTTTCGGGCCGGGACTGGGCGGAGCTGAGCGGCGTCGAGCGCAACGAGTTTGTCGACTCCTATCGTCTTGTGTACCAGAGTGATTCGCTGGTCAACTGGTGCCCGGGTCTGGGTACCGTGCTGGCCAACGAGGAGGTCACCGCCGACGGCCGCAGCGATCGGGGTAACTTCCCGGTGTTCCGCAAGCATCTGCGGCAGTGGATGATGCGGATCACCGCCTACTCCGACCGGCTGCTCGACGATCTCGACGACCTGGACTGGCCGGAGAAGGTCAAGACCATGCAGCGCAACTGGATCGGGCGCTCGCGTGGTGCGCAGGTGCGTTTCGCGGTCCCGTCCGCCGACGCCGCGATCGAGGTGTTCACCACCCGCCCGGACACGCTGTTCGGCGCCACCTACATGGTGCTCAGTCCCGAGCACCCGCTGGTGGACACGTTGACCGCGGGCGCCTGGCCCGACGGCACCGATGAGCGCTGGACGGCCGGGGCCGCCACCCCGGCCGATGCGATCGTCGCCTACCGGGCGTCGATCGCCGCGAAGTCGGACCTGGAACGGCAGGAGAACAAGGAGAAGACCGGTGTCTTCACCGGCACCTTCGCCACCAATCCCGTTGACGGGCGCAATGTTCCGGTGTTCATCGCCGACTACGTGCTGATGGGCTACGGCACCGGCGCCATTATGGCGGTGCCCGCGCACGACACTCGTGACCACGAGTTCGCGACAGTCTTCGGGTTGCCGATCCGTGAGGTCATCGGCTCCGAGCAGGGTGTGGCCACCGAGGCCTTCGTCGGCGACGGCCCGCTGGTGAACTCCGACTTTCTCGACGGCATGCGCGTCGAGGAGGCGAAGGCCGCGATCATCGGCTGGCTCGAGGAGCGCGGTGCCGGCACCGGCACCATCCAGTACAAGTTGCGTGACTGGCTGTTCGCACGGCAACGCTACTGGGGTGAGCCGTTCCCGATCGTCTACGACGACGCCGGTCAGGCGCACGTGCTGCCGGAATCGATGCTGCCGGTGGAACTCCCGGAGGTCGATGACTACGCACCGGTCTCCTTCGATCCGGAGGACGCCGATTCCGAACCGTCACCGCCGCTGGCCAAGGCCACCGACTGGATGACCGTGGAACTCGACCTCGGTGACGGACTCAAGACCTACACGCGTGACGCCAACGTGATGCCGCAGTGGGCGGGCAGCTCCTGGTACCAACTGCGCTACATCGATCCCACCAACGAGGACACGTTGTGCGCCAAGGAGAACGAGGCGTACTGGATGGGTCCGCGGCCGGCGCTGCACGGGCCGAACGATCCCGGCGGGCTCGACCTCTACATCGGTGGCGTCGAGCATGCGGTGCTGCACCTGCTCTATTCGCGGTTCTGGCACAAAGTGCTCTTCGACCTCGGCTACGTGACGAGCCGGGAGCCGTACCGAAAGCTGTTCAACCAGGGCATGATCCAGGCGTACGCCTACAAGGACGCCCGCGGCATCTACGTGCCGGCCGAGGAGGTGACCGAACGCGACGGCGGGTTCTTCTACAACGGGGAGCCGGTCACCCAGGAGTACGGCAAGATGGGCAAGTCGCTGAAGAACTCGGTGACCCCCGACGACATCGCCACCGACTACGGTGCCGACACCCTGCGCGTCTACGAGATGTTCATGGGACCGCTGGATCAGTCCCGGCCGTGGGCCACCAAGGACGTCGTCGGCTCACAGCGGTTCCTGCAACGGATCTGGCGACTCGTCGTCGACGAGGAGACCGGCACCGGCCGGGTCAGCGACGCCGAGGCCGACGAGGACACACTTCGCCTGCTGCACAAGACGATTGCCGGTGTGCGGGAGGATTACGAGGCGCTGCGCAACAACACCGCGGTCGCCAAGCTGACCGTACTGACCAATCACCTGACGAAGAATTTCGAGGCCACCGGTGCGCCCCGCGTGATCGTCGAGCCGCTGGTGCTGATGCTGGCGCCGCTGGCCCCGCACATCGCCGAGGAACTGTGGCACCGTCTCGGTCACCAGGATCTGCTGGTGCGTGGACCATTCCCGATCGCCGACGAAGCCCTGCTGGTGGAGGACACCGTCGAGATCGTGGTGCAGGTGAAGGGCAAGAAGCGCAGCGTCATTCAGGTCGCCGCCGACGCCGACGAGACCGCCCTGCGGACCGCCGCACTCGCCGACGAGAAGATCGTCGGCCTGCTCGACGGTGAGCCGCGCAAGGTGATCGTGGTACCCGGACGGCTCGTCAACATCGTGCCGTGACGTGAACTCTGTGCCGTGACCGAAACTCTGTGCCGTGACCGAGGTCAGGGCCGGGGCACGGAGTCCTCGACACCGGGGACGAGCAATAGTGCCCGGTTGAGCCGGGACAGCGCGGCGACCGCGTCGGAGACCCGGTCGTCGTCGGGGACCGGCACGTCGGTCGCACCGCCGGGGGCATCGACCGAGGGCTGCCCTTGCTGCCGGTGAACGGTCTGGCGTACCGCCTCGGCGGTCCGCAGGGCGATGTCGCCGGCGTCGACGATCGCCGGTGACTCGGTGACAGTGCCGGCGCACCGGTCGGAGGTCCCGCCGGCGGTCCCCTCGGCGATGCCGATGGCGGTGGAGGCGAGGGCGTGCGCATAGGGCGTGGTGCGGTGCAGCACGAGCAGGGTCCGGTTCGTCGCCGACCCGGCCCCGGTGAGCAGCGCCAGCGACATCGAGGCGGTGGTGTGAGCGACGGCCGCCTCGGCGGTGTCGAGTCCCCGGCTGGCGGCGAGGACGTCGGCGTCGGGGCCGCCGCACATGGCGTGCACCGACCGGCGGATCACGGTCTGTACCGCATCGATCCAGGAGTCGACCGCGTCGATGAGCGCTCCCCGGGATTCGTTGGAGAACAACAGGTACGCCGCGATCACGCCGACTACCGCGCCGACGGCCGTCTCTTCGACGCGCCACATCACGAGGCGGAGGTCGAAGACACCGAGAAGGTCGAAAAGTACCGCGATCATGATCGTCACGAACAGGACCAGTGCCTCGTAGTTCAGTGGGCCGAAGTAGAAGGCGAGGAAGACACAGATCACGCAGATCGCCAACTCGATGTGGATGTGGTGACCCAGGACCACCACGACACCTGTGCCGACAACGACTCCGACGACGGTGCCGACGACGCGCCGCTCGGCGCGGGTCAGCGTGGCGGCGCGGGTGGTGGTTCCGACGAACACGACGTAGGCGGTCAGCACGGCCCAGTACCACCGGGATGCCGAGATGGCCTCCCCGGCCACCGTCGCCAGGGCGGTCGCGACGGTGACCTGTGCCGCGGTTCGCGTCGTTGGTCGCCATCGCCGCCAGAATCGCCAGGTCTGTGCCGGTGCCGGCGCCGGCGTTGACGTCGGTGCGGCCGCTGTTGTCGGCGTCGGCGACCGGCGATGGGCGGGCACCGAATCCGTGGACGTAGTGGGGCGTGACGACGCGCTGGGGTGGGATCGCCCGACCTCCCGCACGGCCTCGGTGGCCGTGGTGACCCGATCGAGCGCCGCGGCGTGTGACCGGTCGGCGTCGGTGCCGATGGCGGCCTGTTCAGTGGAAACCTGCACGTCGAAGACGCGCTGGGACAGTGTCGTGGCGTCGACACCCAACACGGTCGACGTGTCGTGACGCCGTTGCCAGTCCGAGACCGCGATGACCACTGCGGCCATGCGTTGCCTCAGGACGGTGAGGCGCTTATCCCCGCCGTCGTCGTGGGGGCCGCCGTGGGGGTCGTCGTGGGGCCGACCCGCAGCAGCACATACCGCGTCGGATGCGGCGCACAACTCGTCGAGCAGCAGGATGATCTGTCGGCGCGGCCGCTGACGCAGCAGGGCCAGTCGTACCAGCAACGCGGACCCGATGGCGGTCATCGCCACGATCTCACCGAGCCAGATGTGGGTGATGTCGACGTCGAGCAGCATGGTCAGGAAGTAGGCGAAGAAGCCGACGGTCCCCAGTGCGGCCCCGCGTGGCCCGAAGCGGCGCGGCCAGGTGGCCGCACCGGCCACGGCGATGAAGCCGACGACCGCGGCGCCGCGGTGGGCGGACAGACCGGCTGCGGTGACGATGCTCAGCGTGGCCGGCACCGCCAGCAGAGCCGTGGTCGTCGCTCGTGAGCCCGGCGTGGGATCCTTCACCGCCGCTATCGACATCATGGCGAGAATCCCGGCCATCACGTAGTACCCGGAGTCGCCGTCGACGACGGTGAGGGTCACCGACGCGGCACTCACCGACAGCAGGACCGCCAGCGCGGTCGCCGACGCCGTGATCAGTCGTAGCCGGCCCGGGTCGGACGCGGCCAGGCGCCGCCGGACGACGTGCACCGCACGAGGAATCATGGCACCGGTGATCGCTTGTCGGGCTACTTACCCGGTAGTTTCCGGGCGTAGTCGGAGCCGAGGGTCACCCAGCGGGTGAGTTGGCGTTCGGTGCGCACACCCTCGTCGGTGACGCGGATCCATCCGCGCGTCTGCCGGCCGGACATGATCATCGGATCGGTGTGCGGGTACTCGAGCAGGGTCTCGGTTTCCTCGGGCGGTACCCGGACCATCAGGCCGCCGCGTGAGCTCGCCGCGAGCGCCATGTTGCCGTTGATGAGGAATGCCAGGCCGCCGAACATCGGCTTCTCGTCGACGTTGGATTCGGCAGCCAGCATCGCGCGGATGCGGAAGGCGAGATCCTCGTCGTAGGCCACCCAACGAGGGTAGGACGCATCGGTGTGTGCGGCCAGCGGCGTCGGCGACCGTGATCGTTTCGCTGAGAGTTCGTGGCTATATCGTGCACCACACTTGCGCCTATCTTACCGATGAGTAAGATAGGCGCATGGCGATCAATCTCGAACTCCCGAAGAAGTTCGACTCCGCGGTCGAACAGGCACACCTGGCGGCCGAGCACATCTTCCGGCCGATCTCGCGCACCTATGATGCGGCCGAGCATGAGTACCCCAAAGAGCTCGATGACCTGGGCAAAATGGTCAAGGAGTCGCGGGCCAAGACCAGGGAGGCCGAGAAGGCGGAGCCGTCGTCGACGGCCGACACCGTCAACGGCGCCAACATCCGCGGCGTGCTGCACGGCGTGGAGATGGGCTGGGGCGACGTCGCCCTGATGCTCTCGATTCCGTATCAGGGACTCGGTAACGCCGCGATCTCGGCGGTGGCAAACCCCGAACAGCTCGAGAAGTTCGCCGGGGTGTGGGCGGCCATGGCGATCACCGAGCCGAGCTTCGGTTCCGACTCGGCCGCCGTCTCCACGACCGCCACCCGCGACGGTGACGACTACGTGATCAACGGGGAGAAGATCTTCGTCACCGCGGGTTCGCGCGCCGATCACGTCGTCACGTGGGCCACCGTCGACAAGAGCGCCGGACGCGCGGCCATCAAGAGTTTCGTCGTCCCGCTCGATGCCGACGGCGTCAGCGTGGTGCGGCTCGAGCACAAGCTGGGCATCCGCGCCTCCGACACCGCCGTGCTGCGGTTCGAGAACGCCCGCGTTCCGGCCGATCACCTGCTCGGCTCCCCGGAGGTCGATACCAAGAAGGCGTTCGCGGGGGTCATGCAGACCTTCGACAACACCCGCCCGGTGGTCGCGGCGATGGCGGTCGGCGTGGGCCGCGCCGCCCTCGAAGAACTGCGGGCCCTGCTCGAGGGTGCCGGCCACACGATTGACTACGACGCGTCCACCACCACGATGCACGCCGCGGTCGCCGAGTTCATCCGCCTCGAATCCGATTGGGAGGCATCGTGGTTGCTCGCCCTGCGGGCCGCCTGGATGGCCGACAACAAGCAGCCGAACTCCCTCGAGGCGTCGATGTCGAAGGCCAAGGCCGGGCGGATGGTCACCGACGTCACCAATAAGGCGGTGGAACTCGGTGCGACGGCGGCATATTCGGAGACGATGCTGCTGGAAAAGTGGGCGCGTGACGCCAAGATCCTCGACATCTTCGAGGGCACCCAGCAGATCCAGCAGTTGATCATCGCCCGCCGGATCCTCGGGAAGTCCAGCGCCGACCTGAAGTAGGTTTCAGCGCAACAGGTTACGTCGCAGCCGCTCTTCGCGGGCCAAGCGTTCGGCGTCGCGCCGACGCCGTTCGGCGAGGATCGCCGCGAGGACCAGTTCGTACGGTGCGCCCGGTGGCGGGGCGGGTGCCACGTACGGCGCGACCGCGATGATCAGCCGATCCGACAGCGCGCGACGCGCGGCCGGGGTGTACTGCTCGGCGCGCGTGAGGAACAGGCGCAGCGAGATGGCGGTCGAGTCCGGGATCGACGAGAGGTCGGCGGTCCGCGCCCAGGGTTCGAGGATCGGCGGCATGCCGACGGGGTCGGGCATCTGGAAGCGGAAGCGGTCGCGGATCACGTACGTCCCGGCGACCATGTCGCCGAGGCGTTTGTTCTTCCGGCTGATGGCCGCCGCGATGAGCGCCGGGACCCCGAAGAAGGTGTAGATTTCGACGACGCCGAGCATGGCGCGCGTCAACGCAAGCCGGAACTGGATCGGTCCGGCGTCGTCGCGGACGGTGCGCAGGCCGAGCGCCAGATGCCCCAGGGTCTTGCCCCGGGTGGTGGTCTCCACGATCGTCGGCAGCGCCGCCCATGCCAGCACCACCGACATGGTGGCGCAGGCGCCGAACAGGGCCTCGTCGGTGGCCAACTTGAACGACAGCCACAGCAGGAAGATCAGAACGGCCATCCCCACGACGAAGTCGATGAGGCCGGACGCGATACGCAATCCCAGCGATGCCGCGGGCAGATCGAGGGCGACCGCCTCCCCGGACACCAGATCGTCGCGCCCGACGCCCACCGTCGCGGGTACGCCCCGACCCCAGGCCGCGGTGCCCGCCGGCGCGGCCGGGTACGGGCCACGCGGCGACGGGGGAGCCATCGGATACATACGCGACACTCTAACCAGCACGTCGTCCGCGGCAGCGCGTGCCAACCGCCTGAATGACGACGCCGCCGCTGGAACGGCCGCATCCGACATCGCAGCCACTACCATGTCGGCGTGGATCTCGACGCCTACGTAGCGGCCAAGAAGCCGACCTGGGACCGACTCGACGAATTGTCGCGTCGGCGTCGGCTCTCCGGCTCGGAGGCCGACGAGATGATCGATGAGTATCAGAAGGTGGCGACGCACCTCTCGGTGATCCGATCCAGCGCCCCCGACCCTGCGCTCGTCGGATACCTGTCGTCGCTCCTGGCCCGGGCGAGGTCGCGGGCGGCCGGGGTCAAACTCGGAGCCTGGGCGACGGTGGGGCGCTACCTCGGACGCACCTTCCCGGCCGCGTTGTATGCGACCCGCTGGTGGTGGCTGACGACGATGATCACCTCGGTGCTCGCGATGGTGGCGTTGACGTGGTGGTTCCTCGATCATCCGCGGGTGGAGACCAGCTTCGGCTCACCACAGGAGATCGAAGAACTCGTCAACAACGACTTCGCGAACTACTACTCCGAGCACGCGGCAACCTCATTCGCATTTCGCGTGTGGTCCAACAACTTCTGGCTCGCGGCCACCTGTATCGCCTTCGGGGTCTTCGGGCTACCGGTGATCATGGTGCTGTGGAGCAACGTGCTCAACATCGCCGTCACCGCGTCGATCATGATCCGGCACGGCCGCGCCGACGTGTTCTTCGGCCTCATCACCCCACATGGGCTGCTGGAGATGACCTGCCTGTTCGTGGCCGCCGGCGTCGGACTCCGCGTCTTCTGGGCGTGGGTGGCGCCCGGCGACATACCGAGGTTGCAGTCGCTGGCCGCGCAGGGCCGCGCCGCCATCGGCATCGCGCTCGGACTGGTGGGGCTGCTGCTGATCACTGGCATCATCGAGGCCTTCGTCACGCCGTCGCCGTTGCCCACCTGGGCTCGTATCGGCGTCGGGGTGACGGTGTGGATCGGCTTCTTCGTCTACGTCTTCACGCTGGGGCGGTGGGCGTACAACGACGGCGAGCGCGGCGACATCGACGCCGCCGACCGCGATTTCATGGCGCCGGTGGCATGAGTCGATGACGATCGATATCCGCCGGGAGCAGCCGCAGGATCGACCCCGTATCCGGGACATCATTTTGGCGGCCTTCGACGACGGCACCGATGGGGAGGACGCGGTCGAGGCCGCGTTGACCGACGCGTTGTTCGCCGACGACGGCTATCTGCTCGCTCTGTCGCTCGTCGCCGTCGACGACGGTGAGATCGTCGGCTTCGTGATCGGCACCCGCGGCTGGGTCGGCGACGATCCCGCGATCGGCATCGGGCCCCTCGCGGTCATCCCGCACGCCCAGGGCGGTGGCATCGGTTCGGCCCTCATGACGCGGCTGATCGACGACGCGGCGGCCGCCGGCGAGCACGTCCTCGCGTTGCTCGGCGATCCCGAGTACTACGCCCGGTTCGGCTTCCGGACGGCCGCCGACCTGGGGATCGAAGCACCGGACCCCGAGTGGGGTAGGCACTTTCAGGCACTGCGAATCCCGGAGGGGCAATCGGAATCGCCGATCCGCGGCACGTTTCGGTACGCCGCACCCTTCGATGAGCTGTGACATTCAGTAGCTGATCGGAGTCACCTCAGAAGGGTGGTGGTGCGCCGTCATCAGGCACGACGGGGTATCGCTTCTTGCGTCGTCTCGGGCGTGGCGGGTTCAAAGGGTCGACGCCATCGGCGATGCGGGTCCGGTTGCGTTCGCGTTCGCGGCGTCGCCGTTCGTACTTGGCGGCGAGCCGATCCCGCTTGCTGGTGGGGATGACCCCGGGTTCCCGTGGTGCCGGTGGTGCGGCTGGTGGGTCGGCGAACCGGTAGCGACGCAACCCGCCGAAGAAGTCTTCGAGGGTTTCCGCCGGCCCCGGAATGTTCAGCCCTTCCGGCGTGGTGAAGACGGTGACCAGCCGTCCGTTCTCGTCGCGGTACTGGTCATCGAGCCAGCGGGAGTGCGTTTTCTGCAGGTGATGTCCACGGCACTTGGCGTTCAGCCCGTCGGGGGTGGTCTGTCCACCGAGTTCGGGGTGCTCGTGGTCGTATTCGTGCACGTGATCACAATCGCCGTCGAAGGCACTACCCCGGCAGGCGGGGATGACGCACTCACCGTGACGCATCCGGATGAATGTGTCCAACGCCGTCGACAGTCGGTATGGATCCGACGGCAACGCCGACGGGAGTTCGACGTCCTCGGGATTCACGCCCTTGGGCACCATCCGTCGGATCGTGGTCGGGTATCGGCTGATCAGATCGAGGATCTGCTCGGGGATGACCGCACCCTGCCCGACGAGGTAGCCGAGGTTCCCGTCGATCGGCATCTCGGCGGCCGAAACGGTGCTGCCCGAGCGGGATTCGGCGTCGGCGGGCGCGGCGTCCGTGTCATCGTCGGGCGCCGAATCGGGAGGTCCATCGTCGGCGGGTTCGGGTGGCGGTTCCGCAGCGACATCCGTTTCTGCGCTTGCGCTCTCGGCGTCCGAGCCGCATTCGTCGGGCAGAGTCATCTGCACCGCACGCGTGTCGGTATGCGTGGCCGGCTCGGGCTCGGGTTCCTTCTCGAGCTCAGGCTCGAGATCCGGCTCGGATGCGGGCTTCGATTCCGTACGGCGCGACTGAACTACCGATTGGCGTGCACCTCCACCGGATTCGTCGCCGGCATCGGACCGTCCCCGTCCTTGCGCCTGGCGCTCCTGTTCCTGGCGCTCCTGTTCCTGTTGGCGTTCCTCGATCGCCGCAGCGGTGGTCTCATCGGCGATGACGTGCAGCACGATCTGCACATCCGGAATACAGCCCGGCTCCGGAATGTCGGCGGGGCAGTCCTCTTTGCCGCATTCACACGCGAACTGCGTCCCCGACAACAACGAGTACATGGCATCGGCCTGGCGTTGCCGCCGCGTCCGCGGGTCTTTCCGGCAGGCGCAGTCGGCCAGGGCGGCGATCGTCTTCTCCGCGATCGTGATGTTCTCCGCGGACATGGTGCCGGTGATCTCCCCGGTCCCATCCCCCTCGAAATGAGTGAACACACCCCGCTTGTCCAGGTTCCGTTTCCGCGGTTCCCGCACGGCGTCCGGAGCATGCTGGAACACGATCTTGTCGACCATGTCCCGCAAACTCGTCGCCGGCCACTGCCCCTGCCTGCTGAACAACCGCTCGGCGATCGCTGCGTCGACCAGCGCGGTGTTCGGATGCAAGGCCGGCCCCGGATCGAGCAGGTTGGTGCGGTCGATCAGGGTCCGGAACTGGCTGTGGCTGATCCGCCCCTCGCGTAGTGCCCGCCCCGTCTTCGGCAGGCGGGTGGCCATCACGATCGCCTCATCCAGCATCCGCCGGGTGGTCACCATCGCCAGGTTGCGGGTGCGGGAGATGTGTTCGGCCGCGATCTGCGCGTACTCCGCCGACTCGTCCAACGGCCGGTCGGTCAGACACCTCACCACATACGCGGTGAAATACGAATCCAGCCACGCCATATAGGAACGGCACCGATCCAACTCGGTCATCGCGACCAACACCTCGTTGATCGAATGCTGATCCAACCGATCCGGATCCACCCCGAACAGAAACTCCGGCGGCAACCCCGGCCACGGCGACGGCCCCTGCTTCAACAACGCGTCGCGCACATCCCCACGAATCCGCGCGCTCCATGGAATGCTGCTCACCCTCGCCCCCTCGAACAAGATGACCGTCGAAGCTCTCTTCGATCTGACCATCATTGTAAAGACGGCCACCGACAAAACCGTTCACGCCGACGATCGGCCACCCCATCTGTGGACCAATCGACTTCTGGGGACAACTCAGCTCCGCGCCCGACGTCGGGTGACGGACGGTGGCCCCGACCGCGACCCGCTCGGTCCGGCGAATACTCCTACTCGCAGGATCGTCGGCACTCGGCCGCGCATCGAATCACGAAGGGCCCCACCGAAACTGCTACAACAGCCCGCGTGACTTGAGCACCAGGTAGTGATCGGCCAGAGCGGCCGGGAGGTGTTCGGGATCGGCATCGACCACGTCGACCCCGATGCGTCCCAGCGCCGATTCGGTCCGTTCACGCACCATCAGGGTGCGCGCCGCCGCGGCTGCCTCGTAGATCTCGGCGGCGTCGTCGCGTCGCGCACTCATCTCCTCCACCGCCGGGTCGCGGACCGAGCCGATGATCACCTTGTGCCGCAACGCGAGCACCGACAACGGAGCGAGCAGCGATTCCTCCACCGCGGCCGGTTCGAGCGGCGTCAGCAGCACCACCAACGCCCGCTGCCGCGTGAGCGTGGTGACCTCGGCGGCCAACAACGGCCAATCCGCTTCCAACAGAGCCGGTTGCAGCTCGGTCATCGCGTTGACCAGGTCGCCGAGCAGGGTGGTGCGCGGCGACCCGACGACACGTCGGTGGATCACCCTGTCACCGGCGATCAGGTCGACCCGATCACCGGCGTGGGCGGCCAACGCCGACAACAGCAGTGCCGCATCCATCGCCGCGTCGAGGCGGGGCGCGTCACCGACGCGTGCCGCGGAGGTCCGGGAGGTGTCCAGCACGATGATGATGTGGCGGTCCTTCTCCGGCTGCCAGGTACGCACGACCACCGAGCGTCGGCGTGCCGTCGCGCGCCAGTCGATGCTGCGGACGTCGTCACCTTCGACATAGTCACGCAGCGAATCGAATTCGGTGCCCTGACCGCGGATACGCACGGCCGACCGACCGTCGAGCTGGCGTAGCCGGGCCAGGCGTGAGGGGAGGTGCTTGCGTGAATTGAATGGTGGCAGGGCACGAATCACCCCGGGCAGAGGATAGCTGTGCTGTCGTGCGGCCAGGCCGAGCGGACCGGGGCGTCGGATGGTCGCGCGTACCGCGAGCCGATCACCGCGGCGCACCGGCACCAGAACGGTGGTCAGTTCCCGGCGCTCGCCCGGCGGGATGTCGAGGTCGTGCTCACCGGACCGCACCCCGGCCGAGGGCTGCCACGAATCACGCAGCCGCCCTCTGAATCTCCGGGTCCCGACATTCTCGGCGACGATCACCGACGAACCGGCAGCACCGAGACGGATTGGTGCCGACGGAAGGCGATACAGTCGCAGCGCCGTCGAACCGGCCGCGAGCAGATCGACCGCCATCACCACCGCGCAGGCGAACACCCACAGCAACACCACCCACACGTGGGGGAACACCACCGCAGGAATGATGCCCAGCGAGAGGAGGGCGACGAAGCGGCCGGTCAGCACCATCAGCGCGGGACCGGTACCGAGTTGATCGCGGCGTCGAGCACCGCGGCCACCGAGACGCCCTCCAACTCCGCCTCCGGACGCAACGAGAGCCGATGGGCCAGAGTCGATTGCGCGAGTGCCTTGACGTCGTCCGGGGTGACGAAGTCACGGCCGGACAGCCACGCCCAGGCACGGCTCGTGGACAACAATGCGGTGGCACCACGCGGACTGACCCCCAACGCCAGCGACGGTGAACTGCGGGTGGCGCGCGCGATGTCGACGATGTAGGCGGCGATCGCCGGCGCCACCGCCACGTGTCGGATCGCGTCGGCGCCGGCGACGATGTCGGCCGCCGAGGCCACCGGTCGCAGGCCCGCGGCGGTCAGGTCACGCGGATTGAATCCGGCTGCGTGCCTGCTCAATACGGTGATCTCGTCGTCGCGCGGCGGGATCGGCAACGTGACCTTCAGGAGGAACCGGTCCAACTGGGCCTCGGGCAGCGGATAGGTGCCCTCGTACTCGACGGGATTCTGGGTGGCCGCCACCAGGAACGGGTCGGGCAGCGGCCGCGGCACACCGTCGACGGAGACTTGACGTTCCTCCATCGCCTCCAGCAACGAGGCCTGGGTCTTGGGTGGGGTGCGGTTGATCTCGTCGGCGAGAAGCAGGTTAGTGAAGACCGGACCGGGCCGGAAGGTGAACTCGGAGGTGGCGTTGTCGAAGATCAGCGACCCGGTGACGTCACCGGGCATCAGATCCGGGGTGAATTGCACCCGTTTGGTGTCCACCGCCAACGCCTGCGCCACCGATCGCACCAGCAGGGTTTTCGCCACTCCCGGAACACCTTCGAGCAGGATGTGACCACGGCACAGCAGCGCGATGAGGATGCCGGCGACGGCCGGGTCTTGTCCGACAACCGCTTTGGCGACCTCGGCGCGGACCGCACCCAGGGCCTGGCGTGGATCGCGGGCTGCGGCTCCGGCAGTGTCCTGGGCTCCGGCGGCGTCCTTGGCGACGGAGACGGTGGGCTCGGAGTGCGCAGTGGGGTGAGGGGTCGCGGGTTCAGAGGTCATGGTGTGCGTCGAACTTCCTTCTCGAGGTCGGTCAGGTCGGAGGTGAACTGCGCCAGCTGGGTGTCGTCGGTGGGGAGTGGGCCGACCAGCAGCGCGGCGACCTGTCGGGAGTCGCGTCCGGTCGCCGACGCGACGGCGGCAACGACGGAATCCAGTGCCGGGTCGTGCTCGATCGGTGTGTCCGAGGAGATCGCGTCGAGTGCCCGGACCGGGTCGTAGGCCAGGCCGACGTAGCGGGCGATCGACGCGGTGGTGTGGACGCGCAGGATTGCGGCGGCACGCCCGGCGTCGGCGGCCTTGCGGTAGAGGCGTCCCCGTGACCGGGTCGTCTCGATGGCCTTGACGACGGCCGGAAGTGGTTCGGCGACAAGTGGTCCGAATCGGCGGCCGCGCCACAGCGAGACGGCGATCGTGACGAAGAAGGCGAGGAAGAACAACGGCCAGACGATCGACGGGAGAACGGAGTCCTCATCGTCGTCCTCGCTCTCGACACGATCGGAGGGCAGGGGAACGTACCAGAGCACGTTGTCGCCGGTGGCCATGGTGCGCACGGTGACCCCGGCATTGTCGACGTCGGCCAGGCTGGAATTGGTGGTCATCGCGCCGGTCATCACGATCGTCTCGGGCAGGTCGGCCGAGGGATCGGCGACCACCACCTCGGCACCGGGTGTTCCCGCCGCCGGATCGTTGGCCGACCCGGACGGGAAGCACGACACGGTCGACGACGCATCGGTGGCCACGTAGTGGGCGGTCGACGGCGTCACCGTATCGGTCGGTTCGATTCCGGCGACGCTGCAGTCCGCGCGGATGCCCGACTGGCCGAAGACCACACTGCTCCACTCGGTCACCGGGAGACCGAGGGCGTCCAGCACCGTATCGTTCGCGTCGACGAGCACCACCCGCCTCGCGCCCCGGACCCGCTCGGCAAACGCCCGGGCGGTTTCGGCGGTCATCGCCGGCGTGTTGGTGACCACGACGGTGGTGTCGCCGTCGGGTTTCGGGGTGACCGTCAGATCGGCAAGTCCGCGAACGACCTTCACGTCGCCGCCGTGGTCACCGATGATGTTCGCGAGTGCACTGGAACCGTTCCCGCCGTAATTGCCCGGATCGCCGGGGACTGAGTTGCCGCGTTCGTCGGCGGACCCCCCGACGGCGACGATGGCCAGGATCGCGACGATGATCAGGATGACCGCGGCAATCGGCAACCAGATCCACAGGGCCCGCCGGCGGTTCCGGCGGGGCGGGGCCGGCACCGGGCCCGTCGATGCGGTGGCGGTGCCTCCGGCAGAGACGTCGGTGGTCATCGCGGCACCGCGAATCCCTCGACGGCAGCGGGTGTCGTCGACGTCGCCGGCCGGGTCGCGCGCAGGGACTCATCGAGATCGAGGACGAGGCGGGCCTGCTCGGCGGTGGCGTGCCGGTATCCGTAGACCACCGCGTCGAACAGGTTGGCCGCGTAGGTGAGTTCGCGTCCGTGGTCGGGGAACGGCGTGCGCAGGCGCACCGCCACCTCGTGTGCGGTCAGCGACGGGGCGTCGCGCAGCACACCCCGTTCGGCGGAGCGCCGGGTCAGCGCACGCATCGCCTCGCGTACACATCCGTCGTGATCGCCGGCGGCGAGCATCTCCTCGGCCTTGCGACGAAACTCTTTGGCCGACAACGGGTCACCGCCCAGGACCGGACCGACCTCGGCGTCGGAATCGGAGCGTGGCGTGCGGCGGACGAAGAGTAGCGCGTAGACGATCAATGCGAGGACGAGCAGCCCCAGCACGACCCCGATGATCGTGGCGACACTCGCATCCGACCAGAGCAGATCCCCGACCCGGTCGGTGAACCAGCGCGAGAGCCCGTCGGCGAGTCGGTCGAGCAGACCGGGTTGTGGGGGCTGATAGCGCGATCCCGACAACTCGTCGCGGGCCCACTGGCGGGCCTGGTCGTTGTCAGGCGAGAGTCCGTCGGCGAGAAGGATGATCGAGCCGCTCATCGCGGGCCTCCCCGCGCGGCGGCGATCTGGGCGAGTTGTTGGTCGTAGCCCTCGCGCCGGATCCGGGCGTCGACGTGCAGCAGCGACGTCGCGATCGCCTCGACGGGGGAGACCAGCGCGGTGATCAGCGGTACCAGAACCGCTGCGGAGACGAGGGCGGCCACCCCGCCGCTTCCGGTGGCATCGGAGATCATCTCCGATGCCATACCCAGCACCCCGTTGATGATCCCGGAGAGGATCCAGATGAGGAGCAGCACAACGAAGTAGCGCCAGAAGGATCGGTGCGTCAGCGTCGCGGACCGGCGGATCGCGGCGAGCGGGCCGAGCCGTTCGATCACCACCGCCGCCGGGGCGAGTGCGATCCGCACGGTGACCCAGATGGTCGGGATGATCGCCGCGACACCGACGAGGAGGATGGCCGCGACGACGAGATCGTCGTCGCCGCCCGTCAGCGAATCGAGGGCGAGGACGACGACGTCGGGAATGCAGAACACCCCGCACAGCACCAGCGCCACCGCCAGGATGTGCCCGCCGACGGGACGGACCTGAGCCCACAGCTCCGCCCACGTCGTGCGCACGCCGACCGCGGCGGCGTTGAGCGGGTAGGCCAGGGGGCCGGCCGCCAGGGCCACGACCGCCGCGCCGATCAGTGAGTTCGCCCAGTCGTTGTCCATCGCGCCCAACCACGACGTGAGGTCGGGATGTCCGCCGGATTCGACGGTGACGATCACTGCGGCGAGGACGGCCGAGACGACGGTCAGGAGAGCGGTGAGACCGGCCGTGATCCCGAAGGTGATGCCGGGGAAGAATCGGATCGCCGAGAACGTGGCGTCGATCAGGTCACGTGTGTCGAGCGGCCGCAGCGGCACGACGCCGGGCTTGTGCGCGGGTGTCGGCTGCTGCCACACCGGTGGTGGTTGCGGCCCGCCGATGGCCGATCCCCACTGCACCGGACCACTCTGCGCCGAACCCCCTTGCGGACCCGATGGGTAGGTCATCGCGGCTCCTCCCAGCGGGTCGTCGGGGTCGCGCGTGATCCCCGGTTCGGTCGAGCACAGTCGGCGTTCGCCAACGTGTCGGCGAACATATCAAACACCCAACCCTGCCCCGCCTGCCGACGTGGCGTCAGTCCCGATCGTTTGATCGCATGACGTGGGGTGCGACGGAGACGGCGATGTCGTCGGAGCCGAGTCGCTCCCCGTCGGCGGAGCGGACCTCGACGGTGACGGGAGTGCCGTCGTCGACGGCATTGAGCCGCAGCGGTCCACCGTCGTCCTGCAGGTACCGGTTGCCCCACTGCATCAGCCCGAGGACGACGGGGAGCAGGTCACGGCCCATCTCGGTGAGTTGGTACTCGTTACGCACGCGGCTGCCCGGCTCGCGGTAGGGGACCTTGACGAAGATGCCGGCGTCGGTGAGCTCCCGCAATCGCGCCGAGGCGACGGCGTCGGTGATGCCGACCCGCCGGGCGAACTCGTCGAATCTGGTTGCGCCGTAGAAGGCCTCACGCAGGATCAGCATCGCCGACCGGGTGCCGACGACGCCCATGGCCTTGTCGATGGAGCAGTGCCGAGCCTTCCAGCTGTCGCGGTCGGTGAGGGGCCCCGTCAGATTCATGAACCCATCCTACTCTGACTTGACCGTGCAATAGTCAGGGTGTAGACATCTGACTATGAGATCCCATAGTCAGAAGTGGCTGCTGACGGTAGCGTGCGGGGCACCCTTTCTGGTTGCACTCGACCTGTTCGTCGTCAACGTCGCCTTCGATCAGCTCGCACACGAATTCCCCGGTGCCGGCCTGGGCACGATCAGCTGGACGTTGTCGGCGTACGCGATCACCTTCGCCGCGCTGCTCGTCCCACTCGGATCGTGGAGCGATCGGGTGGGCAACCGCCGCGGATTCATCACCGGTGTCCTCGTGTTCACGGCCGGCTCGGCACTGGCGGCCGCGGCACCGACGCTCGGTGTGCTGATCGGCGCGCGCGTGCTGCAGGCGGTCGGCGCGGCAGCGCTGACACCCGCGAGCATGTCGCTGCTGGTCACCTCGCTACCGGCCCACCGCCGCGCGGCGGGCATGCGGATCTGGGCGGCGACGTCGGGCATGGCGGCGGCACTGGGCCCGGTGGTCGGTGGCGTCCTCGTCGAGATCAGTTGGCGCATGGCGTTCGTGATCAACGTGCCGCTGGGGATCGCCTTCGTCCTGCTCGCGCTGGGCGTGTTCGCGAAGGATCCGGCATCCGCGCAACGCCGACGAGCTCCGGGCTCGGTGGTGCGAACGCTGATGTGTTCGGTGCTGTTGGGGGCGGCGAGTGCTCTGGCGGTTTTGTATCTGATCAACGGCGACAGTTGGGGCTGGGGCTCTCCGTCGTCGATCGCGGTGCTCGTGGCGGCAGTGCTCTCTGCGGCCGTCTTCGTCGTCGCCGATCGCCGGGCGGCCGAGGCACTCGTCCCACGGCAACTGTTCGACGATCGACGGTTCACCGTCGGTACGATCGCGATGCTGATCTTCAGCGTCGCATTCGCCGCCGGACTCCTCAACGCCATCCTGTTGCTGCAGCAGGACTGGGGCTATTCGGTGCTGCTCAGCGGACTCGCCATCGCGCCCGGACCGTTGATGGTGCCGGTGGTGACGGTGCTGGTCGGCCGTCGGGCGGCACATATCTCGCCGTGGCCGCTCGCCGCACTCGGATCGCTGATCTGGGCCGCCGGCAGCATCGTGATCGGTGTTTCCACGTCTATTGCCGCGCTTCATGGTTCGTACGCAGCCTGCTTCCTGCCGGGATGGCTTCTCGGTGGAATCGGCGTGGGACTGACCATCCCAGCCCTGCTGGCGGGCGCAACGCAGCGACTGTCGATGGACATGGCGGCGCGCGGGAGCGCCGTCGTCACCATGGGCAGACAGTTCGGCACCACGATCGGCACGAGTGTGCTCGTCGCCGTCCTCGCCGGTGGACTCGCGCGCTGCGTCTCGTGGTGGATCATCGCAGCCATCGCCGGGGCCGCCGCGTTGGTCGCCTACGCCGGGGTCACGGTCACGACTCCGGCCGGCGACCCGCTCACTGCCACCACACCCGTCCCCGGCGATCGCCGGGACCCGAGCAACCCCCGTATGTAGTAACCCACTGATGCAAGGAGATCCATCATGACCACTGCCGTCATCGTCGACGCCGTCCGAACCCCGGTCGGCAAGGGTAAGCCCTCCGGAGCTCTGCACGACGTGCATCCCGTTGACCTGCTCGCGCACTCCCTTCGAGAGATCGTGTCGCGCAACGGAATCGAACCGTCCGACATCGACGACGTGATCACCGGGGCGGTCACCCAGGTCGGTGAGCAGTCTTTCAACATCGCCCGTCGCGGCTTGCTCGCCGCGGGATACCCCGAGTCGGTTCCGGGTGTCACCGTTGACCGACAATGCGGAAGTGGACAACAGGCGATCGCCTTTGCCGCGCAGAGCATCATGGCCGGTGTCAACGACGTCGTCGTCGCGGCCGGAGTGGAATCCATGTCGCGGGTGCCCATGGGATCGGCTGCTCAAGGTGTCAGCGATCCCAATGGAGTCGCCTTCGACGCGCGTTACCCCGACGGGCTTGTGGGACAGGGGATCTCCGCGGAGCTGATCGCGGTGCGCTGGGGCATTGCCAAGTCGGCCGTCGACGAGTACTCGCTGCGCTCACACGAATTGGCAGCCGCCGCAACCAAGGACGGACGTTTTGACAACGAGATCGCACCCCTGGCCGGGCTCACCGCCGACGAGGGAATCAGGGTCGGCTCCACCCTCGGTCAACTGTCCGCGCTGCCTCCGGCCTACCACGACCCGGCGATGGGGGTGCGGTTCCCCGAGATCGACTGGGTGATCTCGGCGGCCAACGCGAGCCAAATCAGTGACGGCTCGGCGGCCGTGCTGGTGATGAGCGAGGAGCGGGCCGCTGCGCTCGGCCTGCGCCCGCGCGTGCGGGTGCACACGATGGCGGTCGCCGGCGACGATCCGCTGTTGATGCTCACCGCGATCATCCCGGCCACCCGCAAGGTGCTGGCGAAGGCCGGACTGGCTCTCGCCGACATCGACCTGTTCGAGGTCAACGAGGCGTTCGCGCCGGTGGTGCTGGCCTGGGCACGCGACCTCGGCGTCCACCTCGATCGGGTCAACGTGCACGGCGGAGCGATCGCGATCGGCCACCCACTCGGTGCCAGCGGCGCGCGATTGGCGACGACGGCGATCAACGCCCTCGAGCAGACCGGTGGCCGGTACGTGCTGCAGACGATGTGCGAGGCGGGCGGTCTGGCCAACGCGACGATCTACGAACGGCTCGGCTGAGCGGCGTGCGACTGCTACCGTGAAACTAGAACACGTTCTCGTTTCCCCGGAAGGGCACCCATGACCGTCGAGCAGGACACCGCAGCCGAACTCAGCGACAAGATCAACGCCGTCGTCGAGAACTACATCGAGTACCTCACCAGTGGCACCGCCGAACAGATCGCCGATCTGTACGCCGCCGACGCCACCGTCGAGGACCCGATCGGCGCCGACATCCGCGACACCCGCGAGCAGCTGGTGGAGTTCTACTCGGTGATCACCGGCATGGACGAGCGCACCGCGACCCTGAAGTGGAAGAAGATCGCCGGCGACACCGCGGTCTTCGAGTTCACCCTGGTCACCGGCACCGCCGGGATGCGCTTCGAGATCACCCCGGTCGACATCATGGTGTTTGACGCCGACGGCAAGATCACCTCGATGCGTGCGGTGTGGCAGGCCTCCGACCTGGTCCAGCTGTGACGCCCTGACGCATCACTGACGTCCGGTCGGCCGCAGCACGATCTCGGTGGGGTGGGCGTCGGCGGGTGTGTGGATCGCCATCAGCACGGCCGCGGCCACCGTCGCCGGGGCGAGGAACTGCGATGCGTCGTACTCCTTGCCCTCGATGGCGATGAGGTCGCGTTGCATGTCGGTGTCGATGCGGCCGGGGAAGACCGAGGTGACGCGCAGGTCCGGTTCCTCGGCCCGCAGGGCGTCGGCAAGGGCCCGTAGCCCGAATTTGCTCGCCGCGTACGGCGCCCACCCGGGATTGGCGCGTTGACCGGCGCCGGAGTTGATGAAGATGACGTGCCCGCCCGCCGCGCGCAGCGCGGGGAGCAGCAGGCGGGTGAGTTCGGCCGCGGCGATCAGGTTCACCTCGAGGATGTGGCGCCACTCGTCGGCGGGTGTCTCGCCGACCGGCGACAGGCTGCTGCCCACCCCGGCGTTGTGCACCAGGACGTCGAGGGAGGTGATGGCCTCCGTGGCGGCCTCGACGGCGTCGTGGTCGGTCAGCTCCACCGGGAAGGTGGAGGCGCCGTCGAGTTGCGTGGTCAACGTATCCAGCTCGGCCGACGGTCGGCCGCCGAGCAGCAGGTCGTGGGTGGGGGCGAGTTGCCGGGCGATCTCGGCACCGAGGCCGCGGCTCGCGCCGGTGATCAGTGCGGTGGGCATGGGGTCAAGCCTAGGGGCTCCGGTGCGCTCGCCCGGCGGCATCGGGGTCCGCGGGGCAGAATCGACGCGTGGCGCGCTATGGATTCACCCCGACGCAGCTCGCGGCGCGTGCCGCGTACCTGCTGCGGGGCAATGACTTGGGCACGATGACCAGTGCCGCACCCCGGCTCTACCCCCATATGTGGAGCTGGGATGCGGCGTTCGTCACGGTCGGGTTGGCCCCGTTGTCGGTGGAGCGCGCCGTCATCGAGATGGATACGCTGCTCTCGGCGCAGTGGACCAACGGGATGATCCCGCACATCGTGTTCGCCAACGGACGCGACGGCTACTTCCCGGGTCCACGTCGGTGGGAGTGCGCGCGGCTGGCCGATTGTTCGCCGGATTACCCCGACACCTCCGGCATCACCCAGCCGCCGGTGCACGCGATCGCGGTGCAGCGGATCCTCGATCACTCGCGTCGTCATGGGCGCACCACGCGGCAGGTGGCCAACGAGTTCATCGACCGCCGGTGGGGTTCGCTGGTGCGGTGGCATCGATGGCTCGCGCACGCCCGTGACCCCAACGGCCGGGGCCGCATCACCATTTATCACGGGTGGGAATCCGGGATGGACAACTCCCCGCGCTGGGACAAGCCCTACGCGGGTGTCACGCCGGGTGACGACCTCCCACCGTTCCAGCGCGCCGACCTCGACCACGTCTCCGACCTGTCGATGCGACCGACCGACCTCGAATACGACCGCTACATCTGGCTCGTCGAGGAGATGAAGCGCGCCAACTACGACGACGATCTGCTCCCCAAGGTGATGAGCTTCGCCGTCGAGGACGTCTTCGTCAGCGCGATCTTCGCGCTCGCGTGTGACGTCCTCGCGACGATCGGCGAGGACTACTCGAAGCCGCGCGCCGATGTCCGCGATCTGCGGGCCTGGGCGGATCGGTTCCGGGCCGGCGTGGTCGCGGCCTCCAACGAGAGAAACGGTGCCGCAAGGGATTTCGATCTCCGTGCGAACAGGTGGATCACCACCGAAACGATCGCGCAGTTCGCACCGTTGTTGTGCGGTGGACTGTCCCGAGATTCCGAGCGCGCGCTGATGCGCCTGTTCGACGGCCCACGGTTCTGCGGTCACCCCGACCTGCGCTACGCCGTACCGCCGTCGACGTCGCCGATCTCCAACGACTTCCGGCCGCGGGAGTACTGGCGTGGCCCGGTGTGGCCGGTGATGACGTGGCTATTCAGTTGGGCGTTCGCGCGGCGCGGCTGGCCGGAACGCTCGGCCCGGCTGCGCGACGAGGGGTTGCGGCAGGCCACCGACGGTGCGTTCGCCGAGTACTACGAACCGTTCACCGGGGAACCGCTCGGCAGTATGCAGCAGAGCTGGACCGCGGCGTCGGTGCTGGACTGGCTGGACTGATCCACTCGGTAAGACACGGGGAATGGGGCAGGGGTATGGGGACAGGCGAATACAACCGGGACGAATAGCGCTGCTCGCGTCAAAGATTGACGTTGCTGCTGCTACTCATCCCGGTTGTATCGGCAGTGGTACGGCTCAGTACTCCTCGGCCCCGATCAGGGCGGCTTCCTCGTCGACGTCATGCGATTCGGCGGCCTTGGTGGTCACGAAACTCACCGCGATGACGGCGATGACGCAGTATCCGGCGGCGAACCACCACGGAGCGGCCACCGACGAGAACCACTCGGCCAGATGGGCGACGAGCACAGCGGCGACCGCGGCGCCGGCCCAGCGCAGGAACGAGTAGCCGGCACTCGACACCGACCGCGGGGTGCTCGCGTCACCGGACGACATGGCGACACCGGTGAACAGTGTGTTGAGCACGCCCGACGGGATACCCGAGAGGACGACGGCCAGACCGATCAGCCAGACCTGGTCGGTGAAGGTGCCGACCCCGGCCAGGGCCATGACGACGGCGTAGGTGGCGATCGCGGTCATCACACCACCGCGCTGACCGATCTTCTCGGCAAGGCGTGGAGCCACGAACACACCGGCCAGCGCGGTCAGCAGACCCCAGCCGAAGAAGATGAGTCCGGCCCAGATCGGCTTGAGCCCCATGGCAATCGGGGCCCACGCGATGACGGTGAACAGGGCACCGGTGTAGAAGGCCGAACCGATCGAGGTGATCAGCAGGGTGCGGTTGCGAAGTGCCTTGAGGGGATCGATGATCCGCACGGGTTGGCGTTCGGCGCGCGGGCCGTCGGCGGGCAACATCACCGCACACAGGATGGCGCCGATCAACATCAGGATGGCGGTACCGCCGAAAGGCGCACGCCAGGTCCACGATCCGAGGATCGCACCCAGCAGCGGGCCGACGGCCAGGCCGACGCCGAGCGCCGCCTCGTAGAGCATGATCGCGCCGTGCTGACTGCCCTTGGCGGAGCTGACGATGAAGGCCAGGGCCGTCGCGATGAACAGGGCATTACCCAATCCCCAGATGACGCGGTAGGCGATGAGCTGGTCGATTCCGTTGGCGAAGGCCGAGATTCCCGCGGCGACGACGATGAGCGTCAGACCCGCGGTCAGGGTGCGCTTGGGACCGAACCGATACGCCGACCATCCGGTGATCAGCATGGCGACGCACTGCACGCCGACGTAGACACCGAAGAGCAGGGTCAGCTTGTCCGGCGGGGCGTTGAGCGCCTCGGCGATGCTGTTGAGGATCGGGTCGACCAGGCCGATGCCCATGAACGCGATGACCGCGGCGAAGGCGGTCACCCAGACGGTTCTCGGTTGCCGGGCAAAGGTCGCGAGCAACGAGTGCTCGTCGTGGGGCTGGTCGGAAGATGCTGCGGCGTCGGAACTCTGGGCCGGCGTCGTCGAGGTGGTGGTCATTGTTCTCCTCGCTGACGGTGTGTCTTTATCGGTGGACGGTCTTGGATTGCGCGTTCTTCGATTGCACAGCGCCCTCAAGGGATTCGTGGAGGGCCTGCAGGGCCGGTGCGGCGGCGGCCAGCGCGGCGCGGTCGTCGTCGGAGAGCGCTGCGATGGCGACGGCCAGGGCGTCATCGCGTTGGGCTCGAACCCGGTCGAGGACCGCATGACCGTGATCGGTCACCGACACCAGAACCGCACGGCGGTCGGCCGGATCGCGTTCGCGTTGCACCAGCCCGTTGCGGATGAGCCCGTCGATGAGGCTGGTGGCGGTCGGCATCCGGATCGATTCGCGGTCGGCGAACTCGCCCATCCGCATCGGTCCGTGGTCGAGCAGGGTGGCCATGCCGGATGCCTGTGCCGCGGTGTACTCGGGGATCGGGGTGTGGCGACGCATCATCAGGTACAGCCGGGTGACCGCGGGCCGCAGCCGCCGGGCCACTGCGACGTTGTCGTCCTTGGTCGCCATCACACTTCGTGACTCTAATACTTAGAGTATCGAAGTAAAAGCGGGACTACTGTGACATATGACACGACGTCGAAAGAAGCGGTTCACCAAACTGTCCACCCGTTCGCGAGCGCTGATCATCGGTGGCGCGACAGCACAGATCGCCCTGCAGGTGGCCGCGCTGCGCGACCTGTGGTTGCGGCCCGACTACCTGGTGCGCGGACCCAAGGGGGCGTGGGTCGCGGCGAGCTTCGTCAACTTCCTCGGCCCGATCGCCTACTTCGTGTGGGGACGGCAGCAGGCCACACCGGTGCCCAGTGCACCCCCGAAGCTCCGATCCGAACCGGCTTCCGGTGCCGATGATGGTCCGCCCGCCGATGCCGATCCCGCTTCGTCGTCCCCGGATTCCGCGACGTAGCCCGACGCGAACACGGGCGTGGCAGGAGGGACGGCTGCGGTCACCGCCCGATGGGTCGGTCCACCCACTCGAACCCGGGCATCGGGCACTGTGCCCATGAGCTCTGTGCCCATGAGCTCGGAGACGACGTTGGTGTCGCGAATGATCATCCGAAGCAGTACCTTGCCGATCAGAACCGCCCGCCGACCCCGATCCGACCCGAACTCGACGACCCGCCGAACGACCCGGGACTGCGCCCGCCGCTGGTGTAGCCACCGCCGCCGAATCCACCTCCGAAACCGCCGCCGCGCATGCTGCCGCGCAGGAAGCTGTCCACGAGGATGCCGCCGAGGACCGCCCCGGCCGCCGACGACCCGGACGAGCGCTGCTGCCCCTGCTGCCCCTGCTGCCAGCTGACCACGTCACCCTGGGCCGCCATCAGCGCCTGATCGGCGAGGGCACCGGCACGTCGCGCCGAGTCGGTCGCGGTGGACGGATCGGTGGCCGACGCGTCGCGCGCGGCCTGCAGGAGCCGTTCGGATTCCGACAGCCGGGTGCGTGCCACCGACTGCACGGCACCGCGCCGGGTGCCGATGAAGTCCCGCGCCGCCGACACCTTGGCCTCGGCGCCGGTCAGTGCCGCCGACAGGACCTCGGCGCGGCGGGTGCGTTCGGCGGCCGCGCCACGCGCCGCTTCCAGCGCATCATCGAGGTCGGCGTCGGCGTCGACGAGAGCGGTGAAGGTGCCGAGCAGGTCACTGTCCGACCGAGTTTTCGCATCCGACAATGCCGTCGACGCCGCTGTCACCGCGGTCGCCAGGCCCGGCCCGCCGTCGGCGGTCAGTGCGGCGGCCTCCGCGATCTCACCCTCCACCTCGGCGATCAGCGAACCCATCCGGCTGTGCGCGGCGGCGATGTTGCCCTCGGCGTTGTCGATGGCGTCGAGGAGTTTGTCGGCCTGGGCGATCGCGCCCTCGGCGGCTCGGATGTCGGCGACGGCCGGTCCCTGCTCACCGGCCGGGCGGGCGATGGCCGACCGGCCCTGATCGGCACTGCGCTCGGCGAACTCGATCTCCTGCCGCGCGAGCACCACATTCTGCAGGATCGAGGTGCACGTCTGCTCACCGTGCCGGGCGACGAGTCCCCTCAACTGCTCCTCGGCCGCATCAGCCCGGGTATGCAGGTCGACGACCCTGCGGGTGAGCTCGTCGAACCGCGCCGGCGCGTTGATCAGCAGGTTGCGCATCTCGTCGAACGCGGTGACCTGCTCGTCGAGGGCGCGGTCGGCGTCGGTGCAGGTGGTGATGATCTGCACCAGCATCGAGCGCTGTTCGTCGGGGGTCTCGGGGATGTTGTCGTCGAGACGTTGCCGCAGCGCGAACGACGACGCGAGCGCCGCCTTGGCGGCGTCGACCGCCGCCCGGAACGGCGTCGTCTGCCCTTCGCCGAACTCGCCGACCGCCAGCCGGAGTTCCTCGTCGCTGGTGCGGATCGCGTTGTCGGTGTCGGTGAGCACCTCCCGCGACCACGGATCGAGCACCTCCAGCGGCTGCGCCGCCAGCTGATCGGCGGTCAGTTCCTGATCCCGTACGGCCTCCACACCGGCCTCGACCTGTTGGCGCTTGCGACGCCGCGAGTAGGCCCACGCCCCACCGCCGCCGACCACCGCGACCGCGCCGACCCCGCCGGCCACCAGGTAGCCGGTGTAGGACGGATCGAGGGTCGAGCTGACCCCGTTGGCCGCGCCGATCGCCGCCCCGGCCCAGTCCTGACGGCGTAGCGCGGGGACGATGTCGTCCTGCGCGATCGATGCCAGATCCTCGTTGGTCAGATCGGCGGTCGAGGCGTTGTCGGGAACGGCGAACCGGTAGGCGCGGTCGTCGGTCGCAACCGCGAGCAGCAGATCCTGATTGCCGAGCTCACTGAGTGCGATCGTCTGTTGCGCCCAGGTCGTGGTGTCCAGACCGTCGAAGGTCTTCACGTACACCACCCACAGCTGCACGTTGTGCTTGTCGGAGAGTTCGTCGACGGCCCGCTCGACATCGGCGCGTTGGGATTCGGTGAGCACGTCGGCCGGGTCGGACACCGGCTCGGGAAGCCGGGTCGGCGGTTCGGCGGCCGCGAAACCGGCGGTGAGCAGGCACAGCAGCAACGCGGCGGCGCTCACCACCACAGTCAGCGCGGCACGGACAGGTCCGGACACTCGTGCGCAACCCATGGGAACAAGATAGTCACTACCCCCGACCGGATCGGTGGGTCAGGCAACCTGCGTGTGTCTGCGCGGTGGCAGCGGAAAGTATCCGAAGGTGCTGCGCTGGTACTCGGCGTACTCCGGGTACTTGGACAGGGTGACCGACTCGGTGAACCTCGTCGATCCGATGAACAACACGGTCAGCAGCACCGCGCCGACGATGCTCGGTTGCAACACCGAACCCGCCGCCGACGCCCCGAACACGTAGATCACCCACCACTGCGCCTGCTCGCAGAAGTAGTTCGGGTGCCGGCAGAAGCGGAACAGGCCGGTGCGCAGGAACCGGGATTCCGGTTCCCGACCTGCCGCGACGGTCGCCGCCTTGCGACGGTGAAATGCCCACTGCTGCTGGTCGGCGACGGTCTCGCCAGCCAGAAAGGCCAGGAACAGTGCGGCCAGGACAACGTCGAGCACACCGAAACCGCCCTGATGATGCAATGCGGTGTTGGCCGGCAACGTGATCAATACCAGCAGCAGATTCTGGTAGATGACGATGAAGAAGAGGTTGAACAGCCAGAACTGACTGCGACTCATCTTCGAACGCAGGATCTGCCAGCGGTAGTCCTCCGTACCCGTGTACCCGCCGCGGCGCGCGAAGTTGAACGTCAACCGCACGCCCCACAGGGTCACCAGGATCGCCATCACCAGCAGGCGCGTGTCGTCGAATCCGGCAGTGCCGCAGAAGACCCACAGGTAGACGACGGGCACCACCGACCAGATGCGGTCGACCCACGAGGTGTCGCCGGTGATCAGCGACGCCACCCAACAGCACACGCAGACCGCGGCCGCGATGATCGCCACCACCCAGATCGCCGGCATCGCCTCAATACTTCCCAGCCGTGACTTATCAGCCGTGACTTGTCAGCCGCGCCAGCGAGTCAGCGCCTGCAGAGCGGTCATGTCGTAGTCGGGTCCGGTGATCCCGACGGTCAGCAACGTCACGCCTTCGGCACTGATCGCATCGGCGTTGCGCAACAACTCGTCGACATCGCCGGTGAACTGCACGCCCGCCGACCGCTCGATGGTCTCCGGGTCACGACCGACCGCGGCGCAGTGCTCGGCGAGCACCTTCGACTTGTGTCGGTAGGTCTCGACGTCGTTGAAGCCATGCCAGGCGTCGCCGTACTCGGCGACATAACGCAGGGTCTTCTTCTCGCCACTGCCGCCGATGAGGACGGGGATGTGGCGGGTCGGCGCGGGGTTGAGCTTCTTGAGGCGCGCGTCGATACGCGGCAACGCCTCGCTGAGGTCGGCGAGTCGGCTTCCGGCGGTGCCGAACTCGTAGCCGTACTCGTCGTAGTCCTTCTGGAACCACCCGGCGCCGATACCCAGGATGAGGCGACCCCCGGAGATGTGGTCGACCGTGCGCGCCATGTCGGCGAGCAGTTCGGGATTGCGGTAGGAGTTGCAGGTCACCAGGGCGCCGATCTCGACGCGCTCGGTCTGTTCCGCCCACGCCCCGAGCATCGTCCAACATTCGAAGTGGGCGCCGTCGGGGTCACCGTACAGCGGATAGAAGTGGTCCCAGTTGAAGACGACGTCAACGCCGGCGTCTTCGGCGCGCAGGACCGCATCACGGATGAGTGAGTAGTCGGGGGCATGCTGGGGCTGGATCTGGACACCGATACGAATGGGGAAGGCCATACGCACCAGTCTGCCTGTTCTTGCCGAGTGCGCAAGGTCCCTCGACGGCGTCGCGACGTCATGCCACAGTGGCGTCATGACCACCGAGAATCACCACAAAGATGTCAATCCACACAGTGCCGACGAATGGGATGCCCGGTACCGCGACGCCGGGAAGCTGTGGACATCAGACGTCAATCCGGCCCTGCCCGTTGAGGTTTCGGACCTCACGCCGGGTACCGCGCTGGAGGTGGGATCGGGCGAGGGGGCAGATGCGCGTTGGCTGGCCGACCACGGCTGGCAGGTCATCGCCCTCGACATCTCCCAGGTCGCCATCGACCGTGCCCGCGAGATCGACCCGCGCTCGTCCATCACCTGGGTCCGCGCCGATCTCACCACCGACGATGTCCCCGGCCGCGACTTCGGGCTGGTGACCGCGCACTACTTCCCGATCAAGGCCACCGACGTCCACGTCGCGCGCAGGCTGATCGACGCGGTCGGGCCGGGTGGGACGTTACTCGTCGTCGCGCACGCGCCCGAAGGTGTGCGGGCCCACGGCTTCGACCCGGACGACTACGTCCAGCCCGGCGACGTCGCCGCGATGCTGGGTGACGGTTGGACGATCCACACCCACGAGACCCGGGAACGGGGGCGGCCCGCCGGCGGTGGACACCACATCAACGACGTGGTGCTGCGAGCGCAGCGGAGCTGACGGCGCTTGCTTGTTCGGCGCTGGCTTGTTCATTGACAGCGCTCGCGTCCACGCTGACAGCGCTCGCGTCCACGCTGACAGCGCTCTCCCACGCAGTGACTGCGCCACCTACCCGCCGACCACCCGCCCGATCCGCTCGACCGCCTCGGTGAGCACCTCCGCCGAGCAGGCGACGTTGAGTCGAGCAAAGCCGTTGCCCTGCACGCCGAAGGCCGGTCCGCGGTGCAGGGCGACGCGGCCGTCGTCGAGGATGGGGATGCCGGGGTCGTCACCGAGACCGGTGGCCCGCAAGTCCAGCCAGGCCAGGTAGGACGCGGCCGGACGTTGCCACCGGACCTGGGGAAGATGCTGTGCAACAAGCTGATCCAGCAGTTCGAAACTCTCGCCGATCACCTCGAGGGTGGCGTCGAGCCAGTCGTCGCCGTGCTCGAAGGCCGCCGCGGTCGCGGCCCGCCCGAGGATGCTGGTGCGGAACGCGACCTCCTCGGGTTGCCGGTCGATCAGCGCGCGCATCGGGTTGCTGCCGACGACGGTCAGCGCACATTTCGCACCGGCGAGATTGAACGCCTTGCTCGCCGACTCCGCCGCGATCCCGACCTCGCGCGCCGTGTCGCTCACCGCCAGGAACGGGACGAACTCGGTTCCGGGATGCACCAGCGGCGCGTGGATCTCGTCGCTGAGCACCACCGCCCCGTGCTCGGCGGCCAATTCGGCCAGCGCCTCGAGGTCGCCGCGCGGGTGGACCAGCCCGAGCGGATTGTGCGGATGGCACAACAGGATTGCGCGAGCCCCGGCCGCGAAGGCGGCCGAGATCCCGTCCAGATCAAGACGATGTCCAGTCGTCCGGGCGTCATCGCGCACGAGCGGCACCGTCACCGGCTGCCCGCCGGCCTCGGGAATGAGATCGAAGAACGGCGGATACACCGGCGGCGTGATGATCACCGGGTCACCGGGGGTGATCGCCACCCGCAGGGCTTCGACGATCACCACGCTCACGTCGGTGGTCGGGTGCACGTCCTCGGGTGCGACGTCCCAGCCCCATCGTCGTCGCGCGAACCCGGCGAACGCCGGACCGGCCGGGCCCGCGGACTCGGCGTAGCCCAGATCCGAGGTCCGGATCAGATCCACCATCGCCTCGGCGACCACCGGCGCGAGTCCGTAGTCCATCTCCGCGACGAACAACGGCAGCACGTCGTCGGGATAGGTGCGCCACTTCGCACTGGTCCGGCGTCGCAACTCGGACAGTGGAGGCGCAACGGGACGGGAGGATTGCGGGTGCATGTCCACCTGTCTACCCAATCCGTCTACCCAATCGACCACAATCGCTCTGTGAGTGAAACGCCAGAGCCATCCACCGAGGGGTCGGTGCGGGTACCAGTCGGCCGGCTCCTTGCCCTGACGCCGGTGGCCCTCGCCGTCGGCGCCGTCTGCGCGCTCGGCCTGTGGGGCATCTCGGCGCTGGCCGAGTTCCTGCAGCGACTCATCTGGGACGACCTCGCGTCGACGGTCGGCGCCACCGCCGACACCTGGTGGTGGACGCTGACGATCCTGACGGCGACCGGCCTGCTCGTCGGCCTGGTCATCCGGTACGCACCCGGCCACGCCGGCGAGGATCCGGCCACCGTCGAACTGGTGTCGCGTCCCCTGCCGCCGTCCGCGGTACCCGGATTGACCGTCGCCACGGTGCTCACCCTCGCCGGAGGTGTCAGTCTGGGCCCGGAGAACCCGATCATGGCGATCAACGCCGCGCTCATCGTCGCCATCGGTGTCCGGGTGCTGCCCGCACTGGGCGGCGAGCGTTGGCTGGGACTGTCCACCGCGGCCACCATCGGCGCGCTGTTCGGTACCCCGGTGGCCGCGGCGCTGATGCTGTCCGAGGTCAATGCCGGGGACTCGCGTATCCCGTTGTGGAACAGGCTGTATCTGCCGCTGGTGGCCGCCGCCACCGGATCGTTCGTGATGTTGCGATTCACCGATCTGAGCCTGTCGATCGGCCTGCCCGACGACTCCTTCGACGGTCTGCGCGACGTGCTCGTCGCCATTGGCGTCGCCGTCGTGGCGGCCGCGCTCGGTGTGGTCGCCGCGTTCGTCTTCGACCCGCTGCACCGACTGATGCACCGGATCGCCAACCCGGTGCTGCTGCTGACGCTCGCCGGACTCGCGCTGGGCGCACTCGGCGCACTCGGCGGCGAGATCACCCTGTTCAAGGGCCTCGATCAGGCCAAGGAACTACCCGGGGAACTCGGCTCGACGACCGCCCTGGGCTTCTTCGTGATGGCCGGTATCAAACTCCTCGCCCTGCTGATCGCCGCGGCCGCCGGTTTCCGTGGCGGCCGGATCTTCCCGGCCGTCTTCATCGGCGTCGCACTCGGTTTCGGTATCCACACGATCTGGACGTCCATCCCGCTGGTCGACGCCGTCGCCGCCGCCACGGCCGGCATCGTGGTGGCCGCCACCCGTAACGGCTGGGTGAGCCTGTTCATCGCGCTCGCGGTGGTGCCGCAATGGAATCTGGTTGTTCCGGTGCTCCTCGCGACGCTCGCCGCGTGGCTCGTCGTGGCCAACGCTCCCGAATTGCGCGCGACGACCGACGAGGAGCGGGCCCGGTCCGCGACGGGCTGAGCATCCACCGTGTCGGACGCGCCGGGTATCATTCGCCTATCTGTTCGATCCGATGCAGGGTTGACTCGACGGGAGTGACACGATGGGCCGCATCCACACCGCCGACCGACCGGACGCATCGATCCTGCACGCCGACCTCGACTCGTTCTACGCCTCGGTCGAACAGCGTGACGACCCGTCGCTGCGTGGACGTCCGGTGCTCGTCGGCGGTGGGGTGGTGCTCGCCGCCAGTTACGAGGCCAGGGCCCGCGGCGTCCGGAGCCCGATGGGCGGCCGCGACGCCCTCGCCTTGTGTCCCGACGCGGTGGTGGTGCGGCCCCGCTTCGACGACTACATGCAGGCCAGCCGCGAGGTATTCGAGATCTTCCGGGACACGACGCCGCTGGTCGAGGGCATCTCCGTGGACGAGGCCTTCCTCGACGTCGCGGGCCTGCGCCGCACCGCGGGAACTCCCGTTCAGATCGCCGAAGCCCTGAGGTCCCGCGTTCGCGTCGAGGTAGGGCTGCCCATCACCGTCGGGGTAGCGCGCAGCAAGTTTCTCGCGAAGGTGGCCAGTGCGGTCGGCAAGCCGGACGGTCTCCTCGAGGTCGAGGCGGGCCGGGAACTGGAGTTCCTGCATCCGTTGCCGGTCCGGCGTCTGTGGGGAGTCGGCCCGGTCACCGAGGCCAAGCTCGCCGACGCGGGCATCACCACCGTCGGCGACATGGCTCGCATCGGCGAGAAGTCGTTGTGCCGCATCGTCGGTGGCGGTGCCGGTCGGCACCTGTTCGCGTTGTCGCTCGCGCATGATCCGCGTCGGGTCGAGACGGGCCGCCGCCGCAGCTCGATCGGTTCGCAGCGTGCGCTCGGCCGTGGGCACAGATCCGCCGCCGACATCGAGGCCACCCTGATCGCCATCGTCGACCGGCTCGGCAAACGGTTGCGCAACGCCGACCGCTACTGCCGGACCATGGTGCTGCGCTTACGGTTCCATGACTTCACCGCCGTCACCCGGTCGCGCACCCTGCCCGAGGCCACCGACCGCACCGACCTGCTGATGGACTGCGCGCGGGGGCTCTTCGACGCCGCCCGGCCGCTGATCGTCGAGCGCGGCTGCACCCTGATCGGAGTCAGTCTCGCCAACCTCGACGACGCCGACACCCCGCAACTGGCCCTCCCGTTCGACGACGTCCCGGCCGGTGAACTCCACGCCTCCGACCTCGACGCCACCATGGACGCTCTGCGTGATCGATTCGGTCGTGATGCGCTGACCCGCGGCGTCCTGCTCGGCCGCCATCACGGCGACGACGCGCCCATGCTGCCGGACTGAGGCAGGTGCTTCCCGTGCACCGCCGGCAGACGCAGGTCAGCGCCCTCGGGTGGGGACCGCCTGCCGGGTGGCCGGGGCAAGCCAGTCGGGCGGGGTGGCCGGAAGTCGTCGGCGGATCTCACGCAACGCGGCGTCGGTCGCCCCGGGCACCACCAGCGCGGACGCGGTAGCCACCGCGAACGCCGCGAGGACGTCCGAGAACCAGTGGACGCCGAGGTACAGGCGCGTTGCGGCCCCGATGACACCGACGAGAGCAGCCACCGACACCGCCCACACCTTCGCGCGGCGGCCGGAGGTGGCGGTCGCGACGACAGCGGTCGTCAGGGCGAGTGCGGTGGTGCCGGTCACGTGGCCGGAAGGGTAGGAGTAGGTCATCTCGCTGATACCCACGTGGTCGATCATCGGTGGTCGGGGTCGTGCGACAACGAGTTTGACGACCTCGGTCACCACCGCCGCACATGCGACACCCGCCACGATGGCGGTCGAACGGCCGACGGTGCGATCCCGCAGGAAGAACAGCACGGCGATCGCCAGCGTCCACACCGCAACCAGGAGTGGACCGAAGAGGTCGGAGAACGCGGACACCGCCGGCACCGCAGCGTGGCTGCGATGATCGACGAACCAGGTCATCACCGCCCGGTCGATGCCGATCGGCCCACTCCGGAACGCGAGGACGAGGCCGACCAGACAGACGAGCAACAGCAGGACACCCGCCGACACGCGGCGGCCATTGAGCACGGACATGTGACCAGCGTGGCGCGGCAACGCTTAGTGGACGCTGAGTGCGGTACGGAGACGTCGGCATCACCGTCGACCACCGGCCGTTACTGTCGGAATGTGCGAGTGCGATCCCTGGTACCCACCTGGTTGACCGAACGCACTCGCGGTGTGCGCATCCGATTGACCCTGGTGGCGACCACTCTGGTCACCGTCGCGCTTACGATCGCGGCCGTCGTCCTCGTCCTAGTGCTGCGTCACCTGCTGCTGCACGCAGCCGATGCCGCGACACAGTCGCGGGCGCATGAGATCGCCGAGGTGGTGCAAGAGCAGGGCATCGCCGGGCTCGACGAGTCACTTCTGAGTCCGGTCCGCAACGTCGACGTGGTGCAGGTCGTGGATGCCGAGGGAACCGTGGTGGTGTCGAGTCTGAACCACTCCACGACGCCACTCGGGCCCGGGGTCGATGCCGGATCCGAGATCACCGTCGACGACGCCACGACGAGCCCGTCGGGGTCGGAGTACCGGGCGACGCTGCTGGGGGTGGACACACCGGACGGCCCGGTGACGGTCGAGGTCGGCGCTCTCGAGCGGCCGATCGACTGGTTGGTCCTGACCGCGGCTGTCGTCTGCTGCATCGTGTTCCCGATCATCGTGATCGGCATGGCCCTGATGACGTACTACTTCGTCGGACGCGCACTCAAACCCGTGGACCTGATCCGCGGTCAGGTCGAGGAGATCTCGGGAGGCGACCTGCACCAACGTGTTCCGGTACCGGGCACCGGCGACGAGATCGCCACGCTGGCGACCACGATGAACGACATGCTCGACCGCATCGAGACCGCCCGCGCGCAACAGATGCGTTTCGTCAATGACGCCTCACACGAACTGAACAGTCCGCTGACGACGCTGGTCGGATTGTTGGATCTTTCGCGGAGCAAACACCAACCCCTCGATCCCGAGACGGTCGACTCGGTGCTGCTGCCCGAGGCACTTCGCCTGCAGTCGATGGTCTCGGATCTGTTGCTGCTCGCGCGGGCCGACGAAAGCGGTGTTCCGCTGCGCATCACCGATGTCGACCTCGACGAGATCTGCACCGCGGAAGTGAATCGTCTCGAGGCGCTCGGTCGGCATCATGTGGAGGCACGGATCGTCGCTGTCCGCGTGCGTGGTGACGCGGAAAAGCTGTCTCGGGCACTGCGCAACCTGGCCGACAACGCCGCCCGCCACACCCGGGATCGGCTGACGCTGGCGATGACGCTCAGCGACGACGGTGCCCGGGTGTCGGTCACCGTCGCCGACAACGGACCCGGAATCCCCGATGCCGACAAGGACCGGGTCACCGAACGTTTCGTCCGTCTCGACAACACGCGTGAACGTCGTTGGGGTGGATCGGGACTGGGTCTGGCGATCGTCTCCGAGATCATCCGCGCACATGACGGTGAGGTCAGGATCGCCGACACCCCGGGTGGCGGCGCCACGGTCGGTTTCATCCTGCCGGTACAACCCTGGCATTCCGGCGGCGCCTCCGAACACCCGCGTCCGGGTCGAGTGGGCCGCAGCTGACCGCCCTCACCCGCCGTCGGCGGCGAGGCGATATCCGACGCCTCGCACCGTCTGGATCGCCTTGCAGCCGAACGGGGTGTCGATGCGCCGCCGAAGATAACTGATGTAGACCTCGACCACGTTCTCGTCGCCGCGATAGTTGATGTCCCACACGGAGTCCAGGATCTCGGCCTTGGTGACCGCCTCGCCCTTGTGTTGCATCAGAAATTCGAGCAAGGCGAATTCACGAGGGGTCAAGGTCAAGTCGTCGCCGCACCGGGACGCGGTGTGTGCGGCCGGGTCGAGCCGCAGCGATCCGGCCGTGAGCACAGTGGGACGTTGCGGCGCACCGCGCCGCGCGAGTGCGCGCAACCGGGCGATGAGCACCACGAACGAGAACGGCTTGGTGAGGTAGTCATCGGCGCCGAAGTCGAACGCATCGGCCTGGTCGTATTCGCCGTCCTTGGCCGTCAGCATCAGCACCGGCGTCCAGATCCCGGCGGCACGGAGGTCCCGGACCAGTTCGTACCCGTTGAGTCCCGGCATCATGATGTCGAGGATCGCCACATCGAAGCCGCCGCCGACGGCCTTCTCGAAGCCGGCCCGGCCGTCATGTGCGACATCCACGACCCAGCCTTCGGCGAGCATCATTCGCCGTAGGGTCTCTGCCACATTGCGGTCGTCGTCGACCACCAGGACTCGCACCCCTCCATCATGCTCGTCCCGGCACGATTGCCTCCGCACCGCTGGGCGCGGCGTGCGCACAATGCGCAAAACCCGAGTAATGAGCGCAAGGGTGACTGTGACCTGAGTTACCCACAGACTTCATGTGTAGCCGACGCCACGCCCCGCGTCACCGTCGGAAACCACGGCAGAAAGTCAGGCAAATGTTGGTAGCTCTCGGGTTGGCCATGGTCGCCACCTTCATGTTCCTCATCATCACCAAACGCGCGACACCGGTCGTCGCGCTGATCCTGGTGCCGGTCGCGTTCGGACTGTTCGCCGGTGCGGGCCTCGGCATCAGCGACATGATCAAGGACGGCATCAAGGATCTCGCCCCCACCGCGGCGATGCTGTTCTTCGCGATCATCTTCTTCGGCATCATGATCGACGTCGGACTCTTCGACCCGATCGTCCGCTTCATCGTCCGGATGGTCCGCAACGATCCGGCGCGACTCGTCGTCGGTACCGCGGTGCTCGCGGCGATCGTGTCCCTCGACGGTGACGGTTCGACGACGTTCATCATCGCCACCGCCGCGATGCTGCCGCTCTACCTCAAACTCGGCGTCTCCCCGGTCGTCCTCACCGTCGTCGCCGGCCTGGCCAACGGCACCATGAACATCCTGCCGTGGGGCGGCCCGACCGCCCGCGCCGCGAGTGCGCTCAAGATCGACACCAACGACGTCTTCCTTCCGATGGTCCCGGCCCTGGCCATCGGCATGCTGGTGGTGCTCGCCTTCGCCTACCACCTCGGTGTTCTCGAACGGCGCCGCATCGGCAACATCGAGATCAGGGACTCGCTGCTCGCACCGCAGGAAGAGCTCGTCCTCGCCGGCGGCGGCAGCGGCACTGGCACCGACACCCCGCGTCGCGGCGGATTCCGGGGCGGATTCCGACGCGGCCGCAACCCGGGCACCGGCAGCGGCGCAACCCGCGACAGCAACCCCGAGGCCCCGTCCACCGGCGACCTCCCGGCACATGCCTACGACCCGAACGAGACCGACGCCGACGGTGAGACCAGCTTCACCGGCATCCTCGATCCGCAACGGAAGACCTTGCGGCCCAAGCTCTTCTGGGTCAACGCCGGACTCACCATCGCGCTGCTGGCGATCCTGGGTGCCGACATCGTCGCCATCCCGGTGCTGTTCATGATCTTCGCCGCCCTGGCCCTCGCGGTGAACTTTCCGCACCTCAAGGATCAGCAGGAGGCCATCACCCGGCACAGTTCCAGCATCGTCTCGGTGGTCGCGATGGTGCTCGCCGCGGCCGTGCTGACCGGAGTGTTCAGCGGAACCGGGATGGTCGACGCGATTGCCCACTGGCTCGCCGACGGCATCCCTACCTGGATGGGTCCGCACATGGCGGTGGTCATCGGTGTCCTGTCCATCCCGCTGACCTTCCTGATGAGCAACGACGCCTTCTACTTCGGTGTGCTGCCGGTGCTGTCGGAGACCGCCACCCGCTACGGCATCGACCCCACCGAGATGGCCCGCGCCTCCATCACCGGCCAGCCCTTCCACATGCAATCTCCGCTGGTTCCCGCGATCCTGCTGTTGGTGGCCCTCGCCGGCGTCGGCCTCGGCGATCACCACAAGAAGGTGTTGTGGCGGGCCGCGGTGGTCTCGCTGGTGATGCTCGGCGTCGGATGCCTGGTCGGTGCGATTCCGTTCTGACCGTCCCGGCTTCGGCCTAGGCTGACCGCATGCGACTGCGAACGCAGGTACTGCTCCTGCAGCTCGTCGTCATCGCGGTCAGCCTTGGCGTCGGTTTCGGGTGGGTGATCTACGGTGCCGACGACCGCGTCCGCGACGAGTACGCCCAGCGTGCCCTCGCCATCGCGCAGACGGTCGCCACCGATCCCGACGTGGTCGCCGAGGTCGCCGAGCACCAGGGCTCCGACCTCGATCCGACCGACTTGGCCACGGCGCCCCTGCAATCACAGGCCCGGGCGGTGGCCGCCAAGACCGGCGCACTGTTCGTGGTGATCGCCAACGCCGACGGCATCCGCCTCGCGCACCCCGAGGACACCGAGGTCGGTGTGCATCTCTCCACCGATCCCACCAAGGCGTTGTCCGGGCAGGTCGACATCACCACCGACCGCGGCACGCTTGGCGAATCGGTCCGCGCGAAGGTGCCCATCTACCAAACAGGTTCTGCCGTAGGAACTTCTGATGCACCCATCGGCCTGGTCAGCGTCGGCGTGTCCACCGAGAAACTCGCCCGCGACACCCGGCGCGACATCGTAACCACCGGGCTGATCGCCCTCGCAGCACTCGGCATCGGCACCGTCGGATCGGTGCTGCTGGCGCGACGATGGCGACGATTGACCCTCGGTCTGGAACCCGACGATCTGGCCGAACTCGTCCGCGAGCAGGGCGCCGTGCTGCATTCCCTCGACGACGGTGTCCTCGCCGTCGACGCCGACGGTGTCCTGCGCGTCGCCAACGACAAGGCGCGGCAGCTCCTGGGGGTCACCGCGCCGCTCGGCACACCGGCCGACGACCTGGGCCTCACCACCCGAGTCCGTGGGGTTCTCGACGCGTCGACCACCGAGCCACTCGCCGCGACCGTCGGCGAGCGCATCGTGCTGGTCTCCTCCCACCCCGCCTCGGCCGACGGCCGGGACCTCGGCATGGTCCTCTCCGTCGTCGACCGTACGACGGTGGAGGATCTGGCCCGCGAGGTCGATGCCGTCCACGCGATGAGTGTGGCCCTGCGCGCACAGCGCCACGAAACCGCGAACCGCCTGCACGTCCTGGCCGGGCTACTCCGCCACGATCATGTCGACGAAGCGCGTGACTACCTCACCGAACTGACCGGCGGGGGTGCCAATGCCATCGAGGGCCTGGACAACGTCGACGAACCGCACCTGCAGGCCTTCCTGGAAGCCAAGGCCGCCCACGCCCGTGAGCGTGGGGTGACCCTGTGCCTCGGACCTCAGACATGGGTGACCGGAACGCTCACCGACGCCGTCACCGTCACCGCGGTCCTGGGTAACCTCGTCGACAACGCCATCGATGCCGCGGCGGGTACGCCGGACGCGCAAGTGGAGGTCGAGATCCTCGCCAACGGAACCGAACTCCTTGTCACCGTGGCAGATTCGGGTCCGGGCATCATGCTGGCCAATCCCGACGACGTCTTCACCGAGGGTGTCACCACCAAGACCGACCCGACAGTACCGGGAGGCCGTGGGATGGGTTTGGCGATCGTGCGTCAACTTGTCCACCGCATCGGCGGTGACATCGCGCTGGTCGATGCGGGCGATGACCTGGGCGGGGCGGTCTTCGTGGCACGGCTACCGGGTGTGGTCGACGCCGTGCCTGATCACACCGGGGCTGATCAGGCAATGAAGGGCTGATCAGCAGTGGAGGGAGAACCGTGAACGCAGACAGGGTCTCGCCGGCCGAGGCCACCGCCGACGGATTCGGGGTTCTCATCGTCGACGACGACTTCCGGGTCGCTGCACTGCATTCGGCGATCGTATCGGCGGTCGCCGGCTTCCGGGTGGTGGCGCGGGCCGGAACGCTGGCCGCCGCCCGCCACGCGATCGCCGAGCATCCAGAGATCGAACTCGTCCTGCTCGACGTCTACCTGCCGGATGGTTCAGGGATCGGTCTCGTCAGCGAATTACCCTGCGACTGTTTCATCGTCGGCGCCGAGACCGATGCTCGAGCGGTGCGCGCCGCCACGCGTGCAGGTGCGCTCGCGTACCTGATCAAACCCTTCGACGACACCGAACTGGCACGCCGCCTGGCCGGGTACGCGCACTACCGCCGAGTGCTCGACGCGCCGCGGGTCGATCAAGCCGCGGTCGACGCGGCCCTGTCGGGGCTGCGGTTCGGCGGCCATCGCAACGACCGCAGCACCGTCCAATCCCCCACAGAACAACGCATTCTGGACCTGTTCGAGGAGTCCGACGCCGGCCTTTTTGCCGATCAGGTCGCCGATGCGATCGGGATCTCCGCGGCGACCGCACGCCGGCACCTCGCCACGCTCGTCTCGGGCGGGAGGTTGACGATGACCCTGCACTACGGCGGTACCGGACGCCCGCGGCAGGAGTATCGGCGAGCGGCTCACTGATCGGTTGGAACACCATCCCTCGACGGGCGATATGCTCGAGCAGATGCCCCCTCGATCGGTTGTGCGCGCCCTGATCGCCTTGGTGGCGATGGTCGTGGTCACCCTGATCATCGCCGTCTGCGTCCTGGCGTCGACCTTCGGCCGGGCACGCGTCGCGGCGCACGAACTGCGGGTATCGATTCCCGATGACGCGGAAATCGTTGTGGCATATCCTAATTGGATCGAATGGCAGGGCTTCTGCTCGACGCTGGCGTTCCTGGTGCCAGACGGCGAGGTCGACGCCTACCTCGGCGCGCGTGACCTGTCGGAGGCGAGTCCGCACGAGGGACGTCGGATCGAGACCTGCGCGGCGTCGGCGGACCCGTGCACCGAGTTCGACGCCGCCGACGACCTGGCACCCGTCGGCATCATCGTCACCGACACCTACGACAACGGCACCCACGCCGAGACCGATCGCGACCTCTCCGTCATCCGGGGCTGCCGACCGGGCCAGACCCTCATCGCGTGGAGCGCCGGATACATCTGACGTGGGTGTCGGCGTGTCGATTCGCCGCCCGGTAATTCGCGCAGTTGCATGATCCGCGCAACCCGAAGCGCGTATGAAGGAGCGTAGGGACCGCGCGAAACAACACCCGACGCATTCGGAGGAACCTCACATGGCCGGAACGGCAGCCGAGGCACATCACCCGTACGACACCACCGATCTCGACGCCGACCTGCGCTGGTGGGCGGCGGCGAACTACCTCAATATCGCGCAGATCTACCTGCAGGACAACGTCTTACTGCGTGAGTCGCTCACCGTCGACCACATCAAACCGCGACTGCTCGGGCATTGGGGCACCAGCCCGGGGCTCTCGGCCATCTACACCGTCGTCAATCGCATCATCAACGAAACCGGATCGGAGTGGCTCTACATCACCGGCCCCGGTCACGGCGGGCCCGCCCTGGTGGCCAACACCTATCTCGAGGGCACCTACACCGAGGTGTATCCGCACATCTCCCTCGACGCCGAGGGCGTCCGACGTCTCTGCCGCCAGTTCTCCACTCCCGGTGGGATTCCCAGCCACGTGAGCGTGCAGACGCCGGGCAGCATCCACGAGGGCGGCGAACTCGGTTACGCCCTCGTGCACGCGGCCGGCGCCGCCTACGACCATCCGGACCTGATCGTCGCCGCGGTCATCGGCGACGGCGAGGCCGAGACCGGGCCGCTGTCGGGTTCGTGGAAGATCCCGGCGTTCCTCAACCCGGTCCGCGACGGAGCGGTGTTGCCGATCCTGCATCTCAACGGCGCCAAGATCGCCGGTCCGACGGTGCTGGGGCGCAGCACCGACGCCGAGGTGTCGGACTACCTGTCCGGGCAGGGGTGGCGGCCGCTGTTCGTCGAGGGCGACGATCCACGTGAGGTCTTCCCGGCGTTGCGCACCGCGATCATCGAGGCCTACCGCACGATCCGGGGCATCCAGGCCGACGTGCGCGGCACCGCCGGAAAGAATTCGGGCGCAGGGGAATCAGGCGCAGGGGAATCGGTGGGCGAGCATGCGGACGAGTACTCCGGGCCCGTCGTCGACCAGAAGTGGCCGGTCATCGTGATGCGCACTCCGAAGGGCTGGACCGGGCCCAAGTACGTGGACGGCAAGAAGATCGAGGGCACCCACTGGGCGCATCAGGTTCCACTGTCGGGGGTGCGGGAGAACCCCGAGCACCTGCAGATCCTCGAGGACTGGCTGCGGTCTTACCACCCGGAGGAACTGTTCGACGACAACGGCACCGTCGTCGACGCCATCCGCGACCTCGCGCCGCGGGGAGACCTGCGGATGGGGGCGACTCCGTACGCCAACGGTGGCCGACTGCTGCGTCCGCTGCGACTGCCGCCGATCACGCAGTACGCCCTCGACATCCCCACCCCGGGAGTCGTACAGCACGAAACCACCCGTGTGCTGGGCGTATTCATGCGTGACATCTACCGGCAGAACACCACCCCCGATGGTGGGGGCACGTTCCGGCTGTTCTGCCCGGACGAGACGTCGAGCAACCGCCTCGACGCGGTCTTCGAGGTGACCGACCGTTGCTGGCAACTGCCGACCACCAGCTACGACGACGGGCTCTCGTCGTCGGGTCGGGTGATGGAGGTACTCAGCGAACACCTCTGCCAGGGCTGGCTGGAGGGGTACACGCTCTCGGGGCGGCACGGTCTGTTCGCGACGTATGAGGCGTTCGCGATGGTCAGCGCGTCGATGGTGGTGCAGCACGCCAAGTGGCTGCAGCATGCCGCGGATCTGCCCTGGCGGGAGCCGGTGGCGTCGCTGAACATCCTGCTCACCTCGACGTGCTGGCGTAACGACCATAACGGCTTCTCTCATCAGGGACCCGGCCTGATCGATCTGGTGCTGCCGTTGTCGCCGGGCGTGGTGCGGGTGTGGTTGCCGCCGGACTCCAACTCGCTGCTCTCGATCGCCGATCACTGCTTCCGCAGTCGCGACCATGTCAACGTGATCGTCGTCGACAAGCAGCCGCACCTGCAGTACCTCACCCTCGACGAGGCCGGCACGCAGGCCGCCGCCGGCGCGTCGATCTGGGATTGGGCGGGAACCGAACCCGCCGGGGTATCCGACGATCTGCCGCCCGACATCGTGCTCGCCGCCGCGGGCGATGTGCCCACCCAGGAGATCCTGGCCGCCGCGCAACTACTCCGCGAGTGGGTGCCCTACCTGCGCACACGCGTCGTCAGCGTGATGGATCTGATGGTGCTGCTGCCGCAGAACGATCACCCGCACGGGTTGGCGGAGGAGAAGTTCATCGACCTGTTCACCCGTGACACCGACGTGGTCTTCGCCTTCCACGGCTACCCGCGCGCGATCCATCAACTGGTGCACGGCCGCACCCACCCGGGTCGCTTCCACGTCCGTGGCTTCTCCGAGCAGGGCACGACGACGACGCCGTTCGACATGGTCGTGCTGAATCGGATGAGTCGCTACCACCTGGTGCTCGAGGCGCTCAAACGATCGCGCCGGGCGCCGGAGAAGGGTGCCGAGCTCGCCGACTTCTGCCGGGCGCAGCTGGCCAGACACGAGGAGTACGTGCGCGAGCACTTCGAGGACATCCCGGAGGTCCGCGACTGGACCTGGAGCTGACGGAAGCAGCGACGTCCACCACCCCCGACCCGACCAACCACCCCGCACCCACCCACTACAGTGACCCTATGACGATGCACGTGGATGCCTCCAACCCCGAACTGATCACCGTTGACGTCCCGACGCACTGGTACAACCTGGCCGCCGAGCTCGACACGCCGATCCCGCCGCACCTGCATCCGGGCACCGGGGAACCGGTGGGTCCGGACGATCTGGCGGCGTTGTTCCCGTCGGGTCTGATTGCGCAGGAGGTCTCGGCTGAGCCGTACATCGAGATACCCGAACCGGTTCGGGAGATCTACCAGATGTGGCGGCCGTCGCCGTTGTTCCGGGCGCGGCGGTTCGAGAAAGCACTGAACACCAAGGCGCGCATCTACGTGAAGTACGAGGGCGTCAGCCCGGTCGGCAGCCACAAGACCAATTCTGCTGTGGCGCAGGCGTATTACAACTCGATCGACGGCGTACGGAAGCTGACCACGGAAACCGGTGCCGGGCAGTGGGGTAGCGCGCTGGCGTTTGCCGGTGCCCAATTCGGTATCGACGTCGAGGTGTGGCAGGTCCGCGCCTCCTATGATTCCAAGCCGTACCGCGGCTACCTGATGCGCACCTACGGCGGCACGGTGCACCCGAGCCCGTCGGAGCTCACCGAGGCCGGACGCGCCATGCTGGCCAAGGACCCGAACACCACCGGCAGTCTGGGGATGGCGGTCAGCGAGGCCGTGGAGGTGGCCGCCACCCATGACGACACCCGCTATGCACTCGGCAGCGTGCTCAATCACGTTGTGCTGCATCAGAGTGTCATCGGCGTGGAGGCCGTCGAACAGCTCGCCGCCGTGGAGCCGGGCGGCGCCGACATCGTTTTCGGTTGTGCTGGTGGCGGTTCCAACTTGGCGGGGCTGTCGTTCCCGTTCCTGCGGGAGAAGATCCACGGCCGCTCCGATCCGCGCATCGTTGCTGCCGAGCCGGCGGCGTGCCCGTCGATCACCCAGGGTGAGTACCGGTATGATCACGGCGACGTTGCCGGGCTCACCCCACTGCTCAAGATGCACACGCTGGGAATGGATTTCGTTCCCGATCCGATCCACGCCGGCGGTTTGCGCTATCACGGAATGGCGCCCGCGCTGAGCCACACCGTGGAGCTGGGACTGGTTTCGGGCGTGGCGATCACCCAGCGTGACGCGTTCGCCGCCGGTGTGCAGTTCGCCCGCACCCAGGGCATCGTGCCCGCCCCCGAGTCGACGCATGCGATCGCCGCCGCAGCCGCACACGTCGCCGACAGCGACAAGGACGAGGTCATCGTCATCGGGCTCTCCGGGCACGGACAGCTGGATCTTCCGGCCTATGCGGAGTTCCTCGACGGCAAGATGTGACACCGGCCGTGATGCGCACCGCCGGAATCGATCTGGCGGCCGCACCGACCAAGACCGCGGTGGCGGTGATCGACTGGGCGGATTCGGGGGCCCGCCTGGTCGATCTGGTCATCCCGGCCGATGACGCGCGAATTCACGCCGTCGTCTCGGGTGCCGACCGCGTGGGCATCGACTCGCCGTTCGGCTGGCCCGACGACTTCGTCGACTTCGTGAGCGCCCATCACCGTGGCACCACACCGACCGGACGCGGACTCGACGATGTGAGTCGACGACGCCCACTTGCCCTGCGCCGCACCGACCGTCACCTCATCGAGATCGGAGCGGGTCGTCCGCTGAGTGTGTCGGCGGATCAGATCGCGCACGTGGCGTTCCGGTGCGCCGGACTGCTCGCCGATCTCGGTGTGGCCGATCGTGTCGACGGCTGGGCCGTCGAGGCGTATCCGGCCGGTGCGTGCGCCGGTGGGGTCTGCGCTCCCGCGGATACAAGCGGTCGGCAAACCGCGCCGTACTCACCGAACTGGTGGTGGAACTGCGCACCGACGCGCCCTGGCTCGATCTCGGCGCCCACCGTGCGGTGATGGAACGCGACGACGATGCCTTCGACGCGGTGATCACCGCACTCATCGCCCGCGCCGCCGCACTCGGCCGGACCGAGCTGCCCGCCGCCGCCGCCCGCGACGTCGCCGCGCGGGAGGGCTGGATTCACCTGCCCAACTGCTCGCTCGCCGACCTCGTCGACCGTTGACCCCGCCGCCCGCCACGTTGACAGCGCTCGCCGCCACGTTGACAGCGCTCTGCGCCCGATCCACTGCCCTCTCCCGGTCGGGTCGACCCAATGTCGACGAAGAAACAACGCCGCGCCAAGCAGGCCGAACGGGACGGTGCCGGGACGGCCCCGCTCGAGGACGTCGGCGATCCGCCGGGATGGGAGCGTTTCCTCGCCGCGGTGACACCCTCTCACCCCGACCATCAGGATCTGCGGCAGTGGGCCGGGCTTCCGGCCGGAGTATCGGTGGACGCCACGATCTTTGACGTCGGCGCCGTCAACCGGCAGCTGAAACGACTCGGCCTACGCTGATGCGGCGCACCGCGTGCTGATGCAGCGACCGGGCGCTGGATTTTCGAGATCGAAGGTGATTGGTATGAGTAAGTCCGATAAGCGTCGGCCGTTCCAGAGTGGTAACGAGAGGATTGCGCAGCCGGCGGCCAATCACCGGCACTCGTCCGACGCCAGTCGCATCAGCACCCGCGGAAACCGGTTGAGCACCGACGTGGTGTCGGCAGCATACCGAAAGCCGGCGCGCTCGAACATCATTCGCGTGCCGACGTAGGCCATCGTCAGGTCCACCCGATCGGCGCCGTTGTCGACGGGGTAGGCCTCGACGGCCGGCGCACCGTTGGCCCGGGCGAAATCGACTGCGCCACTGATCAAGTCCGCGGTGATACCACGTCGACGATGCCCGGGACGGACGCGGAGGCACCACAGCGACCAGACGTCGAGATCGTCGATGTGCGGGATCCTGCGGTTGCCCGCGAAGGTGGTGTCGGCGCGCGGCGCAATCGCGGCCCACCCGACCACCTCGTCGCCGTCGTAGGCGAGAACCCCAGGGGCAGGCATCTTCTCGCACAGTCCCCGCACATACTCGCCGCGCTGCCGGCGCTCGAGGGATCGGTTGAGCTTGTTGGGAATGCGATAACTCAGGCACCAGCAGACGTTCGCGTCGGGACGTTTCGGCCCGACCATGGTGGCGACGTCGTCGAACTCCGACGCCGGCCGCACTACGATCGACATCACTTCGCTCGGCTCAGGCGAGGTATCGCGTCGCCGGACCCACCGCGTCGCGCGGTGTCTTGCCCTGGAATCCGTCGCCGATGGCCCGTAACTTCCATTCGGCGCCTTCGCGATTGATGACCGCCATCACCACCCCGGTGAACGGCATGCCGCCCTGCAGGGTGAAGCGGGCCAGCTCGGTGCCGATGGTCTCGTCGACGAGGCGGCAGAAGGCGTTGTCGACCTCCTCGAAGGTCTGACCCTGATACGACGTCACCGTGAACACCAGATTGTCGATGGCCGGGTGGATGGCGGTGAGGTCGACGTAGATGATCTCGTCGTCGCCTTCGCCGGCGCCGGTCAGGTTGTCGCCGGAATGCCGGATGGAGTTGTCGTCACTGGACAGATGCCCGTAGTAGACGACGTCGGCGAGTTGCCCGCGGCTGAACATCAGCACCGACGCATCGAGGTCGATCTCGCGTTGCCGGCCACCGAAGAAACCGCCACGTTTGATCTGGTCCCAGCCCAGGCCCATCCGGATGCGGGTCAGCGCGAGACCACCGTCCTTGCGCAGCGACACCTTCTGACCCTTGCTCAGGTTCACGCGCCGATTCTTGGTGAGGCTGATCTCGCCGGGCGCCGACGCCGCAGGTGCGGGCGGAGCGGGCGGTGCAGGCGGAGCGGGCGGAGCGGGTGCGGATGGCGTGTACGGGGGAGGGGGCGGCGTGGCGGCCGGTGGTGGGGGGTAGGCCGAAGCCGCCGGTGGTGGGGTATAGGCGGGCGGGGTCGGCGGCTGCGCGGCCGCCGGCGCGGGCGTCGTGGCGGGTGCGTCATCCACCGACACACCGTGATCGCGGATCAGGTCGGCGAAGCCGCCGGCATAGCCCTGGCCGACGGCGCGGACCTTCCAGTCGCCACCGCGGCGGTACAGCTCGAGGGCGACGACCACCGACTCGCTGGACAATCCGTCGATCGAGTAGGTGAACAGCTCCCGGCCCGAGACATCACCGACGTGTGCGACGGGCGCCGCGATCCGACCGAAACTCGACGATGCGTCATCGAGGGTGATGACCGCGCGCACGGCGTGGATATCCGGCGGCAGCCCCGCTGTCGACACCCGCAGCACCGGGCGGCTCGTCGGGTTCTCCAGCACCACGCCCGGTCCCTGGGGCTGGTTGTAGAACACGAAGTCGGCATCCGTCCGTACCCTCATCGCATCGGTCACCAGCAGTGCCGAGAGGTCGGCGGGCGCCCCGACGTCGATGGAGATCACCACGTCGCCTGCGGGCAGCGGTGCGTTCTGTCCTTTGGTGAGTACGGTCATGCCTTGATCTTCGCATTGCCGGTCACCACGGCGTCGGCGATACGCGCGGTGAACCATTCCAGGATCCCCTCGCCGGCGAGCGCACCGGTGGTGTCGGTGACGGTGAGATGTGGTTGTGTCCAGCCGATCTGCTCGAGCTCGCCGTGCCGTGGCCGGATGGCGGCGTCGGCGTACTCCAGGAGATCGATGTCCAGACGCCCGTCACCGGCCGCGTACACGGGCGCGTCGTCGGGCAGCGTCCCGTCGGCGACGAGTCGCGCGCGGACCTCTGCCACCGCCGCGGACTTCGTGACGACCTGCGGGAGGGCGTAGATCTTGCGGCCCTGCTGCGACACCGTCCACGCCCGCTCGGCACACCACTGCGACCAGTCGGACAGGAAGTCGCCGGGTTGCCGGTCGAGGTCGACGACGATGTAGCAGAACAGATCGTCGGCGGTCCGTACCGAGGTCACCCAACTCTCGTCGATGCGGGATTCGAGCGCGGCCACCACCTCGGCGAGGTCGGCCGCCGACGCCGCGACCCGCCGGTCGACCTGCGCACGCCACGCCGGGTCGTCGGTGCCGTCGGTCAGGATCCGGCCGCCGCTGGAGACCACCGCATGACGAAAGGGGCTGCCGGGCAGCTCGATACGCGTGAACTGTGCCGGTGTCCGCGTGGTCACCGGCACCACCGGCGCCTGGGAGGCCAACGCCACCAGCAGGTTTCGGGCCGCCGGCGTGAGATAGGACAGGGGTCCGCCGTTGTAGATCTCCACGCAGACCGGATCGAGCGAGGCGAACTGCTCCTCGCCCATGGCGTGACGCGAGAAGATGAGGGTCCGGTCGAGATCGGTGGCGATCAGGCCGTTCACGCATCCTCCTTGATCAGACCGACGCAGGAATAGGCGAGATCACCACGTACCTCCACCGGCACCCCGCGTTCGGCGGCCAGGACGCGGATGTGGGCGTGTTCGTCGAGGTCGGCCTCCCGTACCAGAACCATCCACGGAACGCGGCGCAACAGCACCCGGGTGGTTTCTCCCACACCGGGTTTGACGAAGTTCACCGACGAGACGCCGTACTCGTCGCGGAGACGTTCCATCGACTTCCACCCGGACCACTGCGGCGTCCGATCGCCGTCGCGGATCGCCGCCAGCGTGTCCCGGACGCGGTACGCGACGGCGGTGAACCTCTCGGACACGGTGTCCAGGAACAGAGTTGACACGTCGAACTTCGCCAGATGCGAGTAGAACTTCGCGCCGTGGAACTCGCCCGGGCCGATGTGGTCGGCGTTGAGCACCGTGCGGGACACCAGGCCGGACACGGTGGAGTTGAGGCAGGCCGACGCGATGAGGAAGTCGTCTCGGGTGCCGAAGGTGGTGGTGCACGAACCGGGGTCGGCCAACACCGCCAACTCGTCGTGCAGTCGCGCGCCGCCCGCGGCGGCGTACGCGGTGAGAGCTTCGGTGAGTTCCCGCTGGATCGCACCCTTGCCGGTCCAGCCGTCGACGAACACCACCGACTCCGGCCGATGCCGCGCGGTGATGTGATCGAGTGCGACGGTGTCGATTCCGCGGCCCCGAACGATCGAGATCGTGTAGTGCGGAACCTCGACGCCGTAGGTGTGAGCGATCCAGCGTCGCATCAGGATGCCGATCGGCGTGCCCGCCCGCGCCAGCGACACCAGCGTCGGGACCCGATCGCGTTCGGCCACCACGAGCTCACTGACCACACCGACCGCCTCGGCCAACCGGTCCGCGGACCCGCGCAGCGCCTCGTGAAACAGGTCCTGGTACTGCGAGCCCGGCTGATACTCGATGGGCAGAGACTCGGCGTAATGGGCCGCACCGCTTTGGATTCGGCGTTCTCGCTCGGCGAGATCCCCCTCGAGGGCGACATGGGAGAGGTCCTTGAGCAGCCAGGTCACCTCGTCGGGAGCGTAGGAACCGAAGGCCGGGCCGTTCAGGGGCGGGGTGAGGGGTGGCGGGGTGAGTGCGGTCATCTTTTCGGCCCGCCGGTGGGGACGACGGCGACGATCACGTCGTGACCGGCGGCGGTGAGCACATCGATGACGCCACCCGATTCGCGAAGCAGGTCGGTGTCGGCGGGCGCATCGATGACCAGCACCACCTGCGGCAGCACCTCCGACCCGGACGCGCTGAACGGCGAGACCAGGTTGTAGACGAACCGTGGAGTCCCCGGATCGGATTCCGGTGCGGTGAAGGTGAATCCGCGGCGCAGCGGATAGCCGTCGACATCACGCACATAGGCGGGGGAGCGGGTGGTGGTCTGGTACCGCGCCGACACTCCGGAGACCTCCAGCGCCTCCGCGAGGCACAGCGGCAGATACATGAGTTCCTCGTGCCCGACCACGACGACGTCGCCGGACGGATCGATGACCTCGCCAATCTGTTCGGCCGCAACCGAAATCGCCGCCCCGAACGCTGCCTCGTCGGAGTGTAGGAATCCGTGCCGCCCGCCGTCGGGAAGGCCATCGGGCCACGGCAAGTGCACTGTTGTCACGTCGCCGCGGTGGTCGCCGACGGGATTCAACGCACCCGGTTCGAGAGCCCAGACCTCGTCGATGATGTTGTCCGGCAGCAGGATTCGGGCCTGGGCGAGCGAGACCTGATCGATCCGAACCCCCAGCTCGGCGGCCGCCGCGGCGATCGTGGCGCGATGGGCGTCGGTGCACATGTCGACCAGCGACGCCACCACGTAGTGCGTGCGCGGTGCGCGGTGCTGGAGCGCGGTGATGGCGCGCAGTGCCGTGGATCCGGTGGAGATCTCGTCGTCCACGAGGATCATCGGCGCATCCGGATCGGTGGCGAGAAGGTCGGCATCGGCGGGTTGCAGCAGATGCGTCGTGGCGTGCGAATGGCCCTCCTCGAAGGTGCCCCACGCCGGCACCCCGGTGGCCCGCCGCCGGGTCGAATGAAGGTAGGCCCGCGCCGAGATCCGCGCAGCCACACAGTGGCCCAAACCCGTTGCGGTTTCGGCGAAGCCGAGCACGGTGGCACGTGACGCCGCGTCGGCGCCGACCGCGGCGAGCACGGCGTCGCCGAGGTCGTCGGCGGCGGCCCGAACCGCGCTCGGCGGGGTCGGGATGTGCTTGCCGAGTACCGTCGACACCAGCAGATGTGCACGCCGACGATTACGCCGCAGGCCGACGATGATGAGATCGTCGATGGCCCAAGGGCTCCGGGGTGAGCTGCGCGCGTGTACCTCGACACCGAACTGCCCACCGACCCACGAGACGGCTCCGGCCGAGGTGGTGGTGCTGTTCACGCGGCGTCCAGGGCGGTCAGGAGATCGACGAAGCTGATCCCGGAATTGGTGACGCCGAAGGCGGCGGCGCGGTCCATCACGCGGGTGGCCCAATGACGGTGCGGTTTCAGCTCGTTCATCTTGTTCCGGTACGACGACGCCTGTGCGCCGCCGGTGTCGGCGGCCAGGATGTCGAGGGCATCGTGGTACTCCTCGTGGGTCACCGAGCTCAGTGCGTGCACCGGCGCGACGTGCGCCGGATGGATGACGGTCTTGCCGTGCATGCCGTTGGCCCGGTCCAGGGCGATCTCACGCAGCAGGCCGTCGATGTCGCGGCTGACCAACTGCTGACGGAACCACACCGCGTCGTGATCACGGAAGGGCGTGTGCCGCAACGTCGGGGCGAATCGCCGTTCGTGATCGGCGAAGTACTCCCACACCGGTCCGGTGATGATGTGACCCGAGGGGTCGCTGCGGCCGAGGATGTTGACGATCCCGGCGATGGCGTCGGCGGCGACGCGGACGTCGTAGATGGTGAGGTCACGGTCGCGACGGATGCCGAAGAGCCCGCACATGTCGGTCGCGCCGATCCGGACGGCCAGCACGTTCTTCCGATGTGCATCGAGAGCCGTTGCGATCGCCGCCAACTCGTCGTCGCGGGTCTCCCGGTGCACGAGCGCGGCGGATTCGAGGACGGGCATCGCCCACAGATGTCGGCCCAACACTGCGCCGGCATCGTGGACCGCTTGAAGGGCGGCCTCGGCGTGGTCGGCGCCGAACTTCGGAATGACGAAGCCCGACAACACCTCCGACGATCCGAGCAAGGAGGTGAGGGTGCCGATCTGAGCGGCGGTCCGGACGCGGACGAACAGCATCATCGCGCCCGCCGCGGTGCCTTCGAGGTCATGGAGTGCGCGGACCGCGGAGGCGATGGCCTCCGATTCCTGATGGTCGGCGACGGCATCTTCGAGGTCGATCACCATCGACAACACGCCATCGGCGTATCGGCGGGCGATCACCTCGGCCAGGTCGGGTCGTGTCGCGGGTATATAGAGCGTCGCTCCCAGTGCGACCGCGAGACGGCGGGTGGGCCACGCATCCGACAGCGGTTGGGGTCGGTGCATGAACAGGTGCTCGTGGACCTCGGCGGTGAGGTGATGGAAGTGTGCGGGCCCATCGGTTTTCGACGGGCCGGCGGACGCGTTGACGTCCTCGGGTGCTGCCGCGGTCATCGTGCCGCCACCTGTCCTCTCATGCGGTCGACGATCTCGGCCACGCGTTGCTCTACAGCACGCAACTGCGTCAGGTAGGACCAGTAGTCGGGGTGAACACGCTCAAGCGCGCCCCGCGCCCTCGAGATCCGGTCGGCCTGAGCATCGAGCACCGAGCCCCATTCGTCAACCAGCGACTTGTCGACGGCGAAGTGTTGGGCGTCACGTAGCCGGAAACGTACCTGCCGTTCCACCGCCGTCGGATCGGATCTGACCTCACGCAGCAGGGTCAGGCGGTCGCCGACGGCGTCGACGGCACCTTCGGCGGAATCGAGGTCGTCACGGGCCGCCTCGGCATCGGTAATCGACTGGTCAGGCGCGCTGGTGAGGTGAGTGCGGGCGTCGGCGAGGTGTGCGTCGGCCGCCTCGAGGTGGGTACGGATCACCACATCGGAGTCCTGCAGGTCCGTCGAACACTCGGCGCTGAACTCGCGACGCAACGCGGACAGCAGATCGGGAATCTTCTCGCTACGGGTCCGGATGGCGCTGCGCCGGGTATCCACCGACCGGATGACCCGAGTGGCCCGCTCGGAGAAGCCGGGCGCGTCCATCAGCGCGGCCTGCACCCGCTCGCCGGCGGTCACCAACGCGGTCCCGGCGGCACGACGGTCACGGATGCTCTGGGCCCGCTCGAACGCCGCGATCGCCGACTGCAGGGAGTCGGCGGCGGTGGTCACCACGCGCAAACCGAGCAGGTGTGGCGGCGCGGTCTCCAGCGACCTCGCTGCCTGCGTGGCGGACTCCCGGGCACGCTGATCGAGGACCCGCAGTTCGGTGGCGGTGTGCCGTGCGCGATCGAGTTCGGTGGCGTGGACGCGGCCGAACTCACCCATCTGGGTGTTCACCGCGCCGAGAGCATCCGTGCAGCGTGTGACCTCGTCGAGACGGGGGCGGGGATGATTCTGGGGGTCCGGAGCCGTGGCTGCCGACGACAGGCGAAGGTAGTCGGCGGTCACCTGGCCGTAGTACTCGCGCAATTGCGTCCACTCGTCGAGGATCCGCGATCGCGGGTCGAGTTCGGCCGCGATACGCACGGGCGAATCGATCTCCGAGAGGGTCTGCTCGGACGCGAGGAACGCCGATGTCATTCGGGTTGTGTACTCGCCGAGATCGGCATTCGCGCGTGAGCTGCCCCCGAACCATTTCCGCGCAAACTTCCTGGGCACGTAGTCGATGCTATCGACTAACTTCTTTCCCAGACGCGCCGTGCTGTGGGCGGCGACTTCGGAGGAGGGCTCGCGAATGCAACTAGTGCAACGTTCGAAACGGGTCGTGGAGGCCCGTTTGAACAACACCGCGGTCCGGGCATTGTCCGGGTCGATGGTGGCCTACGAAGGGCAGATCAACTTCAAGTCCGCCGGTTTCGGAGGCGGCGACGGTCTGCTCGCCGGGATCAAGCAACGAGCGACGGGTGAGGGCCTGTCGCTGATGGAGGCGTCCGGCACCGGGGTGGTGTACTTCGCCCACAACGCGGCCGAGACCACCATCATCGAACTGGCCGGGGAGACCCTGCAGGTGGAGTCGCAGCAGTTGATGGTGATGAACGGGAATCTGCAGACCAACGTGACCTTCGCCGGTGTGCGGGGCGCGACGTCGGGGCAGGGCTTGTTCACCACCACCGTCACCGGGCACGGTCAGGTCGCTTTGCTCTCGCAGGGCGGTCCGCTCATCCACCTGGAGGTGAGCCCGCAGTTCCCGCTCGTCGTCGACCCCGACGCGTTCGTGTGCGCGAAGGGCGCGTTGAGTCAGTCCTTCGTCACCGACGTCAGCTGGCGCAGCGCCCTGGGTCAGGGCGGTGGCGAGGCGTTCTCGTTGCGCTACGACGGCTCCGGCGTCGTCTCGATCCAGCCGGCGGAACGGTAGGGGAGGGTCATGTTCACCAAGGTCAACAGCAAGGTCGTATCGGTCGACATCGGCCAGAGCGGGCCGATCGTGGCGCGCAAGGGAGCGATGCTCTTTTACACCGGCGACGTGTTCTTCCAACCGCATCAGCTCGCCGGAGCCGGCGGCGGTGGTTTCGGCATGTCGGGGATGGCCGGCATGGCGGGCCGGATGATGGCGGGCGAGCACGAGTCGACGATGATCGCCCAGGGTCAGGGGGTGGTGCACTACGGGTTCCGCGGTATCGAGGTGCAGATCATCGACGTCGGGCAGGTCGGCGGGACGATCCGGGTCGAGGCGTCGCGGACGCTGGCCTACACCTCGAATCTGCAGGCGTCGGTGGTGTCCGTGGCGTCGCAAGGTGGCGGCGGTGGCGGTGGAGGCGGGGGTCTACTCGGATCGCTGCGGTCGGCGGCGGCGGGTGCGGTGACCGGCCAGGGCATGTTCACCACGCAGCTGTCGGGTCCCGGGCAGGTCGTGGTCCTGGGCCACGGTGGGGTGTTCGAACTTCCGGTGGCGCCCGATCGTCCGGTGGTGACCGTCGACCCGCAGGCTTTCGTGGCGTCCGCCGGGCAGGTCAACACCACGCTGCGGTCCACCGTCAGTTGGCGCAATATGGGCCGAACCGGCGGTGAGGGAATGCAATTGGAGTGCGCCGGGCACGGCGTCGTGTTTGTTCAGGCATCCGAGGAGAAGTTGTGAGTCAGCTCAACACCGTCTGGAATCCGATGACGCTGCCCGCCGACGACAATGTCCCGGACAACGATTACTCCTACGTCATCGAGCTCAACAAGCCGTGGTTCATGTCGAAGGGCGCGATGATCGCCTACTACGGCCAGATGAACTTCACGTCGCTGCAGCACGGTCTGCAGGGGCAGTTGCTGCACATGGTGGCGCAGCAGTTCTCGGCTCCGCTGCACCTCGGTGACTACGTCGTGGTCGAGGGAAACGGCAAACTGGTCATCGGCGATCGCGGCTACAACATCAACTCCTACGATCTCGAGGACGGCAACCTCACCATCCGGGCCGCGAGTCTGCTTGCCTTCGAACCGAATCTGTCACTACAGCAGTCGATCGTCCCGGGTTTCCTCACCCTGATCGGCACGGGTAAGTTCCTCGCGTCGTCGAACGGTCCGGTGATGTTCGTGGAGCCTCCGGTGCGTGTGGACCCGGAGGCGCTGGTCGGCTGGTCGGACTGCCCGGCCCCCAGCCACCACTACGACCAGGCGTGGGTGAACTCCTTCATCGCCGCGGCCGGTCACCGGATGGGCATCAACTCCGGGGAGGAGCGTCAGTTCGACTTCACCGGCGCCGGAACGGTTCTCATCCAATCCAGCGAGAAGGTGATGAACGACATGTCGATCGTCCGCACCATCCAGGGCCACCTCCCCGGCCTCTCACAACCGGGCCTGATGCAGATCAACCAGCAGATCACGCAGCAGTTGGGGCAGCACCAGTAGGGAGTGGCCACTCCTGCCGGCCGAGCGCTGGTCGAGCACTTCCCCGTCGGACGAGCCGTGACGAGCCCCGAGGGCGAGCCGCGAGTCGAGGCCTCGCAAAGCGACCTGTCCTTCGGTGACCGTGCCGCGGACGCGGATACGGGCACTGGATGCATGCATCGTGCCCGCGGTGCCGGGATCGTCGGGATCCGCGGTGACCTCGACGTCGGGCGAGCCGTGGGCGTCCTCGAGTTCCCCGGCACCCGTGACGCCGGGTTCGTCTGAGCGTTCGCCGCCTGCGGCGTCGGGCCTGTCCCGCTGGTCGGGTCGCCGGGGTTCGACCGGATCGGATTGGGCAGCTTCGGCTTCGGTGTCAGCAGTTTCGGCATCGATCGTTTCGGCACCGATCGCTTCGGCATCGATCACGTCGGCGTCGACCGCGGCCTCGACAAGCTCGGCCCGGCGGACACGGGCTTCGGTCTGGCGCTCCTCACCGGATCGACCGGCGGGATGGGCGCTCGACCGGAAGGGTGCGGTTCTGTCAACGGTCGCCTCGTCAACGTCAACAGCCCCCCGACGAATGCTCGCCGGGGGGCTGTCGGAACTGCTGGAGGTGTCAGATCTCGATGTGGTCCTTCGCATCCTCCGGCTCGTTGCGCCGCCGGATGATGCTCGAGATGAAGCTGGCTGCGATCAGGACGACACCGACGAGGCCGGTGACCACCTCGGGCACGTGGGTGCCGATCGAGTAGAACAGGATCAGTGCCAGCGCACCGATCGCCCAGTGGGCGCCGTGCTCGAGGTAGACGTACTCGCTCAGCGTGCCCTTGCGGACCAGGTAGACGGTGAGCGAACGGACGAACATCGCACCGATGAAGCCGAGGCCCAGGGCGATGATGATCGGGTCCGCGGTGATCGCGAACGCGCCGATGACACCGTCGAAGGAGAACGACGCGTCGAGAACCTCGAGGTACAGGAACAGGAAGAAGCCGGCCTTACCGGTGGCCTTCGCGAGGTCGCTGGGACCCGAACGGCGTCGGAGTTCGGCGTCGGCGACCGAAGCCGCCTCGTTCACCGCAGGTGTGCGTTCCGCCTGCGCCCGTTCATCATCGGACTCCTCGGGGTCGTCCTCGCCGTCCGGGGTGCTGAACAACTCGCCCAGGCCGTTGACGACGATGTAGGTGATCATGCCGAGGAGGCCGGCGAACAGAACCGTCGACCGTTCGTCATCGGGGGCGATGAACTCGGCGGTGATGACCAGCAGGATCGAGGCGACAACCACCTCGAGCTGATCGAGCTTGCCGATCTTTTCCAGCGGACGTTCGATCCAGGAGAGCCAGGTGATCTCCTTCTCCTCGAAGATGAAGCCCAGGAACAGCATCAACAGGAACATGCCGCCGAACGCCGCGATCTGCGGGTGGGCGTCGGTGATGATCGTCTCGTAGGACGGGCTGCCGTCGGGGAAGTACTCGGCGCCGTTGGCCGGTGGGTTGAGCGCGAGGTCCAGTGCCTGGAATGGACTGAGACCCGATGCCAGCCACACGATGGCGAGCGGGAAGACCAGACGCATGCCGAAGACGGCGATCAGGATGCCGACGGTGAGGAAGATCTTCTGCCAGAAGTCGCTCATCCGCCGCAGCACGGTGGCGTTGATGACCGCGTTGTCGAAGGACAGTGAGACCTCGAGGATGCCGAGGATCAGGGTGAGGAACAGCGCCGTGGTGCCGCCATAGAGGAAGGCGGCGATCAGCGACACGATCGTGATGACTATGGACAAGCCGAATATACGGAGTACCACGTGGGCGTGGCCTTTCTGGTTACGCGGAGGGCGTGCCGCGTCGCGACGCCCGGTGGACGACGAATGCCGCACCCGGTCTCATGAGCGAGTGCGGCATCCGCGGGGTGTAACTACCCTAATCAGACATTGACCCCGTAGTCACGGGCGATACCCGCGAGACCGGAGGCGTAACCCTGGCCGATGGCGCGGAACTTCCACTCGGCGCCATTGCGGTAGATCTCGCCGAAGACCATCGCGGTCTCGGTCGAGGCGTCCTCCGAGAGGTCGTAGCGGGCGATCTCGGAGCCGTTGGCGCGGTTCACGACGCGGATGTAGGCGTTGCGGACCTGGCCGAAGGACTGGGCCCGGGTGTCGGCATCGTAGATCGAGACCGGGAACACGATGCTGTCGACGTTCGGTGGGGTGCCGGCCAGGTCGACGTTGATGACCTCGTCGTCGCCCTCGCCCTCACCGGTCAGGTTGTCACCGGTGTGCTCGATCGAGCCGTCGGGCGACTTGAGGTTGTTGAAGAACACGAAGTGCTGGTCGGACAGGACCTTCTTGTCGGCGCCGAGTCCAATGGCGCTGGCGTCGAGATCGAAGTCGGTTCCGGTGGTGCTACGCGCATCCCAGCCGAGACCCACGGCGACCGCGGTGAGTCCCGGAGCCTCCTTGGTCAGCGAGACATTTCCGCCCTTGCTCAGGCTTACGCCCATGGTTGTGCTGCCTTTCTGTCGTTGAACGGCCATCCGCCACTCTACGTGCGATGACCCACACTGTAGGGGAAGAGTCGGACATGCGACAGGTCCGGGTAGGTCACCTGAACGATGGAATCCGCATGGCCCCGCGTCCGCGGACGCACTCCTCGATTCTGCGGACATCTGGATGAAACGTGTTGTACGGCAGCATTTTACGTTGGCCTACCGCTACCCCAACAGCTTCTTCTGCACCTTCCCCATCGCATTGCGCGGCAGCGATGCGACCCAACGGATCTCGCGGGGCCGCTTGTGCGCCGACAGTTCCTCGGCGACGAGATCGATCAACTCGGCGTCGGGCACCTGCTCGCCGACGACGTAGGCGACGATCCGCTGCCCGAGATCGTCATCGTCGACGCCGACGACGGCCACCTCGGTGACCGCGGAATGGGCGAGCAACACCGTCTCGATCTCGCCGGCACCGATCCGGAATCCGCCGGACTTGATGAGGTCGGTGGCGCGGCGGCCGACGATGCGATGCATACCGTCGGCTCCGATGACCGCGACGTCGCCGGTGGCGAACCAGCCGTCGTCGAGCCAGGATTCGGCGGTCGCCTCCGGACGGTTCAGGTAGCCCGAGGCCACCATCGGGCCGCGGACATGGAGGTCGCCGACGCTCTCGCCGTCGTGCGGGAGATCGTCGGCACCCTCGCGCAGTCGCGTCTGCACGCCGGTCACCGGCATGCCGACCCAGCCCGGACGTCGCTCGCCGTCGGCGCGGGTGCTCACCGTGATCATGGTTTCGGTCATGCCGTAGCGTTCGACGATCTCGTGGCCTGTGGCCTCGCGGATCTCGTTGAACACCGGCACCGGCAGCGGCGCGCTGCCCGACACGAGGAGCCGCGCCGATGACAGTTCCCCCGCCGTCGACGGGTCGGCACCCACCCGGGACCACACCGTCGGCACGCCGAAGAACATCGTCGCGCCCGTCTGGGCGGCGCGGGCATAGTTCTCGGGGGTGGGCTTGACCGTGTGATGCAGCCGCCCACCGCGTCGCAGCGGCCCGAGCACGCCAAGGATCAGGCCGTGCACGTGGAACAGGGGAAGCCCGTGCGCGAGGGTGTCGGCAGCGGTCCAGTCCCAGGCGTCGGCGAGTGCGTCGAGTCCGGCGGCGATCGCGCGACGCGTGATGGGCACGCCCTTGGGTAATCCGGTCGTGCCCGAGGTGTACAGAACGAGAGCGACGGAGTCGGCCGGCGGTTCCGGGTGGAAATGCCACGACTTCGCGTACCGTCGCACCGGGATCGTCGGGAGAGTGGCGGTGCCGTGAGCATCACCGTCGGGGGCGTCGCCGAGCCAGGCCTGCGCGCCGGAGTCAGTGAGGATGTGGTCGAGTTCGCGGCGTCCGGAATCCGGCGGGATCGGGACGATGGCCACGCCGGCGATCAAACCGCCCGCGATGGCGAGGATCGTCGAGATCGTGGGCCGTGCCAGGACGGCCAGGGTGTGCGCTCCGCGGATGCGTTCGGCCACCGCGGTCGCCGCGCCGACGAGTTCCTCGCGGGAGAGGTGATCGTCGCCGATGACGACGGCGTCGTCGAGGTCGGGAGCGTTCGGGATCATCGTCGGCAGTAGCAGCACGGATCCACTGTGCCACGTGACCACCCGCGTCACCGACGGCTCATGCCGTCCGGCGGGGCATCGATCCGGCGTCGCCACAACCACGCCAACCCGATCTCGATCAGTCCGGCGACGGCGATCACCGGCTGGAGGAAGAAGAACACCTGCAGCAAGGCCAGTTGGATCACGATCCACACCAGCAGCGACGCCCCGGCGAGGAACCCGGCCAGGACGGCCGGGCGCGCGTCGACGACGACCACCAGCGCGGCCAGGGCCTGAGGTATCCCGATCAGCGTGATGAGCACCCAGCCGGGACCGATCCACGTGTCAAAGGGAGTGCGCTGCAACCATTCCCGCGGCATCCCCCAGCGGTCGTCGATGAGTGCGACACCGCCGGAGACCGCCTGGTAGGCGATGAAGGCCTCGACCACCGCCAGGACCCAGGCGGGCCAGGGCCGGAGGTGGGACTGCGCGGTTCGGGTGGTCACGACTCCATCGTGGGCAGCCGCGGGGGATCTACACGAGAGGCGAAAGCCTCGGACAGTGTGCGAACCCTGCTCAGCCGGCGGCGCTGAGGATCTCGCGCGGCTGCACCCAGCCGTCGGCCATCAGACGGAGCAGGAGCTGAGCCTTGTTGCCAATGGGGCGCCCGGCATCGTTGTACCTCTGTACCACACGGCGATAGTGTTCGCGCACAGTGCTTTCGGCAATGTGATGAGTGGCGGCGGTCGTGCTCATCGTCGCACCGAGAGCGTAGGTGGTCAGAATCTGACGTTCCCGTTCGGTCATGCGGATGGCGCCGGTGCGGGGCTGACGGTTTTCGGCAAGATCGGCGAGGAAGCCGGCGATCAGGGGCGCCGACCGTCCCGTGTCGGCGACATCGATACCGCGGGGATCGCCGATGCGGATGCCGATTCCGATGAGCGCGGCGTCCAGCAACCACGAGTGCTGACGAACAGCGTCAACCTGCTGGGTTGATCGGACGAGCACGACGTCGATGGCGGCTGCCGGGTCGGGAGCCGCGGTCACGGGGGCGTCGGCGTGGACGAGGACGGCGGTGAAGCCGAGCCGTTCGACGTAGGCGCACAGGGCGGTGTCGGTGATGTCGCCTTCGGCGGCGACGGCAACGGTAAGTTGTCCACGATTTGATGTCACGCCATCAAGACTGTCGTCCGGAGATGCGTGAGTCACCATATCTTGCGACATGAAATCGGCGGAGTTGAGCATGAAACGGTTCTGACCCCCGCTAATCATGCGCGATTACGCACGATCGATCGTTTTGAGGCACAATTAGCGCATGAGCGAAGGTATGCGAGTGTTGATCGCCTCCCCGTTGGGCAAGGTGATCGCAGCGCCGCTGGCGACCGCGTTTCCCGACTGGACGGTTGTCGTGGCCACCGACGAGGCCGACTTCATTCACAACGTCGCCGGACGCGTGCGCTTCGATGTGGTCTCCGCCGATCTCGTGTGGAATCGGCCTGATACCGAGTGGTCCTTCGACGGGCTGGATGTCATCGAGGCGTTGCGAACCCATGATCGCCTGGCGCCGGTGCTGCTGGCCACACAGGGACACAGTATGGAGGAGGATCTGCTCGACGAGGCGCGTCAGCGACCGGAGGTCGTCGGCGTGGTCGCGAAGGCCGAGGGATTCGGAGTGTTTGCCGACGCACTGCGCGCCGCGGCGGTCGGACGCCGGATCGGTGACGGGCCGCCCGCCAACCGCCGTCCGAGTCTCTACGAGCTGTTCACCGGGCAGCGTGGCAACACCGCGGGACGTATGGCGGGCGCGATCGCGGCCGGGCACGTCACCGACAACGCCTCGTTGGCCAGAGTGGCCAAGGTGTCGCCGAACACCGCCAACAAAATCACCAGCCACTATCTCGGTCCGATGATCATCAAACGTGGCGAACACGACGAGGACCTCCCGATGACCCAGGCGTCGGTGTACCGGTGGTGCGGCGTGCACGCCCGCTATATGCGCAGTTGGTGCCGCCGCAACGGGCACGCCGACGTCCTGGAACCCTGACCCGACTCACGCGGCCACCGCCGTATCCACCGCGAAACGGTAACGCCCCGAGGGCAAGTCACCACCGCACACGATGGTCCGCGCCGCGAACGCACCCACCACCCCCGCCAGGGTGGCCGCCGTGCCCAATTGCGGCCACGAGCCAATGGTGCGACCGACCTGCGCCAATGCGTCGTGCACCCGCGGCGAGACATCGCGCCCGACGATGGCCCCGGCCAGCTTCACCCGGTTCGCCGGGTCCCGTAGGGTGTCCGGGTCCAGCTCGGTGATATCGCCCGCCGATCCGTGGAACGGCGGGTAGTCGGCGTCGAGGTCGTGACGTTCGACGTCGAGAATGACGTTGTCGCCGTCGTCGGTGACCATGATCAGTGGGAGCCGTGCGCGTGCGACGTGCCGCCGCATCTCGACCTTCATCGCCAGGTCGTCCATCTCCTCGATGACGATGTCCACGGGCCGGCCGTCGCGGCCACGCAGGAAGTCGGCGGCCGCCGCCGGGCGGAAGCCCTGATCCCACGACACCACCGACGCGTACGGATCCGTCTCGAGAACCCGCCGCGTCGCCAATGCCGCCTTGGCCATGCCGAGGTCGCACACCGACCCGGAGAGCCGGTTGAGGTTGGTCGGCCCCAACGTGTCCGGGTCGGCGAGGTGGAATCGCCGTGCGCCGGTGAGGGAGGCGACCTCGACGACCGAGGCTCCGACGCTCAACCCGGCGATCGCCAACCGCGCCGCCGACCAGGCCCGCTGCTCGTCCTCGGTGATGAGGACACTGTTGCGGGCGGTGCGTAGGCGATGGAAGAGGTCATCCACCGGCACCCGGACGACGGTGCGTCGCCACGGATAGACCGCATATCGGCTGTAGGTGTCGAGCTGATCGCCCGCGGGCACGCAATCACCACTGAACTGCGCGAGTGCGGTCAGTTCCGGCAGTGCGCTGACCCACGCATCCACCAACCGGTAACCCTCGTCGTCGAGCAGGGTGGCGATGCGCCGGCGGTCGCGGGTGGGGTGAAGGATCTCGATCATCATGCTGCCTTTCGGATGTAGACGTCCTTGGCACCCGAGCCGAAACCGGCCGAGTGGTAGTCGTGCAGGGACACGACGGGTCGGGCGGCGTCGCCCAATGATGCACTCAGCGTGCGGTATTCGGAGTTGGTGCGCACCAGCGACGCCTGGCTGCGTGCGGTGAACAGCTCTGCGATCCGCGCGTTGCCGGTGACACCACGAGCCAGTTCCACCCGGATGTGCAGCGACTGGCGATGCTCCTCGTCGGAGAGGACCTCGACGAGAAACCGTCCGGTGAGGGCGTTCTCGAGATCCGGTTCCTCGAACGCCGGCCTGATGTTGTCCGGATAGATGTTCAGCGAGTGGAAGATTGCCGCGATGTCGGTGCGGCCCTGCAACACCAAAAAGCGCGAGCCGAGTTCGACGCGGTCGGCGAGTTCGGTGCGCCCGGAGGCACGGAGTAGTCGCCGAATGGTGATGTCGTCGAGCACCTTTCCGCGGTCGTTGATCCGGTAGCGGATCAACGGCATGGCCGAATCGACCGTGAACAGCAGATAACCCTCGGAATCGCATTCGGTGTAACGGTATTCAGGGTGATACCGCACGAACGTCGGCTGCGGTTCGTCGACGCTCACCCCGAACAGGGCCTGCGACAACGCATCGTCGTCGAGCGCGGCCCGACGGATGGCCACCGAGGTCGGCGTCTCGTAACCCATCAGGCCGGCGTCGGCGGTGCCGTACTTGAGGCAGATCCGCTCCGGTTCGCCCTCGCGGCCGAGCAGAGCCAGGACGTGATCCCGCCACTTCTCGGTGATCGCCTCACCCGCGAGGAGGATCTTGACGTCCATGGTCCGCAGGTGTGCCGGGGTGTTGTCGAGCAGGTCCTTGATCAGCGGCGGATACCCGGCCAGGACCACCTGGTCGTAATGCGGGCCGAGGTCGGCGAGCGTGGCCACCGCCACCTCGATGTCGATGCCGGGGGTCGCGATGCTGATGTGGTGTCCGCGGTGGGCGAGTTCGAGTACGCCGGCCATCGTGTAGGTCCCGCCGATCCAGGTGCCCATCGCGAAGCAATTGATGAGCAACGTCGTCCGCGACTGGGAGGCGAAGGAAGCGGTGAAGATCCGGTCGTACATGGCGGCGCTCTGGTCGAGGGCGAGGGCGCCACGGCCGAACTGGGTGGGTACTCCGCTCGACGACCCGGAACTCGACGACCACACCGTCGCCTCGGTGAGCCGGCCGTCCCAGTAGCGCTCCGGCTGCGGGTAGTGGGTCAGGTAGTTGTCCTTGGTCATCTCGGGCAGGCGGGTGAACGACGCGGCGTCGACCCGGTCGCAGGGGTCGACACCGTTGCGGCGGAGGAAGTCGGCGTAGGCGGGGACGCGGCGTCGTGCGCGTTCGGTCACTGCCACCGCCAGGTCCAGGTCGCTGATGTTCATCACGGGGTCCTTCTCGTCGAGGGGATGGATGTCGGGAGAGTGGTGCGCCGTCACGTCCTCGGGGATTCCCAGGATGTTTTGGTGACTGTCACAGTGTGTGTCGCCGTGATCGCCAAAGCCAGCTCCGCGCAGGCAATTCGGCCAGTCACACGACCGGGGGGGGGAGAACTACCCGAGATCACCGATGCGCGTAAATACGTTGTGCGACAACAACTATTGTTGACGGGGGGAGTGTGGGGGAGAAGTCCCCATGGCCACGGAGTGTCGGATGGTCATGCTATCGACGCGCGGAATCACGTTGTGGCGGGAGAGAACTCCCCATTCCGGTGGCAATCACGCCGAGGGGAGAAGTCCCCATCGAGAGGGATCATGTTGGGAGAGGGGAGAACTCCCCATGGCCCCCATTCTGGTGTCAGACCCTTGTGCTACACGCGCGCAATGGCGGTGCGTGAGGGGAGAACTCCCCATGCGCTGCAGCTGATCTCACACATGCAGCACCACCTTGCCCCCGGCATGTCCGCCGGACACCAGGGCCACGGCGTCGCGTGCCTGCTCGAGCGGGAACGTCGCCGCGATCGGAACCACGAGTTCGCCGTTGCCCGCAAGCCGGATCAGGCTGGAGCGCACGGTGTCGCGGAACTCGGCGCTCTCGGGCAGGCGTCCACCCAGGGCGACGAAAGCCTCCGCCGCTGCGCGGGCCGGTGCGGCGACGGTGACGACGCGGGAACGGTCGGCGACCAGCGCCAGCGACGTCTCGACCGCGTCGTGGGTGCCGACGGCGTCGAGGGCGGCGTCGATCCGATGGCCGCCGAGCATGGTGCGCAGTCTGTCGAGCAGGTCGGGCCCGTACTCGACGGGGAGGCCGCCGAAGCGGCGGACCCGGTCGGCACTCGACGGACCGCAGGTACCGATGACCCGGATGCCGCGCAGGCCGGCGAGTTGCAGGACGGCCATCCCCACCGCACCGGACGCGCCATGCAGCAGGATCAGGTCGTCACGTCCGGCGCGCGCGGCACGCAGCATGTCGGCGGCGGTGGTTCCGGCCAGCAGCAGACCCGCGGCCTCGTCGACGCCGAGGGTGGGCGGTCGCGCGAACACCTTCTCCGCGGGCACGGTGAGTGCGGTCGCGTACCCACCCCGCACCCGGAAGGCGAGGATCTCCTCGCCCACCGCACACGGACCCGAGGCGATCGCGGTATCCGGACCGACGGCGGCGATCCGCCCGGCCACCTCGTAGCCGATCGGCAGCGGGAACTCCGTCGCCGCCATCGCGTGTTTGAGATCGGCGGGATTCACCCCGGCGGCGGCGACCTCAATGGTCACCTCGCCGACGCCCGGTGGGGCCACCTCGGCGTCGACGAACGCGAGGTCGTCGAGTCCGTTCGGGCCGATCGCCACCCAGCGTCGCGCGTGCATCAGGTCTTGATGCCGTAACGATCGGTCATCGCCGCCAGCGAGGGGAACTTCTCACCGGAGGCCTGGAACCTCCATTTGCCGTTCTCGACGACCAGCGTGGCGTAGGCGACGGCCGCGGCATCGCGATGCCCGGCACTGAGCGAGTACTCGGCGACGCTGCCGCAGGCGCTGTCGTCGACGGTGATGACGGCGTCGGCCACCTGGCCGAATCCGGCCAGCCCGTCGTAGACGGTCACCGCGATCACCACCGAGCGGGCCTGCGGTGGCAGTTCGGTGGTGTCGATGACGAGGGTCTCCGAGCGCACCCCGTCGGTGCCACCGGTCAGGCGGACGGCCTGCTCGGGGGAGGAGAGATTGTTGAAGAACACGAAGTAATCATCGGAGATCACCTGCCCGTCACCGCCGAGGACGAATGCGGTCAGGTCGAGATCGAGCCGATCGTCGGCGGTGTGCTCGGTATCCCAGTCCAGGGCGGCGACGACCACGGCCAGGCGGTCGGGCGTTTTTGTCGGCATCGAAGTCCTCGTGGGTCGCAGGGGCAGGTGGTTGGGGGCGATCGGTGATCAGCCGCGGAACGGGTCGGGTGGGGGCGGTGTGTACGGCGTGGCGTACTCCCGGGACGGCGGCACCCACAGCAGCACCGTCGCCGCGATGCCGACCACCACTATGGCGATGGTGATCGGCCCACCGAGCAACCCGAACAGCGAGAACGCCGCCAGCACCAACGCGGCGAATCGTGGCCACGACCTTGCGCTCCACGCCGCGAACGCGAACGCGAGATAGGTCGCGACGAACGCCAGTCCGAGGAGGGCGGCGAGCACGATGGCCCACGTCTGCCCGGTGTCGATCCAGTCGCCGGCCCAGGCGGTGGTGTCGGTGGGATCGGCGAGCGACGCGGCGTCGACGGCGCGGTCGACGCGGGCGATCGCGATCGACCCCGCCACCACCTGCACCACCACGAGAACGGCTGCCAGCATCAACAGCGCGGTGGCCGCGACAACGGTCGGTGGGCGGGTGAGTCGTGGCCGGACGGCGGGTGGCGACGCGGTGGGCGGCGGCTGCCCATACGGATTGACCGTAGCGGGATTGGCGGCGAAGGGATCTGCGGCGTAGGGATTTGCGGCGTAGGGATTGGTGTCGGCCGGATACGGCGTCGGTGCGAACGGATTGTGTCCGGCGGCACCTGACTGCGGTCGCCATGGCGCCCCCGGCTGCGGAATGCCGGACTGCGGCGCGCCCGCATACCCGGTGCCGCGATGCTCGGGTGGCGGTTCGCCGAACGGGCTCGGGTACATCACTCACTCCTGCAGGACGTTGCGGTCGGCGAGCACCCAGCGGATCGGATCCATGCAGCGGAACGGCGAGATTCCGTTGCGGTGCAGTCGTTCTCCCTCGGGGGACTCGCCGAGCGCGGACACCGCGAAGAACCGGTTGTGATACTGCTGACCGGTGACCGGATCGGTCATGTTCAGAAGTAACGGCCCGGCGTGCAGGCGCTGCAGCAGACTGCGCACCTCGGCGTCGAGCAACTGTCCGTCGACCTCGTCGTAGCGGCGGTTGACCAATCCCGGATCGCGGTTGAACGCCGCACCCGCATGTCCCATGACCCGACCCCACGCACTTCGACGCACATTTGACAGTGCTTGCAGCGCATCGAATTTCGACAGGATCACACCCAGCCTCGGATTGCCGCCGGAGATCAGGCGCATCACCACGCGCAGCACCTCGCGCGGATCGCCACCGACCCGCGCGGTGTCCGGGATGAGGTCGCGGAGCTGATCGGAGACGTCCTCCACCCGCAGCGGATCGAAGAGGAACAGCACCGCGTCGGCGCGGGCGAAGAACTCCCACGCGCGCCCACCCACCTTGGCCTCCTCGAGGTCCTCGCCCGCGACGTCGCGGATCACCAGGAAGCGGTTGACGCCGTCCCACATGCCGAGGCTGAAGACGAGCGGGTGATGTGCCTGCGACGCGGCGCTCGGCGTGGCCTGCACGATCCCACGTTCGACGAACAGTGGTGTCTCGTAGATGGATTCGTACCGGGAGGCGGTCAGTTCGTCGGCCGGGATGACCTCATGGTTGAACCGCTCGGCGTACTGCTGCAACTGTTTGATCAGCACCGCGATGAACACCGTCTTGCCGGTGTAGCGGGCCCCGGCCATCGCGATGCAGGTCGCATCACCCCACCGCCACAGCGGCGGCAGCGTGTAATGGCAGGTGGGACAAACCTCGACGTGGACGGCCGGGTCATAGCCAGCGGGGGCCCAGTCGGCGGCGCCATTGGGTGGGCGGTCGGCGCTGTGGATGACCCCGGTGGTGGTGTCCACACCCGCATAGGCCGACGCGGTCGGGTTGTGCGACACCGATTCCGGGGTCGCCTCCGTCCACGACACCCGATCGTGGGGCAGCGGATTGAAGCAGCGGGGGCACTTGGTGCCGACGTATCCCGTCGTCATCGGCGTGCACCGACCAGTCCGGTCGGTGCCAGCAGCCCCGACACGATGGCGCTGAGCTGATCGGTGTCGGCGGTCAGGGCGGCACGCGGGTCCTGACCGGCCGGCGGGGGCGGGAACAGTGCCCCGGTGAAACCGGCCCGGGTGACGGCCAAGCGCGCCGCGGACAGCACCAATGTCGCCGTCGACGCCGAGGGCGATGTGGCTGCCGCCGTCGCGGTGGTGCCGTCGGTGACGACGATCGTCAGCGAGCGCGACGCGTCCGGCAGCGGGTGTGCGGGTATGACGGGGGTGACGAAACCGTATCCGCGAGCCGGGGGCCGACTCAGGAAGTCACCGAGCTGGGCCGGTTCGATGTCGGTGACGTCGCCGCCGGCAAGCGCACACGACACGGCCGCCCCTTCGCCGATCACGGCCGCGATCCCGGCGATGACTTCCCCGGATGCCGCGACCACCCCGTCGGCGAACAGCCGTGCCATCGAGGCGGAGGTGTCGATGACGCAGCGCACGCTGCGGGTGTCGGTCTCGGCGATCTGATCGGCACGCAGCACCGCGCGGCACGCCACCCGCGCACTCGCGGCCAATGGCGGCAGCGGTGCGTCCGGGACCGCCAGACGTGTCCGCACGACCAGCGAATCCGCACCGCCCGGGGCAACCGTCGCCAGCTCGATGAAACTCATCCCCGACACGTCGCGCGGCGTCAACTGGGCGACGTCGGCGGAGAGATCGTCGAGGTTGTCGGGACCGAAGGACACGTGCAGCACGGTGCCCGGATCGAATCGGGAGAGCCCGGTCTCGGGGACGGCGACGATGGTGACCTCACCGTCCACCCGCGGCAGGATCAGCAGACCACCGGACTGCTGGATCACGCGGGGCGCCTGCCCGTCGGCCGACCGGGCGGCCAGCCGGGCACTGAGCACCGAGCCACCCGCCGTGGCCATGCGGACCGCGAGGGGTCGCCGCGGCAGCGACGCCGAGGCCTTGCCGTCGAGCACGTAGGTGGTCATCTCATCGGTCCTCTCGGGTGAAGCGACCGATCATCGACCGACCGGCCGACGGATCGGAGTTGTTCAGGTGCAACGCTTTTGCCCAGTCCTTGGCGCGTGACTCGTACTCGTCGAAGAAGTCCTGGGCATCGGACGCGGTGCCGGTGGCCACGATCGGCCACGCCGCGTCGCGCAGTTCGATCGGGGTGGTCGGGCCCGGGTACCGGTTCTCCTCGAGCGCCCATTCCAGCAGCCGGTCCGACCACCGGGTGCCGTCGCGGTCGAGACGGTCGAGGATCACCGGTTCCGGTCGCAGGGAGTCGAATCGGGCGACGAACGATCGCGCGGCCACCCAGCCGAGATCGAGGAATCCGCGTTGGGCGACGATCCGCAGCGTCGATTCCAGGCCACCCGGCGACCGCGGCGGCTGATTGGTCAAGCGCGCGGTCACCGTGGGGTCGGTGGCGAACGACACCCGGCGCGACTGCGCGGCGACGATACCGGCGTAGAGCATGGTGACCAGATCCTCGGCGAGGCGATAGTCCCAGCCCGTCGGATCGGCGAGGCAGGCCGCCACCTCGTCGTCGAACAGGGCCGGTGTCTGCGGCCACTGCCGAGAATCGCGCGCGGCCAGACGCAGCCGCGAGGCGGCAACCAACGCACGCAACCCCGGATCGTCGTCCGCGCTCTGCCCGTGGGCGAGGTCGGCGAGCAGTCCCATGTCCGGTGGCTCGTAGTAGACCGCGGCATGCAGCATCGCCGGTGACGTCCGGTTCGGTTCCCGGGCCGCCCACGCCAGCATCGACGCGGCGTCGGGCCGATGCCGGGAGATCAGCGTGTCGGTGAGGTCGCGGCAGGCGGCGTCGTCGAGTTCCGGGTCCGACAGCGCGAATTCGACGGCCTCGGTCACCGCGGCGCGGCGCTGATCGGCGCTCATCGGTAGGGCACTGCCCTGCAACGTCGACGCCACCGCGATCGGATACAGCGTCAGGTCGGCAGCCGACGGGTTGGCCGGCGGCGGCAGCGGGGCGCCGCTCCCGTCGTCGTAGAACCACGCCCACGCCGGACCGTCGAACCGCTCCAGCACCTCCCGAGGCCAGCGCAGCAACGCCGGGCGGAGTAGCTCGGCCCGGATGATCGGTGAGATCGCCTTGGTGTCTTGTAGATTGGCGGGGCGGTGGCCGGACCACACGATCGAGATGTCGATGGCATCCCACGCGCCGGTCAGGTCGGCAAGGACGCCGGTGAACCCCGCGTCGCGTCGTCCCAACCGGTACAGGATCACGGTGAGCCGGATGATCAGCGCGGCGTGACGCGGCGGGTCGGACACCGTCGACGCCGCGAAGTGGCTGATCCGTTCGGAGATCACCTCACGCAGTGCGCCCAGATCCACCGAGCCGACCGACGGAATGGTGTTGAGCGGCTGATTCTCCAGCCACTGCTGATCATGCAGTACCGCGGTGAGGAACCGGGTGGCCGCGACTGCGGTGTCCTGCCGTTGCCGCACCAGACGCTGCAACGGATGGAACGTGTCGGCCGGAGTCAGCGGATGACGCGCATACGCACGTCCCAGAAGTTCACCGGCCCAGGCGATCTGCTCGACACCGGCGGGTGCCTCGAAGGCGACGACATGCAGGGCGTCGTCGTGGAACTCCGCCAACTGGGGATGCTCGGCGACGGCGACCGCCAGCGGCCAGGCGGGCACCATGGCGGGATCGCTGACATCGGCGGCCACCCGATCACGCCGATCGAGGACGGCGAGCGCGACGTCGGGATCCTCGAGGATGCCCTCGACGAAGGACGACAGCGCCGACGCCTCCACCTCCCCTCGGGCGACCCGATGCGATTCGCCGGGCATGGCGAGCCCGGGGATCTCGGCGGCGTCGATGACGAGGGCGCCGGGAAAGCGGGTCCGTTCGTCGACGCTGTCGGCGGGCACCGCGATCAGATGATGACCACGATCGATGTCGATGGCCACCTGATCGGATCGGTCGTGGGTGGTCCAGGAGAGCCGGTGCGTCGAGCGCAACGGCAGAAAATACGAGACCGCCGCGATCCACGACGCTGACTCCTCATGCGATCGGGTGAGCAGCGCGACCGACGACGAGGTGGCCAGCGCCTCCACCACGGCGTCGAGCAACACCCGGAACACGCCCTGCCGGTCGGTGTGCAGGTCGGTGAGAAATTCGATGGCCGCGCGGGCCGACATGGCCGGATTGGCCTGCGGCAGATCGGCGCCGGGCAGGGCGGCCGCGGCGACCTCGGCCGGACCATAGGGCCGCAACCAGTCCGGTGACCCCCACAGCGCGATCGGCCGATACGTCATGTCGGTGGGTGCGGCGCGGTCGACGGCCATGTGCGCGAACACATTTCCCGGTCGACCGGACGCATCCGGTCCCGCCGCGACGGTATGCCAGAACGCGCCGAGCCCCTCCACCCGCCCGTAACTCAGCCGGGCCGGGCGCGCGGCGATCTGCTCGGCGGTCGGGAAGTCGGGCAGGCGGGGTTCGAGGTCGAAGCGGGTCACCACCCGCCCGACCAGCGCGTCGCGTTCGGTGTCGTCGAGATCGCCGGCGATCTGCTTGACCTGCCACCCGCCGCGTCCGGCACCGTCGTCGAAGGAGGTGTAGATCAGTTGCGCACTTCGCGATCGTGCGGGGGAGAACGGTTCGGTCATACCGGTTCTCCCGGCGGCAGTGGCGGCTGGAAGCGCATCAGCTGGGTCAGGGCCGGATCATGTACTGCCATCGCCGGTGTCACCTCGCCGGCCTCGTGGACGAACAACCGGATGAAGGCATACGTGTCGCCGAGGTCGACGGTGTACTCGGTGGGGTGGGTGCCGTGCGGGATGCGCGGCAGGTCGCAGTGTGGCAGTGATTGCCCCCGATGGTGGAACTGCAGGATCTGTCCGTCCCGCGAGTCCAGCGGCAGCCGTTGCGGATTGGCGACCAGTACCAGCGCCGGCGGGTTGGCGATCTCGGTGTAGGACCGCATCACCAGACGCAGCACGCGCGACATCGGATTCGGGGTGGCGACCGCGTCGAACCAGTAGAACACCCGCGCCAGCCCCGGATAGTCCAGGGTGGCGATCTCCCCGCGGATCTGTTCACCCCTCGAATAGGCCACGGGCACAAGGCATACCGTACAACCGTTGCCGGGCAGCGCCTGTGGCAGGATGATGGCGCCGTCACGCCGGTGGGTGGACGCGGTCACCTCGGCGAAGCTCTGCGGCTGCGCGCAGATCTGTTCCGGGGGCAGCGTTTTCGGCCCGACGAATACCTGCACCGCTGCGGCGCCGACCGGCCACCCGAAGGTGATGAGTTCGGTGTTGAATCGCTCGACGATCCGCGGTTCGATCACCGCGGGCAACGGGCGCGTCTGCACCTGGGTGGTGCCGATCCGGACCCGGCCGTTGAAGGTGGTCACCGGCGTGAGATAGGCCCGTTCCCAGGTCGGTGGCCACAACACCCCGGTGATCTGCGAGGTCTCGGGATCGAGTGCGGTCACCGGGTCCTTGATGCGGGTTTCCTCGGTGAATCCCTGCACGGTGATCGCGGATTCGTCGCGGTCCTCGTTCTCCAGGCCGGCCGGCGGCGGTGCGGGGAAACGGTGGATGCGGACCTGCTGCCCCTCCTTCGGGGTGGTCCACCGCAGATTGAACGTGCCGCCGGATTCGGCCATCTCGACCGCGAGGTCGGTGATCGGCACGAGATCCACCGACACCAGGATGTCCTTCTTGACGGCGCGGGACAGGCGTGCGGACTCGTTGACCATCACCTCGGCCTGCACCGTGTACAGGAATCGTTTGCCGCGCGGGACGGCGGCATCGACGAATCCGGTGAGATTGGCCTGGTCGGTGAGGATCTGGTTGCTCGGACTGGCGGTCGGGGGTCCGCCGCCGTCGAGTGGGATCCGGAAGATCCGCACGCTGCGGGTGCCCGGGAACACCTCCCACTCGCCGATCACCCGTCCCGACTCCTCGGACAGCCGCATCTTGTCGACCGGACTGACCTCCTCGCCGCCGGCCCACTGGATGGGTTGCGCCGCACGGGCACTCGCTTCGTCGGCGCCGACGTGGACCCACACCTGATAGATGCGTACCGCAGAGCTGAGGAACCGGCCGTCGGTGTGCGACGGGGTGGTCGTGACGTCGAGTAGTTCGCCGGATTCGGGCTTGTAGGGAGCGACGTCATCGCTGGACACCACGCGGTACAGGACCGTCTCACCGGCAGCGACGGGCCAGTCGTCCCAGGTCAGTCGCACCGCGTCGCCGACCGGTGCCACGGTGATGCGGCCCGGCTGGACGTCGGTCTCCGGGTAGTCGTAGACCGCGAAGTCGTCGTGTGACCAGGTGCGGCCCGCCGGCGCCATCGGGGGCGCGGTGCTCGCAGACGGCGAACTCGGAGTCGGCTGCGGGGTCGATGGGGCCGGGGTCGATGGGGCCGGGGTGCTCCACTCGGGTGTCGATGCCTGCGGCGGTGCGGGCGGCGCCGTCGTGGGTGCCGGTGGCGTGGCCGCCTGGGCCGGCGCCCCCGAAGGCTCACCCTTGAACCCGGCGATCACCTGCGCGATTTCGAGGGCGAGTGCTCCGGCGGCCGGTCCGGTGAGCCTGCCCTGGATGCGGGCGGCATCGGTCCAGCCCAGTTCGGCGAGCTTGCGCAGGGTGACGTCCCGGATCGTGTCGGCACCCTCGACGCCGCGTGCGATCTGCTCGGTGCGCCATTCGAAGAGCAGGGCGGTGAGCCGGGCGAGCGGGTCGTCGGAGGCGGCACCGTCGGGCTGGGCCTGCCCTTCCGGCTCACCGGGCGGGGTCAGCGGCGGCTCGTCGTCGGGCACATCGGGTGCCCGGCGCAATCGGTCGGGCAGATGTGCGACGGCGATCTGCGGGCGGACGCCGAGGGCAACCTGATCGAGGAGGTGCTGGATGGTCGGCGCCCAGCCGGCCTCGACCGGGGTCAACGCCGCCGTCGACCAGCCCTGCGGGTCGCGGGAGATCTCCACCAGCCGGGACGGTCCGACGGTCGGGAATCGTTGCGCGACGGTCCAGTCCGACCACAGGCGCAAGACGTCGAGGTAATCCTCGGGAGTTGCAGGCGCCATCAGAACTCGAATCCTCGTCCGAGGTCGGGTGCGCGGTACTCCTGCGGCTCGGTGGCCGGTCGCGGTGCGGTGCGTTCGCCCGCGGGGCGGTCGGTGAAGTCCGGGGCGGTGGTGGTCTGCGGCGTCCATTCGGTGTCCACCCGGGCGGTCCGGTCGGCCGTGGTCACCAGATTGTCGACGGCGAAGGCGTCACTGAGCTGGGTTGCCGCACAGATGATGCCGAGGCCGTGCAGCCGGGGCCGGCGGTAATCGGTGACGACCTTCGCCACCGACGACATGACGGCACCGTCGGTCAGCAGGGTGTCGGGGAACGAACCCTCGGGCGCGGTCTGCTGGTCGAGTCCGCCGAGGAACTCCCCGATGCTGGTCTCGGCGCCGCCCACCGGAGCGACGACCGCCAAGAGCCGCGGCACCAGACCACTCATCGGACCGGCCAGCCGCTCGAGGGCCTGACGCCACACGACGTCGGCACCCGAGGAGGTGACCGTGCCGGTGTACATCTCGCCGGAGAACTGATCGAGGCGAGACCCGGAGAAACGTCCCCGCTCCGACCACAGGACCGACGATCCGACGGTGGTGTCGCGTGCACCGGGCTGCGGTGGTGCGGCCCGCAGGATGAGTTCCTCCCACGATCGGGTGAGCCAGCCGGGGTGGAAGAGGTCGCGTTTGAGGTAGCCGGCGGTGGTCCCGACCTCGGAGGCGGCCGGCCGGGCGACGCCGACCTGCGTCGACATCGGCATGCCGTTCGAGATGTGCAGCACCTCGGCGCTGCGGTGCATGTCCGGTCCCAGTGGCGCGGCCAGGAAGCTGCCGATGATGCGGCTCCACGACAGGAACTGCCCGTAGGCCTGGGACAGGCGGCGAAGATCCTGGAAGGCCGACAGCAGATTCTGGTGATCGACCTCGTATTCGGCGATCACCGACCGACGTTGATGCAGCAGGGCGAACAATCGTCGTTGGGTACTGATGAACGCCACACCGAGGGCGAGCAGCAGCAACAGCAGGCTGCCGACGACGACGATCAGCGCGACCCACCAGACGACGATGTGATCGATGGCGAACCAGACGAACACTCCGGTCAGCAGAACCCAGATCACCGCGGCCACCTGGATCCAGCGGGCCAAGCCCAGGTTCTTCGACCCCGGGTCCGGCGGCAGCTGGGCGTTGCGCAGTTTCTCCAGCAACTGCTGGACCTCGGCGTAGCAGCCGCGGAAGGAGTCGGCGAGGGTATTGCCCACGGCCGCACCGAAACTGCGTTCGTGGTGCTGGCGCCACTCGTTGAGCGACGACAGCGTGGAGCCGGCCGCCAGCCCGTGGTTGGGGTCGCGTTGCAGGTCGGCGAGCCGGAACTGCAGATCGTGGACGCCGAGGGCGTCGACGGCGTCGACCCCGTCGGTCTCCGCGGCGGCACCGATGACGCCCGGGATGTCGGTGAAACGTTCGGTGGGTCCGGGCATGACGGCGGCGGCCTCACGGATGACGCCACGCGCCGCCCCCACCTGCACCGGCGGCAGATCCGAGGAGCGGTTGCCCGCGTCGGCAAGGGTGAGCGCGGATTTCGCATAGTCCTGCCACAGTCCGGACAGGTCGGTGCCGGCGTCGTGAACCGGTGCGGGCCCGGCCAGCAGGCCCCGAAGATGATCCGACGCGGCGCCGATGTCGGCCCAACCGGCGTGCTGTCCGTTGGCGCGGCGACCCCGCACCACCACCTCGTAGGCGGCCGGTGCCTGGGTGAACACCGCCTGCTGGACGCCGATCGCCACCCGGCTCGCCACGCCGCCGGCGATCTTGTTGTACCAGGAGGACGGCGCCAGTCGCAGTGACGCCCACAGGAATCCGAAGAACATCTTGATCGCCGCCCACGGGCCGGTGACCTCCACCGACTGCGCCTGATAGCTCAGCCGGGGCCCGCGCAGCACCGCGCCGTATTTGTGCCACAGGGCCGAGGCCATCGTGGTGCCGGCCAGCCCGGTGTCCTGCAGGTAGACCACCTGGGCCCGTTGATCACTCGGCAGCGGCAGGTGCCCGTCCTGGCTGAGCAGTTCGGTGCGCAGGGTGTTCTCGATGTCGGCGGTCTCGAGTTTGCGATAGTACGAGCGTGCCAGTCGCACCACCTGGCCGGGCAGGACCGGGGCGTCGTCGAGCGGGGCGTGTTCGATACCCGACCACAGTCCGGTCAGCCCGGCGACGGCCGGCCCGCAGAATCGTCCGAAGTCGGTCGCGGTGGGTTCGGCGGGAATCGGGACGCGGCCGAATCCCGGTGCGCGGGAATCCTCCGGCGAGATCACCACGTTGTGCCAGCCCTCGACGGCCAGCGCCGACAGCGGACCGTCGATGCCCTCGGAGCCGGTGAGTACCGCCCGGATCCGGATGATCGTGGTGGCGCCGGTCGCCGACGCCAGCGTCGAGCCGACACCCAGTTCGGCTCCGATCGACAGGCGTGGCGCATCGTCGGCGAACGGGACGATCGAGCAGATCCGCAGGGCCGTGATGCGGCGGTTGGTGACGAGTTCGGTGAGCGCGACGTCGCGGGCGGCACCGGCGGCCACCAGCATCACCGCCTGCGGCGGGTGCTCGGCGACCGGGTCGGTGATCCAGGCGAATTCGTCGACGAGGCCGGCCGCCGACAGGTCGGTGAGTGCGGCGAGCACACCGTCGGCGGGGCCGCTCGGTGCAACGAACACGGTCAGTGTGGCCATCAGAAAACACTCCCCGAACCCGATCCGAAGTCCATATGTGGTGGTGTCCAATCGTCTTCGCGTACTGACGCCGGTGTCTGCGGTCCCGGCGTGGACACCGGGCGTGCGGCGGCGGCCGCCGCGGCCGGCACCAGGTCCAGCAATTGGCTTGCTGCCCAATACACATCGGCGGCGAGATCGCGGAAGAAGGGGGTCTTCGACGCCTGTGCCCGGACGGTGATCGTAGAGAACACACCGCCGCCGGGTGCCGGCGGATGTCCGTCGACCGCCCCGTCGCCGGGCTTCATGAAGTGGGTGCCGACGAACTGCCGGTAATCGGTGAGGTAGGCGGTGAGCCGTTCGGCGCGGGCATCGATGGAGGTCTCGGGGCCGGTGTCGGCGATCACCGACGCGACGCCGGTGCCGGCATCCCCGGTGCGCAGCCAGTCGATCATGTGCAGGCGACCGGCCAGCTGATCCTGCTCGAGCCCGGATGTCGTGTTCTGCTGGGCGCCGTCGTAGATGCGTCGCAACGCCCGATACGGGTGCATCGAACTCATCGCCGGTGGCTGATGACTGTTGGCGATCGCCAGCAGTACCGACTCGAGGATGGCCGGCAGCCAGTCGTAATCGGCGAGGAATTCCGACGGTGGCGTGAGCAGTTGCGCCGGGAACGGCAGCCATCGCTTGGTCTCGTCGTCCCAGACGCGGGCACCCTGCGTGTACGGCGCGTCGGGGACGCTGACGTAGCCGAGGCTGCGGCCGAGGATCCAGCCGCCGACCATCGCCCGGCGCTCGTCGATGTGCATCGGCAGGCTCGCGGCGAGGGGGCGGGCGCGGCGGTAGGTCCAGAAGGCCTTGCGTTCGGCGGCCGAGGCCTCCAACCACTGCCGTGACGCCGGTTCGATCACCGAGTCATAGGCCAGCGGAGAGTAATTGGGGTAGGACCCGAAGATGTCGATGCGTTTGATGTTCGCCTCGTCCGACAGCGCGTTGGTGAAGGCGCCGACGCTGTTCTTGTCGACCCGCATCTGCTGATTCAGTGATGTCGAGAGGTCGTCGGCGACGGCGAGACTGTGGAAGGGTACCGCGGAGAACTTGTAACGGTACATCATCTCCGAGACCCCGTGAATGGCCTGCATCGCATTCTCGTTGACGCTGGCCAGCGGCCGCGCCAGGCTCACCGCCTCACCGAAGCGAAGCAGCAGATCTTTACGGCGCGAAGCCAATTCGGATTCGGCGACCTGCAGATCCCCGCTGGTGCGTCCGGTCACGTACTCGCGCAACGACACCGAGCAGAACCGGTCGAAGGCCTCACCCGGACGTGCGATGAATTCGCGTGCCCGGGAGAGCAATTCGGCGGGACGGAGGTGGACGTCGAAGGCGGCGGGGGAGGCGATGAGGGTTTCGCCGCTCTCCGGGTGCCGCGGGAATGCCCGCGAGACCCACGCCGCGGTGCGTTCCACCGTCGGTTGCCGTTCACCGGGTGGGCGGGTCCCGCCGACCGTCGGCCACGATCCGGTGATGACGTGTCCGGCGGCGCGGGCGACGGCGAGCCGGAACGAGTGGGGGTCGGCGGTGGCCGCACCCACCGAGCTGGGCAGGTCGATCTCGTAGCGCTGCTTGAACTCTCCGGAGCGGGTGAGCATCACCTCGTTGTCGGCCTCGGAGAAGCGGGCGGCCACGCGCTCGTCGGAATCGGCAGGCCAGGCGGCGTACTCGGTGGTCTGCAGATGCGCCAGGCCGGTCTCGCGCCGCGGTGCGGCGGCCGCCTGACGCAGCAGGGTCTGCGCCTCGTTGAGCGCGGTGAGCAGCGGATCGAAGATCTCGCCGACGATGGCGCCGGCCGCGTTGGAGATCTGGTAGGCCAGCATCGCGTAGATCTGACGTTCCACCTGGGGACGCAGCCCGCTGAAGACCTGCTCGCTGACCGCGGCGGTGTTGGCCAGGGTTCCCTTGAGCGAGGCCAGGGTTCGCGTCGCCTCCGGTCCGGGCTCGACGACGTCGCCGGGGGCGTACCCGGAAAGCTGTTGTGCCTCGGGCAGGATGATGTCGCTCATCAGGCGGGCGACCCGCTTGACCAGCCCGGTCGCGTAGGGCAGGCCGATCTGCGCGAGGGAGTCGGTGGTCACCTGCTGCAGGGCGCCGGCGAAGTACTGATGCCAGCTGTAGGCCACCGCGTATGCGGTGTTGCCCGCCTCGCCCTTGATGGATTCGCGTTGCTCGCCGAGCACCCGGTACACCGAAGCGGCCCACTGATCGCCGTTGACACCGGGGCTCTGGTCGATGCGTGGGCGCACCGTCTTGTTGATGATGCCGGTGGCGTGCGCGCCGACCTGCTGGGCGGGCAGCACCGTCGAGCCGAGCCATTGCCCGACCGGTTCGGTGCCGGGCAGGCCCAGACGCCGGCAGATGTTCTCCCACTGGTTGTCCAGGATCGAGTTGACCTGCTCCTCGTCGGAGGCGTCGTTACCGGGTTGCAGATGCCCGTGCAGCAGTTTGTCGGCGCTGGCCCGGGCCACCCGCTGCGCGGCGTACTCGGCGTAGCGGTCACGACCCATGCTCAGGCTCGCGTAACCGAAAGTGCCCCACGGGATGTTGTTCCACTGCCGGTTACCCCAGCCGAGGAACTCCAACGATCCCTGGTCACCGACGCCGTTGGTGAGGTCCCATTCGACGAACTGCTGCAGGGCCGGACCCGACAGGGTCAGACCGGCGAGCCCGCGTCCGAGGCCGCGGTAGACGGCATTGGGGGTGCCGTCGCCGAAGACGGTGCGTTGCGCACCGACGTAGCGGCCGACGGGGAAAACCCGCGCGAACGGGATGCGTTCGCCCTGGCCGCGTTCGTAACCGAGTGCACGCAGCAGCGCGACGTCGGACTCGCGAGCCGAACCCGTCTGTGCGGCAACGATTTCGCCGAGCATCGCCAGGGCGTTGGCGCGGGTGCCGGTGACCGCGGAGGCCGGCAGCGATTCGAAGATGTCGGGGGTCACCATGAACACCGCCATCAGGCGCGGGTCGACGCCCTGCACGAGGGTGAGGATGCGGCAGATGTCGAGGGCCATCGACGCACCGGCGCCGCCGGCCATCGACGACACGACGAGCACCAGCGGTTGATCGTCGGGGCTGTAGGCCCCGGCACCGGGGATCGACAGCGACCGCATCTCGCTGTCGGTGGAGTTGAGATAGAGGGTGTCCCACGCCTTTTGGAGGGCATCACGGACCTGTCCGACGCGGCTGAGGGTGATCATCCGGCCGAGCGCGCGGTATTGGCCGGCGCCGGTGGACAGCGGCGTGTACACCGATTCGGGGTCGCGGGGCGCCCAGGTGGCGATGGTGTCGATCGCCTGGTTGGTGGCCAGTCGTTGGGTGAGTGCGTTGTCGAGGACCTTGTAGCTGTCACTTTCGGGTCCGGTGCCGACATAGGTGCCGCCCTGGTCGCGGACACTGCCGACGCCCTCCACCGACGACGGTGACGTCGGCACGTCGAGGTGTACGAACTGCCAGCCGGCGGGGAGGCGGCTGATCCCGTGACCGGCGAGGTCGGAGCGCAGCTGGTCCATCATGTAGGCCAGCGCCGCGCCGCCGGAACCGCCGCATCCGACGATCAACAGTCGCTTCATGTGAGTGGTGTCCTTACCTCGGTGACAAACGGTTCAGGCGACAGTGGTCAGGGACAACGTGTCGGGGAGAAGGGTCAGGGTTGGAACGGGTTGCCGGGGCGGCCGGTTCCGGACGAGCCCGGTCCGAATGGACCCGACGGTCCCTGTTGCGGTGGGCCCGCCGAGCCGGGACCGAAGGGATTGTTCGGTGCCGGATGTCCCTGCCCCGGATGTCCCTGCCCCGGATATGCCTGGCCCGGCGGTCGCGGCGCGGCCTGTGTCGGTGGGGCATAACCCGGCCCGGCCTGAGTCGGTGGGGCGTAACCCTGCCCCGGCGGCTGTGCACCGCCCGACGCGCCGAATGGGTTCCCCTGGGTGGGTCCGCCGCCCGGGGGAGTTCCGCCACCGCCGAACGGGTTGACGTCGGGACCCGAACTCGGTGGCGGTGCGTCGTCGCCGAGTCGTTCGAGTGCCTTGGCCCGCAGGCGCGGCAGCACCGTCGGCACCGACTCGTTGACCTCACGGACCAGCTGATCGATGCGACTGCGGTCGGCGTCCCCGCCGACGAGCATGACGAGGGTCGCCGATTGCTCCGGACCCCGCGGATCGTGCAGGATGAACCACGAATTGTGGATGGCGAGAGGAAGTCTCGCGTCCGGCGTCTTGCCCCACCACTGGGCGGCCTTGCCTGCGGCGCCGGCCATCCCGGGTGCGAACGCGGTGACGAATCCGGCGCCGAACGGCGACCTGCCGATCCGGGTGCGCAGCACCACGCCACCGAGGTCGATCCGGCGGGCCGGTCCGTCGAGTCCGGGGACGAGTCGCACGAAGTCGGTGTCGCCGACCGCGAACGGGGCCCCGTTCTCCCGGACCACGGTGGTGCCGTTGAGGCGGATGCGGAACTGCTCGGCGCGCAACGCATGTCCGGGGATCCGCGCGGTGAACCACTTGGCCAGATAGAGCAGCAGCAGCGGGATCAGCGGCCCGAGAATGAGGGCGATGACGAGCGTGACGATGAAGTTGGTGGTGTTCAACGGCTTCTGCAGTGCCACCGTGAACGGCACCTCCACCGGGAGCGGTTCACCCGAGCCGTCCTTGGGGGCGACCATCACGATCACGGCGCCGTTGGCGGTGCCGTTGACGGCGTTCGGCGCGGTCAGGGTGAGATCCAGGTTGCCGGTCTGGCCCTCGTCGACCTTCACGCATGCGTCCTGCGCGGACGCGTTCGCGCCCACGGTGAGGGTGCCGGCGTCGTCCGGGGTGGCCAGGAACTTCGGCGGCTGGGAGGTGTTGAGCCACACGCATCCGGGTCCGGTGATCGACAGTGCCGCGGTGCCGCTGCCGGCCCCGGTGATGGTGCCGAAGTCGACGCGGCCGGCGATGGTCGGGTAGCCGACCGGCGGGCTGATGACCACTGGGAGGTCGACCGTCGACGGGGACAGTTCGGTGCCGGGCACGGTGCGTCCGGTGGAGTCCCGCGCCGACGCGGTGGTGACGGCCAGGGTCATCCGCAGGGTGGCCCGCCCGGGGTTGACATCGTCGAGGTTCAGGCGCTGAGGTGCGGTGATCTTGTCCTTGCCGACGTTGGCCGCGATCGGGATCTCCTTGCCCGATGCGGTGACCAGTGTCGTCGTCAGAGCGGCGGTGCCGGGCAGGTCGGCGGCGTCGACGGGATTGCCGGCGGTGTTCTGGATGGCGAAGGACATCGGGATGTCGGTGTCACCGGAGTGCAGGGTGGTGGTGTCCTCGCCGGTCCACACCGGGCGCAGGTCACCGGTGATGTGGATGCTCGAGCGGGTGCGGGCGGCCTCGTCGCTGTCGGCGAGGAAGACCAGTGCCCACACGCCGGTCCACAGTTGTGCCGACGAGTTCGACAGCTGAATCGACACCGACTTGTCGGACGGGAACCGGTAGTCGATCTTCACCCCGCCCTGCGTGACGCTGTTCGGCGACGACGGCTGCATGCGGATCTCGCTGCCGTTCGGCGCGATCAGCACCGGCACCAGACCCGACCGGTCGGCGGCGGCGAGGATGCTCACCGAGCCGACCGCACTGTCGAGGACGAAGCGGTGTTTTGCCTGTTCACAGACCCGCACCACACACGCGCCGGTCTCCTGGGTGAGCGGTGGCTGACCGGGCGTGGACAGGTTGTCGAAGGCGAACAGCAGGTCGTCGATGTTGGACGCGGGATAGAAATCACCGGGCACCGGTTCGCGGATGTCGCCGCAGGGTCCGGTCGAGGTGGGTTCACCGGTGGCGATCGACTTCAGCAGGTCGAAGTTCGGTTGCTGTCCCTCGTTGGCCGACAGCCCGATCGCGATCGTGACGATGCCCGAGGACCGGAGCTGATCGGCGAGGCCGCCGGAGCGGCAGATGCTCTGCTGGGCCGATGCGATCATCGCGGTGCGGTCGGCGTCGGTGTCCAGCGACTGTCCCGGCGCGTAGGGCTTGGTGACGCCGGACCGCGAGGTGAAGTCGAGCTCACCGTCGGTGAACCAGGCGATCATCTGGCAGCCTTGCACGTTCGCGTCGGCGGGACGCTTCTGCGCGAGGGTCTGCCGGGCACCGTCGAGGGCGAGCCAGTAGTCGGTGTCCTGACCGTTGTTCGCGTTGCCCAACTGGTCGATGGCCGAGTTGACGGTGCCGACGGACGAGCCCTGCAGCTTCGTCCAGCCGAGGTAGTTGTGATAGCTGTCGGAGAATCCGGATACGGCGATGTCGAGGTTCGCGTCGGTCGACGTCGCGAAGTCGGCCAGTTGTTCGGTGAGGTATTTCGCGGCGGTGACGCGGGCGGCCTGCGGATCGGTCTGCTGCAGACTGCGCGACTCGTCGATCAGCAGCAGCACCTGGCCGGAATGTTGCGCGGCGAGACACGAACCGAAGCGGTTGACGCCGGCGTTGGCGTCGTCGGTGGGGGCCGCATTCGCCGATGACGGTGCGAACATCGAGGTCAGCAGCCAGGCCACCAGCACGACGATCGGGACAGCGCAGAGACGGCGACGGCCGATGGCCGCGATTGAGGTAGTTGCGTTCACCGGCGACCCATCCAGAATGCGAATCCGAGTGCGCCGACGATGACGCCGGCCGCGACGAGCACCATCACCACGGCGTAGGCGGCGGTGATCCAGCCGGGGCGCAGGTAGATCGGTTCGGCGCGGCGAGCGGTGTCCTTGGCGATGAAGACGGCGACGACGCCGATCGCGACCGGGCCGGCCAACAGCCAGCCGATACCGGCGATCCAGTTGCCCCAGAAGACCGCGCCGACCACGATGCCGACGGCGGCGATCACACCCGCGACGATCAGTAGAACCGTCGGTGGGCCGGCCGGCGCGGTCGACGACGGTGTCGACGGGGTGATCGGCGCTCCCCCGGGGAGACCACCACCGCCGGCAGCGGGACCGAAGGGGGACTGACCACCGCCGGCCGGGGCCTGCCCGCCGTAGGGTGACGGACCGCCGAGCGGCGCGGCACCGCGGCCACTGGGGGGCGGCGCGCCCGGACCGCCGGGAGGGGGCCCGAACGGATTGGGGGGAGTCGACACAGCACGAATGCTGTCACACAACACCGACAATGTGCTCAGGCCGCCGCAACTTTTCCTTTGAATGGGCTACCGAGGTTGGTGGCCTGCGGGTATGGCCGGCGACGGGGCAGGGACGACTGAGAGTCGAGCGCCTCGTCAGTCCCCGACGCCACACCCGCGGAGGATGCGTTCGAGCGCATCACGCTCGGCTGCGGTGAGTGGATCGGCGCGCCACCGGGCCGGATCGTGTTCACCGACAGCGTGTTCACCGGCGGCCTCGACAGGGTCGATAGGTGATGGGGCTCAAAGAGCCGCCGCGCGCCGCGACCGGACTCTGGGGGCGTGTCTCCCATTGCCCTTTGCGGGTCTTGGCGGCTCGATTGCCCCCTGGCTGCGTTGTCGTCGGTCACAATAGCTCCGCTATTGCTCCCTCCTCCGCCTTGCCAGAGACCAATCGATTCCGCCAATCCCTCGCAGAAACAATGGGAGACACGCCCTAGAATCGTGGTCATGACCGCTGCCGCGTATCCCCAGCTGATGTCGCTGGAGCAGTGGCGTGGGCTGCCGGAGGCGCCCGAGCAGCGAGTCGAGCTTCAGGAAGGCCTGGCGATCGTTTCTCCGCGTCCCACCCCGGCACATTCCCGCGCCGCGTCTCAAGTGTGGCAGCAGTTGGCCGCGCAGCTTCCTGAAGGCTTCGAAGCGTTGCAAGAGGTCGAGGTGGTTATCGACGCGGCCACGCCGGCGACAGTGAGGATTCCTGATGTGATTGTCCGGCGTACCGATGCCGATGACTCGATGATCACTGGTGATCAGGTGGTGTTGGCCGTTGAGGTCGTCTCGCCGGGCTCGCGGCGCACCGATCACGTGATGAAGCGCAGTGAGTATGCCGACGCTGGTATCGCCCACTACTGGATCATCGACCTTGATGCCCCGATCACCTTCACCGTTCTGAGGTTGGGGCCCGAGGGATATGTCGGTGACCAGGCCAGCGGCGAGGTGACGGTGCGATCACCATTCCCGATGACGGTCGTTCTTGACGCCGGGTAGGCCCCGAGGCCGGTGGGCAGGATGCCAGGGTGAGTCCACGGACGAGGAAGTGGGAGTCGCCGCCTCGTCAGTCCCCGACGCCGCACCCGCGGAGGATGCGTTCCAGCGCATCACGTTCGGCGGCGGTCACCCATAGGTCGTAGGCGGCCTTGACCTCGATCTGCCGCGCGGCGTACGTGCATCGGTAGGCGGTGTCGGGCGGTAGCCAGGTCGCGGCGTCGCCGGCACTTTTCTGTTGGTTGACCCGGCCGATGGTGGCCTGCAGGTTCCGCGGGTCGTTCGCGAAGTCGGCCCGGCGTTCGGGGGTCAGCTGCTGGGCGCCCTTCTGCCACGCGTCGGCGAGCGCGACGACGTGGTCGATCTGCACCTCCGACGACGTCGTGGTGCCCCGGATGAATGGGACGGACGTACCGGTATACGGGTCGTGCAGGGTTCCCGACGCGACGACGCATCCGTTCGTGCCGGGTTTGAGGACGACGTCGTCGAGGTCGCGGCGCAGGATGTCGTTTCGGGTGTCGCATCCGTTGTGTCCGTCGTCGACGTTGACGTCGTCGGTCCAGGACTGTCCGAACTGCTCGCGGCTGTAGCCGGTCTTGGGCGCTCGGCCCTTCACCGGCAGTGTCTGCAGTTGGGTCCAGGCGGTGACGAGTTGCGGCGAGGCCGTACGCGACAGCGGAGCGGACGACGGAGGCGTGGACGACTCGGGCTGTGGAGACGACCCGGACTGTGCAGAACTCGTCGTCGACGGCGTCGTGGCCGCACCGCTGGCCGAGGGATTCGCGGCGGTCTCCGAGTCCGGCGTGCCCGAGGTTCCGACGAGCACGACCGCGAGAACGATGATCGCGACCAGCACGAATGCAGCGCCGCCGGCAAGCCACGGCCAGATCGGCGATCGCCGCGGACTGCCGCCGGCGGCATCGGGCGGCGGAATCGGGATTTGTGGTGGCGGTGGGCGGAACGGGTCGGTCATCGTCGCCGATTGTGCCCGACGTCGCCGACGTACCGGTGCCCGGATTCGCCGCGCCCGAATTGTCGGTGTCGGGTTCTATGGTCTCGGTCATGGGGATCAGATCGCAGGACAAGAAGGCACGGCGTGATCGGCGCAAGGCCAAGCGCCGGGGAAAGGTCGGGGGCAAGAGCGGGACCGCGCGGTCGGATCGGCGGGTCGTCCCGGTCGTGTCCATGGCGGAGTCGCCGGGTGTCGCCTCGACCGGTGAGATGGCCGGTCGTGGCATCGAGATATCCGATGTGGATGACTGCTACGACGATGACGGCGGGCTGTTCGACGATGACGATGACCTGTTTGACGATGACGACGGTTACGACGACGAACTGACCCTGACACTCGGCATCGAACTCCTCTGGCCGGACGGGTCGCCACGTCAGTGGCGCCGGTTGGAGGTTCCGGACTGGATGCGACTCACCGGTCTGGCAGCTGTCATCCAGGCCCTGTTCGGTCGCCCTGCGATCGGCGAGTACGAGTTCATCGACGGGGACGGCCAGTTCCTTACGCCGCTCGACTCCGCACCGGACGGCCTGATCGGCCTCGCGCAACGAGGCGGCTTCGCTGCCGATCTGATGAGCGTCAGCATGATGCGTAGTGTCGGCGATGCCGTCATCGCCTACACCCATCGCTACGACGGCGAGGTGGAGCGGTACCGCGTGGTTCTCGAGACCGTGTGGGGTGAGCGGTCGTCGTACGTGCCGATGCTGCTGATCGATGGTGGTCCCGATGCGCTCGACATCGACGGCGTCAATGATCGTCTGATCGAGCTGTATCTGAATGACGAGCGGGGGTGGGGGACGCCAGGCGTTCCCTAAGGTGGGTCAGGACTCCCGGGAGGCAATGATGTCCACACTCTTCATCAAACAGAAAATCTTCTCGGTGGGCGGCAAGTTCACCGTGTTCGACGAGAGGCAGCAGCCCCGCTACTTCGTCGAGGGCAGCTTCATGAAGATTCCGAAGACCTTCGCGGTCACCGACGTCGCCGGCGCGCCGGTGGCCGACATCACCAAGACGGTGTTCAGCTTCCTGCCGCGGTTCACCGTCGAGATGGGCGGCATGGTGGTCGCGACCATCCGTAAGGAGTTCAGCTTCTTCAAGCCCCGCTACTCCATCGACGGCGCCGAACTGCAGGTATCCGGCGACTGGTGGGACATGGACTTCACGGTGCAGCGCGGCGGGCAACAGGTGGCACGCATCCACCGCAAACTCCTGTCGTGGGCCGACACCTATGAAGTCGACGTCTTCGACGATGCCCTCGAGCCGATGATCATCTCGTTGGTCATCGCCATCGATCGGGTGCGTGCCGATGAGAGCGCTGCGAGTTCGGCGAGTACGTAAAGGGGGCTCCGAGATGGGGGTCGACGGTGGTTCATTTCTTGCGCTGCAGAGGGCGCAGGTTGCGTCCGGGCGCATGGCGGCGGCAGAGATTCCCGAGGGTGCCTCTTTCCTGATCGTCTGGGTGAGTGAGTTTGGTGGCACTCCAGGAGATCCATGCCCGAGTCAACTGGGGCAATGGGCGTTCGGAGAACATCGCCCCCAGTGGCGGTTTCGACGATGACACCCTCACCGCGATGCGTGACGCGATGTATCAGCCGGGGCTGGGGACGTGGTTCTCCGCGGTACTGCGGGTCGATCCGTCCGGAGGTATCGACGGGGAATTCAACTACGACGATGAGCCACAGTGGGCAGCTCCGGTTGATCCGATCGCGTACGTGACGGATGCGAAGAAGTATCCGCGCGATGTGAAGCTTCAGCCGGAGTGGTTGCAGGCGAAGCTGGCTGACGGGCATGGGCGTCGCCACGACTGACGTCATGTCGTCCGCGATCGCAGCACCTGCAACAGCACCGCATACGACCGCAGCAGCCGCTCCTCCCCGCCGACACCGTCCACCTCATCGGATTGCTTCACGTGAAACACGCCGAAACCGGCTCGGTCGAGTCGCTGATGCCAGACGTCGAGATCGTCGAGTTCGCGAGCGCCCCGGCCGCCGGTCCCGCGTTCCATGGTGCCGATGAGCCGGCCCGCGAACGTGTCGAGCAGCGCCGTTGTCGCGGTGCGAGGCGCCGGCCGCGTGGTCGGTGCCGCCGGAAGCGCTTCACCCGACGGGTCTGTCGACGCCGGGTCGAAGTGGAGCGCGTCAACCGGATTCGTGCGAGTGGCGTCGGCATCGATGACGCTCACCGGCATCACCGTCGACGTCGAGTCCGCGCCGGCACCCACCGCACTTCTCCGCCCGACGATCAATCCGCCTGCCGGCAATCGGGTATCGGCATCCAACCGGGCGACGGCATGGCCGGTGACCTCGTCGTAGGTCAGACGCAAATCCAGCGAGCGGTCGGCTGCGTCGAACACGGGACGAGTGAGCACCTGACCGAACGGGTCGAAGCGTCCCAGCCCCGCGGCACCCGGCGACAGCACCACCCAGTCGCCATTCGATTCCGGCGGGTCGAGCAGTGCGTGTCCGCGTCCCGCGCCGGCCACCGCGGTCCACTCGTCGATGACCGGCAGCGATGCCACGATGTCGCGGTGATCCAGCGTCGTCACCACGGCATGCGACTCCGCCGACCGTGACAGTCGTCCCTGCTCGTTGATCTTGGCCTCCGACAACAGGACCCGCGCCCCGGTCGCCGCGGACACCGACGACAGGCCCGTCCACACCGGATCGTGACGCCGATACTGCGCGCGCGGGTCGAACGTGTCGATGGTGGCGGGGCGGGTGTCGGTGTAGGTGAGGAAGGCCGATCGGGTGACGCACCAGAACACCGCGGTCAGTCCGAGATAGCCGGAGTCCGCACGCCACGGATACGCGCCGAGCCCGATCAGTTCCAGCGTCCCGACCTCGCGGTACCCGGTGCGGCCGCTACCGAGCAGGCGTTCCGGCGGCGACGGTGCGGCCGCCAGTGCCGACACCAGCGTCAGACACCACGCCAATTCCGCGAACAGCGATTCGTCGCCGGCCCGCGCGGTGCGGTCGAGGATGGCGCGGCCCCCCGCCGCGAGCCTGCGCAGCGATGCCGCCAGCCGGAAGTGATCCTGGGTCTGCGCGGTGATGGCCGCGGCGTCACAGCGCTCAACGGTGGCCGCCGACATGTGCGCGGTCCCGGCGGAAACGATGTCGCACAAGAGCCGGCGCACCCGGTCATACATCTGCCGATGCTCCGCGGCGCGACGACATTCGGCGGGTGTCGGCTCCAGCGGACCCGGATCACCCACCGACACACCCACCGACCGCTGATAACTGAGGACCGCGCACACCTGCCACCGCGGCAGATCGTCGACCGGCGGTTCGGCGGTCATCGCGGTCAGCTCACCACCCGGAAACCGCAGGATCACACCCGGTAATGTCAGCTGCATCGACCCATCGTCGAGCGTGATCACGTGGTCGGCATCGAGGGTGACCACGTGATCACGGGCCCACCGATAACCGGCACGGCCCGCATGCCGCAGCAGGTACTCCCGGTCGAACGCCGCCAATTCCGTTGCCACACCAGCACTGTCGGGCGTGTCCGGTTCCAGCGCGGCCAACCACAATCCGGCGGCGATGATGTGGCGGCACACCCCGGTGGACGGGCAATCGCACACCGCGGTCGCCGGACCACCGGCATCGAGCGTCACCCGCACGGCGTCGAGCGCCACGGTGAGCGCGTCATCGGTCTCGTCGACGATCTCCGGGTGGAGGGTGGCGAGGTCCTTGCGGGCGCGGCGCAGCAGGCCCGCATTCGCGACGGAAGTCCACATGGCGTCATCGATGCGGCGGTAGATGCCGATCAGCTGGTTCACGACGTGGCCGCCAGCAGCCAGTCGGCCAACCGCCGCGGGGTCAGCGCCGCGATGTGCATGCCGTGTTCGGCGAGCCGCGCCGCGATCGCCCGGTCATAGAACGGCGTGGTGGCGTCGGCCCCGGCCAACGAGGCGAGCCCGAGCAGGCGCACCCCGTCGCCGGCCAGGCCCGCGGTCACCCGGTAGAGCTCCGTGGGCGAACCGCCCTCGCAGAAGTCGCTGACGAGCACCAGCACGGTGCGGTGCGGGTTGGTGACAAGGGTCCGGCAATACCGCAGTGCCGCACCGATATCGGTGCCACCGCCGAGTTGTACCGACATCAGGGTGGTGATCGGGTCGTCGACGTGATCGCTGAGATCGACCACCGAGGTGTCGAAGACGACGAGCCGCAGCCGCAGGGTCGGCAGTCCGGCGAGGATCGCGGTCATCACCGCGCTGTGGATCATCGACTCGGCCATGCTGCCGCTCTGATCGACGCACACGATGACATCCCACGGGACCTGCTTGCTCTTGCGGTCGAAGAACAGTAGCTCCTCGACCACCAGCCGGCGCGACGTCGGATCGTAATGCGCCAAGTTGCGTCGCACCGTCCCGGCGAGGTCGAAGTTGGCAGCCACCGGCAGCGGCGAATGCCCGAAGGATCGCTGCGTACCGGCGAGGACTCGACGGATCTCCGGCTCCAGGCGCCGGCGGATGTCGGTGACGACCTCCGCGACGATCCGCCGTAGTTGCGAATCGACCGCGGAGGGAAGCGAACGACGCAGCACCAGAAGCAGTTTCAGGAGATCTGTACTCGCCGGCAGCGACTCCATCACCACCGGGTCGGCGAGAATGCCGGTCAGCCCGAAACGCTCGAGGGCGTGCTCGACGATCACCTCGGAGACCTCGGTACCGAACAGATCGCGGACCTCGCCGAGCCACTCGACCAGGCGAGGGTCCGACGGATCGCCGGTACCGGGGCCGATGGCGCCGTCGGTGCCGTCGTCGAGCCGAACCCCTCGACCGCGATACGCCCGGCTGTAGAGCTCGTCGAGTGCGGCCGCCCGCCGCGCCGCGATCGACCCTTCGGTGGGCGAGTCGAGTTGTTCCTCGGCATATCGGCCGAGTATCAGGCGCCATCGGTCGAGTTCGTTCATCGTGGCGCTCCCGGATGACCGACCCACGCACCGAGACCGTCGGCGATCAGCAGATCCGCGGCGAGACGCGAGGCCGCCAGGTTCGCCGCCATCTCCCCGGCGCCGAACTCGCCCCGGTCGAGCGGCCCCAGGTCGGCGACGCCCAGACGTTGTGCGACCACCTGCGCCACCTGATCGGTCTCCCGTGGTGTCAGCTCGGCGAACGCCAACCGCAGGGCGGGGAGCCTGGTGATGAACTCATCCTCCGGCCATGAGGTGACGACGTCGCCGAGCACATCGACGAGCTCCGGTTCCTGCCAGAGTGTTTCGCGAGCCGTGCTGAGCAGCCCGGCGACGAACGCCACTGCGGCATCCGGGGCGAGCGTGCCCGCCAGTGTTCCGCGGAGCACTCCGGCCACGGCCGGACCATCCAATAGATCTGCCCCGTAACACAATCCGACCGCACCGCCCCGGATGTGGGCATCGGTGTGCACCTCGGCGAGGGCGGCGATGACCTCGGTGAACAGATCGGCAGCCGCGGCGCCATCTGTTTCGGGCCCGGTGACCAGTTCACGCAGCGCGACCAGTGCCGCGACGACGTCGGTCGCGGGTTCGGCAGGGATCAGCCGTCCCAAGTAGAGGGCGCGTCGGATGGCGGTCTGCAGCAGCTCGCCGAGACCGGCGAGGTTCTCGGCGCCGAGCGGTTCGCGGGCCTGCCGCAGCATGGCCAGGCTGGTGGCCGCGGCGATCACTCCACAGAACGAGGGATCGGCGGCCAGGTCGTCGGCGACCACGCTGAGCACGCGGCGCGCCCGGTCGGCGAGGCCGAGTCGGCACGCCCGCATCAGGAACCCGGCGCTCGTCGCCGAATCATGACGCCGCCCGGCCGCAGTGAGGGCGACGAGATGGGCATCGAAGCAGGCGGCGACCGCGTCGGGCAGGGTACTGCCGAAACGCGACGCCTCCACCAGCGCGGCCTCGGTGCCCGGCGACCACCGATAGCGCCACTGCTCGGTGATCAGGTGCAGGTCGGTGCCGGCGACGAAGTCCGGTCCACCGATCCACCTCGCGAACGGCACGTCGAGTTCGGTGAGTCCGTGTAGGAGTCGGCTGGCGACGCGGTGCGACGGCGTGCGATACACCGACAGCGACACCGTCGACTCGCCGGGCTGATCGACCGCGAGGCGCGCGCGGCGCAGACGTTCGAGGGTGTCGGTCACCAACGGCGGCGCGGCCACCCCGGGCGGAAGAGCACCGATCCGATTGCCGGACAATGCCTTCCGGGCGGCGTCGAGGACAACCGATCCCTCGACGTCCACGTCACCCTTGATCAGGGTGGCACGCACCGCATCCAGCAGGTCCGAGCGCAACGGCCCGGCATGGTCGCGCAGCGATGTCAGACCGAGGGTGTGGGTGTAGGCGTCGGTCACCGACGGCTGAGCGGGGCATCGGCCGAGGCGGTCGAGTTCGTCGGCGATGTCGAGGAGTGCGGCCCGGGCGGCGGTGGCCCGCGGGTCGGCGGGTGGTGCCGCCGCGGCCAGCTGATCCCAGACGCGTTGCTGCCAGGCCGGGGCGGTCATTCCGGCGGCGTACCCGTTGATGCGGTCGACGCGGTCGAAGGAGAATCGGATGAGCGCCGCCTGCGCGGCCGGTGCGGTGATCGACGGCCGCGGTGGTGGGTCGGCGAGCAGATCCGGAAGCGCCACCGCATGGAATCCGCCGACCACCACCAGAACCGGACCCTCTCCGGAGAACTCGGAGATCGTCTGCCGCACATGCCAGGTCATTTCGGCCTCACGTGCAGCGGTGCCGTCGGCGCGCAGCCGGCCGGGGGTGGCGTCGGCGCGGGCGAGCAGGCAGTACGCGGTGAGCCTCGAGAGGTGATCGGTGAGGCTCGTGGTGTGCGCGTCGCTTTCGAAGAGGTTCTCCCACAGGTCCTCCTCGTCGACGCAGCCGAGGTCGATGGCGAGTCGGGTCAGTCCGTCGCTGAGCCGGAAGTGGTGTTCGTCGAGGAGAATCACCTCCTCGTCGGCTCGGTTGACGGCGTGTTGCTCCCCGAGTTCGAGGTCGATGAACCGCGCCGGAATGCCGCGCCGCGACGCCTCACGCAGCGCGACCAGCTCGGGGGAGAAGTCGCAGAACGGGTAGTAGGCGCCCAGACGTGGGGCGTCGGGCGCGCGGCCCGTCGGGTCGAGGTAGGTGTACACCGCGAGTGGTGCGTGTGCGTGCGTGCTGGTCAGTGCGGGAATCAGGGAGGTGAAGCTGCGTGGTCCTTCCACCAGAACGGCGGCGGGACCGAGGGTTTCGATGGCACGGCGCACCTGCAGCGCACAGGCAGGTGAGTGGTGCCGGACCGGCAGGATCACCACCTCGGGGCTGAGCAATCGTGCCGCGGTGTGGTGAACCGCGGCCGCGTCGACGGATGTCGGTGGCATGTCCCGAGGCCGTCAGCGCCGGAACTCTCGGTGCGCGGCCAGCGCCGCCGACCACGCCATCTGTTTCTTCGCCCGGCCACGCACCACGACGTCGAAGTACTGATCGAGTTTCGAGGCGTCGTCCGCATTGTCCTTGAGGACGGTGCCGATGAGTTGCCGTGCGACATGCTCGCCGCCCACGGTGCCGTCACCGAAATAGTGGGCATCCAGCGCCGCCGAATAGCCGACGGCCACCGCCTCGGCCGCAGACATCACCGCGGCGGGTTTCTCGACGGTCACACCGTCGGCGGTCCGGCCGGATCGGAGATCGTCGAAGACTTCGACCAGCAGACCCACCACGTCCGGGGTGAGGCGGGTGTCGACGCCGGCTGCGTCGAGGAGTCCGGCGGTCTGCGCGATGATGAGTTGCGCCGCCACCTCGCGGTCCCGGATGGGTTGCACCGTCTCGAAATTGAAGCGTCGTTTGAGTGCGCTGGACATCTCGTGCACACCGCGGTCACGCAGATTGGCGGTGGCGATCACGTTGAAGCCGTGGTGCGCCAGCAGGTGCCCCTCGTCGTTGTCGAGCTCGGGAACGTGAATCACCTTCTCCGACAACACACCGATCAGCGAGTCGGAGATCTCCGGCTGCACCCGGGTGACCTCCTCGAAGCGGCATATCGCGCCGGACGCCATCGCACTGTAGAGCGGCCCGGGCACCAATGCCTGTCGCGAGGGCCCTTCGGCCAGCAGGAGCGCGTAATTCCAGGAGTACAGCATCTTGTCTTCGGTGGTGCCGGTGCTGCCCTGCACCACCAGGCCCGACGTCCCGCTGATCGCGGCCGACAGGAGTTCCGACAGCATTGATTTCGCCGTTCCGGGCTCACCGACCAGTAGCAGCGCCCGATTGCTCATCAGGGTGACGATGCATCGTTCGACGAGGGCGTTGTCGCCGAGGAACTTGGGTGCAATCTCCAGCCGGGGATTGCCGATGATGAAGTCCCGCACGGCCTTCGGTGAGAGTGTCCATCCGGCCGGGCGGGGGTGCGCGTCGTTCTCGGCGAGCCGGGCGAGTTGTTCGGCGTAGACTTCCTCGGCCGGTGCCCGTACCACCGACGAGGTGCCCTGCGGCGACGTGCTCATGCGTAGTTCACCTTCGTTCGCCAGTTCGGGTCGAAACCCGGGCCTGCCGCGGCGGTCGCGGCGAGGTCACGATGGCCGGCCCCGAGCAGCAGGACCGGCACGTCGCGCAGCGGCACCGGGTAACCATCCTCGACACTGCGGTAGGTCATCTCGGTGAGTGCGACGGTGGTGTTCTCCTCGGGGAGTTGACTTCCGGAGAAGCCCAGCACCGCAACAAGTCCCAGTGACGGGTAGGTCTTGACGTAATCGAAGAAGACGCCGCCGTCACCGGTCTCGCCGCGGGTGTAGCCGAGTTTGCGGGCCATCGACCGCAGGGTGAAGGCCTCGAGGAGATGACCTTCGAACGCCGTCAGCGCCTGCGCCGACTCGTGATCGGCGGCGGGCTCGTAGCGTTCGCCGAGTTGGTCGAACAGGGAAGTCACCTCGTAGTCGGACAGGTGCGTGCGCCAGGCTTCGGTGAGTGCCCCGTCGAGGAGCCCCGGGCGAACCACCGTGACGTGCGACTCCTGGTCCAGTGTCACCTCGTCGTCGTCGGAGTCTGTGAGTGTCCCGTCGTCGAGTGGGCGGAACGACTGCCGGAGGGTTCCGTCGACGGTGAGTTCGGCCCACACCAGACGTCGGCACAGGATGGCGACGACGGGGTGCCGATGCAGGTAGCGTTCCCAATCGTCCACCGGCCAGGACCGCTCGGCGTACATCGCCTCCTCGAGACGGGCAACCTGTTGGGGAACGAGGGTCTTGACCGCCTTGCGGGCCCCACTCAGGAGACGTTTGGCCTCCGCGACCCGGGCAGCGTCGTCGGTGACTCGAGGAGCGGGAAGTGCCTTGATCGGCTTGCCGTCCGGGCCGGAGAGGTAGAGCTTGAGGTCGTCGCCGATGCGGGCGCTGAACTGGCGCGGGCCGTAGTCGAGCACCAGGGTGCCATCGCCGCCGAATCCCGCGTCGGGTACCGTCCGATCCGCCAACTCCGCGCGCGTCCAGCCACGCCGGGCGGCCAGCGCGTCGACCTGTTTGCGGGCCTCGTCCTGAATTCCCTTGGTACGGAACTTGGTCGCGATGGACAGGACCAGTTGTATGGCGTTGGGTTGGTCGATCCAGGCCAGCATTCCGAGCAGCGACCGGCACTGCGACGCGGCGTACCCGTAGCGTCCGCGGATCTCCTGCTCGGCGATCGGTGCGGCATTACCGTGGCACGTGGCGGCGCAGATGGCCAGCAGCCCTTTGCATTTGACCGCCGAGACGGACTGTCCGCCAGAGCCGCCCTGATGGTCGACGTCGATCCACACGTTCAGCAGGTGATCACCGAATCGCTCGGCGTCGTCGCCGTCGAGGAGGGCGCAGTAGTAGCGGATCGCCACCGTGGGTTCGGGTGACTTGAGCTTGGCCGCGGAACCCAGCAGCCACTGCAGGATGGAGAGGTCGACCCCCTCGTCGGTGCCCGCCCACCGCACGGGTGGCAGTGTGTCCCAGTCGATCCAGGCGATCAGCGGCGCCGGTCCCTTGCGCATCCCCTTGGACGCGGCCGCGGTGAGGGTGTCGCGGTTCAGGTAGGTGGAGGGTGGATTACCCAGTGCGGCAAGGGCATCGAGTTGAGCCTGGGACACCCGCTCGGTCTTCTCGACCTCATACGCCGACTCCAGCTCGGCGATGTCGTCGCGGGTTCCACTGCGGCCCAACCAGGCCGCGGCGATCGCGCGGGTGTCGGCATCGCTTGCCCGGAGCGCGGTGTTGAGGCGGGCCGTACGTTGCGGGTCATCGGCCAAGGTGTCCTGGGCCAGTTCGCGATTGCGGGAACTGGTGCCCAGCGCCACTCGATACATCGTGTCGGCCACATCGGCGGGTAGCGCCGGCAGAGTGGCCAGTGCGAGGTAGGGCTTGCTGTCGTCGGTGTAGTAGCTCGGCGGGTCGTTGAGCAACCCGGCGAAGCGCGACAGGTTCGACTCGACGAAGTCGGTCAGCGCCGCATCGGGAAGGCCACGCGCGAAGCCCGAGTATGCGTCGAAGACGAGATCCTTGCCGGCCAGGCCCAACTGATCGAGAAGTTCGCGAATCCGGGTCAGGGTGAGGCCGGGATGGTCTCCGCCCCAGGATCGTTCGGCGATGGTGTGCAACGAGTTGACGGTCTCCCAGGTCAGCGTCCGGTCCCCGGCCGGATACCGCAGGGAGTCGACGAAGGACAACACGGTCAGCATGGCCTCGGCGGTGAGTCCGGCTGTACCGCTGAGGTTGATGATGGCTCGCGTGTCGAGCATGCCCAGCCCCGTTGGTGCTCGCTGCTTCCGGACGTCGCGCGGTGTGTCCTTCGGTGACGGCGGAACCGCCGTGGTGAGCGTCGCGATGAGGGCTCGGAGGTCGTGGTCGCTGAAGTGCCGGTATCGTGACGCGACGGCCCGGACCTTCGGGTACTCACTGGCCTCGTACTCGCGGATCTTCGCGTCGACCTCGACGTTGATGTCGGATTGGAACCTCAGCAACGCGGTGTGCAGTGCCGGCGTCATCTCGATCTGCCACGCCCCGGGTGTGCCGGTTCGCGGCCCCGGTGCCGACGCGGTTGACCCCGGCGACGGACCGTCGGCCGGCAGATCCGCCCATTCCCGGGCCAGTGCCTTCGCGGCCGCCGACGTTGCGGTGGTGACGAAATCCATTGCCCACGAACGCGAATCCTGTGTCGACTCGACATCTCGGGACCTCAGCTTCCACAGGGCGCGCAGTGCGCGGAGCTGCTGCCCACCCGCACCCTCGACCGCGCGGTCCTGCAGCGCGGCAGTCAGTTCCGTCGGCGGGCACCGCCCGGCCAACTTCTCGGCGGAGAGGGCGAGGGTGGTGTTGGTGCCGGTCAGGAACTCCGCAATGGCCGGCGCGAACGGGCGCAGGCCGTCGTCGTCGAGGGCCTCGAGGAGTTCGATGATGGTGGGTCCGCCCTTGCCCGGATGCAGTGCCAGATCGGCCAATTCGCTTGCATGGGCGGCCACGGCCGGCCGGTAGTCACTCATTGCGCACACGATGGAACGGGCGCCGGAGAACAGGCCCGCATACGCGCGGGAGATCGGTGTGACGGTGAAACTGCCGAAGGTGTTCCCGACGGGTGGGGTCAGCGGGCTGTAGGAGAACATCGCGACCAGCAGCTCCCCGCGACGACCACCGCCGGCGAGGATGATCGCCTCGATTCCGGCGTAGGTGCACGGGAGTGGCTCGCGATCCTGTAAGGCTCCCCACCGGAAGCACTTGCCGATGTCATCGATCAGCAGCTCGGCCCAGTCACTGCCGGCGATCGGCGCCAAGGTCAGCCCCCAGTGCCCGAACGCGGTGAGGACATGTGCCCAGCGCAGCCCGACCTCCGGAGGTACCGAGTCGAGGAGTCGGTACATCGTGCGTCGGGGCTCGCGTTGAGACGGCTTCCAGTCGGACGACCAACCCCCACGGTGGGCGGCACGGATGGCCGCGATCACCCCGATGTCGTCCCCGTCGATGACGTAGCGGGCGACCCGATCGGGTAGCGACGCATCACGGGTGCTGACGCCATTGGCGGCGATCGCGGCGCGGGCGGCGTCGGCGAACTCGGCGACCACCTCCTTCGGTCGCGATCGACCCCAGCGCATCGCCACGACCACTCCTCCCGACCCATCAGAACCCGAACGCATCAGAAACAGTGCGAGCCTACCGAGGCCCACCGACATCGGCGCCGGCCACGTCATCCGGCCGAACGGCTGTGTGGGGACCTCTGTTCGCCGGCTCGTACGTGATGTCCAGCGTTACCTCGCCGGGTCTCGACTCGGGCTTCGCGATCACTTCGCCCGGCTCGACCTGCGGGTGGGTCTCGATTCCATCCCCGGGGACGGGGCTCGTCCTCATACAACGTGCGGGTACGCGCTGCCTCGACGAGTTCGTGGCCGAAGCCCGCTGCCACGTCGCCCCCACTTCACCGGCGGAGTCAATCGTGCACTGCGGGTGTGAGGGCCGGAAACGACTGTCGCCCGCGAGTGACATCTCACTCGCGGGCGACAATCATGTTTCGCGGACAACCGAATCGGCTGTCAGTTCGTCAGGCGTCGGCTCCGATGATGAAGGCCTCGAGCTGCTGACGCGCGATGTCGTCGGCGATCTGCTCCGGCGGGCTCTTCATCAGGTAGGCCGAGGCCGGCAGGATCGGGCCACCGAGGCCGCGGTCCTTGGCGATCTTGGCCGCGCGCACGGCGTCGATGATGATGCCGGCCGAGTTGGGGGAGTCCCACACCTCGAGCTTGTACTCCAGGTTGAGCGGAACGTCGCCGAAGGCGCGACCCTCGAGGCGGACGTAGGCCCACTTGCGGTCGTCGAGCCACTCGACGTGATCCGACGGTCCGATGTGGACGTTCTTGTCCTCGACCTTGCCGGCGAGCGAGCCGGTCAGGTTGGAGGTGACGGCCTGGGTCTTGGAGACCTTCTTGGACTCCAGACGCTCACGCTCGAGCATGTTCTTGAAGTCCATGTTGCCGCCGACGTTGAGCTGGTAGGTGCGGTCGAGGGCGACGCCGCGGTCCTCGAACAGCTTGGCCATCACCCGGTGGGTGATGGTCGCGCCGACCTGGCTCTTGATGTCGTCGCCGACGATCGGCACACCGGCCGCGCGGAACTTCTCGGCCCACTCGGGGTCGGAGGCGATGAACACCGGCAGGGCGTTGACGAAGGCGACCTTCGCATCGATGGCGCACTGGGCGTAGAACTTGTCGGCCTGATCCGAACCCACCGGGAGGTAGCTGACCAGGACGTCGACCTCGGCGTCCTTGAGGATCTGCACGACGTCGACACCGTCGCCGTCGGCCTCGGTGATGGTCTCGCGGTAGTACTTGCCGAGGCCGTCGAGGGTGTGGCCGCGCTGCACCGTGACGCCGGTCGGCGGCACGTCGGCGATCTTGATGGTGTTGTTCTCGCTGGCGAAGATCGCGTCGGACAGGTCGAAGCCGACCTTCTTGGCGTCGACGTCGAATGCGGCGACGAACTCCACGTCACGCACGTGGTAAGGGCCGAACGTGACGTGCATCAGACCGGGGACGGTCGAGTTCTCGTCGGCATCCTTGTAGTACTGCACGCCCTGGACCAGGGATGAAGCGCAGTTTCCTACGCCCACAATGGCCACGCGCACCTTATTGGGCTCACCCATGGTCGGGTTCTCCTCTTTCTTGTCGGGTCGCAGCGCTGGGCTGTGACACGGGGGTTCGGCCGAGCTGATCGTGCTCGGTTTCTTCCTGACCCTGCTCACCGGTCGTCGACGACGTGGCGTGCGGGAAATCTGTGGGGGTGGCCGACTCGCCCGGCTGCGATTCGGCGGGGTTCGACTGTGGCTCGGCGGTACGCGGCTGCGCCTCGGATGCCTCGGCGGCGATGAGCTCATTGAGCCAGCGCACCTCGCGCTCGCTGGATTCGAGGCTGAGCTCGTGCATCTGCCGGGTGTAGCGGTCGGCGCTGCCGGTGGCACGTCCGACGAGCTCGCGCAGTCCCTCGCGGCGTTCCTCGACCTGCCGGCGACGGCCCTCGAGGATGCGCATCCGCGCCACGGCCGGGGTACGGCTGAAGAATGCGAGGTGCACACCGAAACCGTCGTCGGTGTAGTTCTGCGGCCCGGTGTCGGCGACCAGTTCGTTGAACCGGACTCGTCCGGCGTCGGTGAGCTGATAGACGCGGCGTCCGCGACGCACCTTGGTCCCCGACGGTGCACTGGCCTCGTCGATGAGGCCGTCGGCTTGCATGCGCCGAAGCGTCGGATACAGCGAGCCGTAGGAGAACGCGCGAAACGCGCCGAGCAGCCCGGTGAGACGTTTGCGCAGCTCATAGCCGTGCATCGGGGATTCGATGAGGAGACCGAGGATCGCCAGTTCGAGCACCGACGCCTCCCTTCGCTCCGTGTATCGACGACACTGATGCATCAACACCTCGTGTCGATGCATTTCCCAATGTATCGCACCGATATAAAAAGTGTCGAGTTGGTGCACACCGAGTGGACGGAGGACCGAGACGGTCACGACAACGTCGTCCGGGTGGACCACGTACCCTGGTTCACGTGCAGCGCCAGATCGTCGACTACGCCCTCCAGCGGCGATCACGGCTGTCTGCGGTGCATTCCGGGCGCGTCGCGGTGTCCGAGGTCTGCGACGCCAGTCCCTATCTGTTGCGGGCGGCCAAATTCCACGGGCGCACCACTCCGACGCTGTGCCCGATCTGTCGCAAAGAGCAGGTGACGTTGGTCTCCTGGGTCTTCGGTGAGCGGCTGGGTCAGGTCTCGGGATCGGCACGCTCGGCCGAGGAGATCGCCCGCCTCGACGCCAGCGCCGAGGAGTTCTCCGTGCACGTCGTCGAGGTGTGCCGCACCTGCAGTTGGAACCATCTGGTCCAGTCCTACGTTGCCGGTCTGCCCCCGCGCTCTCAGCGTCGTCGCAGGGTCGCCAAGTAATACTTGTCGCCGACGAACCCAGTATCTTCGTCGGCGATGCGCCATGTCGTGCGCCGATGACGCTGTCGTGCGCCGATGACGCTTTTGGCAGGGCAGCGGAGATGAGTCAGAGTGGACAGCGGTGAAAAATGCCGACAAGTAGTGTGAGGAACGTTGAGCCGATGATGGATGCGGTTCAGTGGGAGGACCGGTGATGAGCGAGTCACGCGAGACGACGACGTCGCGACGCACCCGCCCCGACAAGAAGGGTGACACGACCCGCTCCCGTCAGCGGATCGTCGCCTGGGTGGTCGGCGCTATCGGCCTGATCGTGCCGACGGTCGCGCTGATCGCCGTGGTCGGTTTCCTCATCGCCTACGCAACGGCGACCGTGCCGAGCCCCGGTGACATCAAGCAGAACCAGGTGGCGACCATCGTCAACGCCAAGGGCAAAGAACTGGCCAGGATCGTGCCGCCGGAGGGCAACCGCACCGACGTCGGCATCAACGACATCCCGAAGTCGCTGCAGGAAGCGGTCATCGCGGCCGAGGATCGCGAGTTCCGCACCAACGACGGCTTCTCCGTCCGAGGACTCTCGCGCGCCGTGTGGGGTCGCGTCACCGACAACGATCTCGCCGGCGGCGGATCGACCATCACCCAGCAGTACGTCAAGAACGCGCTGGTCGGCGACGAACACAGCTATGAGCGCAAGCTGCGCGAGCTGGTGATCGCCACCAAGATGTCGAGCGAGTGGTCCAAGGACGACATCATGGCCGCCTACCTCAACACCATCTACTTCGGTCGCGGTGCCTACGGTGTGGCCGCGGCGTCACAGGCCTACTTCCGCAAGGACGTCAAGAACCTCACACCCGCCGAATCGGCCGTGCTGGCCGCGGCGATCCGTTCGCCCTCCTATTACGACCCGGCAGTGAACGAGGACGCGGCGGTGGGCCGCTGGAACTACGTCCTCGATGGGATGGTGCAGACCGGTGCGCTGACCCAGGCCGACCGTGCCGCCATGGTGTATCCGAAGGTGTCGGCGGCGCCTGCGGCCACCGGCGAGACCACTGGCCCCAACGGCCTGATCAAACGTCAGGTGCTCGCCGAGCTCGCCGACCTCGGGATCTCCGAGCAGCAGGTGAGTACCGAGGGACTCAAGATCACCACGACGATCGACCCGCAGGTGCAGAACGCCGCCGTGCAGGCGGCGTGTCGGGCGAACAACATCTACCCGTGTGAGAACGGCGTCCTCAACGGTGAGCCCAAACAGATCCGCAGTGCCGTGGTGTCGATTGACCCGAAGACCGGCGGTGTGCAGGGCTACTACGGCGGCGACGACGCGCAGGGCTGGGACTACGCCCAGGCCGGCCTGCAGACCGGATCGTCGTTCAAGGTGTTCGCGTTGGTTGCGGCTCTCGAACAGGGCGTTCCGCTGTCCAAGGTGTACTCGAGTGCCCCGTATTCGATTCCGAACACCGACATCACCGTCGAGAACTCCGACGGTGAGAGCTGCGGATCGTGCAACCTGGCGACCGCGATGAAGATGTCGCTGAACACCGTCTACTACCGCCTGATGATGGATCTCGATCACAAGGCGCAGGATGTCGCTGACGCCGCGCACGCCGCCGGTGTGGCCGAATCGTTCGGTGACACGGCCAAGACCCTGCAGGAGGCCAACGGCAGCGTCGAGGGTGGTGTGGTGCTCGGGCAGTATCCGTCCCGCGTCATCGACATGGCCTCGGCCTACGCGACCCTGGCCGCGTCGGGTATCTACCGAGCGCCGCACTTCGTGCAGAAGGTCGAGACCTCCAGCGGCGAGGTGCTCTACGAGCGTCAGCCCGACGCCGGCAAGCGGGTGTTCCCGGCCAAGGTCGCCGACAACGTGACCGCGGCACTCGAACCGATCGCGGCCTACTCCAACGGCAACTCGCTCTACGACGGCGAGCTCGGCTCGCGACCGTCGGCGGCCAAGACCGGCACCGCGCAGCTCGGTGACACCGGCCAGAACAAGGACGCCTGGATGGTTGGCTACACCCCGCAGCTGTCCACCGCGGTGTGGGTTGGTACCGACCGCGGCACCGCGCTGGTGAACTACGGCGGCTCACCGGTGTACGGCAGTGGTCTGCCCGCGCAGATCTGGAAGAAGACGATGGACAACGCCCTCGCAGGCGACCCCATCGAGCAGTTCCCGGAGCCGGCCGCGGTCGGCGGGCAGGCGGGTGTCCCGTACGAGCCGCCGCCAACGACCTACAGCACCGAGTATCCGACGTCGCGTGCGCAGCAGCCGTCGATCCCGCGACTCCCCGGTGCCGGTCAGGATGGCAACCTGACGGTTGCCCCCGGCATCACCATTCCGGTGCCCGGCGGTGGTGGCGGCACCAACAACGGCGGTGGTACCGGTAATGGCGGTGGCACCGGTACTGGCGGTGGCGCCGGTAACGGTGGCGATGACACCGGCGACGGCGGAACGGGCGATACTGGTGGCGGCGACGGAGGAGCGGTCCCTGAGTCCGGCGGCTGACGCGGATTCGCGTCGGCCCGATGACGGCGACGGCGGCCCGGACGAGAGCCCGGCGCCGCTGGCCGAGGACCTGCGGGTCGACACCAGACGGCTGATCCCGAGCCATCAGGATCCGGTCGTCGCCGAGGCGTCCCGAGTTGTCGGCGGACCGCTCGGCGTGCACGCCGCGGTGGGGCGCAGCCGCAACTGGACGCCCATCCGCGTGCTGTTCCTGCTCGCCCTGTGCACGCTCGCGTTGGGCTGGTTCGGTAAGGCCGGGTGCCTGCAGCAGAAGCAGGTGGTGAATCCGGCGCCCGGCGCGGCGACGTTCACCCTCGACCACGACGATCAGCGGCTGTTCACCGACCTCTGCTACTCCGATGTGCTGCAGCTCTTTCCGGCCGAACAGCTCGACGACGTCACCACTTTCCCGTACCGCACGTCGTGGACCGAACCGGAGAACGGCGTCGAGACCACCCGGTACATGGAGTATCCGGTGCTCACCGGGATGTACATGTACGGCGTCTCCCGCATCGCGCTGCGGTGGTCGCAGGCCATGGACAGCTGGGGCATTCCCGGAGCGCTGCCCGCGGTGCTGTATTTCGATCTCGCCGCACTGGGTTTGGCACTGTTCTGGCTGGTGACGATCTGGGCGACCGCGTTGACCGCACGAGCGCGGATCTGGGCGGCCTGGGTCGCCGCCGTCTCACCGCTGGTGATCGTGCACGCCTTCACCAACTTCGACGCCATCGCCACCGCGTTCCTCGCCGTCGCGATTCTCTGCTGGGCACGCCGGAAACCGTGGCTGGCAGGCGTATTCATCGGCCTGGGGTCCGCGGCCAAGTTCTATCCGGTGCTCGCCCTGGTGGTGTTGTTCGTGCTGTGCCTGCGCACCGGGAAACTCCGCGACTTCGGTGCCGCCGCGCTCGCTGCGCTGGCAGCCTGGCTGGCGGTGAACCTGCCGATCCTCCTGCGGTATCCGCAGGGCTGGTACGAATTCTTCCGGCTCAACTCCGACCGAAATGCCGACTCCGACACGCTGCTGCGACTGGCGGCCAAGGCGGTCGGGGTGCGCTGGAATGTCGACGTCCTCAACGTCGTCTCGTTGGGGCTGATGATCGCGGTCATCATCGGCGTCGCGGTGGTGGCGCTGACCGCGCCGACCCGCCCGCGGGTTGCGCAGCTGTTGTTCCTGATCGTGGCGGGCTTCCTACTCGTCAACAAGGTGTGGAGTCCGCAGTACTCCCTGTGGCTGGTTCCCCTTGCGGTGCTGGCCATTCCACACACCCGGCTGCTGCTGGCATGGATGACCGTCGACGCACTCGTCTGGATTCCGCGGATGTCGCTGTTCATCGACCCGTCGCGAAAGTGGTTGCCGCAGGAATGGTTCACCACGATCATCATCATCCGGGCGTTGTTCGTGATCGCCCTGTGCGCCATCGTCATCTGGCAGATCTACCGCCCGGAGAACGACCTGATGCGGCGCGACAACGAGGGTAACGACCTCGACGACCCGGCCGGCGGCGTCCTCGACGGCGCGCCCGATCATCGTGTGTTCACCCGGCCCCGGCACGACGTCGACCCCGACGGTGAACTACCGGCGATGGCCGGAAGCGGTGGACTAGCGTGGGGCCCGGCGCCGGATACCGACCCGCACCAGCGTTGACGGCGCTCGCTCCTTCACTGACGGCGCTTTCGCGGCGTCGACGGCGATCGGGGTACGTGCGTTCGGACTCCTGCTCTTCGGACTCGCGATAAAGGTCCGTTGACGCGAGTGACCGGATCATTGCCCTCGCCGGGAGCCTTGTCGCCGGCGATGGCGCGGTCGCCGGTACCGTGGCCGCGGACCGGACCTGGAAGTCCGACGCCCGCATCGTCCTGAATGCCGAGGGCATTCAGTGGGTGGACATGAACGGACGCGATCACCTCATTCCCGCCGAGATGATCGGATCCTCGAAGTTCGAAGTGCTCCGCAGCGGTATGCTTCATATCGAGGTCGGAACACCGGGATCGTCGTCGACCGAGGGAAAGCGGTTGTGTCTGCTCGACTTCGGACCTGACGCACTCACTCCACACCCGCTGAATTCGATGGAACCGTGGAGCCTCCTTCTGCGTCCAACCCACCATGACGCATACAACCCTTCCCGTTCCCGCCGACCTCACCGCATGGCTCGCCGAGGCCGATCGCACCGCACAGCTTCTCGCCGACAAGGTCTACATCGACCGACGCTGGTGGACAGCCGAACTCGTCGAACGCAACTTCGCCGACGTCATGTGTGGTGACTGGGTCGGCCGAGAGGACTTGTTTCGCCTCGGTGCCGCCGCGGTGAACTCCCCCGACGACGCCATCGCGTTGCTGTGGAACACCATCGCGTTCTGCGTCGGGCGCAAGACCACTGACACCAAGAAGCGCATCACGGCCGTCAGCGTCGACCGGCAACGATTGGGTGCACTGCTGCAGACCGCGGCGATCTGCGGCCGCGAGGATCCGGCCGCCGCGTACGAGATGCTGCGACCATCCCAGGGCGGCAACAAGATTGACCGCTTCGGGCCCGCGGGATTCACCTGGTACCTCTACTTCGCGGGTGCCGGTGAGGTGACGCATCCGAGTCAGCCGCTCGAGGCGCCGATCGCCCGTGCCCTGAAACGTGCGGGATGGCACGACCTCCACGCAACCACCTGGACCCCACAGGAGTACGCCGACTACTGCGCACTCGTCGGTCGATGGCGCGACGAAACCGACGCGGACCGCAACGACGTCATCGTGCGCGGTCTGGTGTCGACCGCACCACCGACCGGATGGGACCACCCGTGGCAGAACTTCGAACGCGACTCCTGGCCTCGCGACGGCTGGGTTCCGGGACCTCTCAACTCCGCGGAACTGCGTCGAATCTTCCACTGGCTCGGCATGTTCGCGACTCTCTATCCGATGTCGCCGGTGGCGCAGGACTTCTCGCGACTCGGCCGCAAGATCTCGACGTCCCTGCACGGCGATGTGGGTGCCCCGCCGTATCCGCGCGGCGACGACGAGGGGCCCGCACGGTATCGCGATCAGTGCTACCCCGACTACTGACGAGGTTCGGTCCAGCGTGTCGTCGCCGATACGCCCATGCGGCCAGGGTGAGTCGCGCAGAATGTGGCCATGACCGCGAAACAAACCGGAGTGCGGTCGTCGCACGAGGGCTCCACGCAGTCGGGTTTCACGCAGGCGGGGTCGCCGCGTCGACGCCGACTGGGATTCGTCGTCGGCCTGACGCTCGGGGCGGCCGTCGTGCTCGTCGTCGTGGGGTCGGTCTGGGTGGTGGTGACACACCGCGATCAGGGTGACGCCGGCCCGTCCGATGCCGACTACGTCGCCTTCGCCCGGACGTTTGCGGTCGACGTCGCGACGGTCACCGGCGGTGATGTGTCTCAGCCGCGGGCCGCGCTGACCCGTACGTGCGAGGGGTCGCCGGCGCGCGGTCAGCTCCAGGCGAACATCACCGACACCGAGAACGCCATCACGAACTCACCCAACCTGACGACGAAGCCGGTGGGCACGCCGGAGGCGACCATCGACACCGCACGCCGAACCGACACGGAGGTGCCGCTGGATCTGACGATGACGGTGGCGATCTCCGACTACGTCGGTGAACCGACGACGACCACTCGCGAGTTCCTGATCACCTTGCGACCGGGAACCACTCCCTGCGTGTGGAATGTCGCCGGCGTCTGACTGCGCACAACGTCAAAGTCGCGCGCGCAAAGCCTCTTTCGCCGCCGGCCAATCGTCGTCGATCATCGCGTACTGAGCGGTGGTGCGCCATCCGTCGCCGAAGCGCCGATGCTTGCGCAGCAACCCCTCGAATGTCGCACCGAGTTTGGTGATCGCCGCCCGGGACTGGGTGTTGTTCTCGTGGGTGTGCCACACCAGTCGCACGGCCCCGCAGCGCTCGAAGGCGTGCGACATCAGCAGGTACTTGGCGGTCGGGTTCACGGCGGTTCCCTGCACTCGTTCGCTGTAGAAGGTGTACCCGATGGCGCAGGCCAGGTTGGGGGAGTCGATGTCGTAGAAGCTGGTGGATCCGACGAGCGTGCCGTCGGAGTTGTCGATGACGGCGTAGGCGACGCGACGTTCCGGGTTGGCGTCCGCGGCGGTGATCCACTCGCGGGCGGCGTCGACGCCGGTGGGGATGCCCGGTGACCAGCGGAATCGGCCCGGGTCACCCACCACCCGTGCCAGTGCGGGGGCGTCGTCGACGGTGAAGGGACGCAACGTCACCCGATCGCCGACGAGCGCGTCGGTGCCCAACCAGCCACTCATACAACCACTCTCATGCGTCTTCCCGGATGCGGTCGCCGGGTCCGACGTCGTCGGGTTCGGGTGGATCGTACGGCGCCGGAACCCGGCGGCGACCGATCGAGGCGAGCGGTTCACGCATACCGGCATGAACGAACGCCCAGATGAGATACACCAGCAGGACGGCATGCACCCACACCCCGACGTTGACGCCGGCCATCACCCACCACTTCATCGGCTCACCCGACACGTAGATGCCGAAGAGCCGGAAGATGGTGGTGTCGAGGATGAAGTCGGCGATCAGATACAGCACGATGACCGGCCACCGGACCCGCAGGAGCACGAAGAAGGGGAGAATCCACAGCGTGTACTGCGGCGAGTGCACCTTGTGGAACACCATGAAACCGGCGAGCATCGCGGCACTGACACCGATCCACGGGTACACCCCGGTCCGGTGGCGCAGCCGCCACCCCAAATAGACCGCCACCACAAAGGAACTCAGGATCAGGATCGGTGAGAGCACACCGACCAGCGAGTTGTAGGTGTCGGTCTGGCCGCCGGTCAGGTGGCGCAGTCCCCAGTACCAGATGGAATTGGTGTCGAGGTCGGCGCGACGTTTGCCCTGGAAGGTGGTGGCGGCGCGCCAGCCCTCGTAACCGAGCAGCATGAACGGCAACTGGATGAGGATGACGGTGATCGCGGCGGCGGCGGCCACCCAGGCCGCCCCGACCCAGTCCAGCGGTCCACGCGTTGGCGTCGACGCGTCCTCGTCGGATCGGCCGGAGCCATCGGGGTCGTCGGAGCGCGTGAATCCGCCGCGCGTCAGCACATACAGCGCGAGCGGTAGCACGAAGAACCCGGGATAGAGCTTCAGGCAGAATCCGACGGCGAGGACCACTGCGGCGAGAATCGCGCTGGTGCGCAGCGTCATTCGTCGTCGTCCGGTGACCGGATGGATGCTCGCGCCCCATGCCATCACGGCCACCGCACCCACTGCGGTTGCCACCACGGGCAGTTCCCAATTGTGGAAGGCGTAGAGCACCAGGGGCGGAGTGAGCGCCCACCACAACACATTCCAGCGGGTCAGCACCGCGAGCATCGCCGTGATGAGCAGTCCGAAGGGGGCGATCAGCACCACCGAGTGTCGGAAGAACTCGAGGTCGGTGTGTGCGCCGATGGCGCCGAGCCACATGAACAGGCCGGAGAGCACCGGGTATTCGACGGCCCCGCCGAAAAGTTGTCCATCGGCGCCGATGCCGCCGTGGATATAGGGGAAGACGTGGTTGTTGATGTCACGCCCGATCCACAGGTACATCAGGTCCGAGTAACAGGGGACCACGGCGTCGGGGTCGCCGACGGGCCAGCGGTGACTGCGGCCGTCCGGGAAGAACGGCGGACCACCGCACGCGGCCTTGACTTTGTAGCTCCAGAACATCAGCAGCAGGGTGGTCAGCAGTGACACCGTCAGGATCAATGCCAGATCCCCGCGACGAGACAACGTGACGCGCCCGTAGCGGAACGTCGTGCTCAGGCGGTCGGACATGGGCTACAGGGTAGGGGACGCGGCGCGGCGTCCCGAGCCACGGTCGGCAACGGTGATCGGCGTCACCATCGCCCACCGGGGCGTCACGGAGCCGTCACTGCGCAGGCGCCGCGGGCGTGGCGACGGGGGTGAAGAAGTTGACCAGATTACCGTCGGGGTCGCGGAACAGCAGCGAACGATTACCCCACGGCATGGTCGTCGGCTCGTTCACGAAATGGTCGACGACCTGCGTCAATGTCGGGTAGAGGGCGTCGACGTCGTCGACGTGGAAGTCGAGCATCACCGAACGATTGACGCCGGCCTCGACGACGTTCTCGCCGAGGAGTGGTGCCGTCGACGACGACGCGATCGCGAGGGTTCCGCCCGACGTCACGAGCTCGGCGAACAATGGATGCAGACGATTCGCGGCGACTCCGGTGACCTTCTCGTAGAACGCGACGAGGCCCTCGACGTCGTCGGTGATGATGCGGGTTGCGGCGAGATGCATGGATGTCTCCCAGGGACTCGGGTGGTTGCGTGCCGGGCTTACGGTGCCCCCGATCGAGGTCAGCCACGGTCCGCAATGAACCGGCGAGCCTGTTCGCGGTGCGGTGTGGATGACGATTTCGCTGGTCAGGGGTGATGCGTGTATCTTGGAGGGGTTGCCGACGCAGGCGACCCTCCTGCCGTGGACAGTCCGCGGCCGATGAGCCCATAGGAGGTGATGTGGTCACATGCGTCATTACGAATTGATGGTCATCCTCGACCCGAGTCTCGACGAGCGCACCGTTGCTCCGTCTCTGGACACGTTCCTGAACGTGGTCCGCAAGGACGGCGGCAAGGTCGACAACGTCGACATCTGGGGCAAGCGTCGTCTTGCCTACGAGATCGCCAAGCACAGCGAGGGCATCTACGCGGTCATCGACCTCAACGCCGAACCGCAGACCGTGAGCGAGCTCGATCGTCAGCTGAAGCTGAACGAATCGGTGCTGCGCACCAAGGTTCTCCGGAAGTAGTCCACAGACTTCTTTCCGATGTGCCGAGTTAGTCGGTGCCGGACCCTAGGGTGAACACCTGAAGGCAGTCGCGAGCCGATCGCGACGATAAGAGTCCGGTGCATATCGATCAACGAGTGCCCAACCACGACCAAGGGGAGACACATGGCAGGCGACACCGTCATCACCGTTGTAGGCAATCTGACCGCGGATCCGGAATTGCGATTCACGCCCGCGGGAGCAGCGGTGGCCAGTTTCACGGTGGCCTCCACTCCGCGGACCTTCGACCGTCAGAGCAACGAGTGGAAGGACGGCGAAGCGCTGTTCCTGCGTTGCAGCATCTGGCGCGATGCCGCGGAGAATGTCACCGAAAGCCTGACCAAGGGCACCCGGGTCATCGTGCAGGGACGTCTGAAGCAGCGGTCGTATGAGACCCGCGAAGGCGAGAAGCGCACGGTTGTGGAACTCGATGTCGAGGAGATCGGTCCCTCACTGAAGTTCGCCACCGCACGGGTCAATCGGGCCTCACGCGGTGGATCGTCCGGCGGTGGTTTCGGTTCCTCCGGTGGCGGCGCAAGCCGCGGCGGCGGATCGGGATCGTCGGCGCCCGAGGATCCGTGGGGCAGTGCCCCCGCGAGCGGGTCCTCGTTCGGCGGCGGCAGTGCAGCGGACGACGAACCACCTTTCTGAAATTTTTTGACTGGAGCATCACTTACACATGGCTAAAGCAAAAGGCGGCCGGAAGGTGCGCGTCGAAAAGGTCACCAAGACCAAGGCGTGCTCCTTCTGCAAGGACAAGAACACCAACAACATCGACTACAAGGACACCGCGCTGCTGCGTCGCTTCCTGTCCGACCGCGGCAAGATCCGCTCGCGTCGCGTGACCGGCAACTGCGTCCAGCACCAGCGTGACGTCGCGGTGGCCGTGAAGAACTCGCGTGAAGTGGCTCTGCTGCCCTTCACCTCGACCAGCCGATAAGCCGAAGGGAGAGAACACAACATGAAGCTCATCCTGACTGCTGCTGTGGAGAATCTCGGCGAGGCCGGCGATTCCGTCGAGGTCAAGGACGGTTACGGCCGTAACTACCTGCTGCCCCGCGGCCTGGCCATCAAGGCCACCCGTGGCGCCGAGAAGCAGGTTGCCGACATCCGTCGTGTCCAGGCCGCCCGCGAGGTCCGCGGCCTCGAGCACGCCAACGAGATCAAGCAGGCTCTGGAGAACCTGACCGACGTCTCGCTGACCGTGAAGACCCACGACTCGGGCAAGCTGTTCGGTTCGGTCACCGCCGCCGACGTGGCCGGTGCCATCCGCACCGCCGGCGGCCCGGCCGTCGACAAGCGCAACGTTGAACTGCCGAAGGCCCACATCAAGGCCACCGGCACCTACCCGATCGTGGTGAACCTGCACCCCGACGTCACCGCCAGCGTGCAGCTGGCCGTCGTCACCGGCTGATCGGTTCGACGCACACCTGATCACAGCCCGTCACACGCGAAAGTGTGTGGCGGGCTGTGGCGTATCTGCGATCACCCCGGCGGGTCGAATCCCCACCGGTACCTCCGCTGGTTGAGTAGCCCGAGACCGAGTCCTCCGCACGCTGACGCGGGAACGCCCCGTCCGCCTGTCGAGCTTGCGAGCGGTGTATCGAGATCACGTAAGCCGAAAGACGAAACCGCCCAACGCCTTACCGCGAGACCGCAACTGTCTACGGCAACTGATTCGATCCACGCAACCGAGGCGGCAGATACTGCGGCGCCGGATTACCACTGTGGCCCTTGGTATCCCACGCCGGCCAGTAGAACTTGTGCCATCCGGGGGTGAAAATCAGTGCGCGACCACCGGTTCGGCAGGCCACCTCGTCGGCGCGTGGCACGGTACAGGTGACGCCGGCTGCGGTGAGGCTCTGTCCCACCCGCAGCAGCGGCGGGCGGAACCCGCTGTTCGGACCGAACTTGTAGCTCGGGGTGTACAGGAAGCCGGTGCGTACCCACCACGGTCCCTGTTGGTCGGCGGTGATCGCGGCACCGAGCGTCTTGGCATCGGGGGTCGGTGCGGGAGCGGTCGCGGGCGCGCCCTGACAGCCGACGTAGCGCATCTTCGGCCCGATCTGGCAGTTCCACCGGCCGGTGGTGAAGAACGTCCGTCCGTTGTCGCTGTAGGCCAGCGACTGGAACGGCCCGGGATTGACCGGCGTGTAGAGACTCAGGTTGAACTCGGCGGGCAGTGGTGGCGCGGCGTGCGCGGGTGCCGCGGTCAGTGCGGGTCCGCCGACAGCCACCGCGGCAGCGGCAGCGGCAGCGACGACGGCGACCGCGCGCGACAGCCAGCCGAACCTGCGAATCGTGGACACGGCGTTCATTGCACCACAGCGAGCACGTCGCGACGGCGGGTTTCGTCACGTGGGCACCGTGCCGGTCGTGGCATTGGCCACACAAAGGTCTGGTCAACCCGCTCTCACATACTGTTCACGTGGTCGTAAACGCGAGGTGGTTGTGTTGCCGCGCAACACGCCCGGTATCGAGAATCAAGCGACACGCCGTGGCGTCGACAAACTCGTCTCTGTGGAATTCGTGCACACCCTCTGACCTGGTGATTGTCAGTCGATGGCGCTGAAACCGCCGATTCTGTCCACAAGTGCTGCACAGGCACCCGCAGGTGTACCCCACACCGTCCACAATTGGTGCACAGGTTGGTCCACAGGGCCGTTTGAGTCGCGGCAGGACAGCTCCTAAGGTCTGCTCTCAGGTGTTCTTCGGGGCCGCGATGATGTCGGGCGGGCGGCGATTCTGTCGGTGGTGCCGGGTAGTGAATATCTCGGAAGACAACAGCGGCCGGTTCAGCGAGATCGGCGCGATGTGTGTGAGAGGTAGGGTCGGTGGCGGTAGTCGATGATCGGGGGCACGGCGCATCGCGTGAATCCAACCGCGGTGGCGGTGGCGGCTTCGACGACGCGATCCCCGCCGAGGAGTTCGGCCGGCAACCCCCTCAGGACCTCGCCGCCGAACAGTCCGTTCTCGGCGGCATGATGCTGTCCAAGGACGCCATCGCCGACGTCGTGGAGAAGCTGCGGACCCAGGACTTCTACCGTCCCAACCATCAGGCCGTCTACGAGGCGATCCTGGAGCTCTACGGCAAGGGGGAGCCCGCCGACGCCGTGACCGTGTCCGCGGAACTCGAGCGGGCCGGTGAGTTGCGTCGTGTCGGCGGGGCGCCGTATCTGCACACCCTCATCTCGACGGTGCCGACCGCCGCGAACGCCGGCTACTACGCCGAGATCGTCGCGGAGAAGGCGATCCTGCGGCGCCTGGTCGAGGCCGGTACCCGTATCGTGCAGTTCGGCTATTCCGGCGCCGACGGCCAGGACGTCGCCGAGGTGGTCGACCGCGCGCAGGCCGAGGTCTATGAGGTCACCGAGCGTCGTACCGCCGAAGACTACGTCCCGCTCGAAGAGCTTCTGCAGCCGACGATGGATGAGATCGATTCGATCGCCTCGCGCGGTGGCCTGTCTCTCGGTGTGCCCACCGGCTTCGCCGATCTCGACAAACTCACCAACGGGCTACATCCCGGGCAGATGATCATCGTCGCCGCGCGTCCCGGTGTCGGAAAGGCACTCGCGCTCGACACCCCGCTGCCCACACCCGCCGGCTGGACGACGATGGGCCGGGTCGCCGTCGGCGACGAGCTGCTCGACGCGCACGGTCGACCGACCCGCGTGGTCGCCGCGACCGAGGTGATGACGGAACGGCCCTGCTTTGAGGTCGAGTTCTCCGACGGCAACGTTGTCGTGGCCGACGCGCAGCACCAGTGGGTGGTCGACATCGACAGCACCACCCAGGTGATCACCACCGAGGTGCTGCAGGATCACGCCGGCAGCGCCATCATTCGCAACACCAAGCCATTGGAGTTGCCGCGCAGGCGATTTGCGTACGGCCCCTACACCGTCGCGGCGCTGGCCGGCATGGCCTTCGACGATCCCGAGATCGGTATGCGCATCGACGCCGAGGGCGAGGTCGATGTGATGACGCTGATGGCCGACCTCGGTGGCCGGATTCCGCACGAGTACCTGCGCGGTTCGATCGCCCAGCGGCGGGCGCTGCTCGCCGGACTGCTCGACGCACGCGCCAGCGTCGATGAGGACGGCTGGATCACCGTGCCCGCTGCGACCCGGCACATGAGTGCCGTCGTAGCCGATCTCGTTGCCGGACTGGGCTATACGTATCGGCGGTCGGCCACCGGCTGGCTGCGTGTCGACGCCGACGACGATGTCTTCACCGTCCACCACAAAGCGGTGCGGCACAAGGAACTTCGACGACGTGCCGGTGTCCGCCGGGTGGTGTCGGTCCGCCCGGTCGACAGCGTGCCGGTGCGTTGCGTGCAGGTCGACAACGACGATCATCTCTACCTCGCCGGTGAGGCGATGGTGCCGACGCATAACTCCACTCTCGCCATGGACTTCCTGCGCTCGTGCTCGATTCACCACGGCATGACCGGCGCGATGTTCTCGCTGGAAATGAGCAAGACCGAGATCGTCATGCGCCTGCTGTCGGCGGAGGCGAAGGTGAAACTCGGTGACATGCGCGGTGGTTCGATGACCGACGACGACTGGACCCGCCTCGCCCGCCGCATGGGTGAGATCTCCGAGTCGCCGCTGTTCATCGACGACTCACCGAACCTCACGATGATGGAGATCCGCGCCAAGGCGCGACGACTCAAACAGCGCAACGACCTCAAACTCGTTGTGGTGGACTACATGCAGCTGATGACCTCGGGTAAGAAGGTCGAATCCCGTCAGCAAGAAGTCTCCGAATTCTCCCGACAATTGAAGCTGCTCGCAAAGGAACTCGAGGTTCCGGTGGTGGCGATTTCCCAGCTGAACCGTGGGCCGGAGCAACGTACCGACAAGAAGCCGCAGGTGTCGGATCTGCGTGAGTCGGGATCGCTAGAGCAAGATGCCGACATGGTCATCCTGTTGCACCGCCCCGACGCCTTTGAGCGCGACGACCCTCGCGCTGGTGAGGCCGATATTATCGTCGGTAAGCATCGAAATGGACCGACGGCCACGATAACCGTTGCCCACCAACTACATTTGAGCAAGTTTGTGGATATGGCGCGGGGGTAAGCAGCAGCAGCTGCTGCTGCTGCGGCATCGTGGTCGGGGTGGTGGTCTTTGTAGGTTCCGGCGCAAGTTGTCGGTTTCCGACCCCGGAGTCGGTGCGATTGTCGGCTAGATCGGTCATTCCGGACTCTGGTGGTGGTGGCTGGATATCGGGCTGGAACCAGAGGATCGCGATGCGCTTGGGTCGGAGGGGGGCGGCCTTGTCGGCAGCCGACGTGGTCGCAACGTTGGCCGGCTCGGGCGGCGGCGCAACGTGAATCAGGCTGTAGTGAAATCGAACTCAGTAGTGCGCACTGAACTGTAGAGGTGCAATCCTGTGTCGTTCGGAACCCGAGTTTAGTCACCCCCAAGTAGCGACTCGCCGACGGCGATAGCCGCCCGAAGCTGACTGACGGCCTCGCGTAGTTCGGCTTCTAATTGGACTTGGTCGGCGGTCTCCTCCGTGATCAGGGTGCGGGTATACCCGACATAGGGCTCCCACGTAGCACGAGCCTGGTCCGTGCATGAATCGATAAGGCTTTGGCGCTTCTGTGGGTTCTGCCGCCCCTGGGTTTGATCAACGTCCGTGGTCTGCTGTTCATCGATCAGTTTGGCGACCAGAACAGCCAGTGGCAGGGCCGCCTCCGCAGCGGAGATGTACCGACCGATGTTGGAGGTGCCCGCGCCGGCTGATCCGGTCGTCCTTCCAGTGGCAGCTGCTTTGCTGCCAGCCGCCGCTGTCCGACGGCCCGTGGCGGCCTTTGAGGCCGCGGTGGTGGTGCGTTTGGCCGCGCCTTCGTCTGTAGCGAGGGCTTTCATGATCTTGAGCACGTGGGTTCCCACCTCTTCGACACGGTCTGCTGTCTTCCCGGCAGCGGGCGGTGGATTGCCGGCTGTTGTGCTGCTGTGCAGTTCGGCGACCAGCGCAGCGAAGCCATTCCAGGAGGGTTGCCGGTGATCGCGCTCCACGGCCTTGCTGATGGAACGCTGTAGGCGCTGGAGATGCGAGTCGTGTTGCGTGAACCAATGAGTAAGGGAACCTTCGATCTCGGATTGTAGGTGTACGAGAGGAGTGTCTGGTCTGGACAACCATTGGTCGACAACAGACGCGATAAGGCCCTCGAGGCTGGCTTTTGCGGCCTGGTCAATCGAACCGAGTTCGCTCGCCCACGCGTCGCGGCGGGAAAGGCCTTGCGCGGCAACACGCGCATTCTCTTCGCATTTCGCAAGCTCGTCCCGCAGGATGGCGAGTGTATCTGCCACCGCAGTTGTCCAGTAGCGATCCGCGGCGGCCGCGCGGTAGTCGATTAGTGAGGCAGCAGTGACCCGCATTAGTTGGTCTCGGAGCGCATTCATGCCGTCCCACGAGCGGTACTTGTCCCAGACCGCAGCCGAAACGTCGTTGTCGGGACCCACTTCCTGGAAAGGATCTTGCGCAACGACAAAGACCGGAACGTCAGGACTGAGATCGAACAGATCGCGCAGTTCTGCGACCTTGCGCGCACACAGATCCTCATATCCCGCAAGGTTGTATTCCGGATCAGCACCAGCTTCATCGAATCGTGAAATGACGAACCACAGAGCACTCGCGGGCCAATTTCTGTTGATGAGCCTTCTGAACAGATCTCGGTCGGAGGTCACGAGTTGCGGCGTCACGACTGCGATGGCTAAGTCCGTCAGTCCGACGGCATCCAGCGCGCGAGATGAATTACTCTGTCCCCGAATATCTTTGGCATCTACAGCGAATCCAGGGGTATCGCGGACCAGGCAGTCGCCGATTTCTACAGAGTTGCTCTCAAATGTCTCATGCCGGGCGCTGATGGTGAGCCAGTCAGGCACCGACCGACCGGAGTCAATGAGCAGCCGGCGAAGCAAAGAACTCTTGCCGGTGTCGTACGACCCGACGAGCGTCGCAACAGGGCGAGAGTTTAGTGCGAACTCCTCCCAGGCCCGCGTGTAGCGACTTTCGGACCCGCCTGGAAGGTTGTCGAGCCACTCCTGCGCGGCGTTGATCTGCATCATCACATCTCCTCATCCTGGAACGCAGTCTGTAGCTGCAGCGCGCTCGATACCAGGCGGTCGGCTATCCCGTTCTTGAATGCAGTGGCATCGCGTAGAGCGATGAGTTCGGCCTCCTCGGCTGCGGTGCGTTCAATCAAGCTCCGGACTTCCTTCCTTACCCCATCGAGGAATCCGATTGGGCCCGAACCTTTGTCACCCTCCGTTATTTGAACCACGAGCTGAGTCGCCTGGTCTTCGATCATTTGAGTTGCCGCGTCTAGATTGTTTCGGTGGGTCTCGGACTTCTTGCTGTCATCGAGCATGCCTTTCGCATCTGCCGCAGCCGCCACGGCTCCCAATACAACCCCGAACTTCGCTACCCGCGCTCCGCCTTTGACAGCCCCCCATGGCTTGAACTTGTGGCCGAACTGCTTCCCAATCGCGTATACGGCGTCGCGGTTGCCGAGAATCTTGGCCGCCTTCGCCGCGTGCTCGGCCACGTTTCCGGCCCCTCCGATAATCCCGTCGACGGTCCCTGTGGCTCGGTTGGAACTGAAGTCACTGGCAGCAGTGGCATCATTAAGCGAATCAATCCCGCGGAACTCTCGTTCGATCATCGAGGCGTGCTCTTCTTGCCAGCTGAGCAGCTCTTTTTCGGCTGCGGCTGCGTAGCGGTCAATTGCTGAACGGAGGCGAGGGTCCTCGGTCCAGCTGTTCGCCACCCTGTCCAACCCAGCGTTGTCGCCTACAGCTACCTGATAGAGCTCTGTGGCGGCATTCAGGACTGCGGTGCCGGCGAGACGCTCAGCATTTTCAGAGAGGGACTTGTGTAGAACCGCGGCATCCGCCTCGGCTGCCGCCAGCGTGGCGATGGCTGAAGCGCGCTTTTGGATTGTCTTTGTGTAGGCGTCGAGTTCGGTGCGGAGAAAATTTCGGCGCCGTTTGAGCAAGGTCACCGCCGTGTCGAAACCCGCGATCAACGACCCGGCGGCCAGGGAAGAGTCAGATAGATCCGTGATGGCGCCGATGAGGGAATCGGTTCCATCCCACACTCGATTGGCTTCGAAGTCGTCTGCAGTGACACCCTCCGAGTTTCCGACAAGGCCGAACGGATCTGCCGCCACACAGTGGATCGAGGCTTCCTCGATGGTGATCGACTTCGCCGCAAGTGCCGCGATGAGTTCTTCCTTTTTTCGGTTTTGGAGGTTCAGGAATGCGTGTGGTTCCAGCAGCGGATCGGCTCCGAGTTCGTCAGAACGATTGATCAGAAAGATCAGCCTGTCGGCTTTGGCGGCGACCATCGAGGATCCGGTGGCGATCTCTTCAACGACGGCGGTGTTACCGACCAAGAGGTTCACGTGAACGACGACGAAAGTTAGCGATGACTCCGTTATCGCCGCGAATGCCCGATCGTCGTGGGAGGTGTTTCTGCTCTGGAGTCCGGGGGTGTCGATGAGTTCGAGGCGCGGGAACTCGTATCTCTGCTCGGTCGCAGTCGCCGGGCGAGCGAGGATTTCCAGTCCGTCCTGGTCGGCGAGATCTCCGGCCTCCAGCAGGATTCGTCGGATCAAGGAGGTCTTGCCTGAGTTGTAATCACCGAGCACAGCGAACGACGGCTTGTGTCGGGCGACCCGGCGCATTTCCTTCGCTACCTCTAGAAGGCTGCTGTCGTTCAGGCTGGCGTCGTCTAACTCCTCTGCCCACAATCTGATTGCGTCGGGTGATGGGCAGGTCCATGCTTTCGTGAAAGCCGTCCTCAGCGCGGAACGGGCCTCGGCCGCACGATCGAGATACGTGATTAGGACGGCTTCATCGAGCTCCCGCTCTGCCTCGTGGCGGTGATCGGATCGGATCCAATCCTCACCCAACAACAGGGTACGAAGCTCGGCTGATGACTCGGCCATAACTGATTGAGCCCGGGTGAGGATGCCTCCGACTGCGTGAGTAGTGGTGATTGATTCGGCTTGCTCAGTGAGTTGCTTAGCTAAGTGGAGGGCGCGCTGGTGAGCGTTGCGGAGTGCAATCGACTCCCGGAGCGACTCTGAGATTATCGGTGCGAGCGATCCCCACGACGCTGCCCGACTGCTCACAACGATCGCCTCTTCGTATGCGTCGTAGGTCTTTTCCACTGCGTCGGTGGCATCGGCGATCGCTTGTGCGCGTGCTTCGTTGGCCTTCTTCTGCGCGTCGACTTTCATCTTCTTGCCGAAGTGCTGTTGCACTTGGCCCGCGATGCCTACGCCCACGGCCGCGAGACCGACAGCCCATCCGGCCGGATTCCAGAAGTTCGCCACCGCGAACGGCACTGCCACCCCGGCCAGTCCGACAGCGATTCCAGCACCCCGCAAGATGTCACCGGCTGTGTGCTCCCCGCCGATACCCACAAAAGACGTGGTGTTGAGCAGGGAGGAGAGGTCTTGCTCGAAGTCCTGCTCCGCGGTGACCTCGAGTTCGCGGATAAGAAACTCGCCGCGAGCACCCCACGCGTCAGTGATGGCGGAGTCGATGGCCTGTTCGTTGAAGACTGCGGCCCTGAACGCTGCTTCGTCGATGGTTTGTTTCGTATCGAAGGCCTCTGCAATCTTCAGCTGAGCCTGAGTGTTGCTGTGTCGGCGTTGGGCAGCCAAGTGTGAAGCGGCCTGATGACGGACGAACCGGTCAAGGGAACCCTTGCCCAGGGAGTTGAAGGCGTGCCCCTGTAGGTTCTCTAACGTATCAAGGAAGTCGGAACCAGCTGCGCTGCTTTTCAGGTGGTTCTCGCGTTCACTGGCGGTGGGATATCCGATCACCGCCAGAATGGACTCGATTCCGTCTTCCAAGCGGCGAGCATCTGAGACGAAATCGTCGGCCATCGTGGCAAGCGTATGCGACGCCTCCCGACATCGTTCGCGGACGTCTTCGCGGAGTGCTGATAGTCGAATATCGCTGGCGCCCGACTGGATCGCGGTGGTGAGCAGCTGCTCGAGAGTTCGGATGTTGGACCACCGTGCGAGGTATTCGATGCCGAACTCGTCTCGTTCGTGTTGAAAGCTCTCGGGAGCCGGGCCACGGAAAGGCGTTGTCGCACGGGCGAAGAGCGCTCGCCTGCTTTGGATTGCGACCAGCGGGGTACTCCCCAGCCCAATTTGTGCGAGTTCGGTTCTGATGTTGTCCGCGTGCTGCCGGACGGAATCGCTGAGATGCTGACGTTGATCATCGGGGACGAGTGCTGGATGCCGCCACCTGCTATTACGCACATTGAGTACGGCCACAGCCGGCTTGCCATAGTTACGAATCCATGACGAGATCTTCACGAACTCCATCGCTTGCTGGTTCTGACTGTCGAAGCATAGGAGGACGATGTCCGCTGTCTCGACAGCCCGACGAGCCGTTGCCTCGAGATTCTCGCGGCTCTCTGTTCTGCCCCACCCGTTGATACCCGGGGTATCGAACAGTCGGCAATCGTGCCATTGGACGTGATGGACCCCGGTGGTCCAGTCACTTGCGCCAGGTGAGACGTACCCACCGTCGAGTCCGCCGAATGCGGACATGAGGGTGCTCTTGCCGGCGCCTGTCCGACCGAAGAAGACAATGTTGAACGAACTGAGAGCGTCCCGTTCGTGGTCGAGGTGCCGCCGCAGATCACGCATGAAGCCTCGGAGCAATTCGTCAAGCTGGCTGCTTGAGTCCGACGGGTTCGGCTCGTATCGCCTACTTCTGGCGATGTTCTCCGCGACTGCATCCGCCAGCGAATCCAAACGCGTCAGTTCAGCTCGGCCCTGCGCCACGGCTGTGCGTATCGACTGTTCAAACGTCGAACTCAGATCAGTCATGCACTTGTCCCCTCTGCTCCCTCTGCAAGGGGAAGGTATAACAGGGTGGACCGACATCAGATAGGCACACCAGAACACCCGCAGATGTGGATCGCGGAGACACGTCGATTAACGGGCGGTGGGTCTGATATACGATCGCTTGCGATCGGCACTGTTTGCCTGATCCCGCTACTACCTTGACAGAGTCCTGCGAATCCGCGACTGGCGTGGTGCTCGCCTCCATAACGGCCGTCAAACAGCCTCCCACGCCGCCGTCACCAGTTCAGGGCAATGCGTGATCTGACGTGTGGTCGGTGCCTTCCGCACGCGCATCAGAAGCAGTGTTGCTGTCGCCGCTGCGCGGGTGATGTGCGGATCGTTGAGGAGTCGCACCAGGGCAGCGAGGTTGGGGAAGTCGATGTTTAGGTTGTCCGGACCGGAGTCGTGGTAGTTCGCGGGGCTGATGTCGATTCCGGGGTGCTGGCGCTTGAGCCGAATGTAGGCTGTGTCCGGGTCCAGGTCGCCGAACAACGCGGAGCCGTTGACTTGTAGGAATCCTTCTAGCACATCGGTTTTGCGGTCCTTGAGGATGACGAAGGTCTCGACCATCCCGACAGTGAGGCAGCAGACAGTGCGCCAGCGGGCCGGTGGACCACCCCGCCCGGCTTTGAGTGGCGCGCTGATATTCCAGTAGTGCGCCTCGGTGGCATTCGGGTATGCGATACATCGACGCAGGTAGTCGCCGATCAGTCGATGGATCGTCCACGAACCATCTTTTCCTGCAACGGAATTGAGATTCGCGAAGTTCCTTGCTGATCCGGTGAACGCAGGATCAGCGAGATTCAACTGGCGTCCGAGGGCAATGTCGCGGCGGTTCTCGCCGCGGGGATCGTTGAGCCACGCAGTCTGCTCTGCGGTCGGGATCAGGTCGTTGAGTGCCGCAGTTCCCGATACGACAGTCATCTCTGATTTGTTGCGGGCGTGGAGGCCTTCGGTTTGGGCGGCGTGGATCAGCGTGCGTTCGTTGCGGAGAAGATGTCGCAAAGTACTGTCCGCAGAGGGTGCGTCTGCGTCGACCTTGACTCGGATGCTCGCAGTGTCCGAGTGCGTCAGCAGGTGCTGCGCCAAGCGTCTGTCGATTGATATCGATTGTCCGACATAGCATTCTCCGTTCTCGAATTCAAGTAGGTAGTATCCGGCACTGCCGTGTCCCTGCTTCTCGAGCAGTGCCTTCACCGCTTGCGGAGTTGCTGGCCGGACCTCGTCTACGAAGTCGTACTTCGTCGCCCACTGGCTGATTCTCGCCCGCCGATCGGCAATCTCGGCGTCGCTGGGCGCTGGCACCGGTGTGAGCGAGATATTTGATGACGGGCTGGGTGCGCTTCCGAAGGTTTTCAGTGGCTGGTCCACGTCGGGCGCCAGTGTCCACGAGGGTGCGATGGCGATGGCGTAGTCGTTGAGCGTCGAGTCGGTCCGATCCCAGACTTCGTTCCTGACGTGGAAGCCCAGAACGGCGAAGTCCCACTCGTCAGGATCACGTTCTTGCCAATCAGCGATTATCTCGACGGTGCCCGGCACTCTACCAAGTGCTCGTTGGATTGCTTTGTCGTGCAATCGATCCGTGGAGGGCGCCTGTGCGCGGACGTGTATGCCGCCGGATTCCATAGCCGAAGCCGGCACGGTGTAGCTGACGGTGACACGCCAGCCGGTTGCAATCAGCGTTTGAACGAGTGTCATTGGCCGGTGGTGTATTTCGGTGATCTCGACGTAGTATTCGTCCACTTTGGCCGCCGCGAGCGTGACCAAGTCTTCGGGAAGCGCACCAACATCACGAAAGCGCCGAGGGCTCAGGAATGTGGGAGCTGAACTCAGCTCAGTTCCTGGATCTGGTTCGGGGGAATTATCGAACGCGTCGAGTTCGCGGGTCCTGGTCCAGACTGCCCCGTCATAGGTGAATATTGCCAGGGACCCGTCGGAGTCGGTGAGCATTACTGAGAGCCCCTGCTCGGTGCGCTCGATCCACGCTGTGAATGGCTCTCCCACGAGCGCAAGCATCTGGAGTTGGCCGGAGATCGCATCTGCGAGGATCGGCGTGATGGCGGCAGGTTCTGTTGCGGTCACGCCGCGGCTCCTCTCAGCACGGCACCACCGGCGCCGTGCGACGGGTACGTTGCGAGACACTGTTGCTCGCGGCGTTCGGCCCGCTTCTCCCAGACGTGCTCGACTACCCCGCTCGCACGACTCCGCAGTTGAGCGCGCAGTCCCATTCGTACTCCTCACCTGCGCCGGAGTGGCGCGACGTCGAGCGCGAGTCTGGCACATACCACCGACACCAGCACGGGATCGCCGAAACGGCGGCCGTCAAGGATGGAAATGTCCTCCAACAGGGGGAATATTCACTGCGCGCAGGGGGGGTGATGTGGACCCGCTCCGCTTCGTCACAGCGGCAACGCTAGATTGAACCAGAACCAGGGACGCGTTCACGGAGGTGCAGTCAGTGCAGGACGAGCGGTGGGTCGAGATCTCGCCATCGCAGTTCGAGCATGAGGCGAAGGGCCTCGAGTACGTCAAGCAACTCCTGCCGGACGGTCCGCCGTTTCGGGCGTGGTCGAACTTCGAGTTCCGCGACAACCGCGGCCGCTGGCATGAGGTTGACCTCCTCGTCCTCGCCACCGACACCCTCTACCTGATCGAACTCAAGTACTACAAGGGCGTCCTCAGCGGCAACGACCGTGTCTGGCGGCGTCCAGGCAATCGGTCCGAGGATTCGCCGTTGCTGCTCGCCCGGCGCAAGGCGCAGTACTTTGCCTCGCTCCTCAAGGACCAGATCGTCGAGAGACTCGGAGATCGCAGCGCGGCCGGCACCGTCCCGTACGTCCAAGAACTGGTTTTCCTCCACCACCCGGACATGGTGTGTGAACTGCCGACCAAATCACGGATCAATCTGTACGGGCTCGACGGCAACGAACGACGCAGCGGCCTCCCCGGCATCGGGGAACGCCTGCTGCAGACCGCCCGGCACGAGGCCGTCAAAGAGAACCAGTCCCGGTTGATCGCCGCGCTGATGCAGGCGATCGGGTTGGTGCCTCGCCGACAGCGCGAGGTCGGGTCGTGGGTCATCGACGAACAACCCCTGGGCGACGGCGAGGGCTGGCAGGACTGGCCGGCGTTCCATCATGTCAACGCCCAGCAGTCGGCCCGTATCCGCTTCTACCTGCCGCGTCCCGGCGCAACGTCGACCGATCAACACGCACAGGCCCGAGCCGTCGAGCACGAATACCAACTTCTGGCCAGGCTGCGACACGACGGACTTCAGGTGCCCGTCGACGTCGTCAAAGATCCCGAGTTGGGTATCGGTCTGGTGTTCGCCCAGTCGAACGACGACGAGCGACTCGACCTGTGGCTGACCGATCACCGCGACACCCTCGCCATCGACCGGCAACTCGACCTCATCGCCGAGATCGCCGAGATCGTCCAGTACGCGCACCGCCATCGCGTGGTGCATCGCACGCTCAATCCGCGCGCCATCATGATCCGCACCCGTGGCAAGAACCTCCTGCCGCAGGTCACCGACTGGGACACCGCCGGAGTGTTGCCGGCGAACGCTGAAGCCGGGGTCACCCGCCTCACCGCCGGCGCCCTGAGTCTGATGGCCGGCGCGTTGAGCGATCAGGCCCGGCTGTTCGCCGCACCCGAGGACCTCAAGTCCACCGACCCGGCCCGCCTGGACATCTTCGGCGTCGGCGCCCTCGCCTTCTACATCCTCACCGGAGCCACCCCACCGGCCGCCGACCGCGGTGCACTCATGGACCGCCTGCGCCGCGACCACGGCCTGGACTTGGCGGCCGAGATGCCGCAGGTTCCGTCGGCGCTGCGTGAGTTTGTCCTGAAAGCCACCAATCCTGTTCCGGCCGAACGCTTCGACACGATGGCCGATCTCCTCGACCATCTCGAGGACGTGCGCCGTTGCCTCACCCAGCCCGACGGCGAGACCGACCCACTCGAAGCCGGCCCGGGTGATGACCTCGCCGACGGCCGGTTCGAATACAAGCGCCGCCTCGGCGCGGGATCGACCGCGGTCGGCATCCTGGTGATCGACCGTCGTGCCGGCAACGCCGAACGCGTCCTCAAGGTCGCCCGCGACGACGAGGCCGCCCACCGGCTGCACGCCGAAGCTCAGCTGCTCGGCAAACTCAACGACCCGCGCATCGTGCAGTTGTCGTCGGAGGAGACCGTCGGTGGACGCGAGGCGCTGGTCATCCAGTACGCCGGTCGCACCACACTCGCCGAAGAACTCAGCACCAAGGGCGGCCGACTCTCCATCGACCTGCTCGAACGATGGGGCGCCGACCTGCTCCGCGCCCTCGTCGCCCTCGAACGTGCCGGCGTGATGCACCGCGACCTCAAACCCGCCAACCTCGGGGTATTCGCCTCCAGCAACCGCTCCGACGCCCACCTGGTGATGTTCGACTTCTCCATGGCCGGTGTCGACCCGCGCAACATCGAAGCGGGCACACCGCCCTATCTCGACCCGTTTCTGGGGCTGGACGGCCGTCGCCAGTACGACACCGCAGCCGAACGCTACGGGGCCGCGGTGGTGCTCTTCGAAATGGCGGCCGGACACGCACCGCAGTACGGCACCGACCCCCAGGTGAACCCCGCGACCATCGACGACGACGTCTCGATCAGCGCCGACATGTTCGAAACGGCCGTCGCCCCAGCGCTTTCCACCTTCTTCGCCTCGGCCCTGTCCCGTGACGCCACGCGGCGCCCGGACACCGCCGAAGACATGCTGCGCGACTGGCGACGCGTGTTCACCGACCTCGACGCCACCCCGACGAAAGAACCGGCGTCGACGGAAAAGATCAGCGCAGCAACCGCTCTCGATAGCACCGGTCTCAGTGCTCGGGCGGTGTCGGCACTCGCAGCCGCGCAGGTCACCACCGTGGCGGAGCTGCTGGCCCTCGACACCACCCGCCTCAACCGTCTGGTCGGCAAGGAAGCCAAGCCCACCCGCCGCGAGATCATGGACCGCTACCGGGCCTGGGCCAAACAGCTCGACGTCACCGGCGCACGACGCGCATCCGAGAGTGGTGACGCACTACTCGGCCTGGACGAGGCGGTGACACTGCTGCTGCGCAGCGTGGGCAGTGGCCGCGCGAGCACCCGACGGCACGCCGCCGAACTTCTGCTGGGCACCAAGCCCGGGCTCGACGCCTTCGCCAGTGGCCACGAACTGGCCGGAGCGCTCGACAAGACACTGCCCCGCGGACATCAACTCCTCAAAGAACTCCAGGCCGACTGGTCCGACAACGACGACACCCGCGTCCTGCTCGACGCGATCATCGATCTTGCCGACACCGCATTGCGTGACTCCGGGGGTGTTGTCGCCATTTCGACGCTCACCGCCGAAATCCGGGCCAGGCTCCCGCAAACCCCCGCATCGCCGACGGATGTCGCGGCCCGCGAACGCAGCGAACGCTCCGCGGCCGGGCTGCTGCGCGTCGCCTACGACCGCCTCACCGAACATGAAACCGCCGAAGGCGCCCGCCACTTGATCCGCCGACGCCACGGCGGACGTCTCGCCCTGGTGGCCGAGGACGAACTCCTGCTCGCCGGTGCCGAGGCCGCCGGCAAACGAGCCGACGAACTGGTCGCCGCCGCCCGCACCTCGGGAATGGCCCACACCAGCGTGATTCCCGCCGCCACCGCAACCCGCGAACTCACCGCGGCATTCACCCGCGCGTACCGCTCTGCGGAAGGACCGGACGCGCAGGTTCCGGTACCCGCCGACACCCGGCTGGTGCGGCTGGCCGCAACCATCTCGCGGCACAGTGCGGTGTCCGGTCGCGGCGAACTGCATGCACGCACCATGGATCCCGCGGCCGCTCTGCATCTCGCCTTGAGCGGACTGGCGCAGACCGAACATCTCGCGGCCTCCGAGGTGCGTTCCCGATTCGCGGCACGGTTCCCCGACCTCGATCGGTTACCGCCACGTCCGCACCTCGATCCGATCGTCGAACGCGCCGGACTCGGATTGTCCTGGGACGGTTCAGGTTACCGATACGACACGCAGGCGCCGCCGAGTCAAACCTCACTCAACACACGTCCCGCCACCCGCACCGGGGATGAACCCGATGACGACGACGCCCGGTGGGTCGGCGGCGACGTCAAGGCTCAGCAGGACGTCATGTCTGCGTCGTTGCGGGAGAACGGTTTCGTCGTGATCGGTGTGCCGGTGTATCGGCCCGACGATCACACCGCCGTCGCGAGTTCCCTCGCCGAACACCATCACGGCCAGATCGTCGACGTGACCGGTGAGATCGTCGACGCCATGCGCGAATTCGCAACAGCCAAAGGTCTGCCGTGGGATCTGGTGCGCAGCGCCGACGCCGCCGACACCGGCAGCAGAGACGCCCGCGGGTTGCGCGCCGTCCTCGATCAGGTGATGCCGCAGGTGCGATCACACTGGAAGCACCAGGTGTTCGGCGACGAACAGACCGGCACCGGCCCGCTGGTGTTGACCGAGCTCTCCCCACTGACACGGTACGGATACCTCGACATCCTGGCCGAGTTCAGTGACCTGTCCGCGCCTCGGCGCCGACCGGTGTGGGTGGTCGTCCCACAGATGCGCGGGCAGCGAGGCGCAATCGTCGACGGCAAGCCCATCCAATTGGGCTCGCCCGGTGGTCAATTCGTGGTGTGGACGCAGGCGACGGAACGCGTCGTGCAGTCCGACGACAAGAGTGACAGCAAGGTGGTCTGACGGTGGCATTCGATCCAGCGGAACTGGTGAAGGCGCTGCGTAAACAGCTGGCGCTGATGGAGGACGACCTCCGGGCACGCGTCGACGGCGCCGATACCGATGCCCGCCAGCCAGAAGTAGCAGCACTGTGGAAAGTCGAACACTACGACGCCCTTGCCGCGCAACGAACTGCGGCATCGTGGCAGGCGTGGCGCGACGAACGGGTAACACAGGCCGCGGTCGGCTGGTTGCTGCTGACCGTATTCGCCCGCTACTGCGAAGACAACGCACTGGTCTCGACCGCATGGATCGGCGGACCCGATGCCGACATCCGCCAGGAGGCACTCGACGCCCGGCGCGCCTACTTCGCCGAACATCCCGAACACACCGACCGCGAATGGCTCGAGACGATCATCGATCATTTCGCGAAACACGATGCAACCAAGGGGCTGGTCGACGACTATTCGCCGCTGCACCAGGTGGCGCCATCGGGTGACGCCGCGCGGGATCTCCTCGAATTCTGGTGGGACAAAGACGTTTCCGGCGAACCTCGATGGAGTTTCGTTGGTGTGGACACTCGCTTCCTCGGCGATGTTTATCAGGACCTTTCCGAGTGGGCGAAGAAGACCTACGCGCTCCTGCAAACCCCGGAGTTCGTTGAGGAATTCATCCTCGACCAAACTCTTGAGCCTGCACTCGACGAGCGTCCCCTCGAAGGCTTCACCGTTATCGACCCGACTTGCGGCTCAGGACACTTCCTCCTCGGCGCATTCGATCGCCTGTTGGAACGCTGGCAGCGTGCAGCGCCTGCGCTCGGTGATCGTGCTTTGGTCGAGAAAGCCTTGAGTTCTGTGTATGGCGTGGACGTCAATCCGTTTGCGGTGGCGATCGCGCGCTTCCGACTACTGGTCGAGGCGTTGGCGGCCAGCGGAGACAAGTCGATTGAGAAGGCAGTCGGCATCACGCTCAATCTCGCTGCCGGCGACTCGTTGCTGTGGGGTGCGCGGCAGTTGGTCACCGACGATGCCTTGGATGTGGCTCTCTCCATAGAGGACGCATCGGCGTTGCGAGCAATTTTGCAGCGGGAACACGATGTGGTGGTGGGTAATCCGCCGTACATCACGGTCAAGGACAGGGCACTCAACAAAACGTACCGCCAGTTGTATTCGACGTGCCATCGGCAGTATGCACTGACCGTCCCGTTCATGGAGCTGTTCTTCGATCTTGCCAAGGGGGGAGCGAATGGAACGCCCGGATGGGTCGGGCAGATCACCTCGAACTCGTTCATGAAGCGGGAGTTTGGGTCGAAGCTGATCGAGGAATTCTTGGTGACGAAGGATCTTCGTCGCGTTATCGACACCTCCGGTGCCTATATCCCCGGTCACGGAACACCGACGGTGATCCTCGTAGGGCGAAATCGCTCGCCAGTTGGGGAAAGCATCCGCGCGATACTCGGTGCTCGTGGCGAGCCTGGAAGGCCTACGAACCCTGCCAAAGGCATTGTGTGGTCCGCGATTACCGACCATGTCGACGAACCTGGGTTCGAGAACGGTTGGATCAGTGTTGCCGACGTACCGCGAAGGAGCCTGTCGTCGCACCCTTGGAGTCTGTCCGGTGGCGGCGCGATTGAGACTATAAAAGTGATTGAGTCGAACTCCTCGACATCGCTAGGCGAACATTGCGTCAGCATCGGGCGAACGACTGTCGTTGGCGAGGACGATGCTTGGATTTTCGGCGCGCAACCCTCAAAGAGATTTGCGGGTGTCTTGCCACTAAAGCAGTTTGTGCTTGGCGAGGACGTGCGCGACTACGAGATCGAGCCGTCGACAGTCACGATAAATCCTTACACCGATGACGCAAATGAGCACCCAGTGTCGCAGAACTCGCCAGTTGTGGCTTATCTATGGCCTCTAAGACTAATTCTTCAAGGGAGAACTGTCTTTCAGAAGTCTCTGCTCGAACGCGGTTTGCCATGGTGGGTTCATCTGGAAAGCTACTCATCGAAGCTTCGCACGCCCATGTCGATTACTTTTGCTGAAGTCACGACCCACAACCATTTCGTCCTTGATCGCGGCGGGAAGGTGTTCAAGCAGACCGCGCCGGTGATCAAGTTGCCACACGCGGCAAGCGAAGACGATCATCTGCGCCTATCAGGGGTGTTGAATAGTTCCGTGGCGTGCTTTTGGCTGAAGGAAAACTGTTTCAACAAGGGGCGCCCGGGTGCAGAACAGGCTGGCGCTGATGAGCCGTGGGAGCATCGATACCAGTTCAATGGCACGTCGGTGAAGAATCATCCGTTGCCGGCGTCGTTCCCACTCATACGCGCAAGAGAGTTAGACACGCTTGCCCGGCAGCAAGCGGAGTGCTCGCCATCAAAGATTGTGGAGACCAGCATTCCCTCCCGTGAGGTACTGGCGCAGGCCCATTCTGATTGGAAGCGAACTCGATCAATGATGGTGTCGAGCCAGGAGGAACTCGACTGGGAGTGCTATCGGTTATTCGGGCTGATCGACGAGGATCTGACGTACCCCGGCGACCTGCCGGGGCTGCTATCGGAGGAACGGAGCTTTGCGATCGACCTCGCGCGGTCAATTGAGCAAGGTAACGACACATCGTGGTTTGTGCACCATAACCACCTCTTTGCGCCGACGACGGAGATCCCCACCCACCTGCCCGCCGAGTACCGCGAGTTGGTCCAGCGTCGCCTCGATGTGATCGAGTCGAACCCGAGCATCCGCCTATTGGAGAAGCCAGAGTACAAGCGCCGCTGGGCAATCGAGCCGTGGGACAAGCGTGTCACCGAGGCGTTGCGGGATTGGCTGCTCGATAGGGTGGAGGACCGCGATCTGTGGTTCGAGGACGGACATCCGACCCCGCGCAGCGTTGCGCAACTGGCCGACCGACTGGATCGTGACGAAGATTTCCGCCGCGTGCTGAGGTTGTGGGCCGGCAATCCCGATGTGTCGACCGGGACGGCGCTGGGCAAACTCCTCGACGAGGAGGGCGTGCCGTATCTGGCGGCGCTGCGCTACAAACCTGCCGGGATCACCAAACGTGAAGCGTGGGAACATACCTGGGAGTTGCAACGTCGCGAAGACGCCGGTGAGACTCTCGACGCGCCGATCCCGGTGCCACCCAAGTACAAGCCCGCCGACTTCGTGAAGAACTCGTACTGGGCGCGGCGAGGGAAACTCGATGTGCCCAAGGAACGATTCATCTCCTACCCGGACGCCGGTCGCGACTCCGATCCGACGATGCTGCTAGGCTGGGCCGGATGGGATCACGCTGAGCAAGCACTGGCCCTCGCCGGCGTGATCGACGAGCGCGTCACCGTCGACGGGTGGGATCAGACCAGCCGCGACAAGCTGATTCCGATGCTGGCGGGCCTGGCCGAACTGCTGCCGTGGGTGCGGCAGTGGCACGGCGAAATAGATCCGGAGTTCGGTGAATCCGTCGCCGACACCATCGACGAGGTTCTCCGTGCTCACAGTGCCGACCTGGGAGTCGGCCCGGATGACCTTGCCGCCTGGCGGCCACCGGCACCGACACGAGGACGACGGACACGCAAGAAGTCGGAGGCCAACTCATGAGCACCTTGCTGCGCGATGTCATCGACATCCCCGAGCGGACCGGCGCCGACGACTATGTGCTGCGCCTGACCGACAGCACCGACGACGACGCACACATCCGGCAAACGTTGTCGGAGTACGTACTCACCGAATCGCTCAGCGACAACTTCGTGGCCGCAATGGACTTGGTGGCCAACGCCATCGACAATCACACCTCCCGTGCCGCATTCCTGACGGGATCGTTCGGTTCCGGTAAGTCACACTTCATGGCGGTGCTGTACGCGCTGCTCGGCAACCACCCGGCCGCGCGCACCGCCCAGTACACCCCGCTCACCGGTCACTACGACGAGTCCCTCGGTGGCAAGAACGTGCTGCGACTGACCTACCACCTGCTGGGCGCAAAGAGCCTGGAACAGGCCATCTTCCGGGGCTATCTCCAGCAGATCGCGCGCCTCCAGCCAGATGCCCCGTTGCCGGCCGTGCACGTCACCGACACCCTCATCGGGGATGCGGAGAATCTGCGTAAGCGGATCGGTGACGTGAAATTCCTCGCCGGGCTAGCCGGAGGTGCCGGCGCAGAAGTCTCCGATGATGCGTGGGATGCCGTCCTCGGCAGTGACAGTTGGGATCTCGAGTCCTACCTGGCAGCCGTCGCCGCGCCGCCCGAGGACCCGAAACGTACGACGCTGGTGTCGGCGCTGGTACGCAGCTACTTCGGGTCGTTCGTCGAGCAGGCCGACTACGTGGACCTCGATCGCGGACTGATAGCCATCACCGACCACGCCAAGAGCCTCGGTTACGACGCCGTGGTTCTGTTCCTTGACGAGCTTGTGCTGTGGCTGGCGTTCTCCGTCATCGACAGCGAATTCTTCGCCCGCGAATCGCAGAAACTCACCAAGCTGGTGGAGTCGTCGGGGAGCGTGCGCCCCATCCCGTTGGTGTCGTTCGTGTCGCGGCAGATGGACCTGCGTAAGTGGTTCGCCGACGCCGGGGCCTCCGGCGCGGAGCAAGAAGCACTCGACCGTGCCTTCCACTACCAGAAGGAACGGTTCCGCGAGATCAAACTCGGCGACGACAACCTCGCCGAAGTCGCCCACGCCCGGCTCCTCAAACCGAAGGACGATGCTGCGGCAGCCGTCCTCAACGACGCATTCCGCGGGGTCACCCGCACCCCCGAGGTGTGGGATGTGTTGCGGGACTCCATGAATACCTCCGACGATCACGGCGGTGCCTCGGAGCGAGAATTCCGGCTCACCTATCCGTTCTCGCCGGCCCTCGTGGCCACCCTGCGCAATCTGTCGTCGGTGATGCAGCGTGAACGCACCGCGTTGAAGGTGATGCAGCGCATGCTGGTCGATCGACGTGACATTCTCACCACCGCCGACCTCATCCCGGTCGGAGACGCCTTCGACTACATCGTGGAGGGCAACACCCCGATCGATGCGCACGCCGGAACCATGTTCACCGCGGCATCGGAGCTCTACCACACCAAGCTGTTGCCGCTGCTGATGCGCGCCCACGAGGTCACCGACGAGCAACTCGCCGACGACCCCGGCGCTGTGCCGCAAGGATTCCGTGCGCACGAACGCATCGCGAAGACGTTGCTGCTATCTGCGATCGCACCGAAAGTCCCGGCGCTGCAGGACATCACCGCCGCACGGCTGGCCGCCCTCAACCACGGATCGATCCGGTCGCGACTGCGGGGCGGCGAAGCGCGTGTGGTTCTCGGGGTGGTGCGCGACTGGGCCAAGGACGTCCCCGAGATCACCGTCTCCGACGGCACCAACCCGATCATCCGGGTGCAACTGTCCGACGTCGACTACCAGTCGGTGCTCGAAAGGATTCGTGCCGAAGACAATTCAGGGCGCCGCCGAGTACTGATCCGGAAACTGGTGCACGAGGCGCTCGGCGTCGGGACCAATCAGGATGATCTTGCCGGCGCCGCCACCCGCACCATCACCTGGCGTGGCTCACGACGCGAGGTCGACGTGGTGTTCGGCAACGTCCGCGACGCCGGGTCGATTCCGGAGCAGAACTTCGACAACCGGCCCGGCACCTGGAAACTCATCGTCGACTATCCCTTCGACGAGCAGAACTTCTCGGCCGCCGATGACGTCGCCCGCATCGACCGACTGCTGGCCAACGGCGATCGGCACACCATCGCGTGGCTGCCGACGTTCTTCTCCGCCAAGGCACTCGACGATCTCGCCATGCTGGTGAAGCTGGATTGGTTGTTCACCGGTAGCGGTGATCGGTGGCAGGAAAATTCCGATCACCTGTCGGCGTCGGATCGTGCCCAGGCCCGCGGCATCCTGGAGAACCTGCACCGCGGTATTCGCACCTCCTTCGATCTACTGCTGCGACAGGCGTACGGCATCGAGGCACCCGACCCGAAACTGTTCGTCGACGACCCCGCCCACACCGAGGTCCTCATCTCGCTCAGCAAGGATTTCAGCCCGAAGCTTCCGGCCGCGGTGTCGCTGCAGGACGCGTTCGACAAGGTGATCGACCAGGCGTTCACCGCGGTCTATCCTGCACACCCGCAGTACCCCCACCCCGACGACGAAGTCACCGTCCGTCAGTACGAGATCGTCCGCGACTACGTGGAGAAGGCCGCCACCGACAGCACCGGCCGCGTCCCGACACTTCCCGGTGTAGAACGAAAAGCCGTGCAGCGCATCGCCGGACCGCTCCGCGTCGGGAAGGCCACCGAAGACCACTATCTGTTCGGCGACGACACCTTCGCCTTCTGGGCGGGTGAACTCGACCGCGCCGCAGCCGAATCCACCCCCGTCACCGTCGGCGCGCTGCAACGATGCATCGACACCCGCGTCCCGGCCTGGGGTCTGCGGCCCGCAGCCCGCGACCTCATCATCGCGGCCTGGGCCGTTCTCCGTAAACGTGCGTGGTTCGAAGCCGGCTTACCTGTCGGCAACCTCAAGCTCGGATCGCTGCGGGAGAGCATCGAACTGCGCGCCGAAGAACTCCCCGACGAATCCGCCTGGGAGAAGGCACGACTGCATGCCAGCCAGCTGTTCGGCTACACCATGCCGCGCACCTTCCTCACCGGCGCCAACGTCGCCGAGTTCGCGCAGACCGTCCGCACGGTGTCGGCCGAGAACCGCACCGACCTGCAGAACCTCGTCACCCAACTCGATGCCGCCCACGACAGGCTGGCCCTCGACGTCAATGACACCGACCGGTTGGCTGCCGTCCGTGAACTGACCGACGCGCTCGATACGTTGGCGGCGACCGGCGGGAACGTCGCACTTATCACAACTCTCGGCACTCTGAATCTGCTGGTGGCGCCACAGACCGCGGGACAACTCCGGGCCGACGCGGGCCGTGACGCGATCACGTTGCGACGATTCCAATGGCGGCTCCTCGACACGGTTCTCGCCGGCAAAACGATGAGCGGTGACCGCGGCGACAGCGCGCGTGCCATCCTCCGACGCCTCGAGGAACTGATCGTCACGCCCGGCCGATCCCTCACCGACGAACTCGGCAAGGTCGAGAGCAGCGTCGTCGACTGGGTGGTGCAAGGCCCGATCACCGGCGACGACGACGGCGATGACCACGACGATGACGACGGCGGGGAGTCCGACGACGAGCCGAGCACCAAGCGACGCGGCACACCCGGTGGCACTCACACCGCCGAGGTGCGCAGCGACTCCGACCTCACGGCGCTCCTCGACGACCTGCGACTCGCGTTGCCGCCGAAGGGTTCCCGACTCCGAGTGCAGTGGTGGATCGAGTGACGGCACTGACCGCGACACGACCGATCATCGCCGCCCGGTTGGCGCAGGCCGTCGACAAGCGCTACCGCAGTGGTGTTCTCGGGTTGCGTGCCTCCGCTTCGTGGCGCGACGGAACGTTCAACCACGACGGGGTGCCGGTCACGGTGGCGGCATGTCCGTCGACGCTGGCTGTATGGGAGGCGATCGAGTCCCGCAAGGCCGGCCAATGGCTGGTGATCCTGACACCCCTCGACGAGAAGGACCTCGGCGACGGGGTGCTCGCCCACCTCATCGACAATCGGCTGTTGACCCCCGATCCGTGGGCGGCATTGCGATCGATGTTCTCGGCCAACACCATTGAACCGGCGCTGTATCGGGTCGCCGACGACCGCGCACTCGCCGTCGGGTTGCTTGCCGCCATTCCGACGACAGCGGTGACACCCGCGCCGGGCGGGGTGCTCACCCGCGCGCATGCGATGTCGGCGTTGGCGCGCGGTGCGCTGCGGGTGACCGACGATCCGCACGTGGAGATCGACGGACTGGCGATCCTGGAGTGGAGTCTGCGCCACGACGTCGCCGACGACATGACACGACTACAGAATGTCGGCGGACCGCAGGTGATGGGGGCCGTCACGACCTGGCTCGCCGAATGCGCCGGGCGCCTGGCCACGGTCGTGGCCGCGCTCCTCGCATCCGAACGGATCCACGATCTCGTCCCGCTGGGTCTGGTCGCCGGTCTTGTCGCCGCCGGCGGCGCAGATACCCAACGCGCCCAGGGGCTTTTCCTCGGCAGGTTCGGGGTGACCGGTCTCGACGCGACCGACCTCACCGCGTGGGCACAGGACACCTCCGGCCTGGCGGTCGGTCAACTCGACGTCGCCCGGCGCCATCAGGTGTTGCAGGCCGCGGCCGCACATGTCGACGCACTCGGAATCAGCGATCTGGCCCGCACCTCCGAACTTCTTCCGCATGGCCTGACCGCGCGATTCGACGCCCTCGCGGATGCCATGGTTCGCGCCCTGCCCGACGACGCCGGTGTCGCCCCGAGCACCGACGCCGTTGCGGCGGTGGAAGAAGCGTGGCAACACGTCAAGCGTCACCTGCTGGCCGAGGACGATGCCTCGCTGGCCGGAGCGGAGGCCACTGTCCGGGCGCTGCGGTGGCTTGCCAAGGCCGACAACGCAACCGGTGACCTCCAGCAGTTGACCGATCGCTATGTGCAGAGCGGCGCCTGGGTGGATGCCGCGTTGGTGACCGCCCACCGCGGCGTCGACCACCGCGGGTTGGTCGGCGCGGTGTCACGGGTGATCGAGCGGGCATCAGCCACCCGTCGCGTCGGTGACCGCCGCTTCGCCGCCGCCCTGGCCGATACCGAACATCCCTCCGGGTTGGTGGTCGAGGATGTCCTTGCCGAGGTTGTCGTGCCGCTGGCCAAGCAGACCCCGACACTGTTCGTCGTCGTGGACGCGTTGTCCGTGGCGGCAGCGATCACGGTGATCGACGCGGCACTGCATTCCGGTTGGAGCGAAGCGGGCGTCGGGCAGTCCCTCCGGCGGACCGGTGCGTTGGCGGTCCTGCCAACACTGACCGGACGCAGTCGATGCTCGCTGCTGTCCGGGGAACTGCGCGCGGGTACCGACACCGCCGAATGCGCCGGCTTCCTGGAGGCGCTGCGGGACGCCGGACTGCAGGCCGCACCTGGACGGGTCGATCCGATCTTCCACAAGAAAGCCCTCGATACCGTTCCCGCCGGAGCCGATCTGGCCACCGATGTCGCCGACGCGATCGCCGACCCCGCCGGCCGCCCGCTGGTGGCCGCCGTCCTCAACTACGTCGACGACACCCTGCACCACACCGACCCCGGCGGCACCGACTGGACTCTGAGCACCATCACCCACCTCCGCGCGCTGTTACGTGCCGCCCAACGCGCCGGCCGGGCGGTCGTCCTCACCTCCGACCACGGCCACATCATCGAACGTCGCACCTCGGTGAAAGTCACCCGCACGAACCTGTACGGGCAGCGGGCCCACGGCCAACTCGATCACGTGGGTGACGGTGAAGTCCTCATCCGCGGACCGCGCGTGCTCACCGACAACTCCGCGGCCGTCCTCGCCGTCGACGACACCATCCGGTACGGACCAATCAACGCCGGATACCACGGCGGTGGGAGCCCCGCCGAAGTCGTGGTGCCCGTGCTCGCCCTCTACACCGGTGGCCTCCCGCCGACCCTGCAGGCCATCGGTGCCGTCGAACCTGACTGGTGGCACACCCCGGCGACCACGACACCCACACAGACTCCGGCTCAGCCGCCTGCAACGGCGAAAGCGACGTCCGCCGCACCCACCCTGTTCGACGACGTCGACGACGAGCCGAGCGCGCCGGAATCGGGAATGGCGGTGGCACAACAGGTTCTCGACACCACGGTGTTCAGCTCACAGTGGCGACTGGCCGGTCGCATCGTGGTGTCGACCGACCAGGTCGCCGCGCTGGTCGATGCGCTCCTGCGGGCGCCGGCACACGAACTGACCCTCACCCAGACCGCTGCAACCCTCGGCGTTGCCGAGAATCGGGTCACCGGCGCCCTGCTGCAGATCAAACGCGTCCTCGACGTCGAAGGCTACGAGGTCCTCGCCCTCGACGGTCCCGTCGTCCGTCTCGACGAGCACATGCTGCGCGAACAATTCGGGGTCGCACCATGACCACCGTGTCGCCTCGTCGTCGCCGGGAGATTCTCGACGCGCTGCGCCGCGGAACCGTCCCGGCGAACGGGCTCGACCAACTCGCCGTCGGGTTGGGTCGATTCGACACCGAGCTCGATGCCGAACTAGACGTGGTCGCTGCCGGGGGTGCCATGTTCAAAGCGGTTCGCGGCGACTACGGTTCGGGTAAGACGTTCTTCGCCCGCTGGCTCGGCGACCGGGCGATGAAGCGGGGCTTCGCCGTCGCCGAGGTGCAGATCAACGAGATCGACACGCCCCTGCACAAACTCGAAACCGTCTACCGGCGCAGCATCGAATCCCTGCACACCGCGTCGATCCCACCGTCGGCGTTGCGCCCCATCCTCGACGCCTGGCTGTTCACCATCGACGACGACGCAACCACCCAGGGCGTCGATGTCGACGATCTCCTGGAACGCCGCCTCGCCGCCGTCGCCACCAGCGCCCCGGTCTTCCCGATGGCCATCCGCGCCTATCGACGCATGATCGCCGACGGTGACAACGACGTCGCCGACGCCCTCATCGCCTGGCTCGGCGGTCAACCCCACGTCGCCGCCGCCATCAAACGTCGCGCCGGCATCAAGGGCGACCTCGACCACTACCTCGCGCTCGGCTTCCTCCGCGGGTTGCTGGCGGTCCTCGCCGACGCCGGCAACGCCGGACTACTACTGGTCCTCGACGAGGTGGAAACCCTGCAGCGCATCCGATCCGACGCCCGCGCCAAAGCGCTGAACGCGTTGCGGCAGTTGGTCGACGAGGTGCACGACGGACACTTCCCCGGGCTGTACCTGCTCATCACCGGCACCCCCGCGTTCTTCGAAGGCAGGCAGGGCATCCAGTTGCTGCCGCCGCTCGCCGACCGGTTGCACACCGACTTCTCCCGCGATCCCCGCTTCGACAACCCGCGCGCCCCGCAACTACGGCTGACCGGGTTCGACGTCGACCGGCTAGTGGAACTCGGTGGGCGCGTACGCGAACTATTTTGCAGCGGAATCGAGTCGGCCGACCGCGTTCGCGCCACCGCCGACGATGTGTTCCTGCGGCGCTTCGCCGAAGCCGTGGCAGGCGGACTGGGAGGCAAGGTGGGGATCGCGCCCCGACTGTTTCTACGCAAACTCGTCGACCTGCTCGACGTGATCGAACTACACCCCGACTTCGACCCGTATACCGACTACGATATCGCGATCAGCGACACCGAACTCTCTGATGCGGAGCGTGAAGCACTCTCGGCCGACGACATCGACCTCGACGTCTGATGACGACCGACCCGTTCGACCAACTGCACCCCGGAGTGCAGTACCACCTGGCGAACACGTTGCGCTGGAACGGGTTACGTCCCACCCAGGCCGCCGCCGTCGAACCGATCCTCGCCGGAGATGACGCTCTCGTATTAGCCCCCACTGCCGGCGGCAAGACCGAAGCGGCTGCTTTCCCTTTGCTGTCCGCGATGGCGGAACACGGCTGGCAGGGGGTGTCGGTGCTGTATGTGTGCCCGCTGCGCGCGTTGCTGAACAACCTGCAACCACGCCTGCATACCTACGCTCAGTGGATCGGACGCAGCGCCGACGTCTGGCACGGCGATGTTGGACAGGCCGCCCGACAGCGGATTCTGCGCGAACGCCCCGACATCCTGCTCACCACACCCGAGTCGCTAGAAGCAATGCTCGTTTCCACCAAGGTCGACCCCCGCGTGCTGTTCGACGGACTCCGCACGGTCGTCGTCGACGAGGTCCACGCCTTCGCCGGCGACGACCGCGGATGGCACCTTCTCGCTGTGCTCGAACGGCTTTCCCGGATCGCCGGCCGGCCGCTGCAACGTATCGGGCTTTCGGCGACTGTCGGCAACCCTGACGAGCTGCTCGGCTGGTTGCAGGGCGGATTCACCGACCGAACCCACACCGTGGTGTCCCCGCCGACTGATGCGGTCGCGCCGGCACCGGAGATCACCGTCGATCACGTCGGGTCGCTGCAGAACGCGGCCACCGTGATCGCCTCACTCCACCGGGGCGAGAAGCGGTTGGTGTTCGTCGACTCACGCAGACGTGCCGAGGAACTCGGCGCCGCTCTGCGGGATCGAGGTGTGAACACCTTCCTGTCTCACTCGTCGCTGTCAGCTGCTGAACGCCGACGGTCCGAAGCAGCGTTCGCCGACGCCCGCGACACCGTCATCGTCGCCACCTCCACGCTCGAACTCGGCATCGACGTCGGTGACCTCGACCGCGTCATCCAGATCGGGTCACCACGCACCGTTGCGTCGTTCCTGCAGCGGCTCGGCCGCACCGGGCGCCGGCCCGGCACCGTCCGCAACTGCCTTTTCCTCTGCATCGACCATGACCAGGAATTGCTCGCCCTCGGCATGCTGGAATGCTGGGCGCGCGGTTGGGTCGAACCCATCACCCCGCCACCGTCGCCGCGTCACATCGCGGCCCAGCAGATGATGGCCCTATGCCTGCAAGAGCACCGCGTCGGCCGATCGTCGTGGCGCGACTGGTGGGGCAGTCTCCCGGTGTTCGACGACTCCGCTGACGAGATCATGAACTTCCTTGTTGCCGAAGGCTACTTCGAACGCGACGGAGACTTTCTCCACATCGGCTCCGAAGCCGAACGACGCTTCGGCCGCCGCTACTTCTCTGACCTGACGACAGTTTTCAGTGCCCCACCCGAGTTCACTGTGCTCGCCGGTCGCGACGAAGTCGGCACCATCGGGACGGACTTGCTTGTCGAGGAGGTGCAAGCCCCGCGCGTTCTGCTCCTTGGTGGAAGGTCGTGGACCGTCACCCACGTCGACTGGAAGCGCCACCGCTGCTTCGTCGAACCTGCCGACTCCGGTGGGCGCGCAAAATGGTCTGGGCTCGGTGGCACAGTGTCATTCGACATCGCCCGCGGGATGCGGTCGGTGCTCCTCGGAGCAGACCCCGCAGGTGTGACCCTCACCCGTCGTGCGCAGGACGGGTTGGCCGAGTTGCGAGAGACCTTCCGTGGGCTGGTGGTTGAGGACGGGCTCGTTGCTGTATTGCCGAGCCAGGGAACCGGGCGATGGTGGACCTGGGCCGGTACCGCCGCCAACCGAACCCTGCAGGCCTCGCTTCCTCGTCTCGTCGATCCGCGGCAACGCGTCGACGAGCAATCGCTGCGATTGCTGCCGGGGATCACCCGAGACGACCTCAGGCGACGGCTTGACGCCGTTGAATGGCGACAGCCCGATGTCGCGGCGAACGCGCTGTCCGGTTTGAAGTTCTCCGCGGCATTGCCGCCTGGTCTTGCCGCTCGGACGCTCGGTGAGCGGCTCGGCGATCCAGCCGGTGCGAGGACCGCATCCGCTGAGCAGACAGTGACGAACCGACAACAGCGATGAACCAGGAAGTAGCCAATGCTGATGTGTCATGTGGGCGATGACCTGCTGTCCGCAGGTGTCGAAGACCGATCGCTTGGAGATATGCCGTGACCGCGATCGAAAATGCAGAACCGGGTTCGCATGCGCGACGGAACTCAGGCACCGACGAGGTAACCGCGCGGGCGCCGGCTGCAGACTCCTCGCCGGGGTTCGTTGAGCGGATCGTTCAGACATACGTCGCGCACAATGGAGGGGTACCGCCGGTCGTGCTGATGGGGGAGGAGGTTGCCGAGGCACTGAACCTTCGCTGGCCCGATGGCTGGGAAGCAGTGATCCTGCCGAATGGCGAGTTGGCCGAACGCGTCAATGCAGAGCTTAAAGCGAGGCCAGTGGTCCTCCTCCCGGAATGGCACCGCGAAGAATCTGAGCGCTATGCGGGATACGACCACGTCCTGTCTCGCTGCATGCCTACGACGTCCAGCAAGTTTCTGGTGTCAGTATTGCCCGCAGGCGCGATGACCGAGCACCGGCGGGATCTTCGCGAGCATCTCTTTGGCCAATGGGATGCGGACCTCGTTGCTTTTGTAACAGGTGGAATCGAAGGTTTCATCGCCGGTTCGTCACTACCGTTGTGGCTCTACGGCCGCCAGGTCCTGCGCAGCAAACGATGATCCGGTTCTTTGCTGCAGAATCCCGGGAAGGACTCGGCGAATCGATCGAGAATCTTGCAAGCCTGCTGAGAATGAAGGGCGGTTCACTCACGCCAGGGCGGCTTCGTTCTCCGAGAGCGGCCCACACCAGGTGATCGCATGGGATTTGGAGATCACGACCCGGCGTTGCGTGCGAGACGGGAGCAACTGGCCGCGTACGGCGATACTGTCGAGTTGGGAGAACTCTTCGACGCCTTGCTTCAGAAATCGATCAGACCGCACGAGCACGTGTCGTCGGACACACCGGGTGCTGTCCGAGTACTCGCAGGCAGGGACATTCAACGAAACGGCGTGGTTGCGCCAGTCGACGCTGACGCATCGATGTGGGCTGAGGCTGAGGACCGAATGGCTCTGCAAGCGGGAGACATCGTCGTCCGTGCCCTCCACCCCTTGGCGAGCAATGTAGGCGGGTTCGTTTGGGCAGAGGTGGGTGAGGAAGATTTGCCGCTGGTCGCCAGCGACGTAGTCGTGGTGCTGCGACCAAGGAGCTCTGTTCCAGCGATCAAGCGGGACTTCGTATTGCGGTACTTGCGATCTCGTCACGCGACTGAACTCTTTGAGGGTTCATCACCGGGGTCTGTTGCTCGACTGACTCGGTCCTCGATTTCTGAGATGAAGGTGCCCGTCCCTGACGCATCGCTTGAGCAGGCTTTGGCAGAGGTTGCAGGGGCGCGCGATCAGTATGCGACATGGAGAAAGGCGGCGGAGTTGCTTCTGGACAGCGTCTTTGACGAAGATGATGCCGAAGTCGCGCGACAGCGACTGCTACGCGATAGCCGACTGATTCGATGGCGCATTGAGGCCGCCCACAGCATCGAGAGTATTGAGGGACAGGTTCGGAGCCAGTTTCCTTATCCGGTCTCGTTGCGTTGGCGGGTAGCGGAGTCACAGCTATCGGCTGGTGTAGACCGTGACGCCTATATGTCGTTGTTGGATGCCGCAGAACAGCTGCTGGCATACGTCGCGAGCATCGGTCTGGCCGTCGCCCACGACGCAGGGCTACGGCTTTCTGCAGCCGATGCAATCAAGAAGAAGTTCGAGTCCGGTCAAGGTCCCGCGTTGGGTGACTGGGTGGCAGTAGTTGACGAGCTCGGTGGAAAGAAATTCACGTCGCTTGGAGGGCACCTCGGTACCAGCGACTTTCAAGACTTCTGCCGCGACAAGAGCGTCCGCGCATCAGTGCGATGGTTGCCGGCGCGCCGGAACGACGAGTCACACAATCGACGTGCAGACTCGGTTGACTTGCCGGCTCGGTGTGAAGACGCACGGTCTCATCTCTTAGTGTTGCTGAGTGGTGCGGGCTTCTTAATCGACCTGCCACTACTGTTAGTGACTGCTACGCAATGGGACTCGTTGGAAGGCCGCGGAACTATTTCCTTCCGCCGGCTCGCAGGCGATCACTCCGTCGTTGGGGTTGAGCAGATGACGGTGACCGATCCGACCATCGAAGCCGGGAGCCTCTATGTTCGGGATTCCAGGCAGGGGCTGCACCTGTTGCGCCCCTTCCTGGTGGCTCAAGAGTGTCCGATCTGTCGAAACCTCTCAATCTTCCATATCGACAAGGCCAGCGGAGGCGAGGTTACTCTCAAGAGCCTCGAGAACGGGCACACCTTGCACAAGCGGGACTTTGCGAGTGCATTAAAAGCCGTTGGACTCCTTGCAGGAGATCCCGATTGCGAGGAGCCGAACGACTCGTGACGGGAGGCCGCAGAGCTGACGAGAAGGGGCAACATGTGAGCGTGCAAAGCGACGGACTCGAGCAGTTTCAAACCGAGGTTCGACGCCGAGGCGGGACCGCGATTAGGCGAGCTGGCCTCGAGGCGTTGGTCGATGTCAATGCTCCCGATGGCCGTCGTTACCTGGTTAAGCTCAAAACCAAACAGCGCGGCGATTGGCAGGCTCAGAAGACCGACGGTGCACCTCGCAACTTACGAATCGACGCTTGGGTATTGATCGACGTGCACCAGCCAATCGGTAACGCCCGGATCGTCGACGCAAAGTGGATGCGCGACGACATCCAAGGACAAGTCAACGACTGGCTTGCCGCAGATCCCAGCAGAAACGTGCGAACGCAGAACCACCACAAGATCGAAGAGTTCCGGGTCGCAGAGTGGACAGGCCGGTGGGACCTGATCGGCCTGTCCGCGGCCGCAGCGTCAGAGGGCCGCGTCACCGAAGACAATTTGGGAGCATGGGTTTTCAAGTGCAACCCAAAGGTCTGGAAGCTCGATAAGTACATCGCCGACGGTAACGACTGGATCGAGAACTGGAGTGTCGTCGAAAACTATCGCTCTGCGATGATCGGTGACGGCCAGCGCGCGATTCTCTGGGTGAGCGGACCCGAGACTGGAAAGACGCCGCGTGGCATCTGGGGTCTCGGGTGGACCGTCGGGCCTCGATACCCGGTTGTCGACACCAGCGGTGACTACTGGGCGAACCCAGAGCGCCAGGCCGCGGTGGACTGGTTTGTACCGACTGACATCGTAGTGCTCGACGAGCCGATCCTGGCGTCAGACGTTCGTGAGCACCATCCTGACCTCCAGGATCTGGAGGTCTTTCGGTCACCGCAGCAGGCGAATCCGTCATGGATATCGAAACACGAACTTGCCCTGCTGCAGGATCTCCTGCCCGAGTGGCCGGATCGGGACGCGCAAGCAGGAGGAACGATCACGATCGGATCTGCTGGCGCGGGGTACGGCAATCCCGTGACAAACAAGATCGTTGAGGAGGCGGCGGTCGCAGAGGCCATCGCCCACTACGAAGCCTTGGGCTACAACGTCGAGGATGTCGGAAGTCAGAAGCTCGGCTGGGATCTCACATGTTCCAGCCGGATCGAGGGTTTGCGTCGGGTGGAGGTCAAAGGTGTTGCCGGCCAAACTCCTTCGGTCTTGTTGACGCGCAACGAACTCAGATCTGCTTGCGAGGACAAGTATTGGGAGCTGGCGATTGTGACATCGGCTCTCACCGATCCGTCGCTCGCGATCTACACAGCGAACGATGTCATCGAACACGCCGAAGGCTATGTCTACCAGGTCGATCTCGGGGACACGAAGCCGAAGGATGACGGTGAGCAGTCAAATACCAACTGAAAGCTGAGGTCGCAGCGATGTCGGATCCCAACCACTTGCTCGGACGCGTTCTGCGTAGCGAAGTTGATGTTTCTTCGCTGCTCGGGTACCTCATATCGCTCGACGCGAGCCCGATTACGGCGTTCCTCAACCTCGATCGCAAGATCGTCAATGTCCGTGTCGAGGTTCCCTACACGCGAAGCAGTCGGATGGACGTCGTGCTGGACGGCAACGACGGACCAATTGCAGTTCTGGAGCTCAAGGTCTCAGCTGACGAGCATGGCGACCAGCTCGACCGGTATCAACAGTTCGCCCACGAGCACGGCGCACGTTGCTACATAGTCGACCTGGAAGGAAGTAACTCCGTCCAGCGGGAACGATGGGAACACATCGATTTGGTCGATGCGTTCGCCTGTTTCGCCAGTTCTCCCAATGTCACGGCACGCGAGTTCGGCTCGGCAATCGCGGCGGTGTTACAGCAATGGCAGACCCAAATGGCCGGCCCGTTCGCGCGAATGGATTCGGCAGTCGTCCCAGTCGTGCTGCGGCAGGTCCGAAAGAGGCTGCAGGACGAGGGATACGAGACTTACGCGGGAACCACTGCTGCCGGCCAACCCATGCTGACGGCATTTCAACCTCATCCCAGCGGGCAAGATCGGGCGTTTCTGTGTGTCGATCTCCGTTGTCAGGACAAGCGTGTTTCAACCACGAAGTGGCTGTTTCGTGTTGGAGTTCAAGTGGATCGCGGCGAGGATCTGGCTGACGACCGGAAACGAGCGCATGACCTCGCGACTCAGCTAGCACCGGCGCTCACCTTGGCTGACCTCCGCGCAAGCCTCGCACGTGCCGTAGGAACCGAGATTGCGGCGGCCGTTCGAGGCACGAAGCCCTTGAAGTCACCGCAGAATTCGGGTGCTTCGATCCAGAAATGGCTCGAAGCGGTCGATGCAGCAGGCGACGGGCCGGGGCCCCGCCGCCACCCCAGCTTCCACAATGACTGGGGACGTCGGCTTGCCGCGCAATTCACGTTCGACCTCAGTCGAGTCACGCCCGACTCGCTCTTCGAGGTGGTGACGGCGACTCTGAACTATCTCAACGACGCTACTGATCCTGGCCGCTCGGCGGATCTATCTGTTCCTGAGGTCCAAAGTGTTCAACGTTAAAAGGCTGCTTACGGCAGTGCCCACGAATTTCGCTGCAGCCGAATCGTTACCAGCGCAGCTCTGGCGTTTCAGCCCTGAGCAGGCCAACACTTACCTCGGATGGCGATTTGTCCGTGACCACGGTGAGGAGAATGTACGGTATCCGCGCGATGCGAGAGAGCAGTTGCGTCTCATTGCTCACACCGTCAAGCGAGAGTGCGCGAGGATCTATGCATTGCGCGACGATTTCGGGTGGCGCGGTCCGCTCTCGAATCCTGCTGTGGTTCTTGCGGAACTCGGCGCCCAGATCAATCTGACTGATTTGCAGAAGCCGGATCACGCGAACGACCTGCTCGACTCGCTTGTCGTCATCGCCATGACTTGCGACGACACGTGGGTTGACTATGCCATTGAGGTCGTCGAGTCTGCTGCGGACAGCGTATCCCGATTGTCGGACAAGGACTCAGGTGTGACCCTTTCAGCCAACGCTCGCGAAGCATATCGTTACGTTGCACGTGAACTCGGCCAGTTTGAAGACCGGCGATGGCTGGCGATGGTCGATACGGACCAAATTCTATGCGGCGAGTTCGACGACCTCGCAAGCCTCGCGACACAGCTCGGTCCACCCAAATCGCCTGAGGAATATCTAGATCGGCAGGTCCTCCCGCCGGGCACGCGGCCAGCATTCAAAGAAATCGAGACTGACGACAAATTGCAGGTTCGCCGCCCTCGGCCGGCGGCCTATGACGATGACAGATTGAGGATTCTCGAACTGGTTCGGGCGAAGATGAAGAAGAATGCGGGTCTGCAGCTTCGACTGGTCCGGCCCGACCCGTCACTGAAACCGCGTGACACTCTTAGCGGAGCGCTCGCGGACTATCACGTCCTGGTTGTCACGTGTGGGCTCCTCGAGCACGCGGTGGCAGTGAGCCCGATGGCAGGTCAGGATGCGATCTACATCGTTCGCGCAGACGTGTCGAAGGAGCCGTGGCAGGACGTTTTGACAGGGACGAAACAGCAGGCGCGTGCACTGAAAGCAAAGTCGCTTCGGGTCACGGGAGAACAAGGATGGAAGCACGAGCAGGCTGCGGAGAAGGTCGTCGCCTACCTGACGTGTGATGCCTACAGTTTTCGGACTTCATCGCCGGTGTACTACGGCGGTCGCTGGTCCGTAGGGATCTACTGACTGAATTGCTGCCGCCGCGGCAGCGAGAATGTGAGACGGCTGGCGGGGTGCTACTCGATGCTCCCTGCGGGCACAATCCACCGACAAGATTGCCCGGTGACTGAGGCGATGAGGTCGAAGTCCGCGTCGTAATGCAGAACAGCGATTCCCAGTTCTTCAGCTGCGGCAGCGATGACACAGGGTGGGGACTTTTATCTGGCCACCACCGGGGACCTCGACCTGGCCACCAGTGGGGACTTTCTCATCCGCGTCGTAATGCAGAACAGCGATTCCCAGTTCTTCAGCTGCGGCAGCGATGACACAGGGTGGGGACTTTTATCTGGCCACCACCGGGGACCTCG
>NZ_JBSFPC010000006.1:281401-284934 GCF_053587995.1 Gordonia sp. NPDC003504
CGACCTGGCCACCAGTGGGGACTTTCTCATGGCCATTCACACGCCGATCACCTCACGCCGCACCAGCGGTGGGTACGTGACGTGCGGCGCAAGGCCCTCGGTACGGCGCTGACAGCTGCCCGCCAGAAGGCCGGACTCACCCAGACCGAAATCGCCGAGGCGAGCGGCGTTTCGCGTCCCACCATCAGTCGCCTGGAACTCGACCTCAGCTCTATTAGCAGCGATCGGCTCTGGTGATGGCGCTCATCGAAATTCCCCAGTGATGCTCACTTAAATTCCCCACCCCGTGTGGCTCCGCCGAACAGGGCGGGCCTCCCGTGATGCTGATGGTCTCTGACCACTCACCAACTCACGGGAGGCCCGCTTTTCATGTTGACATGGGAGGACGAAGTGGAAGTGCATGCCTTACACAAGAGGGGCTGGTCGATCTCGGCGATCGCTCGGCACACCGGCCGGGACCGTAAGACGGTTCGGGCCTATCTGAACGGGGAACGCACCCCGGGCGAGCGTAAGAAGCCGGAGGTCGATCCGTTCGAGAAGTTCGTCGAGTACGTCACCTCACGGTTGCTCGAGGACCCGCATTTGTGGTCACGGACGTTGTGCGACGAGTTGGAGGATCTGGGCTACACGCAGTCGTATCAGACGTTGACGCGCCAGATCCGCGTCCGGAAACTGCGGCCGGTGTGCCCGCAGTGCGCGACGGCCACCGATCGTGCCAACGCGATCATCCCGCATCCGCCGGGTGAAGAGACACAATGGGATTGGCTGGAACTACCGAACCCACCGGCATCGTGGGGGTGGGGCTCGACGGCCTATCTGATCGTCGGGACGTTGGCGCATTCCGGACGCTACCGTGCGTATCTGGCACCGGATATGAAACGCCCACAGGTGATCGCCGGGATCGACCGGATCTGCCGCGCACTCGGTGGTGTGACGAAGGTGTGGCGGTTTGATCGGATGGCCACGGTATGTCACCCCGACAGCGGGAAGCTGACAGCCGAATTCGCTGCGGTCGCCAAGTACTACGGCGTCAGCGTGAAGATCTGCCCACCACGGCGCGGCAACCGCAAAGGGTGTGTGGAATCGACGAATAAGACTGCAGCACAACGCTGGTGGCGTCATCTTGCCGATGACCCGTCCCCTCAGGAGGCGCAAGCCGACCTGGACAAGTTCTCCTCACTGCGCGGTGACACCCGAATGCGCCCGACCGCCCACGACAACCGGCAGAGTGTGGCCACGATCGCCAAGCGGGAACCGTTGACCCGCTGCCCGTCCCCCCCGTATCCGGCGGTACTGACCGAATCACGGCGGGTCTCACGCCAAGCGTTGATCAGTTGGCGCGGCAACCAGTACTCGGTGCCACCCGAGTTCGCGATGGGCGAACTGTATGTGTCCCAAGCACTCGACGCCCAGGAGATCGATATCGCCACCGACACCGGCTCGGTGGTGGCCCACCACACGCTGGCACCGGAAGGGTCGGGCGCGCAGATCCGCATCGAGGGGCACGTGATGGCGTTGGACGAACTCGCCAAAGCCGCCGCGGTCACCGGCGGGCGACCGCACCGCAAGAAGGAACGGATACCACCCGGCGAACGATCCCGCAACGCCGCGGAAGCATTGCGCACCAACATATCCCCCACTCCCATCGATTCCGGACCACCGGCGATTGACCTCGCCGTCTACGAAACCGCGGCACAGAACAGGAACACACTGCCATGACCACCCACACGACCTCGTCGACTTCGAATGATGTTGCACCGCAGACACAATCGGCGATCTCGGTGTATCAACAGTTGCGCGGACATCTGGCCACACTGAAACTCGACGCCGCTGCCGAAGCGTTGCCGAGCGTGTTGCAGAGCGCCGGCGAACAGGAATGGTCGATGACCCAGATGCTCGAACACCTCCTCGGCATCGAGGTCGACGCGACCGAAGCACGGCGGCTGGCCGGCCGACTCAGATTCGCGTGCCTGCCCACCCCGGCAACCCTGGACGGGTTCGACTACGACGCCGCACCCAGTGTGGACCGCGCCCTGATCCGCGAGTTGGGGACGTGCGCGTTCCTGGAGTCGGCGACCAACGTACTGCTGATCGGCGCCCCGGGCACCGGTAAGACGCATCTGGCCGTCGGACTCGCCCATGCCGCGGTACACGCCGGGTACCGCACCTACGTCACCACCGCCGCCGATCTGGCCGCGCGCTGCCACAAAGCCGCGATCGAAGGACGGTGGGCCACCACCATGCGCTTTTTCGCCGGGCCCACCCTGCTGGTCATCGATGAACTGGGCTACCTACCATTGCCCGCCGAGGCAGCATCAGCATTGTTTCAAGTTGTGGCGCAACGATATCTGAAGACCAGCATCGTGATCACCACCAACCGGTCAGTGGCCGAATGGGGCGAAGTCCTCGGTGACACCACCGTCGCCGCCGCCATGCTCGACCGGCTACTGCACCGCTCAGTCGTGATCAAACTCGACGGCGACTCCTACCGACTCCGCGACCACCACGCCCGCTCCCAGAATCAACGCACCGCCACCACGACCACCCGACGGCCGCTACAGTAGAACCGGCCACCAGGTGGGGAATTTCAACGAGCCATCCTGGGGAAAATCGATGAGCCTCATCACTGGGATCTCGCCTACGCCTGCGGAACGACTCCTGCCGCCTTGTTCGCCGACGCCCAGGCGGACGAGCGCGACGCTCTCGACCAGCACTGAGTAAGTAGCCGACCCGCTCGGGTCGGGCATTCGCGTTGCATCACCCCTAGCCGTCGTGCTCTCGCACGCCGTCGGCTTGGTTGCACCCGTCGACGACCGAAGGAGGAGACGTCAGATCTGAGTCGACGAAGGTCGATCCTTTATTCTACTCGCCTTCGAATTCACGCCACTCTATTGTCTGAGCAACTATTCGATCGATCACAGAAGGATCGTTGTAAATCTTTGAGTGCACGAGTTGCCATTTTCTGCGTGGTTCAGAGTCGAGTGAGTTTGCGGCCTGCCTTTCACTAGGAATCTGAACAAGTTGCACATCACCTGGCGGTGTGGTTTCTGCCGACAAGAGAGAGAACAAGCTTGAAAATGGACCATCGCCTCCGAAGGCAAGTGAAGCCGTCATTACAAACAATGTTGCAATGAGGAGCGGAATCGCGTACAAGACTATCAGTGCGGAAAGTGCTACTAGGAGTAGGTTGGAGATGCCCTCGATGTCGTTAAAGAAGATGAAGGGCAAGAAATAAGCTGCCGCCGGAATCACGAGAAGATATTTGCTATCTGCGACTGAAGTCGCAACTCGCGTTACCCATAGAAAGAACTGGGTTACCGTGAGAAGCCCTGTGGCCTCGTCGCCGGGAGATCGAATCACAAGCAGGTCGCCGCCATTTACGGTAGGACACTGAATCGCATCAATCCAACGTGAAATCTTGTGCATGTCTCTGGGCCAGGATCTCCTGACGTTCTTGTGGGTGGGTTACGGCCAGGGCAGTTCGGGGCAGGCGCCGCCGCGGGTGAGTTCGGCCATCGCTATCAGCGCTTCTG
>NZ_JBSFPC010000007.1:0-278186 GCF_053587995.1 Gordonia sp. NPDC003504
CGGGCCGGGGGTTGGGTTCGGGCGGGGGCGGGTTTTCTGTTACTACCGTCGCTGGGCGGGCGGGGGGGGGCCCCCCCCGCCGCGGCGCGGCCCCTACTCTTTCCGCCCCCCCCGGGCCCGTCGGTCCCGATGAGCTCAGATGCGCCCGGCGTCAGGCGATGCCGTCGAAAAGACTTGTCACCGATCCGTTCTCGAACACCTCACGGATGGTCTGGGCGAGCAGCGGGGCAATGGAGAGCACGGTGAGCTGCTCGAACCGCTTCTCCTCCGGGATCGGCAGGGTGTCGGTGGCGATGACCTCGGTTGCACCGCAGTTGGCCAGCCGCTCGGCGGCCGGGTCGGAGAACACCGCGTGAGTGGTGGCGATGATGACGTCACCGGCGCCGGCGTCCTTGAGCTTGCTCACCGCACCGGCAATGGTGCCGCCGGTGTCGATCATGTCGTCGATGAGCACACAGGTGCGGCCCTCGACCTCGCCGACGACGCGGTGTGCGACAACCTGATTGGCGACCATCGGGTCACGGGTCTTGTGGATGAACGCCACCGGGGCGCCGCCGAGGGCGTCGGCCCACTTCTCGGCGACTCGCACGCGGCCGGAGTCGGGGGAGACGATGGCGATGTTGTCGGTGCCGTACTTGCCGCGCACGTAATCCGAGAGCTGCCCGAGGGCGTGCATGTGATCGACCGGGCCGTCGAAGAAACCCTGGATCTGGTCGGTATGCAGGTCGACGGTGATGATGCGGTCGGCGCCGGCGGTCTTCATCAGGTCCGCGATGAGGCGAGCGGAGATGGGCTCACGACCGCGGTGCTTCTTGTCCTGGCGGGCGTAGGGGTAGAAGGGCAGGATCACGCTGATGCGTTTGGCCGAGCCGCGCTTGAGGGCGTCGATCATGATCAGCGACTCCATCACCCACTCGTTGAGCGGTGCCGGGCAGCTCTGCAGCACGAAGGCATCCGAACCGCGCACCGACTCCTCGAAACGCACGAACAGCTCGCCGTTGGCGAAGTTGCGCGCCGTCTGCGGCGTCACCTTGATGCCCAGCTCGTCGGCGACGGCTTGCGCGAGATCCGGGTGCGCACGCCCCGCAAACAGCATCAGGTTCTTCTGGTTGTCGGTGGTCCAGGTCATGAAAACTCTTCTACTCGAGGTGGGGCTGGTGGGTCGTGCTCGGTCAGTCGGTGGTCGGGGGTGAAGGTTGCTCGCCGGCCGCTTCGGCGGCCGTGGCCGCCGCGGTTCCGGGCCGCTTCCGGATCACCCAGTCCTCGATCGTGCGTTGTGCGCCCGCCGACACCGCGAGTGCGCCGGCCGGGATGTTTTCCCGCACGACGGTACCCGCACCGGTGTACGCGCCGTCACCGACCTGCACGGGTGCGACGAACATGTTGTCAGACCCGGTGCGGCAATTCGAACCGATCACCGTTTGGTGTTTGTTCACCCCGTCGTAATTGACGAACACGCTCGATGCGCCGATGTTCGACTCGTCACCGATGCGGGCGTCGCCGACGTAGGTCAGGTGCGGCACCTTCGAGCCCGCGCCGATGACGGCGTTTTTGGTCTCCACGAAGGTGCCGATCTTGCCGTGCGGACCGAGTTCGGTGCCCGGCCGCAGGTAGGCGAAGGGGCCGACGGAGGCGCCGTCGTGGATGACCGCGTCGCTGCCGTGGGTGCGGATGACGTGGGCGCCGGCACCGATCACCACGTCGGTGAGAGTGGTGTCCGGGCCGACGACGGCATCTTCGGCGATCGTGGTGCGCCCGTGTAGCTGGGTTCCCGGGTCGATGGTCACATCGGCGGAGATGGTGACGTCGACGTCGATCCAGGTGGTGGCCGGGTCGATGACGGTCACACCGGCGAGCTGGTGGCGCCGCACGATGCGACGGTTGAGTTCGGTGGCGAGTTCGGACAACTGGGCGCGGTCATTGCAGCCGGCGACCAGCATCGGGTCGTCGACGGTGAACGCGCGGACCACCTCGCCCCTCGTGCGGGCGATCTCCGCGACGTCGGTGAGGTAGTACTCGCCCTGGGAGTTGTGATTGGACAGTTCGCCGAGTGCGGCCCGCAGGGTGGCGGCGTCGGCGGCGTAGACACCCGCGTTGACCTCGGTGATCGCCAGCTGTTCGGGGGTTGCGTCCTTGTGTTCGACGATGGCCTGGACCGATTCGTCCCGGTCGCGGACGATGCGTCCGTAGCCGGTGGGATCGTCGGCGACGAACGTCGTCAGCGTGACCGCTGCGCCACCGTCGGCGGTGTGCGCGTCCACCAGCGTCGCGAGGGTGTCGGGATCGAGCAGTGGGACGTCGGCGGCGGTGATGACGACGGTGCCGTCGAAGTCGTCGGGCACCGCACTCAGTCCGACCTGCGCGGCGTGTCCGGTGCCGTGCGGTTCGTCCTGGACGGCGGTGAGGATCGTCTGCCCGAGGCGTTCACCGACACGGGTGACCTCGTCGGTGACGAGTTCACGTTCATGTCCGACCACGGTGACGAGATACGCCGGGGAGATTCCGGCGGCGGCATCGAGACTGTGCCCGAGCAGGGTCCGTCCGGCCAGGGTGTGCAGGATTTTGGGTGTCTTGGACCGCATGCGGGTGCCCGCACCGGCCGCGAGAACGATGACGGCGGTCGTGGGTGACGTCGATGTCAAAGGAGGCCTCCGGTCCTCTCGGCGGCCCGGCCCGGCGCACGGTGTGTGCGGCGGCCAGGTGCTGCCTTGCAGCGCGGCAACGGCCCGATAGTAGCGACATCTGTGGTCGGGTCGGACCCCGTACCCCGCCGCGCATCGTGCCTGATAGAACCAAAGGGACTCACATCACACTCGACGAACACCAATGAAGGGAAGTCGATGAGCGCACAGAAGACAGCAATAGTCACCGGATCGGCCCGCGGCATCGGAGCGGCCGTCGCCAAGCGACTCGCCGCCGACGGCCTCGCCGTGGCCGTGCTCGACCTCGACGAGGCGGCCACCGCCGACACCGTCAAGGCCATCACCGACGCCGGTGGCACCGCGATCGGTGTGGGCGCCAACGTCGCCGACGAGGAGTCGGTGAAGGCGGCCGTCGACACCATCGTGGAGAAGCTCGGCCCGCCGACCGTCGTCGTCAACAACGCTGGCATTCTGCGCGACAATCTGCTGTTCAAGATGACCGTCGACGACTGGGACGCCGTCATGGCCGTCCACCTGCGCGGTGCGTTCAACGTGACCAAGGCCGCGCAGAAGCACATGGTCGACGCCGGCTGGGGCCGCATCGTCAACCTGTCGAGCACCTCGGCGCTCGGAAACCGCGGTCAGGCCAACTACTCCGCCGCCAAGGCCGGCATGCAGGGCTTCACCAAGACCCTCGCCATCGAACTGGGCAAGTTCGGTGTGACCGCCAACGCGATCGCCCCCGGCTTCATCGAAACCGAGATGACCGCGGCCACCGCCGCCCGCGTCGGCGTGCCCTTCGAGGACTTCAAAAAGGCTGCCGCCAGCCAGATTCCGGTCAACCGCACCGGCGTCCCAGAGGACATCGCGCACACCGCGTCGTTCTTCATCAGCGAGGGTGCGGGCTTCGTGTCCGGCCAGGTGATCTACGTCGCCGGCGGCCCGAAGGACTGAGCTCGGCGGCTCCCGCGCAACCGTTTGCTTCCCGCGCACCGATACGAGGTGCGTGGGTAGCAAACGAGCGAGCGGGAATCGATGCAGAGCACGCGCGGTGCCTGTGGCACAATCGTGTCCGCAGTATTCCCCCATGGTGTAATCGGCAACACTTCTGATTTTGGTTCAGGCATTCCAGGTTCGAGTCCTGGTGGGGGAGCAACAACGTATCCGCAGGTAGATGCGGGTGCAGACGAACTCTCGATGTGGTCCGTGCGCCCTCCGTGCACCCCGATGCGGTTCACGCGTCCGGTTCTCGTTGACGCGGTTGCTGCGTGGTCACGCTCGCTTTGCAATGACCGCGTGGGCGTGGGGGTACAGCGCGGGCGAACAGGGTTTTCGAGGTGACCACTCAAATCGCCCAGCAGACAACCGTATTCACAGTCATCGTGGTTCTGGCGTTACTCGCCGCGCTGCGGGTCTGCCGACACTGGTGGCCCGGAATCGGACCGGCACGTGGTCGCCTCAGTGCGTGCCCGCCGCGGCGGTACTCGGTTCAACAGGGTTCGACATGGCGTCCGTGGTGTTCGGAGTGCTGCCGTCGAGATGTCCGCGCGCCGTGTCTGCCCGGAACCGCCACACCGGCAACCGTCACTGCCGACCATCTTTCAGCCCGATCAGATCGGGCCACGCGAAGACGATCGAGCACAGCTTGAGTCGAGATGCCGAGGAGGTCCGCAGCCTCACTCGTTCCCACCGCGGCGACGAGCGTCGCGTGACGCGCCGCGGTTCACAAGACAACGAGGCGGTGGACGGGGTAAGGCAAATGGGTCACCCGCCGACCTTCACGACCTGACCGGGCTTGGTTGCGAAAACTCCGCGTGGGACGGTGTCTCCTTCGATCAACAGACCCCGGGACCAAATCGGGACGCCCCGCTGTTCTTCTCTATGACGCCGCAGCCAGCGGCGCACCGGAGAGGAGAGAAGTGTCCGACTACCGCAGTACCCCCGAGGCCGTGAGCCGTCTCACCGCCGACCAATACCGCGTCACCCAGCGCGACGGCACCGAGCCGGCGTTCCGCAACGCCTACTGGGACAACCACGAGCCCGGCATCTACGTCGACGTCGTCTCCGGCGAGCCGTTGTTCGCCTCGACCGACAAGTACGACAGTGGCACCGGCTGGCCGAGTTTCACCCGCCCCATCAGCGACGACGCGGTGACCACCCGCACCGACCGCACGTTGTTCATGTCCCGCACCGAGGTGCGTTCGGCCCACGCCGACAGCCACCTCGGTCACGTCTTCACCGACGGCCCGCGCACCGACGGCGGCCTGCGCTACTGCATGAACTCGGCGGCGCTGCGCTTCATCCCGGTCGCCGAACTCGAGGAGCAGGGGTACGGGCAGTTCCGGCGTCTGCTCGACGACCCGATGATGACCGAAACAGCAACCACCACCGAGGAGGATCCATCATGACCAGTGGCCCCAACGACACCGGACACATCACCGCCACTCCCGGAACCGAGACCGCCGTCCTTGCCGGCGGATGCTTCTGGGGCGTCGAGGACCTCATCCGTCGGCAACCCGGGGTTCTGGCGACCCGCGTCGGCTATACCGGTGGCAGCAATGATCATCCGACCTACCGCAATCACCCCGGACATGCGGAAGCCGTCGAGATCGTCTTCGATCCGGCACGCACGACCTACCGCGACATCTTGGCGTTCTTCTTCCAGATCCACGACCCGTCCACGACGAACCGCCAAGGCAATGACATCGGCAGCAGCTACCGGTCGGCAATCTTTCCGGTGACACCCGAGCAGGAGCGCATCGCACGGGAGACGATCGCCGACGTCGACGCGTCCGGACTGTGGCCGGGCAAGGCGGTCACGACGATCGAGCCGGCGGCCCCGTTCTGGGAGGCCGAGCCCGAGCATCAGGACTACCTGGTGCGCTACCCCAACGGGTATACCTGCCACTTCCCACGGCCGGGATGGGTGCTGCCTCGTCGGGACGCAGACGCCGCGAACGTCTGATATCCGCGACGAACCGTCAGGTGAGCCGGAGCGATCGCTGTCACTGCGATCGCTTCGGCGACCCCTGCCGCAGTGGTCAGGGGATACTCAAAGGCGGGGGCCGCATCGTCGATCACGTTGCGCCACGGAAGTTCCCACTCGCCGCCGAACGCCCGGCGTACGGGTCGAACATGATGGGTACGGCCGTCGATGCTCCAGGGGAGGCGCCCCAGGAGACCGGCGATCGTCCGGTCCTCATCGGCCGACATCGGTGGGGCGCCGATGGGGGCCTGGCCGTACACCTTGCTCGCGTGACGTCCGACCATCGGGGGTTTCGACGTTCGCAGGAAGGTGGCGCCGACCGGCAACACACCATAACCGCGAACCTCGTCCACCCGGGCTCGTTGCAGCAGACTCACTGCCAGCCCGCCGGCGCAGCGCGCACTCGGAGTTCCGTAGTCGTCGACGAGTCGCCGTTTACACGCGCTCGAACGGCTTCTGGGGTTCCCATTGCTGGTCACCCAAGGACGATCGGTCGCGCTGACGCCGCGCGCTCGGGCGTTGGCCGCGGTGCCGTGACCGACGTCGACCCCGACCACGCAACCGTGGGCTTCGGGTTCCCGCTCACCATGGGGGCCGGCGAGATCCCGGAGATCCTCGCCGCCTACCGGCATCGTCATCGCGGGGTGACGTTGCACCACAAGCAAGCTCACGGACAACAGCTCGTCGTCGACCTCACCTCGGGTGAGAGGAGATTGTGGCGGTGCTGCCGGATGATCACCGGCTGTGTAGTGCGCCGCGTCTGTCGTTGACGCAGTTGCACGATGAGACCTTCATTGCGAACCCACCCAGCTATCATCTGCGCCGCCTCACCGAAGATCTTTGTCGCCGGGCGGGTTTCGAACCGGCCATCGCCATTGAGATCACCGAGTTCGGTTCCATCGTCGGGCTCGTCGGCCGCGGTCTTGGGGTGGCGTTGTTGCCGCGGGGCATGGCGGGCGACGGAGTCGCGGAGAAGTCGTTGACCGAGCGGGTGACTCGGGATGTCGCACTTGTCGTGGGCCGGCCGAGGGTGGAGTGCTCGTCGATTCGTTCACGGCTTTCCTGGGGTCGGCCTTGCTCGCCGATCCCATGATGTGACACGCCGAGGTTGCACAGCGATCCATCCGCGGGCAGAGTGAAAGGCAACGTCCACAAGTGCTTCGGCGCGGAAGGGATCGCTGTCGCAATGACCTCGGAGCACCGAACGTGCAGGTCATCAGTCGATTCCGCCCACTTCCTCACTGCCGGGATGAGTCGTCGCCGCTTCTTTTCCGTGGCGGCGGGCGCGGGTGTCGGCGTGGCCGGCGCGACGGTACTCGGCGCCTGTGCGCCGTCCGGGTCCGGTGTGGCGAGCTCGGACAACACGATTCGGGCGGCGATCGCCGGGGAGCCGGATCAACTCGATCCGCACAAGACCAGCTCGTACTTCTCATTCGAGGTGCTGGAGAACGTCTTCGACACTCTCGTCGAACCCGACGAGAAACTCGAGATGCAACCGGCGCTGGCGCAGTCCTGGCAGGTCAGCCCGGACGCCACCATCTGGACATTCACTCTTCGGCCGAATGTCCGTTTCCACAACGGTGATTCGCTGACCGCCCAGGACGTGGTGTATTCCTATCGCCGCATCATCGATCAAGATCTGTCCAGCGCATGGCGATTGGAGAACATCGCCACCATCGCCGCACCCGATGACCAGCACGTGGTCATCACGACCACGGCACCGAGCCCGAATCTCTTGTCCACCATCGGCAGCTTCAAGGGAGTGGCAATCGTCAACCGCCGCAACGTCGAATCCGGACAAATCGCCACCCACCCGATCGGCACCGGCCCGTTCTCCTACGACTCGGGCTCACCGGGGACCTCGATCGTCCTCAAGGCCAACCCCGGCTACTGGGGTGGTGCGCCGAGGGTCGACGGCGTCGCCTACAGTTTCATCTCCCAGCAGACCACGGCCGTCTCGGCGCTGCGTTCCGGTGAGATCGACTGGACCGATTCCATTCCCGCTCAACAACTCCGGATTCTGGAGAGTACCGACGGCGTCGTCGTCGGCAGTGTGGTCGCCAACGACTACTGGTACGTGGCAATGAACTTCGCCAAGAAGCCCTTCGATGACACGCGGGTTCGTCAGGCCGTCGCGTACGCCATCGACCGCAAGTCCATCGCGCAGGTCGTCGGTTACGGCACAGCCACCCCCAACCAGCTGGCCATACCGAAGACCAGTCCGTGGTTCGCCGAATATGGCCGCTACACCGACGGATTGGATCGGGACGGCGCCACCGACAAGGCGCGCGACCTGCTGAAGCAGGCCGGGGTGGGCTCCCTGCCGATGGGATTGATGGTGACCACCGAATACCCAGAAACGGTGACCGCCGCGCAGGTGATCGCCTCCAACCTGTCCGACGTCGGCATCGACGTCACCATCGAGCAACTCGACTTCGGTGTGTGGCTCGACCGCCAATCGCAGGGTGCCTTCGACGCACTCCTGCTCGGCTGGCTCGGCAATCTCGATCCGGACGATTACTACTACGCCCAACATCATTCGCAGGGAACGTCGAACTCACAGAAGTACGCCAACCCCGACGTCGACCGCCTCCTCGACGCCGGCCGCGTCGAACTCGACATGGCCCGGCGCAAACAGATCTATACCGACGCCGCCGCCCACATCGCCGACGACGTCAGTTACCTCTACCTGTACAACCCGTCGGCGAATCAGGCCTACAGCAGCGCCCTGCGCGACTACACCGTCCGATCCGACAAGGCGATCCGCTTCCGTGGCGCACACCTGGATCGGAGTCAGGCCGTATGAACGGATTTGGTTGGCCGCTGGTGCGTTTCATCCTGCTGCGATTGCTCTACACCGCCATCGTCCTGCTGGGCGTGATCGTGGTGGTGTTCCTGCTGATCCAGGTGGTGCCCGGTGATCCGGTCCGCATCGCCCTGGGTACCCGGTACACGCCGGAGGCCTACGACTCGCTACGTCAGGCATCCGGACTCGATCAGCCACCCCTGACCCAGCTCGTCCACTACATCGGCAATGTCTTCACCGGCGACCTCGGCGTCAGCTTCCGCGACGGCGAATCGGTCACCGACCTGCTGCTCTCGCGACTGCCGGCGACCATCGCCCTCGCCCTGGCCGCCATCGTCGTCGCCCTGGTGATCGCCATCCCACTGGGCACCTGGGCGGCGCTGCGTGAAGGCCGGTTGGCCGACAACAGTATTCGCGTGGTGTCCCAGTTCGGTATTTCGGTGCCCGATTTCTGGATGGGCATCCTGCTCATCGCGGTCTTCTCGACCGCGCTGGGATGGCTACCGTCGGCGGGATACCGGCCAATCTCGGCCGGGTTCGTACCGTGGATCGAACACCTGGTGCTCCCGGCGATCACCGTCGGCATGGTCACCGGCGCCATCATGACCCGCTACGTACGTACCGCCATCCTCGACGCCGCGAACTCGCCGTTCGTCATGACCGCCGAATCGAAGGGGCTCAGCCGCAGGCGAATCCTCGTCTCCCACATCGGACGCAACGCACTGGTCCCGGTGCTCACCATCTCCGGCATCCAACTGGCCACCCTGCTCGGTGGTGTGATCGTCGTCGAGGTGGTCTTCGCCTGGCCCGGACTCGGACGCCTGGTCTACGACTCGGTCGCCGCCCGCGACTACCCGGTCCTGCAGGGCGCCATCCTGCTGATCGCCGCGATCTTCCTGATCATCAACCTCGTCGTCGACATCCTCTACGCCGTCATCGATCCCAGGATTCGACTGTCATGACCGCCACCAACCCGCCCGCCACCGACGAGCCCACCCCCCACGAGCCCACCGCCGCAGCGACGGAACCCACCGACTCGGCCTGGCGACTGTTCCTGCGCAACCGGGCGTCGGTCGCCGGGCTCATCGTGATCCTCGTCGTGATCATCTGCGCGCTCTTCGGGCAGTGGATCGCGCCCTACGGCGCCAACGACATCGACGTGCCCGACGCGCTCGCGGCACCGAGTTGGTCGCACCTGTTCGGTACCGACGACCTCGGCCGTGACGTGTTCTCACGCGTCGTGCTCGCCGCTTCGGTGAGTCTGCGGGTGGCCGTCGTGGCGGTGGCGATCTCGCTGATCGTCGGTGTGATCCTCGGGATGTTCTCCGGCTTCGTCGGTGGTGTGGTCGACACGGTGTTGATGCGCATCGTCGACGTCGTCTTCTCCTTCCCGGTCATGTTGCTGGCCTTGGCGATCGTGGCGATCCTGGGTCCCGGTGTCACCTCGGCGATGATCGCGATCGGCATCGTCTACATCCCGATCTTCGCCCGGGTGGCCCGCGCCGACACCCTGCGGGTGCGTCAGACGCAGTTCGTGCAGGCCGCCACCACGATGGGTGTCGGAACGCCACGCATCGTGTTCGGCCATGTGCTGCCCAACATCTCGGGTCCGGTGGTCGTGCAGACCTCCATCTCGCTGGCGTTCGCGATCCTCAGCGAGGCGGCGTTGTCGTTCCTCGGCCTCGGAGTGCAGCCACCGGAGCCGTCATGGGGCCGGATGCTCTACGACGCACAGGGATTCATCACCAGCGCCTGGTGGATGGGAGTGTTCCCCGGCCTGGCCATCTTGCTCACCGTCTTCGCGTTCAACCTCATCGGCGACGGTGTCCGCGACGTCCTCGACCCGCGCCAACGCACCCTGCTCCGCAACCGCGGAAAGCGGCGCCGCCCCACGGTGGCCCGCGCGAGGGTTACCCCGGTCCCCGAGGACGGCACCGACGACTCGGCCGAGACGGTCCTGACCGTCACCGACCTCGTCGTCGGCGTGGGGCCACGGGAGATCGTGCACGGCAACAGCTTCGGTGTCGCCAAGGGGGAGACCCTCGGCATCGTCGGCGAGAGTGGATCGGGTAAGTCCCTGTCGGTGCTGGCGGCCACTGGACTCTTCGACGCGCCGAGCGCGCATGTCTCGGGGTCGGCGCGCATCGGCGACACCGAGGTCATCGGCGCCTCCGACGCGACGCTGCGCGCGGTACACGGATCCCGCGTCGGATTCGTCTTCCAGGACCCGTCGTCGAGTCTCAATCCGCTGCTCACCGTCGAATCGCAGCTGACCGAGGGGCTGCGTCGGCACCTGAAACTCACCAAATCGCAAGCGCGAGAACGGGCGCTGCAACTCCTGCGCGATGTGAATCTGCCTGATCCGGAGAGCAAACTGCACGCCTACCCGCACCAGCTGTCCGGTGGGCAACGCCAGCGGGTGATGATCGCCATTGCACTCGCCTGTGACCCGGAGATCCTCATCGCCGACGAGGCGACCACCGCACTCGACGTGACCACCCAGGCCCAGATCATCGACCTGGTCGCCGAACTCCAGCGGGAACGCGGGATGGCGGTGGTGTGGATCAGCCACGATCTCGGCGTCATCGGACGCATCGCCGACCGCGTCCTCGTCATGCGCTCGGGTTCCGTCGTCGAAACAGGCTCGGTCGACGAGGTTTTCGCGAACCCGCGTGCTGAGTACACGCGAACACTGCTCGAATCCCGGCCGTTGCTGAGCAAGGTCGGCGATCGCGCCGAACCCGAATCCGAGACCGGAGACGCGTCGCCCGCACTGGTCAGTGTGCGCGGCCTCGGCGTCGATTTCACCGTGCGGCGCACCACGGGTCGCGACACCCTGCATGCGGTGCGCGACGTGGATCTCGATGTGGCACAAGGCACCACCCTGGGTATCGTCGGCGAATCCGGATCGGGGAAGTCGACCATCGCCGGCGTGTTCACCGGGCTGATCACCTCCGGCGGCGGGACGACGGTGCGCGGAAGCATCGATGTGCGGGTCGACGGCCGAACCATCGACGCGGTCGGCGTGCGCGGTCACGATGCCGCGGTGCTGCGTCGACGGGTGTCGATGGTCTTCCAGGACCCGGGTGCCTCGCTCGATCCGCGGATGACGGTGGCGGCCTCGATCGCCGAACCGCTGCGGACCCACGGCCAGGTCTCCGGCAAGGGCGCACTGCGCGAGCGTGCGGAGGAACTGCTCGGCGACGTCAGCCTCGACGCCTCGTATCTGCGTCGCTACCCGCACGAGATGTCCGGCGGGCAACGTCAACGAGTCTGTCTGGCAAGGGCTCTCGCCTCCGACCCGGAGGTTCTCATCCTCGACGAGTCGACCGCGTCGCTGGACGTGTCGGTGCAGTCCGAGGTCCTCGAGTTGCTTGCACGTCTTCAGGCCGAGAAAGGTCTGACCTACCTGTTCATCGCGCATGACCTCGCCGTCGTCGAGCAGATCAGCGACACCGTGGCGGTCATGCAGAACGGCAGGGTCGTCGAAAGTGGTCCGGCCACAGGGATTCTGCACGACCCGGCGACCGACTACACCCGCAGGCTGCTCGCCGCGATCCCGCCCGAGACGCCGCAGCGGGCCTGAGGTGGCCGGGTCCCGGGCGCTGACAGCCGGCTCACGGTTACCGAACCTGTCGTGGTGCCGTGGCGTCGGCACCGCACTCCGAACCCGTCCGCCGTCGAACTGAGCTGCCGACTCTGATCGAGGGAGCCGGTCACGACAAGGTGGCCACCAGCACCCCGACGATCAACACGATGAACACCAGGAAGATGACCGCGCCGCCGATGATGGCGGCGCGGGTCGTCGCCGGATCGGTGGGTCGGCGCGGCGGCTGGTAGCCGGCCGGTGTGGGGTTGACCGGGCCGGGGTTCATCGCGCCCGGTGTCACCGGCGGAATATGGGTGATCGGTGGCAGTACCCCCGCCGGGGCGGACCGCGGCATGGGCGGGGGTGGGACGGCCACCGGCGGTGGCACCGACACGCGGCCCTCGAGCGCCTCGCGGGCCGCCTGCGCCATCTGCCCGGCGGTGACGAAACGATCGGCCGGATTCTTGGCCATCCCGCGGGCGATGACGTAGTCGAACGGGCTGCCCAGCACGGGCGGTGGCTGGTTGAGGTGGGCCGCGACGAGTACCTGGAGATCTCCCGCCCCGAACGGCGCGGCGGCCGTGAGGCATTCGACGAGCACACAGGTCAACGCGTAGATGTCGGTGGCCGGGGTGGCGATGTTGCCGGCGCCGAAACGTTCGGGGGCCATGTAGGCGAACGATCCGACCGCGGCACCGGTTTCGGTCAACCGCGGATCGGTGGTGGTCTGGGCGAGGCCGAAGTCGACGAGGTAGGCGAAGTCACCGCTGTCGATGAGGACGTTGTCCGGTTTGACGTCCCGGTGGACCAGCCCGGCGGCGTGCGCCGCGTCGAGTGCCTGAGCGACCTGTTCGACGATGGACACCGCACGCTCGGGTGCCAGCGGCCCGCCGGCGAGCAGATGCCGCAGATCCGTGCCACCGGAGACGATCCGCATGTCCAGGAACAGCAGCCCGTCGATCTCGCCCCAATCGTGGATGGGGATGACGTGCGGATCGTTGAGTTGGGCGGCCATCCGGGATTCACGCAGGAACCGTTCGCGGAACATCGCGTCGCCCGCGTACTGCTGGGCCAGGAGTTTCAGGGCGACGGTGCGTCCACGACGTTCGTCCCGGGCCTGGTAGACCTCGCCCATCGCGCCGCGACCCAGGAGCCGTTGCAGGGTGTAGTCACCCAGAACGGAACCGCTGCGGTCGGCGGGGCTTCCCATGGCGTGCGTCATCCTCCTGCCCACCGGGCCTCGGGCGGGTCCGCGGCAACGGATCGCTTTCCGCGGTACGCTACCCGCTCCACGTCGAGGTCGTGGACATCGACGCGCGGGTATGGATGGCCACCGGCCCGGCCCGGCGACGAGCCGAACCCGACACATCGCTCCAATCATTCTGTGCGCCAGGCATTGCGCCACTGTGCACCGCATGCTCGCGCATGGTGCGGCGAGGTGCTCCGACGACGAAGCGTGTCGATCAGACAGACGGCCCGGCCATCGTGATGATGGCCGGGCCGTCGTCTCATGCCGGGCACGACGTGGCTCAGGATTGCCGATGTCTCATGTCAGTGTGCGACGACCATCTCGTCCCCCTGGGTGGCGGGCAGCTTACCGCTGCGGATCACCACGGCGGACATGACGCCGCCGGCCGCGAAGACTGCTGCGGCGACCCAGAACGCCACCGTGTAGGAGTGCACCGCGGCCATCAGTGACAGCTGCTGCAGGTTCGCCGTGTGTGCGGCGTGATCGGTGACGTAGCCCGCCGCCGCGCTGGAGGCGATGGTGGACAGCAATGCGGTGCCGACGGATCCGCCGACCTGCTGCATCGTGTTGACCGTCGCCGATGCCACGCCCGCGTCCTGGGGTTGCACACCGGAGATGGCGCCCTGCATCGCCGGAGCCATCGACGCACCGAGGCCCAGGCCCATGACGATCAGTGCCGGAAGGATGTCGGTGGTGTACGAACTCGAGTCGCTCAGCCGGGTCAGATACACCATGCCACCTGCGGCGATGAGCATGCCCGCGGTCATCAGCCAGCGCGGCCCGAACCGCGGCAGCAGGACCGCGGTCGAGGTGGTGGCGGTGAGGATGAGGGCGGCGATCATCGGCAGGAACGCCAGTCCGGTCCGGATCGGGCTGAACGCGAGGTTCTGCTGCAGGTAGTAGGTCAGGAACAGGAAGATCCCGAACATTCCGATACCGACGATGAAGACCGCGAGGTAGGAGCCGGCGCGCGTCCGGTCGGTGATGACCCGCATCGGCAGCAGGGCATGCTCGGTGCGCGATTGCAGCCAGACGAAGACGCCGAGGAGTACCGCACCGACCACCAGCCAGGTGAGGGTGGCCCAGTCGGACCAGCCGTGGGTCTCGGCGTGGGAGAAGCCGTAGACGATGGAGAACAGTGCCACCGAGACGGTCAGGACGCCGGGGATGTCGAGCTTGGGGCGGTGTTCGGCCTTGTGCGGGGCCAGGAACAGGATGGCGCCGACCAGGGCGATGGCCGCGATCACCAGGTTCACATACAGGCACCAGCGCCAATCGGCCCACTCGGTGAGCATGCCGCCGAGCAGCAGGCCCAGCGCGCCGCCACCACCGGCGATGGCGCCGAAGATGCCGAAGGCCTTGCCGCGTTCATCGGGGTCGACGAACGTCGTGGTCAGCAGCGACAGTGCGGCCGGGGCGAGCAGTGCGCCGAAGACGCCCTGACCGGCGCGTGCGGCGACCAGCATGGTGAAGTTCACCGCGGCGCCACCGACCGCCGACATCACCGCGAAGCCGATGAGCCCGATGATGAAGGTGTTCTTGCGGCCCCACAGGTCCGACAGGCGGCCGCCGAGGAGCAGGAGGCTGCCGAAGGCGAGGGCGTAGGCGGTCACGATCCACTGACGGTCGGCGTTGTCGAATCCGAGCGACGACTGTGCGTGGGGGAGTGCGATGTTGACGATGGTGGCGTCGAGCACGACCATCAGCTGGGCCAGGGCGAGGACACCCAGCACCACCCACCGGAGCCGGTGATGCCGGGCCTCCGGGGTTTCGGGAAGAGACGAGGTCTCCTCGTTCTTCGAATAGACGGTTGTCATTCCGGCCTCCTGAAGCTAGGTGGAGGAGCTTCCTCCGGTTACCCAAGGGCCAACGGCACCCAACCGGAGAAGATTCCTCCGTTTGCTAAACTGTGACCATGACCACTGACGCGGAGGCCACCCGACCCCTACGCGCCGACGCGGAACGCAACCGGCTGCGCATCATCGCCGCGGCTCGAGAGCTCTTCGCCCAGCGCGGGCTCGACGTCTCCCTCGACGAGGTCGCCGAGGCCGCCGACGTGGGCGTGGGTACCGTCTACCGCCGATTCGCCAATCGCGACGAACTCATCGCCGGCGTCCTCATCGAGCACCTGAACACCGTGAACGCCAAGACCGCCGCGGCGCTGGAGAACGACGATCCCTGGGCGGCGGTGGTCGATCTGGTCACCTGGCTCGCCCAGTCGATGGCCGAGGACCGCGGGCTGGCCGCCATCATCATGCGGGTCGATCACTCGCACCCCGACATCACCGCGGTCAAGTCGCAGATGTCGGAGCGGGTGGAGCAGATGTTCACCCGGGCCCGCGACGCCGGAGTGGTCCGGCCGGATCTGGCCTCCACCGACTTCTACGCCATCTTCACCATGCTCTCGGCGGTGGCCGACGCCACCCAGGAGACCGCACCGGGTGTCTGGCGCCGCTACCTCGGGCTGATCCTCGACGCCATCAAGGCCGACCCGCAGCGCAACACCCTCGACGTCCCGCCGATGACGTTCGAGCAGGTGATAGCCATGCAGCGGGCCAAACACGACGCGAAGCGCCGGGCGTCGGAACAGGGCGGCTGACGCGCCGTCGGGTGGCTCGGGTCCCAGACCTCGCCCATGCCGCCGCGACCCAGCAGGCGTTCGAGGAGTAATCACCCAGCACCTCGCCGGAATGGTCGGTGGGGCCGGTTACAGTGATGATTCCCCTGCGCCTCGCGACGTGCGGACTGACGACTTGCGGACTGATGACTTGCGGACTGACGTCCTCGGGTGCCGGCGACTCGAGGGACGTCAAACTATCAAGCCCTCACTCTTGAGCCAGTCGTAGGCCACGTCGGACGGGTCTTCACCGTCGATATCGACCCGGCCGTTGAGTTCCTGCATCAGTTGATCGGTGAGCCGTTCGGAGATGGTGGCCATCAACGGGGCGATGTCCGGGTTCGCATCCAAGGTCTCCTTGCGGACGACGACGGTGCCGCTGTAGGGGAGGAAGTAATGCTTGTCGTCGACCAGCACGGTGAGGGAGAGGTTCTTGATGCGGCCGTCGGTGGTGTAGACCATGCCGAAGTTGCAGGGTTGGCTCTTGGCCGTCGAGGTGTAGACGACGCCGGAATCCATCTGGGTCACATTGCCGGACGGGACGCCGTCGGGCGTGTTGTACGGCATGCCGTAGGTCTGCAGCATCGGCAGGAAACCGTCGGGGCGCGAGAAGAATTCGTCATTCACGCAGAAGGTGCGCTCGTTGACCGGGAGTTTGGCGATATCCGACATCGTCGTGACGCCGAGTCGCTGTGCGGTCGGACCCGACACCGCAAAGGCGTACGTGTCATTGAAATTGGCGGGTGGCAGCCACACCAGATTGTTCTGTTCGAGTTCGACATCGTGGACCTGTTGCCACAGTTGCTGCGGGTCGGCGATGACGTCGGTCTCGTGAAGATAGGTGACCCAGGCGGTTCCGGTGTATTCCCAGGCGAGATCGGCGGCACCGTTGAGCATCGCCTGCCGACTCGACGCCGATCCCGGTGCGTTGGTGAGGTCGGTGACGTCGGCCCCGGCCGCGGCCAGGTAGGTGGCCGCGATCTTGCCGAGCAGGATGCTCTCGGTGAAATTTTTTGACGTGACCGTGATCTCGGCGCCCTTGAGAGGGGTCGCGCCATCGGGCAGCGATGCCTTCTTGAACGTGCCCGACGAGCTGACGAGCCCGCAACCGGCCAGCACCGTCGCACAGATCGCCAGCGCCAGTAGTAGGAGGTGGCGCCCTCGGCGTCGAGTCGTCATCAGATCCCCCGGGGTGTGGCGACGAGTTCCACCAACCGGCCGAGCCAGTCGATGATCAGGGCGAGCAGGCCCACCAGGATGGCGCCGGAGATCAACAGTTTGGGCAGGAACAGGGTGACGCCGGTGGTGATCAGGGTGCCCAGGCTGGTGGCGCCGATGAAGGTGGATAGCGTGGCGGTACCGACCAGGATCACCAACGCGGTGCGAACGCCGTTGAGTATCACCGGGACCGCGAGGGGCAGCTCCACCAGGATCAACGTTCGGGCCGCCGACATGCCGATGCCCCGCGACGCCTCGACGGTGCGTTGATCCACCTGCCGCAGACCGACGATCGTGTTCTGTAGGATCGGCAGGATTGCGTAGACGACGAGACCGACCACCGCTGTGCGGAATCCGGTACCGAGCCAGAAGGTGAACAACACCAGCAGGCCCACCGCCGGTGCGGCCTGACCGATGTTGGCGATGTTCACCGCGATCGGGTTGAGCCAGCGCATCGACGGCCGGGTCAACAGGATTCCGAGCGGAATAGCGATGACGACCACGATGACCGTCGCCACCACGGTCAACCGGATGTGATCGAGAATGGTGTTCTGCAGGGTCGACCAGGACAGCGCCGCGCTCTCGGTTTCGGTGAATGTGGTTGTCTGATACCAGGTCACATAACCGACGCCGATGACCACGATGAGCAATGGTTCAAACCACACATCCATCGGCAGTTGCCGGAACCGCGTCATCGTCGACTTCATGACGGTGAGGCCGTGTTCGGTTCGGTGGTGGTCTGGTCATCATCGTCGTCGATGGCGGCGACGATCGGTGTCTCGATCGGGCCGGTGCCCGGCTTGTGGTCGGCGTAGGAGAGGTGATCCTCTTCCTCACGCGCGTGCGCCAATTGTCCCTGGATGATCTCCATCACCGATGTGATACCCAATGCCCCGATCACGCTGCCGCGGGAGTCGGTGACCAGGGTGCCGCCCTGACTGGCGGCCAGCATCGAGTCGAGGGCGTCGTTGAGGGTCGACGACGAGGCGACCACCGGTAGGCGCGGGTCGAGGTAGTCGGAGATCTCCTTGCGCGCGGACACTTCCTCCACCGACGGCCAGGCACGTGGTCGGCCATGCCGGTCGACGACCACCAGCCACTTGTGTCCGGCCGCTCTCGCCCGGGAGAGTGCCTCGTGCGCCGGCGATCCGACGACCGCGGTGACGACCTCGTCGTGCGGGACGTCACGCACCCGCGACAGGGTGAGTTGCGCGAGCGTGGCTCCGGATCCGATGAACTCCTCGACGAACGGGGTCGCGGGGTTGGCGAGGATCTCCTCAGGTGGTGCGTACTGCTCGATGTGACCGCCCTGGGAGAAGATGAGCACCTTGTCGCCGAGCTTCGTGGCCTCCTCGAAGTCGTGGGTGACCACCACGATGGTCTTACCCAACTCTTTCTGGATGCCGATCAGACTGTCCTGCAAGCGGACTCGTGTGATCGGGTCCACCGCACCGAACGGCTCGTCCATCAGCAGCACCGGCGGATCGGCGGCCAGCGCGCGGGCCACCCCGACGCGCTGCTGCTGACCGCCGGACATGTCCTTGGGCAGGCGGTGGGCGAAGTCCGCGGCGTCGAGTCCGACGAGGTCGAGAAGATACTCGGTGCGTTCGGTGATGCGCTTCTTGTCCCAGCCGAGGACCCGGGGGATCGCCCCGATGTTCTTGGTGACGTCCCAGTGCGGGAACAGCCCACCGGACTGGATGACATAGCCGATGGATTGGCGCAGCTTGTCCGGGTTCTCCTTGGTGACGTCACGGCCGTCGATGAGGATGCGGCCGGCGCTGGGCTCGATCAGCCGGTTGATCATCTTCAGGGTCGTCGTCTTGCCGCAGCCCGACGGGCCGACAAACGCCACGATGTGACCGGCCTCGATGTCCAGGTCGAGACGTTCGACCGCCGGAATGCTTTGTCCCCGATACTGTTTCATGACGCCGTCGAGGGCGATGGACGCCCCGGTGACGGTGCGTTCGGAGGTTGGCTGGGTCATTTCAGTCCCCTCGAGATGGTGAACCGGCCGAGTAGTACGAGCAGAGCGTCGAATACCAGGGCCACGATGACGATCAGGATGGTGCCGGTCAGCGCCATCTCCAGGGCGTTGGCGCCGCCGAGGCGCGAAAGCCCGCTGAAGATCAGCGATCCCAACCCGGGACCGAGGACGTAGGCGACGATCGCGGCGATGCCGACGATCATCTGCGTCGACACCCGAATCCCGGTGAGGATGACCGGCCACGCGATCGGGAGTTCGACGCTGAGCAGGATTCGCCAGCGGGACAGCCCGATCCCGCGGGCGGCCTCGATCACCGACGGTGGCACCGACCGCAGGCCGACGATGGCGTTGCCGATCACCGGCATCGTCGCAAAGAACGCCAACATGACGAACGACGGGACGACACCGAGACCGAACGGCACGATCAGCAGCGCCAACAGCGCCAGGGACGGAATGGTGAGAGCGACACGGCTCGAGGTCAGCGTGAGCGCCGACGCCAGCGGCAGTCGGTACACGATCACCGCAATGACGATCGCAATCACGGTTCCGACCAGAACGGTCTGAAACGCCAGTGATGCGTGCTGGTAGGTGAGAAACGTCAGTGTGCTCGCGTGCCCGCTGATGTAGTCCCAGAGGTTCACGGACATCCCTTCTGGATCAGACGATTTGCGAGTTTTCGATAAGTGACAGGACTTCGACCCTATCCATAGGGGTCGGTCGGCACCGGTGAAAACCGCGAACCCGGCCGGCTGCCATCACCTTTGCCGGTCGTGGAACCCTTGGTGACCTGCGCAGATATCGAACTGATCACGATCGGCGCAATTTGATTCGGCGTGAACCGATATGTCCGACTTGCCATCGTTATCGTGGACGCCATGGCAGTCAGTCGCCCCACCGACAAGACCGACGAGGTCCGGCGCGCACCACGCGCGCGGATGACCGGTGCGCAGCGTCGCCTGCAGCTCATCGAGGTCGCGCGGGGATTGTTCGCCGAACGCGGATTCGAGGCCACCTCCATCGAGGAGATCGCGCAGCGGGCCGGTGTGTCCAAGCCGATCGTCTACGAACATTTCGGCGGCAAGGAGGGTCTCTACGCGGTGGTGGTGGACCGCGAGATGGAGACGTTGCTGGAGATGGTGACGTCGTCGCTGTCGCGCAACCGCTCGCTGTACCGCATCCAGCAGGTGGCGCTCGCGCTACTCACTTACATGGAGGAACGCACCGACGGCTTCCGCATCCTCGTCCGTGGCGAGAGCACCAGCGCCGGCACCTATTCGAGCCTGCTCAACGATGCGATCAGCCAGGTCGAGCACATCCTGGCCGGCGACTTCGAGCGACGTGGATTCGATCCGAAACTGGCGCCGCTCTATGCCCAGGCGCTCGTCGGCATGGTGTCGGTGACCGCGCAGTGGTGGCTCGATGTCCGGGAACCCTCCAAAGAGGTTGTCGCCGCACACCTGGTGAATCTGTGCTGGAACGGACTGACCCGCCTTGACCCCGATCCGGAGTTGGTGGGACCCGATTACGTTGAACCCGAACGGGCTGGACCAGACCGGGGCGAACCCACCGAGCCCAGCACGGCCGAGGGCCCCGACGACTGAGCGACCGCACGCGGTTCGCCCATCTTGGCCGCGACCACACCGCAGATGATCAGCACTCCACCGAGGATCTGGGCCGGCGCGGGAATCTGGCCGAGCAGTGCCGCCGCCCACACCACGGCGGCGAGCACCTCCAGCAACGCGATCAGCGAGGCGAGTCGCGCACCCAGGCGCCGGGCCGCGCCGATGCCGGTGAGATATGCGGTGGCCGCGGAGATGAGGGCGAGTCCGACCAGCACCGACCAGGCCGGCGCGGCGAATCCGGCGAAATGTGCGGTGGCCTGACCGGCGGTCATCGGTAGCACTCCCACCACCCCGAGCATGCCCAAAAGCAGTGCGGCGAAGATCATTCCGCCGGTTGCCAGCACGGCGGGCGGCAGGTCGTCGTGCTGGTGGGCCGAGATCAGGAAGTAGCCGGCCGCGCCGATCATGGCTCCCACGGCCCAGAGTGCGCCGACCGGATCGATCGATGCCGCGCCGAGGAGATCGAGGACGAGGACGAGACCGACCGCGCAGATTGCGATTCCGGCGACCGCCCACCGGGTCGGCCGCTGCCGGTGGACGGCCCACATCCACCCGACCACGACGACCGGCGCGGTGTACTCGATCAGCAACGCGGGACCGACGTCCATCGTCTGGATCGCCGAGAAATAGCAGAACTGGGCGGCGGCGATGCCGAGCAATCCATACAGTGCGATGGTCTTGCCGTGCGCGCCCAGGATGGAGACGAGCCGGGCCGGACGCAGCTGCGACCAGCCGCCAAGATCGCGCACCGCGAAGGGGATGAGCGCCAGTCCGCCGAGTCCGATACGGATGCCGACCACGGCGCCGGGACTCCACCCGGCCGCCAGCAACGGCGTCGCCAGTGCGCCGGAGATGCCGAAGCTGACCGCGGAGATGACCGCCAGCACCAACCCCGATCTGACCCGGGTGTCGAACGTGGGGTCATTGGTCAATGAGCTCATGACGAATGACGCTAGGGTCCGATTCGGTAATGTGTCAACATGATTTTCGGTGATGACGTGGATCTGGCGCTGCAGGCGGCGGTCACCCTGGCCAACTCGGCGTCGCCGCCGGACACCTTCGAGACGATCGCCGACCTCGACGCGTACTGGGAGCGCTTCGGTTACACCGGCCGACGCGTCGGCGATCGCGCCGAACTCGACAGCGTTAGGGCCATCCGACCGCGTCTGCGGGCGCTGCTGCTGGCCGACCGCGACGACGCCGTCGACCTGGTCAACACGGTCCTACGCCGGCACCGGGCGCTGCCTCAGCTGGTCCGGCACGGGCAGACCGACTGGCATCTGCATGCCATCGACGACGACGCGCCGTTAGCCGAGAGGATCATGGTCGAAACCGCGATGGCGCTGATCGACGTGATCCGTGCCGATGACCTGTCGCGCCTCGCGATCTGCGCCGACGAGGGCTGTGACGCCGTCGTCCTCGACCTGTCCCGCAACCGATCGCGGCGGTACTGCTCCACGGCGTGTACCAACCGCAATGCGGTCGCCGCCTACCGCGCCCGGCAGGGCGATCCCGACGGAGCGCGGCGGGCATGACCACCGGACGCTGACCGCTGACGCCAGGTCTTACAATCGCACGAGTGTCGTCTTCACCCGCCCTCTCCGGACTTGCCGCTCTCACCTGTTCGGATGCCTCGCTCGCCGCGCTCCGTGAACGTTGCGACACCGACCGCCTCGACATCACCGGACCGGACGCCGCGCGCCCCTTCGTCGTCGCCTGTCTCGCAGGGTCGTCGGCACCGCTGCTCGTCGTCTCCGCCAACGGGCGGGAGGCCGACGATCTGACCGCCGAGCTGCGCGAAATGCTCGACGACCCGGACTCGGTCGCGCAGTTCCCGTCCTGGGAGACGCTTCCGCACGAACGGCTCTCGCCCAGCGCCGACACCGTCGGCGCACGACTGGCGGTGCTGCACCGTCTCGCGCAGCCGGGCGAGCATCCGCTGCGTGTGGTGGTGACCACGGTGCGTTCGCTGGTGCAGCCGATGGCACCGGGCCTGGGTGCGGTCCGCACCATCACCCTGCGCGAGGGTATCGAGATCGACTTCGACACCCTTCTGGCCGATCTGGTGGAGATGGCCTACGAGCGCGTCGACATGGTGGGCCGGCGAGGCGAGTTCGCGGTCCGCGGCGGCATCCTCGACGTCTTTCCGACGACCACCGACTATCCGGTGCGCGTGGAGTTCTGGGGTGACGAGATCACCGAGATGCGCGCCTTCTCGGTCGCCGATCAGCGCAGCCAGCCCGAGATCGACACCGCCGAGGTGCAGATCCATCCCTGCCGCGAACTGGTGCTCACCGAACGGGTCCGCCACCGCGCCGCCGACCTCGCCGCGGCGAACACCGGCGACGAGGCACTGGCCGACATGCTGGCCAAACTCGCCGAGGGCATTCCGGTGGAGGGCATGGAAGCGCTCATCCCGGCGCTCGTCGAGGGGCAGATGCAATTGCTCACCGAGGTGATCCCGGACGGCTCACGGGTACTCATCCTCGATCCGGAGAAGGTCCGCACCCGCGCGGGCGACCTCGCGGCCACCGGAGCCGAATTCCTCGAGGCGTCCTGGAACGCGGCCGCCTTAGGCGCCTCTGCGCCCGTCGACAACGTCGGCGGCGCAACCGGAGTCGACCTGCAGGCCAGTGCCTACCGTCCGCTCGACGAGGTGATGGAGGTGACCGTCACCGCAGGTCGCTCCTGGTGGACGATGAGCCCGCTGTCGGCTGGCTTCGGTGACGAGTTCGAACTGGACCTGGTGGCCGGTCCGACGCCACACGGCGGCGAGAAAGAGATCGCGGAGACCTTCGCGATGCTCCGCGCACACGTCGCCACCGGTAAACCCGCCGCAATCGTGGTGGCCGGCAAGGGAACCGCCACCCGCATCGGCGAACGCCTCGCCGACGCCGAGGTGCCGCACTCGATCGCCGAGCCGGGGGACCGGCCCGCCGACGGCGAGGTCACCGTCTACGGCGGCACCCTGCGCCACGGAATCATCTCTGCCTCAGCGGGATTGGTGATCGTCACCGAAACCGACCTGACCGGTTCGCGGGTGGCGGCCGTGCGCGACGGACGACGACTGCCCGCCAAACGACGCAACCAGGTCGATCCGTTGGCCCTGACCGCGGGTGACCTGGTGGTGCACGACCAGCACGGCATCGGCAAGTTCGTGGAGATGATCGAACGCACGGTCTCCGGGGCACGGCGCGAATACCTGGTGCTGGAATACGCCGCGGGCAAACGCGGTCAGCCCGGCGATCGGCTCTACGTCCCGATGGATGCCCTCGACCAGCTGTCCCGGTACGTCGGCGGCGAGCAGCCGTCGCTGTCGAAGCTCGGTGGTTCCGATTGGCAGAACACCAAACGCAAAGCGCGCAAGGCCGTTCGGGAGATCGCCGGTGAGCTCGTGCAACTCTACGCCGCCCGTCACGCCGCCCCCGGGTACGCCTTCAGTCCGGACACCCCGTGGCAGCGGGAGATGGAGGACGCCTTCGACTTCACCGAGACCGTCGATCAGATGACCGTGATCGGTGAGGTCAAGGACGACATGGAAAAGCCCGTTCCGATGGACCGGGTGATCGTCGGCGACGTGGGCTACGGCAAGACCGAGATCGCAGTGCGCGCGGCCTTCAAGGCCGTCCAGGACGGCAAGCAGGTGGCCGTCCTCGTGCCGACAACCATTCTGGCGCAACAACATCTGCAGACCTTTACCGAGCGGATGTCGGGTTTCCCGGTGCGTGTGCGCGGACTGTCAAGGTTCACCGACGCAAAGGAATCCAAGGAGATCATCGAGGCGATGGCCGACGGTTCGGTCGACATCGTCATCGGTACCCACCGGCTCCTGCAGACCGGGGTCACCTGGAAGGATCTCGGCCTCGTCATCGTCGACGAGGAACAGCGTTTCGGTGTGGAACACAAGGAGCACATCAAGTCGCTGCGCACCCACGTCGACGTGCTGACCATGTCGGCGACCCCGATCCCGCGCACCCTGGAGATGTCGATGGCCGGCATCCGTGAGATGTCGACGATCCTCACCCCGCCCGAGGAGCGGCATCCGGTGCTCACCTACGTGGGAGGGTATGCGGCCAAGCAGGTGGCCGCGGCCATTCGCCGCGAACTCCTGCGTGACGGGCAGGTCTTCTACGTCCACAACCGTGTCTCCACCATCGACAAGACGGCCAAGGAGATAGCCGACATGGTCCCCGAGGCCAGAGTCGTTGTGGCACATGGCCAGATGAACGAGGATCAGCTCGAACGCACCGTCTCCGGATTCTGGAACCGGGAGTACGACGTGCTGGTGTGCACCACCATCATCGAGACCGGACTCGACATCTCCAACGCGAACACACTCATCGTCGACCGCGCCGAGAATCTCGGTCTGTCGCAACTGCATCAGCTACGCGGCCGGGTGGGACGCAGCCGGGAACGCGGATATGCCTACCTGCTCTACAGTTCCGAGAAGCCGTTGACCGAGACCGCCTACGACCGCCTGGCCACCATCGCCCAGAACAACGAACTCGGCGCGGGAATGGCGGTGGCGCTCAAGGACCTCGAACTGCGCGGAGCCGGAAACGTGCTCGGCGCCGAACAATCCGGTCACGTCGCCGGAGTGGGATTCGACCTGTATGTGCGGCTCGTCGGCGAGGCGGTTGAGGCCTATCGTGCCGCCGCCGACGGTAAACCGGTGACCAGCGAAGAGGTCACCGAGGTGCGTGTCGATCTCCCCGTCGACGCCCACATCCCGGTCGAGTACGTCGACTCCGACCGCCTGCGCCTCGAGGCGTACCGCAAACTCGCCTCGGCATCGGCCGATTCCGAGGTGGACGCGGTGATGAGCGAACTGCTCGACCGCTACGGTGAACCGCCGGAGGAGACCCGCCGCCTCGCCTCCATCGCCAAGCTGCGATTGCGTTGCCGCGAACGCGGTGTTGCCGAACTCGGGGTGGTGGGAACCAACGTCAAGGTGTCGCCGCTGCATCTGCTCGACAGTGAGCAGATACGCCTCAAGCGGCTGTACTCCGCGGCGTCCTATCGTGCGACGACCGGCGTCATCACGCTGCCGATCCCACGGACCGGTGGGGTCGGATCGGCGCGACTGCGCGACGACGAGCTGATCGACTACCTCGTCACCTTCCTGACGCAACTCAAACCCACGCCGGCGCCGTAGCCGATCCTCGGGAGAAACCGCATCGAGATCCCACGTTGTCGGGTGCGCACCGTTTACGGTTGTCGTGTTGTCACATACTTTCCGTGAAAGGTGCCCGCGATGACGGTGGTCCTGCTCGATCCGCTGCGGCCGGACATGATCCCGATCCGCGCGCGTTCGGAGCTGTCCGGAACGGTGTATGTGACCGAGGATGTCCCCACCACGATCCTGTGGGAGCTCGATCACTTCGAGCCGGTCTTCGACGAGACTCCGCTGGGTACCACGCTGCTGTCGACCGATCCGCATCATCGGTTGGTCGCCGCGCGGAGAGCACTCGGTGACACCGTCATCGAGGCGACCCCGCTGGCCGGTGGTGACCTGCTGGCCGCTGTCGCGTTGATGGACACCCTGCGACGCAACGGTCCGTGGGAGTCGCAGCAGACCCACGCCTCGCTGCGGCGCTACCTGCTCGAGGAGGTCTACGAGCTCCTCGACGCCTTCGACTCCGGCGATCAGGCACACCTGCGCGAAGAGCTCGGCGACCTGCTGCTCCAGGTGTTGTTCCATGCGCGTATCGCGGCCGACCATCCGACCGATCCGTTCGACATCGATTCTGTCGCAAGAAGTTTCACTGATAAGGTGACCCGTCGTACTCCCGGGGTGCTGTCCGGGGCGCATAGCGATCTCGAGACACAGATCCGCGAGTGGGAAGAACGTAAGGCCGCCGAGAAGAATCGGGGATCGGTACTCGACGGGATCGCCACCACCGCGCCGGCGCTGGCGCTGACCCAGAAGGTCCTCGAAAGGCTTACCGCCGCTTGCTATCCCGTCGAACGCATCGATCCTGCAGTGCTGACGGTGACCGTGTCCGCCGGAGATGACAGCGTCGAGGCCGCCGCGCGGGCACGCACCCTGGACCTGATGACCCAGGTGCGCGCGGTCGAGGAACAGGCTCGGGCCGACGAGGTCGTCCTCGACACCCGCGAGGCCTGGCTGTCGATCCTCGACGGTACGGCCGTACCGGAACCGGAACCGGAACCGGAACCACAATTCGAGGATCCGGCCCCGGTCGGCGAGTCGGAGGGCGAACCTCCGGCCGAGTAGTGGCAGCACGCCATCTGCATGCTCAACTCCCAGCCGCGCGGAATGCATGACGTGTAGGTGGGAGTTGCGCGCGCACCGCCGGCACGGTGCACGTTCGGATCACGGTGATTTCAACGTGGTGGCCGTGGCCGGAGGCGGCCTCCGGCACCCGCCCCGCGATACCCCTACGACATGGGAAAATGCGGCCGTGCATCATGGAGGAATGCCTTTCGACACCGCAGGCGACCCCGATGGAGGCACCCGGAGCACCCGCGAGAACGTGATCTTGGTGCACTGGCACGATCTGGGACGCCACCTGAGGTGCTACGGCGCCGACGGCGTCGAGAGCCCCCATCTCGACGCGCTGGCCGCCGAGGGCATCCGGTTCACCGACGCACATGCCACCGCCCCGCTGTGCTCGCCGGCCCGCGGTTCGCTGTTCACCGGCGAATATCCGCACCACAACGGGCTCGTCGGTCTGGCCCATCACGGGTTCGCCTATCGCGACGGCGTGCAGACACTCCCGGCTCTGCTGGGTGGTCACGGGTACCGCACGGTGCTCTTCGGCATGCAGCACGAGAGCGCCGATCCCACCAGCATCGGCTTCGACTCGGTGGACGTCTCCGACTCACGGTGTGACTACGTCGTCGGCGAATCGCAGTGGTGGCTGCGCCGTCACGTCGAGGCCGGCGGAAACCGGCCGTTCCTGTTGACGGCCGGATTCTTTGAGACGCACCGTCCCTACCCCGACGACGAGTACGCACCCGCCGACACCACCGACATCGAGGTGCCCGGGTTCCTTCCCGACACCGACGACGTCCGCGACGACCTCGCCGGTCTGCACGGCAGCATCACCAAGGCCGACGCCGCGGTGGGGCGGCTGCTCGCCACCGTCGATGACCTCGGACTGGCCGAGAATACCTGGATCGTCTTCGTGACCGACCACGGTCTGGCGTTTCCGCGTGCCAAGTCCACGCTCTACGCCGAAGGGACCGGCGTCGCCCTGATCGTCCGGCCGCCGCGAGCCCGCGGTATCGCCCCGCGGATCTATGACGACCTGTTCTCCGGGGTCGATCTCACGCCGACCATTCTCGACCTGCTCGGGATGGACCTGCCCGACACGGTCGACGGTGACTCCCACGCCGCGGAGTTGACGGACGCTTCCGACGGTGCGGTGCGTGAGGAGGTCTTCACCGAGAAGACCTATCACGACGCCTACGACCCGATCCGGGCCGTGCGGACCAAGACGCACAGCTACATAGAGAATTACGCGCACCGTCCCGAGTTGTTGCTGCCACTCGACATCGCCGACAGTCTCTCCGCACGATCCCTCGAGCCGGCTATCACTGTCCGGGACCGCGCGCATATCGAACTCTACGATCTGGTTTCCGATCCGTATGAGCAAAAGAACGTCGCCGACGACCCCGAGTACGCCGAGATCCGCGCCGACCTCGAGGCGCGTCTTGCCCGGTGGCGCAGTACCACCGGCGACGCACTGCCCCCGGAGGCGGAGGGAACCGCGGTCGCCGAAGCGTTCATGGCGGTCTTCCACGCGAAGACCGAGGCCGGAGACCCTGCCGAGGAGGCACTTCCGTCGCGGCGGCCGCTCGGCGAACGCCGCGAGCTCAGTGGCGATCTCACCTCCGGTGAGGGCGACGTGGTTCGCACATCACGATCGGCGGGCGCCACGCACTGACCGACGGACCGGCGGCGTGCGGTCGGGCCCGCACGACTGGCCCGTCTTGTCAATACTTTGCCGCGCGTTGGCCGTAAAATCCCAGGTTGCGGGCGGTTTCGTGGTGGCTACACTGAGCCGGTGTCCAGCCAGAACTACCTCGTCTGCGCCAGTCAGCGCAGTGGGAGCACGCTGCTCGTCGAGTCTCTCGCCGCCACCGGTGTGGCCGGGACCCCCGAGGAGTTCTTCCAGTACCTCTCGTCGTCCTCACTGTCCCCGCAGCCACGCGAATGGTTTGCCGGAGTGACGGATTCGACGATCCTGGATCTGCTCGACGAGGTGGACCCGGGTGAGGTCGACACCCGCGACTTCGATCGGTGGCGCACCGATGTGCTCGAGGCCGGCCGAACTCCGAACGGCGTCTGGGGCGGCAAACTGATGTGGAATCAGACGCCACTTCTGATCGCGCGGACCCGCGTCGCATCCGGGTCCCTGCGCACAGCCATCCGTGAACTGCTCGGCGACGATCCGCTTTTCGTCCATGTGTACCGTGACGATATTGTGCCGCAGGCAGTTTCGATGTGGCGTGCGGTACAGACCCGGGTGTGGCGTGACGGCCACGGCCCGCATTTCGAGGCCGGCCGTGACGAGAGGGCGCAATACGACGCCGAGGGCATAGCGCACCTGGCGGCCATCCTGTCCGATCAGGAGCGGCAGTGGCGACGCTGGTTCGCCGAGGAACAAATCGAGGCCATCGACATCGAGTTCGGGGAGTTGGTCAAGGATCCTCAGGGCACCACGGCCACGGTACTCGAAGCCCTGCACCTCGATCCCGGACTCGCGCCACCACCACCTCTCAAACCCCAGTCCAATGCGCGATCCAGGGAATGGGTTACGCGCTATCGTGCCGACGCGGAACAGAACGGATATCCACTATGACCGCCGAACTCACCGACCAGCCGACACCGCTAGCCGCGTCGGAATTCGATCATGTTGCCGCACTGCGCATCCTGGAGTCGGAATCCGTTCACATCATCCGTGAGGTGGCCGCCGAACTCGAGCGTCCGGTGTTGCTGTTCTCCGGCGGCAAGGACTCCATCGTCCTGTTGCGATTGGCGGAGAAGGCATTTCGGCCGAGCCCGCTGCCGTTCCCGATTCTGCATGTGGACACCGGCCACAACTTCGACGAGGTGATCGAGTTCCGGGACCGACGGGTGGCGCCGACCGAGGAGAATCCCGCCGGCATCAAACTGATCGTGGCATCGGTTCCCGATGCGATCGCCGCCGGCCGGATCGCCGAATCGACCGATCCGTCCGGATCACGCAACCGGCTGCAGACCCGGGTGCTGCTCGATGCGTTGGAGGAAGGAGGATTCGACGCCGCCTTCGGCGGTGCGCGTCGTGACGAGGACCGCGCCCGCGCCAAGGAACGGGTGTTCAGCTTCCGTGACGAATTCGGTCAGTGGGATCCGCGGGCGCAACGCCCGGAACCGTGGTCGCTGTACAACGGCCGCATCCGGAAAGGGGAGTCGGTCCGCGTCTTCCCGCTGTCGAACTGGACCGAGACCGATATCTGGCGTTACATCGAACTCGAGCAACTCGACCTGCCGTCCATCTATTACGCCGCCGAGCGTGAGGTATTCGACCGGGACGGCATTCTCCTTGCGGTGTCCGAGTTCTCGCAGCCGGGCGCGACCGACGAGGTGAGCACCGAATGGGTGCGTTACCGCACCGTCGGTGATCTGACGATCACCGGGGCGGTGCGGTCACGCGCCACCAGTATTCCCGACATCATCGCCGAGATCAGCGAGGCGACCGTCTCCGAACGCGGCGAGACCCGCGCCGACGACCGAACATCATCGGCCGCCATGGAAGACCGTAAACGAGAGGGCTACTTCTGATGAGCACCGCAGTTGCACCGCCCCATCGGCCGACCACCAACCGGCAGATCCTGCGCCTGGCAACGGCCGGCAGCGTCGACGACGGCAAGTCGACACTGATCGGCCGACTACTCCACGACACCGGAAGCCTGCCCACCGATCACCTCGCCGGCGTGACCTCCGACGACGGTGACGTCGACCTGGCGGCACTGTCAGACGGACTGCGCGCCGAGCGGGAGCAGGGCATCACCATCGATGTCGCCTACCGCTTCTTCTCCAGCGACACACGCAGTTACGTCCTCGCCGACACACCCGGTCACGAGCGCTACACCCGCAACACCTTCACCGGTGCCTCCAATGCGCACGTCGCGGTCCTGCTCGTCGACGCCCGAAAAGGATTGCAGCGTCAGACCCGTCGCCACGCGCGGATCGCCACCCTCGTCGGCGTCCCGCACGTGATCGCCGCTGTCAACAAGATCGACCTGGTCGACTTCTCCCAGGAACGATTCGACGAGTTGCAGGCAGACCTCACCGAACTCGCCGTCCAGCTCGGGATCGGTGAGATTCTCGCGATCCCGGTGGCCGCCAAGATCGGCGACAACGTCGTGCACCGCTCGTCCCACACCCCGTGGTACGCCGGTCCGACCCTGCTGGAGTACCTGGAATCGGTGGAGCTGCAGGCACCGTCGCCGCAACCGCGTGAACTCCGCCTGCCGGTGCAGTGGGTGTCGCGACCCGGTCCCGACGGTAAACGTAACTACACCGGGCGCGTGGCCGCCGGCACCCTCGCCGTCGGCGATCCGGTGACGGTGTTGCCGTCCGGTTCGCACAGCGTCGTCACCGCACTGGACACCCTCGATCCGCTGCGCGACGTCGCGGTGGCGGGGCTGTCGGTGTCGGTGCAAATCGCCGACGAGATCGACATCGGCCGCGGTGATGTCCTCATCAGCGGCGCCGAGGATGCGCATCGGCCGGTGCCGGCGCGCGAGTTGTCCGCCACGCTGTGCTGGCTGTCGGAGGCGCCGCTGCATGCCGGCGATCGGGTTGCGCTCAAGCAGGGCGCACACACGATCCGCGCCACCGTAGGGTCGCTCGAACGCCGCCTCGACCCGGAGTCGCTCCTCGAGGTCGTCGGACCAACGGAGCTGGGCCTCAACGACATCGGCACCGTCACGCTGCGTACCTCGTCGATCGTGGTGGCCGACCGCTACATCGAGAACCGGGACACCGGCGCCTTCATCCTGATCGATGAATCCTCCAACGACACCGTCGGTGCCGGCACCATTCTCGAACCGCGAGAGGTCATCCCCGGCAAGGCCACCCGCAACGACATCAAGTGGCACCCCAGTTCACTCAACCGCTCGGAACGGTGGGCCAAGACCGGACTGCGGGGCGCCACGGTGTGGCTGACCGGACTGCCGGCCTCGGGGAAGTCGACGGTGGCCGTTGCGCTGGAAAGAGAACTGGTCAACCGGGCGCGGGTGGCCTATCTGGTCGACGGTGACAACATCCGGCACGGTATTTCCGATGACCTTGGCTTTTCGCCGGGGGACCGGGCCGAGAACATCCGCCGGGTAGGTCATCTCGCCCGCCTGTTCGCCGACGCCGGGGTCATCGCGATCGCGTCGATGGTCTCGCCCTTGCATTCCGATCGGGAGATCGCGCGGGAACTGCACCACGCCGCCGACCTGGACTTCATCGAGGTGCACGTGTCCACACCGGTCGGCGAATGTGAACGTCGCGACCCGAAGGGGTTGTACGCGCGAGCCCGGCGTGGTGAGCTCAAGGGTCTCACCGGTATCGACGCACCGTACGAGAAGCCGCTGAATCCGGACCTGCGATTCGACACCACCGGAGCCGACATCGACGAACTCGCCGGTCGGGTGCTGGCGCTGCTGGCGCAACGGGGCATCATCGAGGAGTGAATTGTTGCCAGCCGGAACGTGACGCCCGACGCGAGGGGGACTCCGCGGTAGGTGTGCCCGCGTCCGGCGGCAAACATGCGATCGAGTCCGTGGCCATTGCGGCGGGCGAATTCGCCATGGGTGACGCGTTCGACGAGGGGTACCGCACCGACGGCGAGACCCCGGTTCACCGAGTGACGCTGAGCGCGTTCGAGATCGACATCATCACCGTCACCAACGAGGCGTTCGGCGTCTTCGTCGCCGACACCGGGCACATCACCGACGCGCAACGATTCGGCTCGTCGGCGGTGTTCGCCGGGCACGTGTCGGGGGAGGCCGGTGTCCGGATCGCCGGCACCCCCTGGTGGATCGACGTCCCCGGCGCCACCTGGGATCACCCGTTCGGACCCGGCAGCGACCTCGCCGGTCGTGCCGATCACCCGGTGGTGCATGTCTCCCATCGGGATGCGCTCGCGTACTGCGCGTGGGCCGGACGTGCACTGCCCACGGAGTCGCAGTGGGAGTACGCCGCGCGGGGTGGGATCGATGGCGCCCGGTTTCCGTGGGGAGACGAGCACCCGACGCCAGATGATCCGCAGTGCAACATCTTTCCGGGAGAGTTCCCCGACGATCCCGTCGGCCCGGTCGGGACGATGCCCGTCACGTCGTTCGCGCCCAACGGATTCGGCCTGTACCAGATGGCCGGTAACGTCTGGGAATGGTGCGCCGATCGGTTCAGTGCGCGGGCCTATCGAACGGCGCCGGCCGACGATCCGATCGGCTCCGAACGCGGACGGTCCCGCGTCCTGCGCGGCGGCAGTCACCTCTGCCACGACTCCTACTGCTACCGCTATCGGGTGGCGGCACGCTCACACAACACTCCCGAAACATCCACGGGCAACATCGGTTTCCGTACCGTCGGCCTCACCTAGCCCGTCGAGTGGGCGGCGTTTCGCGTCGAGTGTGCGCCCATCCACGTCGAGTGTGCGCACTTTCCCCTCGAGTGGGCGCCGCGGTATTCGACTGTGCCGCAATGGGAATCCGATTCGCTCAGCCCCGGTACCCCAGCATCGTCTTGCCATACCAATCGCCGATCTCCTTCAGACCAGGCGGCACCGCCCACAGTGAACTCGAGATCGGGGAGATGTACTCGTTCAGCGCATCCTGGGCGAGGTTGTTCTGGATTCGCGCGAACTGATCGTGTGCGTTCTTCTGGTAGGCCATGAAGAACAACCCCGCGGCGAGTGTTCCGGTGCGCGTGTCGATGCCGTCGGTGTAGTTGTAACCGCGACGCAGGATCTGGGCTCCGCCGTTGCTGTCCGGGTGGGCGAGACGAACGTGGGAGAAGCGGTCGATCTTCGTCTGGCCCGAACTGTCCTTGACCGCGAAGTTGAGGTCGGTGAACTCCTCACCGCCCGACAGTGGCGCACCGGAATCCTTGATACGACCGAAGATCCGCTCCTGGTCGGAGATGTCATCGGAGTCCCACGCCTCGATGTGCATCCGGATCTTGCGGGTGACGAGGTAGCTGCCGCCGGTCATCCAGGCCTGATCGGTCTCGTCGCCCACCCACACCCACTGGTCGGCGACGGCCGGTTCCTCGGCCTTGATGTTGGCGGTACCGTCCTTGAATCCCAACAGGTTTCGGGGTGTGACCTGGGATGTGGTGGTGGCCGACGCGCGGCCGAAACCCTCCTGCAGCCAACGCAGCGTGACCACGTTGCGGCCGATCCGCGCGAGATTGCGCACGGCGTGGAAGGCGACCTGCGGATCCTCCGAGCACGCCTGGATGCAGATGTCACCACCGCTGATCGTGGGGTCGATGGTGGTGTCGACGGCCAACTGCCCCAACGGTTTCAGGGCGGCCGGCATTTTCGATTGCAGGCCGAGTCGGTCATCGAACAGGGTCGGCCCGAAGCCGACGGTCACCGTCAGCAGGTTCGGTCCGAGGTCGAAGGCCTCGCCGGTGTCGGCGGGCGGCGACTGGGGTCGGGATTCAACCGGCCCGACCGGTTTGCCCTCGACGAGCAGACTGGCCGCCGCCGCCCACCGCGCCAGCATCACCTCGAGGGTGTCGACGGTGACGGTGTCCTTCAGGTCGAAAGCCGCGAACACCAACGAATTCTGTTGACGGGTGATGATTCCGGCCTGATGCGGACCGTAGAACGGTACCGACTGGTCGGCGGTGTCCACCGAATCGTCGGCGGTCAGCGCATAGGTGATCCCGGCGCCGGCGGCCCCGCCGACCGCCAGGCCCGCACCCGCGATCCCCGCGCCGGTGAGGAAGCCGCGACGGTTCACACCGCGACGGCTCTCCCCGGTGCGTGGTTCGGCGGGCGTGGGCTCTGGCGTGTCGGCGGTACTCATCAGCTGGCAGCGGCGATCTTGCCACCGGCCTGCGCCAGCGGATCCTTGACGGCGATGATGGCCGCGGCCATTTCCCGCTTCTGCTCCTCGGTCACCTGGTCGAACGGCTTGAATCCGCCGGGCGCGTTGGGGTCACGGAAGGAGTCGACGAGGTCGTCGACCTTGTCGAAGGCCTGCTGGATGGTCGTCGTCAACTGCGGATCGATCTGGTTGAGAGCCGGTTTGACGATGGCGAAGGCCTGCTGACTGCCCTCGATGTTGGCCTGCATGTCGACGAAGTCGATGTGGCTGTACGCCTCTTCCTCGCCGGTCAGCTTGGTGGTCGACACCTCGTCGAGCAGATCGCCGGCACCGTTGATGATGTCGGCGGGCTTGACCTCGAAGCTCGGCTCGTTGACCAGTCGCTGCAGATCCTTGACGTTGGTCAGCAGCGTCTGGGACACCGGCGCCATGCCGTCGAGGTTGCCGGCCTCCCACAGCTGCTTCTCGATGACGTGGAAGCCCTCCCACGTGTCTCCGGGACCGACGGCGTCCGGACGTGCGTCGATGGCCACGTCGAGGTTGACGGCGTTGTCGGTGGAGCAGTCGGCGGCACCGTTGGCGCAGAAGGTGCCGGCGATCGGCTCGATGCGTTCGTAGTACGGTCGCGCCTTGATGTAGGCATCCTTGGCGGCGTTGACATCTCCGGCCTGCACCGCGGTGTTGAGTGCCTCGGTGGCGGTGACCAGACTGTTCACCTGGGTGATGACGTACTGCTTGTATTCGGCGGCGGCAGCGTTGAGCTGATCGGCGACGGTACCGGATGCCTGCGCCGCCTGACCGGTCACCGTGAAGGTGGTCTTCTCCGTGGTCGCACCGGGGCAGTAGATCTCGTAGGTGCCGCCATCGAGCTTGTGGGAGAACGACGTTGCGGCCATTCCGGGTGCGATGTTCTCGCGTTCGGCGAGGATCTTGCCGTCCTGGAGGAGTTCGACCTCGCTGACGGCGGCGGCGTTGGTGTTCTTGATCTCGAAGGTGATCGGGCCGGCCTCGACCTTGTCCGGAGTCACCGTGCAGCCGTCGTTGGTCATCTCGACCGTGACGGTCTTGGCCTCGCTCGACGAATCGTCGTCGCTGCTGCTGCAGGCGGCGACGCCGGCGAGGGCCACCACAGACGCTCCTGTGGCGACGAGTCGCATTGCCTTCATCGGGTGTGCTCCTTTTCCTCCAACGGCGCCACGGTAGCGGCCGGGTCTTGGGTTCTTCGTCTGCCGACGAACAGTAGGGCGGCTGCCACCAGCGCGAGGACGGCGGCGATGACGGTGAGTGTCAACGGGATTCGCACGCCTTGCGATTGGTGATCGAGGCGCTGCGCGTGAGCGCTGCCGAGGGCGGTGAGTTCGACGGCGGTGGGCTCATGACTCACGGTGACGGTCCCGACCTTGCCCAAAACCGTTGCGGCGCCGTGCTCCGGGGTGGCCGTGGCGGTGATCGCATAGGTCACCTGGGCGGCCACCGGTCGATGGAAGTACGGGTCCACCGAGACGGTCACGCTCGCGGTCACCGCGTACACGACCGGAGCGGACGTACCGAATTTCTGCGTGTCGAGGCCGACCGGGATGCGGCCGTTGTTGGCGGCGATGACCTGGGCAAGGGTCACGGTGGTGGGCGCACCGGTCACCAGGGTGTCGATCGGGATGTCGGGGCTGATCACCTGGGTGTAGCCCGGTGCGGTCACGGTGCCGAATGTCGTCGGGGCGATCGCAGTGAGTCGGGGCATCGGCGTGGTCACATCATCGGACTGCAGGGAACCGGTGGCCGACTCGGCGGTGACGTCGTCGACGCCGACCGAGACACCATCGGGTGTCCGCATCGTGGTGCCGGCGAGGATTCCGCTGGTGGTGGGCGCCTGGGTGACGGACATGGCCAATGTGGCCGACGGCAACGACGGCGTGGCGGGCGCGGTCAGGAACACGACCAGCGCCGCGACGGCGGCAAGCGCAGCGAAAGCGGCCGATACCAGGCCGACCCGACGATGAGGGAACGGTTTTCCGGCCGGCCACAACACGATCGCACCGACGATCGCCACGTAGAGCACCCAGCCGACGACCTCGATCAGCACCGGCTTGGGTTGCAACCCGAGCACACCGGTCAGCAGCGACGACTGCACCGAACCCGGCCGTACCAGCCAACTCAGATCGAGGACCTGCTGCTGGCCGGCGTCGAGCCAGCCGGCCTCGTGCGCGGTGTGCAGGGCCGTCATCACCAGGCCGGCCGCGACCAGGACGAGCAGTAGGCCGGTGACCTTGAAGAAGCGTGCCAGGTTGATCCGGACGCCACCGCGGTAGATGCCGTAGCCGAGCGCGATGGCGATCCCGATGCCGATGATGGCGCCCGCCGCCGAGGGCACCGCGTTCCCGCTGGCGTTGAAAGCGGCGACCAAAAAGACGGCGGTTTCCAGCCCTTCCCGCAACACCGCGAGAAACGCCATCAGCACGAACGCCGTCGCCGAACCATCGGCCATCGCGTCGGAGGCGGCAGACTCCAAGTCTCCCTTGAGGTCTCGTGAATGCTCACGCATCCACACGATCATGTAGGTGACCATCGCGACGGCGATCACCCCGATGACGGTCTCCAGTGCCTCCTGCTGGCGTTGGGGGAGATCGCGGGAGAGGACTTCGAGGCCGATGGCCACGGCGACGCAGATGGTGACGGCCACGCCGACGCCCACCCACATCCAGCGCAGGGCGTCGGTGCGGTTCTGCCGGCGCAGGAACGCCGCGATGATGCCGACGATGAGGGCGGCCTCCAGGCCCTCGCGGAGTCCGATGATCAGTGTTGCGAGCACGGCCACCCCATCCGGGTCGGGCCGGAAATGCCGGATTCTCCGGAGCCTGGCCGGGATACCGGATCACGGGTGACGGCCGTGACCAATGTGGGCGTGGCGCCCGACGTCGGCTCCATGTTCTGACTTTCGGTTATCGCTCGGCCGCGACGGAGGTCCGTCGTTTGGTGAGGCTAACCGATGACAGTAGCGCCTCGGATGGGGAACCGGAACGGTGTGGTCGGAGTTGAGAGTTAAGTCGGGACCATCGGCCCCACGGCGACGCCGCGATGTGGCGATCCGGTGCCCGATGTGTCACCCTGATTCGTTTGTTTGTCCAGGCTGTGAAGTCCACAGGTGTGAGTAGCGGTGAGGTTGCAGTGATGTACGGGGGTAGGGGAGTGCGCAGACGTACCGAGGTGGCGGCATCGGCGGTGCTCGCGGTCATCGGTTCGCTGACGTTGACCAGTTGCCTGGATCTGCCGTCGCTGAACCGACCCGACATCCCCGACGGCATCCCGCCGGCGATGGGCACCCCGCAGCCCTACATCGATATCGACGCCCCCGGACGCACCGCGGCGGAGATGGTGCAGTGGGCGACGCCGATCTCCGAGGCGACCGGTATCCCACTGGTGTCGCTGGAGGCCTACGGCAACGCGGCCGAGATCCAACGGCAGCAACATCCCGAGTGCGGCATCGGGTGGACGACGCTGGCCGGCATCGGTGGGGTGGAGAGCAAACACGGCACCTACCGGGGCGCGCGCATCGCGGCCAATGGCGACACCTCACCACCCATCCGTGGGGTGCCGCTGGACGGTACGCGCGGCAACCTGGAGATCCCCGACACCGATCAGGGGCGACTCGACGGCGACTCGACGCATGACCGGGCGATGGGTCCGTTCCAGTTCATCCCCGAGACCTGGACCCGTTACGGCGTCGACGCCAACGGCGACGGGAAGGTCGACCCCGACAACATCGACGACGCGGCGTTGTCGGCGGCACGGTATCTCTGCGTGTCCTCCGGCGGTGACATGACCACCGCGGCCGGATGGGAGAAAGCGGTGATGGTCTACAACAATTCGATGGCCTACGTCATCAATGTCCGCGACCACGCCAACGCGTATTCGGTGAACGTCCGATACTGAGTCCCCTCCTCGCCGGAAGAATCGGCGCACATGTTCTAGGCTTTGACGCGTACCCGTCGGCGTCCCAAGATGTCGCCGACCCGTTCATCGAAGGGGCTACACCGTGGCAATCATCGAACAGGTTGGCGCACGCGAGATTCTCGATTCGCGAGGCAACCCGACCGTCGAGGTCGAGGTCGTTCTCGACGATGGAACCTTCACTCGTGCCGCCGTGCCGTCGGGTGCCTCGACGGGTGAACACGAGGCCGTCGAGTTGCGTGACGGTGGCGAGCGCTACAACGGCAAGGGCGTCACCAAGGCCGTCGAGGGTGTCCTCGGTGAGCTGGCCCCGGCCGTGATCGGTATCGACGCCGAGGAGCAGCGTCTGGTCGATCAGGCGCTCCTGGACTGCGACGGCACCCCCGACAAGAGCCGCATCGGCGCCAACGCCATCCTCGGTGTCTCCCTGGCCGTGGCCAAGGGTGCCGCCGAATCGGCGGGCCTGCCGCTGTTCCGCTACGTCGGCGGACCCAACGCGCACATCCTCCCGGTGCCCTGCATGAACATCATCAACGGTGGTGAGCACGCCGACAATGGCATCGACTTCCAGGAATTCATGATCTGCCCGGTCGGCGCACCCACCTTCAAGGAGGCCCTGCGGGCCGGCGCCGAGGTTTACCACGCGCTCAAGTCGGTGCTGCACAAGCAGGGACTGGCCACCGCGCTCGGCGACGAGGGTGGATTCGCTCCCGACCTGGCCAACACCGACGCCGCGATCTCGGTGATCGGCGAGGCCGTCGGCAAGGCCGGCTACAACTTCGGTAAGGACATCGTGATCGCGCTCGACGCGGCCGCCACCGAGTTCTTCTCCGACGGCGTCTACAAGCTCGAGGGCAAGGACTACTCGTCCGACGAGATGGTGCCGTACTACGAGAAGCTGGTCGCCGACTTCCCGATCGTGTCGATCGAGGACGGGCTGGCCGAGGATGACTGGGACGGCTGGGCCAAGCTCACCGAGGCCATCGGCGACAAGGTGCAGCTGGTCGGTGACGACCTGTTCGTCACCAACCCGGAGCGCCTCGAGGAGGGCATCTCCAAGGGCATCGCCAACGCGCTGCTGGTGAAGGTGAACCAGATCGGCACCCTCACCGAGACGCTGGACGCGGTCGCCCTGGCCCACAACAACAGCTACAAGACGATGATGAGCCACCGGTCCGGTGAGACCGAGGACACCACCATCGCCGATCTCGCCGTGGCGTGTGCCAGCGGTCAGATCAAGACCGGTGCCCCGGCCCGCAGTGAGCGCGTCGCCAAGTACAACCAGCTGCTGCGCATCGAGGAAGGCCTCGGCGACGCGGCACGCTACGCCGGGGACCTCGCCTTCCCCCGGTTCTCGTTTGGTTCGTGATTAGCTAGGGTCCATGGCACAGGGCTATGGGCGTTCCCGCGACGATCGGCGTCGGCGGGCGAACGGATCCGTTCGGGATTCGCGTTCCACGGAACGAGCCCGCCGCGCCCGCCGCTCGTCGACGTCGCGTCGTCCGGTTTCGGTGATCGAGACCGGCGAGCAGGAGATCCACTCCGATGACGTGGAGATCGTCGACGAGATCACCGAGGAGCGGCCGCGGCCGAGTCGTCTTCCCCGACGCCGGCCCCCCGTCACGCAGACGATCGCCGGACGGGTCCGGCGGATGGATGCGAAGCGGGCGGTGGTTCTGGCGCTGGTTCTCGGTGTCGTGATCGTGGCGTTGGCTCCGTCGCTGCGCAACTACTATGCGGGCCGCACCGAGTACAACCAGATCGTCGAATCCAACGCCCAACTGCGTGAACAAGAGGCCTACTACCAGCAGAAGGTGAACGAGCAGGGCGACCCGGCGTACGTCGAGGCGCAGGCCAGGGCGCGTCTGCAGTTCGTGCGCCCCGGCGAGACCCCATTGGTGATGATGTACCCCGGCGATGCGGAGCGGCAGGCGCAACAGCAGGCCGCCGAGCAGCACGCCCGCAACCCCTGGTACGGCAATCTGTGGGAGTCGGTGTCGACGCCGCCCGACGACGACCGGTGAGCGACGCCTCGCCGGGCCGGTAGGGTTATCCACTCGTGAGCATCTCTGACGACGATCTGGCGATCGTGACCGCGCAGCTGGGACGTGAACCGCGCGGAGTGATCGAGGTCAGCTACCGCACCCCCGATGGGCAGCCGGCGGTCATCAAGACGCGACCGCGTCTGCCCGACGGCACGCCGTTTCCGACCCTGTACTACCTGACCGATCCACGGCTGACCGCCGAAGCGAGCCGGCAGGAGTCGGCCGGGGTCATGAAGGAGATGACCGCACGGCTGTCCACGGATCCGCAGCTGGCCGCCGCCTATCGCCGAGCGCACGAGTCCTACCTCGCCGAACGTGACGAGATCGACTGTCTCGGAACAGATTTCACCGGCGGAGGGATGCCTGACCGGGTCAAGTGCCTGCACGTGCTCATTGCCCACTCCCTTGCGAAGGGGCCGGGGGTCAACCCGCTCGGTGACGAATCCGTTGCGCTGGCAGCCGATTCCGGTCTCCGCGGTAGCGTGATTCCGGCGGACTGGCCGCCGTACACCGCACCGGCCGAGAGTGACCCGTCATGACCGTCGTCGGCGCTGTCGACTGCGGCACCAACTCCATCCGCCTGCTGATCGCGCGTCCGACCGAGGACGGCCGACTCGTCGACATCCGCCGCGAGATGCGGGTCGTCCGACTCGGGCAGGGCGTCGACGCCACCGGCATGTTCGCCGACGAGGCGCTCGAGCGGACGCGGGCGGCTCTGTCTGATTACGTCGACGCGATGGTGGCCGCCGGCGTCGAACGCGTCCGGATGGTGGCGACCTCGGCCACCCGGGACGCGTCGAACCGCGACGACTTCTTCGCGATGACGGCGCAGTTGCTCGGTGCCGTGGTGCCCGGCGCCGTCGCCGAGGTGATCTCCGGAGACGAGGAGGCGCACCTCTCGTTTCGAGGTGCGGTGAGCGAACTCGATTCGGCCCGTGGGCCGTTCGTCGTCACCGATCTGGGCGGAGGTTCCACCGAGGTGGTCGTCGGCGACGGGCATGGGGTGATCGCCGGGTACTCGGCGAACATCGGATGTGTCCGCGTCACCGAACGCGCGTTGCCATCGGACCCGCCGACGGCCGGCGAGGTCGCTGCCGCCGAGGAGTTCATCCGGGAGCGGCTGGCACCGGCATTCGCGGCGGTGCCCGTCGAGCGCGCCCACACCTGGGTCGGCGTCGCCGGCACTCTGACCACCCTCGCGGCCCTGCACCTCGGCTTGACCGAATACGACTCCGACGTGATTCACCTGTCGAGCGTGCCGCTCGACGACCTCGACGCGGTCTGCCGTCGACTGGTGGCGATGACACGAGCCGAACGCGCCGCACTGGGGCCCATGCATCCCGGTCGCGTCGACGTGATCGGCGGCGGTTCGCTGGTGACCATGGAGTTGGCGCGGCAACTCGCCGAGCGAGCCGGGATCACCCAACTCGTCGTCAGCGAACACGATATCCTCGACGGGATCGCTTTGGGGTTGCTCGACTGACGGTCTGTCGCTGGTCGAGCTCCGGGTGCCCGCTGGTCGAGCGGCGGCTGGTGGGTCCGAAAACCCTACCGGGCCAACATCCTTCACCGGACGCGGTCGAACCGGCAGCGCTCAACCCAGTGCAGCGCCGACACTCAGCCGCGACTCACGACACCGGAGCGCTCGGCGTCCGCAAAGAGATGTTGTTGCAGGCCTCGCAAACGTCCTCGGGAATCACCCCGCGACGCTGGAGGAAACCGAAGATGGTGCAGCCCAGGCAGAATCCGAGTGCGAACTCGAGTGTCGCGGCGACGATCAGGACACCGACGACGATCTGCGCGGCGAGACCGAACCCGAGCAGGCTGAGTACCAGCGCCGTGGTGCTGACGGCCAAACCGATGCCCTGCGCGAACCGCTTCGGTGGACCCGGGACCAACTTCGTCTTGCGCCAGACCTTCGGCGCGATCACCCGTACCGACAGCTGGCCGAACGGCGACAGCTTGGGTCCCGACAGCACCCGAAGCAGGAATCCGACCGCCAGCACCGCGTAGAGCGCCCAGTGGTTGACGACGATCGTCACGACGGCCAGCGCCACCACCAGTCCCGCCGTCGAACGGGCTGCGTAATCATTGACCGGATTGGGGAAGGTGAACACCGACGGCGCCGACACACTGACCTCCTGGCTCAAACTGCGTAACGGAACCAAGCTACGTGTGTACGCCAGTGGCACCAAATCTTTGACTCAGTGTGCGTGAAACCCCGAAAGAGCAGGGTAAACGGGGTGAACAGGTGCCTCAGTCGTCGGTGGGGGCCACCGGAGCCTCCATCATCCCCTCGAGAGTCGCAGACTCCCCACCGTCCGGGGAACCCAGGCTGTCGGTGTCGGAATCGAGATCCTCGACATCCTGCGGCACCACCGGGGCCTCGATCGACGCCTCGAGATTGGGCACCTCGATATCGGCCTCGATCGCACCAATGTCGGTCTCGGCGGGTTCCGCATCCAGAAGGTCATCGACCACGTCGTCCACCAGATCGGCGTCAAGGATGCGCGCCTCATCGGCCTTCGCCTTCTGCGCCGCCTCCCGCATCTCGAACCCATCGGTGATGATCTCGCCGATCTCCCGCGCGACATCCGCCACCGCGGACGTGATGATCGTGGCGATCTGACCCACATGAGTAGCAGTCGACTCGACGAGTTCCTGGACCAGATCCTTATTGCGTTCAATGCGATCGACCATGAGTTGTCAGTCTCCTTGTCCCCGGAAACCGCGACGACGAACGTCCACGCGGTAGTCGCCGCTGAGGATACTCGTGTTTGTTGGCGCCGGCTCCGCCGTCGCGTGCCCGGCGGGCCGGCAGCACCGCGTCTTCCTCCTCATCGCATTGTCCTCATCGCATCGTCGCTTCGCTCCTCGCTCCTCGTCGTGCAGACGCACCGCGCCCGCCGGGCGTTGGCTGGTTGGCACAGGCTCCGGCGGACGTGGTGAGTGGCTCTCAGGCTGCGCCGGCCGGCTTCTCCCGCTCGACGACGACGTTCAGGTCATTGTCGTCGCGGGTCATGAAGTTCGGCAGCGACAGCTTGGCGATCTTCATCCACGTCGAGCCGAGCTGACGCCGCAGCGAACCGGTGTTGTACGGCAGCCCGTGGCGTTCGCACACCTCGCGGACCTCGGCGGCCATCTCGGGGTAGCGGCTGGCCGGAATGTCCGGGAACAGGTGATGCTCGATCTGGTGCGACAGGTTGCCGCTCATGATGTGGAACAGTTCACCACCCTCGATGTTGGCCGAGCCGAGCATCTGTCGCAGGTACCACTGGCCACGGGTCTCGTTCTGGCATTCCTCGGAGGTGAACGTCTGCGCCCCGGTGGGGAAGTGGCCGCAGAAGATGATCGAGTACGCCCACACATTGCGCACCAGGTTCGCGGTGGCGTTGCCCAGCAGGGTTGGGATGAACATCGGGCCCGACAGTGCCGGGAAGACCACATAGTCCTTGAGGACCTGCCGACTTGCCTTGCGCCACATGCCCTTCACCAGGCCCTTGACGTCGCTCCACTTGCGCTTGCCGGCCACGAGGTTCTCGGCCTCGAGATCGTGGAGCATGACACCCCACTCGAAGAGCAGCATCAGTGCCGTAGCGTACCCGAGATTGCCCAGATAGTACGGATTCCACTTCTGGTCTCGCGCCATCCGCAGGATGCCGTAGCCGATGTCACGATCCTCGCCGAGGATGTTGGTGAAGGTGTGATGCAGGTAGTTGTGGCTGTGCTTCCACTGATCGCCGGGACACACGTTGTCCCACTCGAATTCACGCGAATTGTAGGTGTCCTCCCGCATCCAGTCGTACTGGCCGTGCATCACGTTGTGGCCGATTTCCATGTTGTCGAGAATCTTCGACACCGACAACGCGGCCACCCCGGCGACCCACGCCGGCGGGAAGAAGCCCGCGAACAACAGTGCGCGCCCGGTGAATTCGAGGCCGCGCTGGGTGCGGATGATCTTGTAGAGGTACTCACGATCCTTGGTGCCCAGGTCGGCGACGACCCGGGCGCGGATCTCGTCGAGCTCACGGCCGAGTTGCTCGACCTGCTCGTAACTCAGGTGCACGGTGTTCCGGTCCTCCGACGGGGTCGGCGGAAGAACCTGCAAGGCGGGGAGATTCGGGGTGCTCTCGACGATCTCCGGGCTGGTGGGAACGATGTTGGTTGCCATGTCTAAACCTCGATTTCGACGTCGCCGACGGGTGCATTGATGCACAACTGGATCTGGGTGTCGGATTCGGTATCGGTCTCGCCGGTCAGCACATTGCGGGTGCATCCCGACTTCTTGATTGCGGTGCAGGAAAAGCAGATCCCCATGCGGCAGCCCGACTCCGGGGTCAATCCGGCAGATTCGGCCTGGTCGAGGATCGGGCGACCGTCGTTGGTCGCCGACGTGCCCGAACGGGCGAAGGTGAGTTCGCCGTGCACGGGCTCGTTGGGGTCGACGGCGATGGGTGCTGCGAGAGTGAACGCCTCGCTGTGCACACGTGCCGTCGGGTTGTGGGTGTCGTAGTACTCGAACACGGCGTCCATCAGTGCAGCCGGGCCGCAGACGAAGACGTCAGAACCGTCGTGTCCCGCGATGTCGTCGAGATGGGTGGCCGTGAAATGACCGGTGGCACCCTCATCGCCACCGCGGGTGTAGAAGATCCGCAGGTCGAGATTCGGGTGAACCGCGGCCAGGGCGGACAACTCCGCCCGGTAAGCGAGGTCGGCCGGGGTGCGCGCGTAGTGCACGAAGGTGATGGTGTCGCGATAGCCATTGGCCACGAGCGTACGCAGCATTGAGAGTGCAGGTGTAATGCCGCTGCCGCCGCTGATGAAGACCGGTGCCCCGACACCGTCGGCCGGTAGCCTGAAGTCGCCGGATGCCTGGGAGAGTCCGTAGACATCGCCGACGCGGGCGTGTGCTCGCAGGTGTCGCGAGACATAGCCGTCGTCATGAGCGGTGATGGTCAGTTCCACGGTGCCGTCCGGCCCGGCCGATGCGTTGGCGGGGGAGAAGCAGCGGGTCTGTCGAACACCATCGACTACCACGTTGAGCTGGACAAACTGTCCGGCCTCGTGGCCCTTCCACTGCCGCGTTGGCGTGAGGGTCAGCCGCACGGTGCGAGGGGTGGGATGCTCGACGCGGGTCACCCGGGCACGCAGGTCGCGCCAGGTGAGCATCGGGTCGACGAGTTCGAGATAGCGGTCGACCGGATGCGGCGACATGGTGGCCTCGACGATCGAGGAGAAGAGTTCGGGAAAGCGGATGCTCATGGGGCTGGCTCCGTTCGTCACACTCCGTTTGAGTGAACAGCTGTACTCCGAACAGTCTGGCATGACCCGGGCCCCGCGCGTCAAGGGAAAACGACAACCCTGACCTCCCGTCTGGTCACAGGCGGCGCGGTGAGTGATTGACATCACTATCGCGGCTTGCGATAGTGGCGTGAGTTGAATTTGAGCTCAACTTCATCCTGGTCCCGCACAATCACAGGAGAGTGGTATGGCAGCAGATAGATCCGCAGAACGAGCACGCGTGGCGGCGCCGACGAGTTCCGATTCCCATGGCACGCGCGCCCACCGAAAACTCCTGACCGCCGGGCTCGTCGGCAGTTCGATCGAGTGGTACGACTTCTTCCTCTACGGCACCGCGGCCGCGTTGGTGTTCCCGCACATCTTCTTTCCCGGTTCGTCGCCGTTCGTGGCAACACTGTTGTCCTTCAGCACGTTCTGGGCCGGATTCGTTGCACGGCCCATCGGCGGTCTGATCGCGGGTCACTACGGCGACAAGTACGGTCGCAAACCGGCGGTGGTCGTCTCCCTGTTCGTGATGGGGGCGTGCACCTTCCTCATCGGCTGTCTGCCCACGGCCGGGGCGATCGGCGTGGCCGCCCCGATCCTGCTGGTGCTGTTGCGATTCGCGCAGGGACTGGCGTGCGGCGGCCAGTGGGGCGGCATCGTGCTGTTGCTCACCGAGTCGGCGAGTCCCAAACGTCGTGGATTCTCCGGGACATTCGGCCAGATGGGCGTCAGTTTCGGTGTGCTGCTGGGCAATCTGATCTTCGTCGGAACCAGCTCGGCGGTGTCCAACGAGGCGTTCCTGTCCTGGGGTTGGCGGATACCGTTCCTGCTGTCGGCGGTGCTGTTCCCGGTGGTCTATTTCATCCAGACCCGCGTCGAGGACTCACCGGAGTTCAAGGAGCTCGAGCGGCAGGTCGCTGCCGGCAAAGAGGTCGTACCCCAGGCGCCACTGCTGGAGGCGATCAGGGGGAGCTGGCGCACCATCCTGCTCGGCTGCGGTCTCCTCGCCGCCACCAACGCCCTGTTCTACATCTCGATCGCCGGTGTGTTGAGCTACGCCACTGCCGCGCTGGACATGAACCGCAACCAACTGCTCACCATGTCGATGCTCAGCTGCCTGATCTCGGTGCCGGTCGTGGCGTGGTCCGGCTGGATGTCGGACCGCATCGGCCGCCGGCCCTTGATCATGGTGGGCGCGGTCGGCATCGTCGCCTGGGCCTTCCCGTACTTCTGGCTCGTCAACACCGCCAACCTCGCCGCGTTCTTCGTGGCGGTCACCGTCGGATCGATCTTCCAGTCGATGACCTACGGACCGATCGCCGCGTTCATGGGAGAGTTGTTCGCCCCGAACGTTCGGTACTCGGGAGCGTCGCTGGCCTACCAGCTCGCCGCCATCACGATCAGCGGTGGCACGCCGTTCATCATGACCGCACTGATCGAGGAGACCGGCACCACGACGCTGGTCGCCGGGTTCGTGGCGCTGATGGGTGTGATCACCTTCGCCTCGGCATGGCGTCTGCGTGAAACCAATCCGGCGTCGGTCCTCAGCGACCCGCGGGCACTCCCGGGACTGGCGCGCGCGGTCTGAGACACGCACGGGCTCCGACGTCCACCGGGTGACCGGTGGACGTCGCGGTGTGTGCCACATGCGGAACCCGCCGTCGACGACCGGGCGGGCTGCGCGAGGATGATCTGACAGCACGAGCGAGGGAGCGTGACATGACGGTTGCGACGCCGGCGACGGTGTTCGTCGCCAATCGGGGCGAGATCGCCTTGCGGATCATTCGCACGGCCAGGGAACTGGGATACGTCACCGTCGCCGTCTACGCAGCAGACGACGCCGACGCCCCACACGTATCCGCGGCGTCGATCGCGATGGCCCTGCCCGGTGTCGGTGCATCGGCCTACCTGAACATCACGGCGATGGTGGCGTCGGCCGTGAACGCCGGCGCGACACTCATCCACCCGGGCTACGGATTCCTCAGTGAGTCCGCCGAATTCGCGCGTGCCTGTGTCGAGGCCGGACTGAACTTCGTCGGCCCGGACGCCGAGATACTCGAGTTGTTCGGAGACAAGGCGGCCGCCCGCTCGGCGGCAGTCGCCGCAGGCGTGCCGGTTCTCGAGGCCACCGGCGGCGGAATCGACGAGGCCACCGCGCAACGGTTTCTGCTCGCTCATCCGGCCGGAATCATGCTCAAGGCGATCGCCGGCGGCGGTGGCCGCGGAACGCGACCGGTGACCGACCCCGCCGATCTCGGTGAGGCATTCCGGGTGTGCACTTCCGAGGCGGAGATGGGCTTCGGCGACGGATCGTTGTTCGCCGAGGAACTACTCCGCGGAGCACGCCACATCGAGGTGCAGGTGGTCGCTGCGCGCGACGACGCCGGGGTGGCACACGCTCTGGCGATCGGCGACCGCGACTGCAGCGTGCAGCGGCGCCGGCAGAAGCTCGTGGAGATCGCTCCGGCACCGGGTCTTGACGCGGACGTGCGGTCCGCGTTGCATCGGTCGGCGGTGACCCTGTGCGCTCAGAATGGGTATCGCGGATTGGCCACCGTCGAATTCCTGGTCACCGGTGATACGTTCGTCTTCCTGGAGGTCAACCCACGAATTCAGGTGGAGCACACCATCACCGAAGAGGTGACCGGAATCGACCTCGTGGAGGTGGGGCTGCGGGTCGCCGAGGGGTGTGCTCTCGACGAATTGGGGTTGCCCGCCGGTGTGACCGCGGTGGGCGATCAGGTGTCGGGGACGGTGGCATCAAGCCACGGAATCGCGATCCAGGCTCGCATCAATACCGAGACCATCGGACCCGATGCGGCCACCACCCCCGATTCCGGTGCGTTGACGGTGTTCTCGCCACCGACCGGCCCCGGGATCCGCGTCGATACCTATGGCCGTCCCGGTTTGGTGATCAGCCCACGCTACGACTCGTTGCTGGCCAAGGTGATCGGCCACGTACGTCACGACGATTTCGCCGCAGCCGTCCGCAAAGTCGACGCCGCGTTGGCGGACTTTGCCATCGACGGTGTCTCGACCACGATTGCGGTGCTGCGTGCGGTGTTGGCAGACAAGGAGTTCGGCGTGGGTGCTGTCGGCACCGACTACCTCGAGCGTCGAATCGCAGACTTGGTACCGGAGGAGTCGCTCGCCGATGGTCCATCGGTGTGTCGGGACCAGGTGCAGGTCGGGGCGGACGAGCAGGTACTGACCGCGCCGATGGCCGGAGTGGTGGTCGATCTGCCGACCGTCGGCACCGTCATTCCCGCGCAAGCGCCGATCGTGGTCCTCGAAGCGATGAAGATGGAACACGTTGTGTCGCTGCCCCATTCGGTTGAAATTCGACGGGTGCTGGGCGTCCCTCACCGGGCGGTACCTGTTGGTGAGTCATTGGTGATCCTGGCCGGCGTTGATGGGGCCGTCGCGGTCGATGTCGATGTGATCGATCCCGACGAGGTCCGCGAGGATCTCGCCGAGATCCTTCGACGACACGATGTCACCCGGGACGACGCTCGCCCCGAGGCGGTGGCTAAGCGACATGCCCAGGGGCGTCGCACGGCGCGTGAGAACATTTCCGATCTGGTCGACGAGGGAAGTTTCACCGAGTACGGTGCGTTGGCGTTGGCCGCCCAGCGCACCCGTCGCAGTGAAGAGGACCTGGTCGCCAACACACCGGCCGACGGCCTCGTGGGCGGTGTGGCCACGATAGGTGCCGATCAGGTGGGTGCGGCGACCGCGGAGGCGGTGGTGATCTCGTATGACTACACCGTCCTCGCCGGTACCCAGGGGATGCGCAATCACGCCAAGACCGACCGTCTACTCGAGATCGCCAGGCGCAAGCGGATTCCGTTGGTGCTTTTCGCCGAAGGTGGTGGCGGTCGTCCCGGCGATACCGATGCGCTCGGCGCCGCGGGACTGGAACTCGATACCTTCCGCTCGATGGCCGGATTGCGCGGCGTCGTTCCCACCGTGGCCATCGTGTCGGGGCGATGTTTCGCCGGGAACGCCGCTCTGGCCGGTGCGTGTGATGTTCTCATCGCCACCCGCGACGCCAACATCGGCATGGGCGGGCCGGCGATGGTCGAGGGTGGCGGACTCGGTGTGTTCCGGCCCGAGGAGATCGGACCCGTCGATGTGCAATCGCGAAACGGAGTGGTCCACGTCGCGGCGCGCGACGAGGCCGACGCCGTCGCCATTGCACGACGATACCTCTCGTATTTCCAAGGGGATCGTGACGAATGGGAGGCACCCGATGTACGCCTGGCCCGACATGTGGTCCCGGAGAATCGGTTACGCGCCTACGCTATCCGATCCGCCATCGATGCGGTGGCCGACGTCGGATCGGTACTCGAGTTGCGGCGTGACTACGGCGTCGGCATGGTCACCGCACTGATCCGGGTCGAGGGTGTGGCCTACGGTGTCCTTGCAAACTCCAATGCGCACCTGGGTGGTGCGATCGATGCCGAGGCCGCGGATAAGGCCACCGAGTTCCTCGGGCTCTGCGAGGCGCACCGACTTCCTGTTGTGACACTCTGCGACACACCGGGTTTCATGGTCGGTCCCGAATCCGAGAAGGACGCCACGGTGCGCCGGTTCGGGCGCATGTTCATTGCCGGGGCGCGACTGACGGTCCCGTTCGGCATGATCATTCTCCGCAAGGGCTACGGTCTCGGCGCGATGGCCATGGCCGGCGGCTCGTTCCACGCACCCGAGTTCACGGTGGCGTGGCCGACGGGTGAGATCGGCGCCATGGGTTTGGAAGGCTCGGTGCGGCTGGGATTTCGGAAGGAACTCGAAGCGGTGACCGATCCTGGCGAGCGTGCTGCGCTCTTCGACGAGCTCCTCGCCGGGGCGTACGCACATGGTAAGGCGCTGCAGTCGGCCACCACCTTCGAACTCGACGACGTCATCGATCCGGCGACCTCACGTGAGTGGATTCGACAACTGGCGAGATCACGGAACCGCCACTGACCTGAGGTTGACGGGGGTGCGGCCGCACATCCTGTCGCTGGTCCAGCCCATCTGCTGGTCGAGCCGCCCGTCCCGTTGGTCGTGTCGTGGATGGTGATCCGCGTACGCGACGCATGATCCAGCCCGGCAGTGGTGTCGGGGTCGTCGGGATCGTCGGTGATCGCAACACCGTCTCCGTCGAAGACGACCAGTTCGATCTCCCCGGTATCGGTGACACCAGATACCTCTGAGCGCTCGCCGCCCACGGCGTCGGGACCATCCCGCTGATCGAGCGGTCGAGGCTTGACGGGATCGGATTGGGCAGCGCCTGAATCGTATTCGTCGACGCCTGGTCGGTTCGGTCGGTGACCCGCCCTCGTGGTCGCACTCGCTGTCAGCGTCCGAACTTGCCGAGTCGTCGATGTCGGCGGCGTCGGCTACGGGCGTCGTTTCGGCGGAGCTCAACGCGGCGGTTGGCGCTCTGCCCGGCTCGACCGGCGGTCTAGTGTCTCGGCCGACGGGTGGGACACGCGACGGGCGCGGATGTGCCTGAACGCGGGCGGGGAGAGTGATCGGGACTCAGCCGGCGGATGAGTGCGCGACCGGCCGGCGAAGTGTGGTTCGGTCGATCTGTCGTTTGAGGATCTTGCCGGTGGAGCCCTTGGGTAGGGCGTCGGTGAACGCGACGATTCGCGGAATCTTGTACGCGGAGAGTCGCTCCCGGCACCACGCGGTGATCTCTTCGCCGGTGACGGCCGCGTCGGGTCGAAGGGCCACGACTGCTGCCACTTCCTCGCCGTAGTGATCGTCGGCGATCCCGATGACGGCCGCCTCCACAACGTCCGGGTGCGCGTACAGCACTTCTTCGACCTCGCCGGGATACACGTTGTACCCGCCCCGGATGATGAGATCTTTGACGCGGTCGACGATCCGGAGATCGCCGTCGTCGTCGAACGCGCCGAGATCGCCGGTCCGGAACCAGCCGTCCGGTGACAGAACGGCCGCGGTGGCTTCGGGCATCTGCCAATAGCCCTTCATCACCGTGTCGCCCTGGATGAACACCTCGCCGACAATGCCGTTCGCGCAGCGATTTCCATCGCTGTCGCGGATTTCAATCGCGGTACGTGGCGCCACCGCTCCGGTGGATCCGATCTTTGCGCCGCGATCGATGTCGTTGAACGTCGCCATCGCCGTCGTCTCGGTCAAGCCGTATCCCTCGAGGAGGGTGCAGTCGAATCGCTTCTCAAACGCCGTCGCGATGTCGCCGGGCAAGGATGCGCCGCCCGACACCGCCACCCGCAACTGTGCGAAGTCGGCGGCGGCGTCGTCGGGGACGTTGTGCAGCATGGCATTCCACATGGTGGGTACACCACACATGATGGTGAGACGGTCGCGACGCAGCATCTCGAGCATTCCGTCGGGAGTGAACCGCGGCAGGAGTGAGATCGCTGCGCCCGAGGTGAAGCCGGCCATCATCACCGAGGCCTGGCCGAACACGTGGAACAGTGGCAGGCCGGTGCCGATGCGGTCATCGGCGGTACCGCGACTCAAGGACGCCGCGATCTGTCCCGCCGCAAGGAGATTGCCCACGGTCAATTCCGCGCCCTTGGGCTTCCCGGTGGTGCCCGAGGTGTACAGGATCGCCGCGGTGTCCTCGGGCTCGCGGTCGGCGGGAGCGTCGATGCGACGGTCGCCGGACGGTGCGCCGGGCAGGAGGTCGATCACGTCCACGTCAACGGCGTGGGCGGCGTCGGAGACCGCCTGGCCGAGCTCGTGCCATCGAATGGCGAGTGCAGCAGAGGAATTGACCAAGAAGTACTCGATCTCCGCCGCGGTCGACATGGTGTTCACCGTGATGACGGTCGCGCCGAGCGCCTGCACGCCGAGATAGGCGACGGCGAACTCGGGCACCGACGGTGCGGCGAGAAGTACCCGGTCACCCGGGCGCACTCCCGCTGTGAGGAGACCGCCCGCATACGTCAGCGTCGTCTCGTACAGATCGCGATAGGACCAGCGCGTCCCTTCCGCGCGGAGCGCGACCGCTTCCGGGGTGGTGACGGCGTGGTGGCGGACAGGGTCGAGGACTGAAGGCATAGCCGGTACTCCGATGAATTGGCGAGATCAGAATTGGTGAATCGTACTGGCGGCCATCAGGAATCGGCGGCGACGACCCGGCCGAGAGACTCGGCCACCATCACCGGCTTGTCCGATCCCTCGCACTCGAGGATCTGCGAGGTGACCACTTGAATCCCGCCGGTAACCTCGTCGGCCGAGATAACCGACACCCGCATGCGTACGCGAGAACCCACCGGCACGGGTGCCGGAAAGCGAACCTTGTTGTAGCCGTAGTTCAATGAATGCGCAAAGCCGTCGAACCGCAGCAGTTGCCCTGACAGATGCGGGCCGAGCGACAGGGACAGCAAGCCGTGGGCGATGGTCGTTCCGAGTGGACTCCCCGCGGCGCGGGCCGGATCGATGTGAATCCACTGATGGTCATCGGTGGCGTCGGCAAACGCGTTCACCCGGTTCTGACTCACCTCGTACCACGGTGTGGGTCCCAGTTCGACGCCGATCAGTGATCGCAGGTCGGCGGCGTTGGCGGGCCGGACGGGCAGTGTGAGTGCGGGCATGGACGCCTCCTGTGTGGGTGTGGGGATGCCATGAGTTGAACTTGATTCCGACTTCAACTATAGATGATGGAGAGACCCAGGTCACTGTTGAAAGGTGAAAGTGCATGTCGCTCGCAGATCTGACAGGCCGGACCGCGGTGGTCACCGGCGCGTCGCGCGGGATCGGATTCGCCGCCGCCACAGCTTTGGCCGCGGCGGGTGCCAATGTTGTGGTGACGTCCCGAAAGGCCGACGCGGCTGAGGCCGCCGCGCGGGAGATCGGACCGGACGTGCTCGGCATCGGTGCGCACGCGGCCGAGGAGGACCAGGCCCGCGCGTGTATCGAGAAGACAATCGAGTGCTTTGGCTCCGTTGACATCCTGGTCAACAACGCGGGAAGCAACCCCGCGTACGGGCCGCTGATCGCACAGGACCACGCGCGGTTCGCCAAGATCATGGACGTCAATGTCTGGGGCCCACTGATGTGGACGGCCATCGCCGTCGAGAAGTGGATGGGGGAGCATGGCGGCTCGGTGATCAACACCGCCTCCATCGGCGGTCTCGGTCACGAGCCGATGATCGGGCTCTACAACACGACCAAAGCCGCTCTGATCTATGCGACCAAACAACTGGCACTGGAACTCTCACCTCGAGTCCGGGTCAACGCCGTCGCACCGGGCGTTGTGCGCACCCGCCTGGCCGAGGCGCTCTGGAAGGAGCATGAGGCCCAGGTGGCCGACGCGACTGCTCTCGGCCGCATCGGTGAACCCGACGACATCGCCTCCGCCATCACCTATCTCGCCTCCGATGTGGCGTCCTGGATGACCGGCGAAATCATGATCGTCGACGGGGGTCAGCATCTCGGGGATGCCGCGCCGTATCGATCCGACGCCCTTGCCGCACACTGACAACCGCTGCACGACATCAGGAGACCTCGTGGACCAGTCTGCCGAAGCGGTCGAGACCGAACTGCGCACCCGGGTGATGGAACTCCTCGACACGCACGACCCGGCCACCACGCCGGCAGCCGACTTCCTGGGTGCGCGATTCGACGCCGGGCTGGCCTGGGTGCACTTTCCGAAAGGGCACGGCGGTCTGGGTATTGCGCAGAGCCACCAGGCGCAGGTCGACGCCGCCGTGGATGCGGCCGGTGCACCGGGACCTGCCAAGGCGCGCAACGGGATCGGACTGGGAATGGCCGCGCCGACCATCGCCGCGCTCGGCACCGAGGAACAACGCGCCAGGTTCCTGCGTCCGCTCTACACCGGTGAACACATCTACTGTCAACTCTTCAGCGAACCCGGTGCCGGGTCCGACCTCGCCGCGGTCGCCACGCGCGCCGTCCGGGACGGAGACGAGTGGATCGTCAACGGGCAGAAGGTCTGGACTTCCGGCGCGCACAACGCCCAGCGCGCCATACTGGTGGCACGCACCGACCCGTCGGCGCCCAAACATGCCGGGCTGACCTACTTCATCGTCGACATGGCCGACCCCGGTATCGAGATCCGGCCGCTGCGTCAGATCACCGGCGAAGCCGAGTTCAACGAGGTGTTCCTCACCGACGTTCGCATCCCGGACGCCAACCGCATCAGCGACGTCGGTAACGGTTGGCGGGTGGCCACCACGACGCTCAACAACGAGCGCGTCGCCATCGGTTCGGGTGCGCCACGCGAAGGCGGCATGATCGGCAAGCTCACTGACCGCTGGCGTGTCGACCCCGATGTCCGCGATCCGTCGAAACTCGACACCCTGATGCGCCTCTGGGTCGATGCCGAGGTCACCCGACTCACCGGTGAACGACTCCGCGGTCAACTCGCAGCGGGTCAACCCGGACCCGAGGGATCGGCGATGAAGCTGGCCTTTGCCCGTCAGGCCCAACAGATCTCGGGCTTCGATCTCGAGATCTCCGGTGCCGCCGGCCTGCGCTACGACGACTGGTCACTGCGCCGACCCGAGAGCGTGGACTTCACCGGTCGTGACGCCGGTTACCGCTACTTGCGCGCCAAGGGTAATTCGATCGAGGGCGGAACCTCGGAGATCCTGCGCAACGTCGTCGCCGAGCGCGTACTGGGTCTGCCCCCCGAACACCGCGTCGACAAAGACGTCGCCTGGAAGGACCTGCCGCGATGATCGCCCAGCCTGCCGCAGCCGATCTCGACTACTCCGACACCGAAGTCGCGCTGCGAGATTCGGTGCGTCGGCTGTTCGCCGACCGTCTCCCGACCGACGTCGTGATGGGCTCCTATGACAACCCGGCGCCCGACGTCAGCGGAGTGTGGAAGACCCTCGCCGTCGACCTCGGGCTCGCCGGCATCCTCGTTCCGGAAACCCTCGGCGGCGCAGGGGCATCCGCGCGCGAGGCGGCCGTCGTCTGCGAGGAGATCGGCCGAGCCGTCGCTCCGGTGCCCTACCTCTCGTCGGCGGTACTGGCGACACTGGCACTGCTCACTGCCGGTGACACCGACACCGTTGCGCGACTCGCGGAGGGTGCGATCACCGCGGCCCTCGTGGTGCCGTTCTCGGCGGCGTACGTCGACCCGGTGGTGAGCACGCACGACGGCACCGTGTCCGGGCGCGTCGACACCGTCACCGGTGCCGCGGAGGCCGACATCCTGGTGATCCCGGCAACCGGCGATGCCGGCACCGAACTGCATGTGGTGGAGACGAATTCGCCCGGTGTGCAGGTACGTCCGGTCCTCGCCCTCGACATGACCCGTCCGCTGGCGGATGTGGAGTTCACCGCCGCCCCCTCCCGGCGCGTCGACACACGCGATCCCGATCATGCGCTCCGCACCGCAATGCGGACGGCCTCGGCGTTGCTGGCCTCCGAACAGTTGGGGGTCGCCCAGTGGTGCTTCGACACCACGCTGGCATATGTGAAGGATCGCAGGCAGTTCGGCCGTCAGATAGGCTCCTACCAGGCGATCAAGCACCGAATGGCCGATCTGTGGCTGGAGGTCAGCTCGGCGGGTGCCGCGGCCCGCTACGCCGCCGACACCATTGCCCGCGCCGACGACGACGCCGGAATCGCCGCGCATGTCGCGGCGTCATACTGCGGCGATACCGCGGTCAGGGCCGCCGAGGAATGTGTGCAACTGCATGGCGGGATCGGCATGACGTGGGAGTACCCCGCGCACCTGTACCTCAAGCGCGCGAAGGCCGATCAGATCGCACTCGGCGACGGCTACTGGCATCGGGCCCGCCTTGCCGAACTCGTCGGCCTGCCCCCGAACTGACCCGGCACCACGAATAACAGATCCACGCACCACCTTTCGAGGAGACACCCTGATGAAGAGCTGGCGAGTACACCACCTCGGCGAACCCGCCGACGTCCTGCGTCTCGATGAGATCGATGAACCCACGCCCGGACCCGGCCAGGTGAAGGTGAAGATCCTTGCCGCACCGGCCAACTTCCCCGACGTGCTGCTGTGTCGAGGCGAGTACCAGATCAAGCCGCCGTTGCCGATCACACCGGGTGTCGAATTGTGCGGTGAGGTCGTCGAGATCGGCGACGACGTCACCCGCGCGGTCGTCGGAGACCGCGTCGTCGGCACGCCGATCTTGCCTGGCGGCGCCTTCGCCGAATACGCGCTGATGCAGCAGAGATCGGTCTTCGCCGCGCCCGGTGCGCTCGACGACGCGGAGGCCGCAGCTCTGACCATCGGCTACCAGACCGCCTGGTTTGCCCTGCACCGCCGCACCCAGATCTCGGCCGGCGATGTCCTGCTGGTACATGCCGCGGCCGGTGGCGTGGGCAGTGCCGCCGTCCAACTCGGCAAGGCGGCCGGAGCCCGCGTCGTCGGAGTGGTGGGCGACGACCGGAAGGAGCAGTACGTCCGTGAACTGGGTGCCGACCTCGTCGTCAACCGGCGTACCGAGGACTTCGTCGCCGCGGTCAAGGAATTCACCGATGGACACGGCGCCGACATCGTCTTCGACCCCGTCGGCGGCGACGCATACGCGGGCTCGACGAAGTGCATCGCATTCGAGGGCCGGATCGTCGTGATCGGATTCGCCGGCGGCACCATTCCGCAACCGGCGCTCAATCACGCGCTGATCAAGAACTACTCGATCGTCGGGCTGCATTGGGGGCTCTATCAGACCAAGAATCCGGAGGTCATCGACGATTGCCATGCCGAGCTACTGCGACTGGCCGACAAGGGCCTGGTCACACCGCTGATCTCGGAGCGACTCGCGTTCACCGATGTGGCCGATGGTCTGAGTCGACTCGGTGCGGGCACCACCGTCGGACGCCTGGTCTTCCTGCCCTGAGCTGCTCCGGGCGCCGGCACGCGCCGCGATAGACTCACCCGGTGACCCGAACCCGACGTACTTCGACGCGCGCCGCGCGGGATTCGGACACCGAGAGCCGCGCCGACAAAAAGAACCGGACACGGCAGGCGCTGCTCGACACCACCCTGGAGCTGGTGAGTGAACGTAGCTTCGCCACCATCAGCCTGCGTGAGGTCGCCCGAGGCGCCGGTATCGTGCCGACCGCGTTCTATCGGCACTTCGCCTCGATGGAGGATCTCGGCGTCACCCTGGTCGAGGACTCGATGCGTATCCTGCGCCGAACCCTGCGGGAGGGCAGGCGTGACCTCGCGGCGCGGCAGGCGTTGCCGACCGCACAGAATTCACTGGCCATACTGCTGCGGCACGTCCATGACAACGAGACCGCGTTCCGCTTCCTGGTCCGGGAGCAGCACGGCGGTGTCGCCGAGATCCGTCGCGCCATCGACACCGAGTTGCGGCTCTTCTCCAAGGAACTGGCCATCGATTTGTCGCGGCTACCCGATCTCGCGCAGTGGCAGCCGCAGGACCTCGAACTGGCCGCCGAACTCATCGTCACGATCATGCTCACCGCCGTCGCCGACCTGCTTGACGGTGATCGCCGCGGACGCGACGCCGAACAGGAGATCGTCACTCGCACCGAACGGCAACTGGTGATGGTCTTTCTCGGCATGGGGCGTTGGCGCCCGGAACAATGATTGTGCGTTGGCGCCCGGAACAATGATTGTGCGTTGGCGCCCGGAACAATGATTGTGCGTTGGCGCCCGGAACCACGATGGGGGTGTCCGGACAGGACAGCGGCACACCGCAACTGACCGGACATGGGTTGGGCTCACCGCGATTTCAACGGTGGGCAACCGGTGTCGTCAGGGGCCAAGATGGCCGACGTTGCCGTGCACCACGGTGCACGCTCGCGTCCGAGCAGTCTGAGTCAGGAGACCCCGTGTCCACCGAAAACATCGCCGATGAGGTCAAGTTCGCCTACTGGGTACCCAACGTGTCCGGTGGTCTGGTGACCAGCGACATCGAGCAGCGCACCAGCTGGGATTACGAGTACAACGTCAAGCTGGCGCAAACCGCGGAGAACAACGGGTTCGAATACGCCCTGTCCCAGGTCCGGTATGAGGCGTCCTACGGTGCCGAGTTCCAGCACGAGTCCACCAGTTTCAGTCTCGCGCTGCTGCTGGCGACGCAGAAGCTCAAACTGATTGCCGCGGTTCACCCAGGTCTGTGGCATCCGGCGGTGCTCGCGAAGTTCGGTGCCACCGCCGACATCCTGTCCGGTGGCCGATTCTCCATCAACGTCGTCAGCGGCTGGTTCAAGGATGAGTTCATCCACCTCGGTGAACAGTGGCTCGAGCACGACGAACGGTACCGTCGCAGTGGCGAATTCCTCGAGGTGATCCGCAAGCTCTGGACCGAGGACAACGTCGACTACCGTGGCGACTTCTACCGCATCCACGACTTCACCTTGAAGCCCAAGCCGCGCAACACCCCGCAGCGTCCCAATCCCGAACTGTTCCAAGGGGGTAACTCCACCGCCGCCCGCAACAACGGCGGGCGCTTCGCCGACTGGTACTTCTCCAATGGCAAAGATTTCGACGGTGTCACCGAACAACTCGGTGATCTGCGTGCGGTCGCCCGCGCCCACGATCGTGAGGTCCGGTTCGGTCTCAATGGCTTCATCATCGCCCGCGACACCGAGGCCGAGGCACGTGACACCCTCCGCGAGATCGTCGAGAAGGCGAATCGTCCTGCGGTGGAGGGCTTCCGCTCGGCCGTGCAACAGGCAGGAAACGCCACCGGAGACAAGAAGGGGATGTGGGCCGACTCGTCGTTCGAGGATCTCGTCCAGTACAACGACGGTTTCCGCACTCAGCTGATCGGCACGCCCGAGCAGATCGCGGAGCGGATCGTGGCCTACAAGCGTCTCGGCGTCGACCTGATCCTCGGCGGTTTCCTGCACTTCCAGGAGGAGATCGAGTACTTTGGCGAGCGTGTCCTCCCGCTCGTCCGCGAACTCGAAGCCGCCGAGCGATCCGCGGCGGTCTGAGGACGCGATGAGCATCACCCAAGCGGGTACGGACCGCGTCGATCGTGGTGCGGCCCGACTGGAATCGGCGGCGCAGGCCCGCGCGGCCGCGGTCCGGCTGGCGGAGCGTTTCGCGGTGGGTGCCGCGGCCCGCGATCTCGACCGACGTCTGCCGTATGCGGAGATCGACGAGTTGTCCACGAGCGGGCTGCTCGCGATCACCGTTCCGGCGTCCTTCGGCGGGCCCGACCTCGCTCCCAGCGTGGTGGCCGACGTCACCCGAATCACCGCGGCCGCCGATCCCAACATCGCCCAGATTCCGCACAGTCACTTCGTGTACCTGAATCTGCTGCGGCTTGCCGCCCCAGAAGAATTGGCGCGCAGGCAATTCGGCGAGGTACTCCGGGGTGGCAGGGTGGCCAACGCGCAGTCGGAAAAGGGTGGCAAGACCATCGCCGACATCTCCACCACCTTGACCACGGTCGGAACGGACCGCTTCCGGCTCGACGGGGAGAAGTTCTACGCCACCGGGTCGTTGTTCGCCGACACCCTCGCCGTGCTCGCCCGCCACCCGGGTGACGATGCCCTGCCGGCCGGTGAGTACATCGCGTTCGTCCCGTCCGACGCGCCGGGTGTGGAGCTCGTCGACGACTGGAATGCGTTGGGACAGCGCACCACCGGTTCGGGAACGGTCCGATTCGTCGACGTCGCCGTGGGCCGGGGTGACCTGGTGACCCGCGCCGACGCCGTCTCCCGGCCGACGGGGTATGGCGCGTTCGCCCAACTCCTGCATGTCGCCATCGACGTCGGCATTGCCCGAGGTGCCCTGGACGAGGCGGTGCGCTTCGTCAACACCTCCTCCCGGCCATGGTTCGAGGCGGGTGTCGATCGGGCCGTCGACGACGAGTTGCTGGTGCAGCGTTTCGGTGAACTGGCGGTCGAATTGATCACGGCGGAGGCCACTCTCGCCGCGGCCGGCCGGGCGCTCGACCGTGCCACGGGATTCCTCGCCGACGAGTCCGGCGCCGAGGATCCTCTCGGTACCGTCGCCGACGCCTCGATCGCGGTCGCGGCTGCGAAGGTCGTCGCCGACCGGGTGTCGAACGAGTTGGGCTCCGCGCTGTTCGAGGTGAGTGGAACGCGCAGCGCGGCGGCCGGCAGCGGTTTGGACCGGTTCTGGCGCAACGCGCGGACACACACCTTGCACGATCCGGTGCGCTGGAAGCTTCAGCACATCGGGCGTCATGTCCTGCGAAACGAGGACCCGCCGATCCACGGGGTGATCTGAGCCCATCGGCGGTGCGGCGTTACCGATGTCGTCCGCCGAGACGACACCGTCGGCGTATCCGCGCTGACCAGGGAGACGACGCCCGAAGAGCGGGAGAGAGATGTCCGACTCCACGGTTATGCTCGCACCATGTCATCGAGCCGCGTGAGTTCCCAGTTCGGGCCGTACCGCCTGGACGAGCTGCTGGGTCGGGGCGGAATGGGCGAGGTCTATCGCGCGTATGACACCGTCAAGGACCGTGAGGTCGCGCTCAAACTCCTGAACCCGGGGCTCGCCGACGACGAGGTGTATCAGCAACGGTTTCGTCGCGAGTCGCATGCCGCCGCGCGGCTCGGGGAACCCCATGTCATCCCGATCCACGACTGGGGCGAGATCGACGGGGTGCTGTTCATCGACATGCGCCTGGTCGAAGGGGAGGATCTGCGCGGACTGCTGCGCCGCGAGCATGCGATCGCACCGGAGCGGGCGGTCACCATCATCGAGCAGGTCGCCTCGGCGCTCGACGCGGCCCACGCCGACGGCCTCGTCCACCGCGACATCAAACCCGAGAACGTGTTGATCGGGCAGAACGATTTCGCCTATCTCGTGGATTTCGGCATCGCGCACGGTGCCGACGACACGCATCTGACCCAGGCGGGCACCGCGATCGGCTCGATCGCCTACATGGCGCCGGAGTTGTTCGACGCTGTGCCGGTGAGCGCGTCCAGCGATATCTATGCGCTGACGTGCGTGTTGTTCGAATGCCTGACCGGCCGGGTGCCGCATCCGGCCGACACGATCAGCTCCGCCATCAAGGCCGCGGTGATGTCGCCGCCGCCGGCGCCGAGCAGCGTCAACGCCGACGTCCCGCCGGCGATGGATGCGGTCATCGGCATCGGACTCGACCCCGACCCGGCACGACGCTTCGGCACGGCCAAGGATCTGGCCCGTGCGGCCCGTGCCGCGTTGATCGGAGAATCGCCGACGACGATCGTGCCGGCGTCCGGTGCGCGTCCCGATCTGCTGAAGAAGGCCCCGCCGACCACCATCGCACCGGCCGCCGACGACGAGGCGTACCGGGCGACGGCGCTGCGACCATCGGGACCGCACGTGTACCCGGGAGCGGCCGCGGCGGGGGCGGCCGGCACCGCCAATCTCTCTGGGCCGCAGGGCTATTCGGGGCCCCAGAACTATTCGGGACCGCAGAACTATTCGGGACCGCAGAGCTACTCCGGACCCCAGAATTTGTCCGGCCCGCAGGTGGTCGGTGCCCCACCGCCCGGATATCCGGGCGGCTACGGCGCACCGCCCTACGGTCAGCCTGGCTACCCGCCCCCGCAGGAGCGTGATCGGTCGTTGGTGGGCGTGCTCGTCGGTGTCCTCGCACTGCTGGTGATCGGCCTGCTCATCGGTGGCGCGTTCTGGCTGTTCGGCTCGTCCTCGTCGGATTCCACCGCGGACGGTCCTGCGACGACGACGATCACCCAGGCCCCACCGGTTACCCAGGTGCCCGCAACGACCGCGACGCCGAGTTTCCCGGCGAACGCCGTTCCGTGCGACGGCACGTCGGCCATCGGGTCGTCGGTCACCAGTTGTCCGTTCGCTCAGGCAGTGCGCGACGCCTACAACACGAGTGGCACCTACGGCCAACCTCGCACCGTCGTGGCGTACAGTCCGGTTACCGGACAGGCGTATTCGATGGCCTGTCAACCCGACGGTTCCGCGGTGACCTGCACCGGCGGTAACAATGCCGTCGTGTACGTGTTGCCGTGAGGGGAGTTGATGCGGTGCGTCGCCGGATGATCGTGGGGATCGCTGTCGCAGTGGCCGCGGTGGTGTCGACCGGGTGCGCGACGTCGGATTCGGCCGGTCCGCAATCCACCGTCACCGTGTACGCCTCACCGTCGTCGTCCTCGACCAGTTCGTCTGCCTATGCGTCGTCACCGTCGTCGGTCACCCCGGCGTCCAATCAGGCACTGGCGGCGAGTTTCCGGCGGGTGGCCTCGGGTACCGGGCTGACGGTTGGTGTCGCCGTCGCCCCGGTGGGTGGCCCGTCGCGACCCACGATCACACTCGGGGATCTGACGCCCGGCGTGGCGTGGTCCACGATCAAGGTGCCACTCGCCGTCGCCGCGGAACGCGAGAACGGGGAGAGTGCGTCGGAGGCCAACGCCATCATCAACTCCGACAATGCCTCAGCGGAAGCGCTGTGGGCTTCGTTGGGCAGCAACGAGGAGGCCTCCCGCAAGGTCACCGCGGTGTTGCGTGAGGGCGGCAACCCCAACGTCGTGGTGCCGTCGGTGCAGCAGCGCGCCGGGTTCACCATCTTCGGCCAGACCGCGTGGACGTTGCCGGCCGCGGCGACGTTTGTCGGGCACCTGCCGTGTATGCAGGGAACCGAACACGTCGTGTCCCTGATGGGACAGGTCGCGGGCAACCAGCAATGGGGCGTCGAGGTCATGAGGTTGCCGAAAGCGACTGCGGTGAAAGGTGGTTGGGGCCCGGGCGTCGATGGGGCCTACCTGGTGCGGCAGATCGGCCTGGTCACCTATCGCAGCGGGGAGCAGAGCGCGGTGGCCATGAGCGCCGTCGGGGGGTCGATGTCCGGCGGGATCGCGGCGCTCAACGCGGTCGGCAACTGGCTCAATGCCAACATCGCCGCGCTCCCGCGGGGTCGGTGCTGACGCCGGTCGGGACACCCGGCACGGCGAATCCGGCGTAGTGAATCCGACATGGCGGACACGCGGATCACGACTCGCGCACGGTGCGGTCTCGGTTCGACGATCGGGCGCCTCCCGGTTGGTTGAGGTGTTCAACCGCCCATAGGCTCATTCTGTTGCTGATGTGACGGAGGAGGCTTAAGTGGCTGGAGTGAAGAGGGTGCTGGTGGCGACGGTGCTTGCCCTGGTGTTCGCGGTCGTGGTGCCGGCGGCCATGGCGGCGGCAGCGCCGGCACCGGCGCTGCCCGCCCTGCCGCCGCTGCCCGAGCCGCTGCGCACCTGGCTCGCGCCGGCGGTACCTCCGCAGCAGGCGCTGTCGAAGACCTTCACGCCCTTTCAGAAGTCGCTCGCGAAGAGTCTGCCGGGCAGTATCGGCATCTCCATCGTGCCGGTGGGCTCGGACGCCGCGATCTCGTTGGGGACGTTCACCACCGGTCGCGCCTGGTCGACCCTCAAGGTACCGGTAGCGCTGGCCGCCGAGCGTCGCCTCGGCTCCGCGGTCGTCGGCTCGGAGACCAAGGCGATCACCGTGTCCGACAACGATGCCGCCGAAGACCTCTGGGGTGCACTCGGAGGTGGACAGTCCTCCGTGGACGCGGTGACCACGGTGCTGCGCGAAGGCCACGATATGCGCACCCATGTCAGTTCCGAACTCGATGCGCCCCCGTCCTTTCCGGGTTACAGCATGTGGGCCCTGGCCGATCAGGCCCGTTTCGGCGCGCACCTCCCGTGCATGCCGGGAACCGACAGCATCCTGCGCCTGATGAGTGCGGTGGGCCCCAATCAGCGCTGGGGCGTGGCCAACCTCGGGCGCACCAACCGCGCGGTGACCTCGACCGCGGTGAAGGGCGGATGGGGACCGGGCACCGGGACGTCGTCGGCCTTCCTGGTCCGCCAGCTTGGCCTGGTGACCACACGATCGGGCCAGTTCGCCGTGTCGATCGCGGCGGTGCCACGCAGCGGACGATTCGAGGACGGCACCGCGATGCTCACCCGGATCGGCGATTGGGTGGGGCGCAATCTGTCGTCGGTGCCGACCGGTCGGTGCGGACTGCTCTGAAACTCGTCGTCGCCGACGTCGCGGTCAGCCGTCCGGCATCGAATGTCGGCCACGCGCCGGTGGATTCGGCGGACGGGTCGTCGGTGGTGTGGGCGGACGGGTCGTCGGTGGTGTGGGCGGCGGTGATGGTTGTTGCGGTGGTGATGGTCGTGACGACGGTGGTGGCACCTCATCGGGTTCGAGATCGATGATCGGGCGGCGCGCGGTTGTCGGCGCCGAGCGTGCCGGTTCGGGATCGCCCGCGGCCGACGAGGTCGACTTCGACGGCTCCGCGACGGTTCCCGCTCCGGACGGGCGGGTGAGTGCCGCGGCGATCGCGGTGGTCAACGGAACCGAGAGCGCGATCGCGATGCCCCCGACGAAGGAGCGTGCCAGTTCCACGGCGACGGTGTCGGTGGTGATCATCGAGCCGAACGGCTGCTGGGCCACCGAGAACAGCAACAGCAGCGGGAGAGCGCTGCCGGCGTAGGCGAACACCAGGGTGTAGACGGTGCTGGCGATGTGGTCGCGGCCCACCCGCATGGCCGCCCGGAACGTGGCCAGCCGGGTCGGTTCCCCGGCGCCGGCCAGTTCGAAGGCGGCCGACGCCTGCGTGATGGTGACGTCGTTGAGGACGCCGAGCGTGCCGATGATGAAGCCCGCCAACAACAATCCGCTGACCGAGATGGTGCCCTGATACACCTGCAGGCTCGTCGTCTGGTCACCGGACAGACCGCTCAACTGCATCGTCTCGATCGCCAGCCAGCTCAGCACACCCGCCAGCACCATCGACGTCAACGTACCCAACAGCGCCGACGAGGTGCGCAGGCTGACCCCGTGTGCGAGGTAGAGCACGACGAACAGGATGGCCGCCGAGCTGACCACCGCGACCGCGACCGGTGACTCTCCGTCGAGGATCGCGGGCAGTGTGAAGAATCCGAGCACCAGGAACGCGAAGGCCAGACCGATCAGTGAACGCAGTCCCCGCCAGGCGGCCACCAGGATGATCGCCGCCGCGAACAGCAGGGCCCACACGATGGTGGAGGTGGTGCGGTTGAAGTCGAAGAAGGAGTACCGCGGTTGCCCGTCGGGCCCGGCCACCGTGCTCAACCGGATGGAATCGCCGACATGCAACGTCGGTTGGCCCGCCTGCGGGTCGTCCGGATGGCCCAGGGTCTGCGACGACGAGTCCGGGCTCGTCCCCGCCTGTGCGGCGTTGGTCGGCACCTCGAGCAGGGTGTACTTGCCGTCGTGCTCGCCCGAGGTGATGCGTACGGTGAATTCGAGGCACGGCCCGCTGCCCTCGCCGGAGATCGGGATGTCGGCGGTGTCGTTGATGGCTCCGACCATCTGGTTGAGGCACTCACCCCGGGTCTGACTGATGATCTCGCCGTCGACCGCGTGGATCGCGGTGCCGTCGGGCCCACGGAACTGGGCGGGGACCGGATGATCTCCATAGGACGGCCGTAGGAGGAATCCGCAGACGATCACGGCGAGACCCGCGACGATCAGCAATCCGATGACGAGGCGTTTGGCCAGCGGTGACAGGACGACCTCGATGTCGGACAGGTGGTGTGAGTGCCCGTGGCCCGCGCCGTGTCCGATCCGGCGGTCACCGTGCTTCCTACCAATCACTCCGACACCATAGGCCGAGGCGGTCCGGGGCGGCGGAGAACACGCGCCGCCACCGGACCGCCTCGGGCGAACCCGCTCAGAGCGGCAACAGGATGTTCTTCACCGCGGGGTCGGTGGCCAGGTACTGCTGCACGGCCGGGTCCTTGAACGCCGCCACCAACTTCTTGATGTTCTCGGAATCACGCCACTTGCTTCCGATGGTCAACTGCCCGGCGAACTCGTCCGGCGCCGGCGGGGCGAAGATCTGCTTGGAGAGGTCGACGCCGGCCGCGAGGTAGTACTCGGTGTAGCCGACGGTGGCGTCGAGATCGGGCAACGCCCGGGACTGCGCGGCGAAGTCGAGCAGGGTGAACTGCAGATTCCGCGGATTCGACGCGATGTCGTCCTGGGTGGCGGTCCACTTGTCCACGCCCGGCTTGAGGGTGATCAGGCCGGCGCGTTCGAGCAGCCACAATCCCTGCGCCTCGTTGGCGGGGTCTGAGTAGAGCGACACCTTCGCGTTCTGCGGCAGATCGGTCGGTGAGGCGTACTTGTCCGACCAGATGCCGAAGCCCCACCGGAAGACCGGTGTCGCCGCCTCTTCCTGGAAGTCCGGATTGGCCGCGAGCACCTGCGAGAGCCACAGTTTGTGCTGATAGATCGTGCCCGCGACCTCACCGTCGCTGACGGCCCGGTTGAGGGTGGTGGAGTCGGCGAGTCCGCGGAAGGCCACGGTGATGCCGTAGCGGGGTGCGACCTTTGTGGCGACGAAATTGACCAGGGCCTGTTCGCTGGCGTTGCCCTCGGCGGTGACGACCGTCAGTGTCGCGCCCGGGGTGTCGTTGGGTGAGGCCTCGTCGGAGCCGGCGAATCGCCAGGCGATCACCGCGGCGAGAACGATCACCACGACCGCCGCGGCACCGGCGATCAAGGGCCAGCGACGGCGGGAACGCAATTGGATGCCGTTGTGGTCGCCGGAGTCCGGGGTGTCCGATCCGGGACTGGGGGCGCCGGGTGTCGAATCGGTGGTCGCAGACATGGGGGTAGCGCCTTTCGTGGATGGAGAAGGTGGTGAGAGTGGTTGTGTGAAAAAGTGATTCAGCGTCGCGTGGCGAGTTTGCGCTCAGGTGTGAGGTGGCGCACGAGGGCGTCGCCACCGACCTGGATGAGCGCGACGGTGACGACCAGCGCGATGATGGTCGCGATCATCACGCCGTGGTCGAAACGCTGATAGCCGTAGGTGACGGCGATGTAGCCGAGGCCGCCGGCGCCGATGGTGCCGGCGATCGTCGAGTACTCGATCATCGCGATGGTGTTGATCGTCAGACCGCCGATGATGTTCGGCAGTGCCTCGGGAATCTGTGCAGACCAGATGATCTGGGCGTTCGACCCACCGGATGCCTTGGCCACCTCGACCACCGAGGTGGGCACCGCCCGCAGGGAGTTCTCGACGATGCGGGTGAAGAACGCGATGCCGGCGATCGACATCGGTACCACCGCCGCGGCGATGCCGATGTTGGTGCCGGTGATGAAACGGGTGAACGGAATGATCGCCGTCATCAACACCAGGAACGGCAGTGACCGCCCGACACTGATGACCCACGACAGGGGCGTGTGCAAGGAACGGCGTTCGAACAGACCGCCCGGGGCGAGATTGTGGATCAGGGCACCCAGCGGCACGCCGACGATCAGCACGATGACCATCACGATGCTCACCATCATGACGGTGTCGACGAAGGCCGGTATCAGCAGCGACGGGATCTCGTTGACCGGCACGGTGATCGAAGCGAGAATGTGGGTGTCACTCGGCGCGCTCATGCGGCGACCTCGCGTGCGGCCTGCGCGGTGGGTCGTGCGGTCACGCCGAGTTCGTTTGCGGTGACGACGAATTCGTCGACGGAGCTCGCGTTGACGGACACGGTGAGTTCACCCACGGGGACACCGTCGACACTCTGGACGTTGGCGCCGAGGATGCCCACCGGAGCGCCGATGCGCGTCGTCACCCGGGTGATCCAGTCCGACGGAACCGCCGCCGAGTGGTAGGTGACCACCACCGCGACCTCGCCGGCGGCGGCCGGAGCAGGAATTCCGTGGGGTCGAAGTGATTGTCCCAGAGAAGAATCGGGGCTCAGGGCAAGATCGACCACCGATCCCTGTTCGACGATGGTGCCATGATCGAGGCGACCCACCCGATCGGCGATCCGGGTGATCAGATCCATCTCATGGGTGATGAACACGACGGCCAGACCCAGGTCGTCGCGGACGTCGGCGAGCAGGTCGAGGAAGGACTCGGTGGCCACCGGGTCGAGTCCGGAGGTGGCCTCATCCGACAGCAGCACCGAGGGTTTGAGTGCCAAGGCGCGTGCGATGCCGACGCGTTGACGCTGGCCGCCGGAGAGCTGATGCGGATACAGATTCGCGCGGTCCGCCATGCCCACCCGGTCGAGGAGCTCGGCGACCCGGGAGCGCGTCGCGGCCTTCGTGGCACCGAGATACTCCAAGGGCAGGGCGACGTTCTCGGCGGCGGTGCGGCGCGAGAGCAGGCTCGAGGACTGGAAGACGGTGCCGATCCGCCGACGTGCCGCCCGCAACGCCGCGGAGTCGAGGTGTGCGAGGTTCTCACCGTTGACGATCACCTCGCCCGAGGTGGGGCGCTGCAACAGATTCAGGCACTGGGCCAGGGTGCTCTTGCCGGCGCCGGACGGGCCGACCACGGCGAACACCTCGCCACCGGCCACGGTGAACGAGACATCGTCGAGAACCGTCGACGGTCCCGACGGGGTGTCGAAGACCTTGGTGAGATGCGAGACGACGATCATCGGCGTACCCCCGGCGCGACGAGCCGACCGTTGGCGCCGATCTCACGAATGGAGTCGTCGATCGTCGAGGCCGGTCCACCGACCCGGAACGATGCCCCACGATGATTGTCGGGGAGCAGGTCACCGCGGCCGAAGAGCTTGTGCCGCAACGTACCCGGGACGTAGTCGCGGTGATACAGTCCGCGGCGTTCCAACGCGGGAACGACGTGGTTGATGACATCGGCGAAGGTACCGGGGGTGACAGCGTAGGCGAGGTTGAAGCCGTCGACGTCGGTGTCGGTGACCCAGCTCTCAAGTGCCTCGGCGACCTCGTCGCCGGAACCGATGAGCACTGGTCCCATCCCGCCGATGCCGCCCCAGGCGGCGATGTCTCGCACCGTCCATTCGTCGCCCGACTCGGAGGCCTGCTGGAAGGCCGCCACCGCGGACTGGATGGCGTTGCTCTCGACATTGCCGATCGGTTCGTCGAGGTCATAGGACGCGAGGTCGATCCCCATCCATCCGGACATGAACACCAGCGACCCCTCCGCGCTGGCGTGGCGCTGATAGTCGGCGGCCTTGGCGCGGGCGGCCTCGGGAGTGGAGTCGGTGATGATGGTCAGCAGGGTGTAGATGCGGGCGTCGTAGGGGCCCCGGCCGGCCGCCACCAGTTCATCGCGGATCTTCGAGACCGTCTCGCGCAAAATGGCTTTGGTGGGTGCGGCGACGAAGATGGCTTCGGCGTTCTGGGCGGCGAAGCGTCGCCCGCGCGGCGATGCCCCGGCCTGGTAGATCACCGGCGAGCCCTGCGGCGACGGCTCGGACAGGTGAATCCCCGGAACCGTGAAATGCTCACCGCGGTGACCGATGTGGTGCACCTTCTCCGGATCCGCGAAGACGCCGGCCGCGCGGTCGCGGCGCACGGCGTCACGTTCCCACGAACCCTCCCACAGCTTGTAGAGCACGGTCAGGTACTCGTCGGCGTGGTCGTAGCGGCTGTCGTGGGCGAGCTGGTCATCGTCGCCCATGTTCCGGGCGGCGGAGGGCAGGTAGCCGGTGACCACATTCCAGCCGATGCGTCCCCTGGTCAGGTGATCGAGCGTCGAGAGGCGCCGCGCGAACGGATATGGATGCTCGAAGCCGGTGCCCGTGGTGATGCCGAAGCCGAGGTGTTCGGTCGCGTGGGCCATCGCCGACACGAGCAGCAGCGGGTCGTTGACCGGGATCTGGGCGCCCTGCCGGATGGCGGCCTCATCGGTGCCCGCGTACACGTCGTAGGTGCCGAGGACGTCGGCGATGAACAGGCCGTCGAAACCGCCGGTTTCCAGCAATCGCGCCAGGTCGACCCAGTAGTCGAGGGTGTTGTAGTCCCACGAACGGTCGGCGGGGTGGCGCCACAGCCCCGGTGACTGGTGGGCAACGCAGTTCATGTCGAAGGCGTTGAACCGGATGGGTCGGTGCGCCGGGACGAATCCAGGCGGGGTGGGTACAGATGCAGAGGGTACAGATGCAGAGGGCACAGAGTCAGACACCCCGTCATGGTTGACGGGCGCGGACGTGCAGGCCAGGGTTGCGCGCGCGGCGAAGAAAATCTTTGCATCCGGGCGGATACATGCAGTTGTGGTGATACGGGAGTAGGTGTGGACATATGAAATCCACCGAAATCCTCGCCGACGGATTCGCTCGCGTCCGGGAGAACGTCCACGCCGTACTCGACGATATCGAGGAGCAGCGACTCACCTATCAGCCCGCCGACGGTGCCAACACCATCGCGTGGCTCATCTGGCATCTGGCCCGGGTGCAGGACGCGCAGATCGCCGATGTCGCCGGTACCGACCAGGTGTGGACCTCCGACGGCTGGTTCGACCGGTTCGCGTTGCCGTTCGAGCCGTCGGCCAGTGGGTACGGGCAGAGCGCCGCCGACGTGATCCGGGTGGTCGGACCGGCGGAGTTGCTGGTGGGTTACTACGATGCGGCCCATCAGGTCACCGTGGACTATCTGGCCGGCCTCGATGACGACGACCTCGACCGCGTCATCGACACGCGGTGGGATCCGCCGGTCACGCTGGGTGTGCGATTGGTGAGCATCCTCGACGACGACGCCCAGCACGTCGGCCAGGCCGCATATCTGCGGGGTCTCGACGTCGACTTCGACTGAGCGGCAGTCGATTCGGCCGGCATCAGATCCAGCCGCGCTCGCGGGCGACGTGCGCCGCCTCGGCGCGGGTGGCGGTGCCGGTCTTCCCGATCGCCGATGACAGATGATTGCGGACCGTCCCGGCCGACAGGTGGACCTCGGCGGCGATGGCGGCCACCGTCGCGCCCGTCAGGGCGGCCCGCAACACCTCGGATTCGCGTGGGGTGAGTGGATTGTCGCCGCTGGTGAGGCTTTCGGTGGCCAGCATCGGGTCGATCACTCGTAGGCCGGCGTGTACACGGCGGACCGCATCGCCCAATTCGGCTGCCGGGGTGTCCTTCACGACGAATCCCGATGCCCCGGCCTCGATGGCGCGCCGCAGATATCCGGGTCGGCCGAAGGTGGTGACGATCAGGCAGTGGACGTCGGGTAGTTCGGCGTGTACCGCGGCCGCCGCGTCGATTCCGTCGATTCCCGGCATCTCGATGTCGAGTAGGCAGACCTGTGCGCCGGAATCGCGTGCCGCAGCGACGACTTCGTCCCCTCGACCGACCTGGGCCACCACATCGAGGTCGGGTTCGAGGTCGAGGAGTGCGGCGAGTGCTCCACGCACCAAGGCCTGATCGTCGGCGAGGAGCAACCGGATCGGGCCACTCATGTCCTCACCGCCGTCACCGCCGTCACCGCCGTGCCGTCGGCGTCGGAGGTGACGCTCAGGGTCCCGCCCGCGGACTCGACCCGTTCGGTCAATCCGCGCAGCCCGTTGCCGAATCCGGATGCGCCCATTCCGGAACCGTTGTCCCGCACAGTGATCGAGGTGTCATCGATCACGACGACGCAGCGGGAGGCGCCGCTGTGGCGGACCACGTTGGTGACGGCCTCGCGCAGAACCCACGCGAACAGCGAGCTGTTGGGGGTGTGGATGTCGGGACCGGGTAGGTCGGCGGTGATCCCGGCTGCGAGCAAGGCGCTTTCGGCGCCGGCGATGGCGCTGGGCAGATCCGGGGTGCGCAACTGTCCGACGGTGGAGCGGACCTCGGCGAGGGCGTCCCGGGCGAGTTGATTCACTTCGGACATCTCGGCTTTCGCGCGTTGGGGATCGAGGTCGATGAGGCGACCGGCGAGTTCGGTCTTGATGGTGATCACGGTCAGTGAATGGCCGAGAATGTCGTGGACGTCGCGTGCGACGCGTTCACGTTCGGCGACGGCGGCCAGTTCGGCGTCGAGTTCGCGACGGCGTTCTTCGGCGCGTTCCCGTTCGTTCTCGCGCATCGCGATGGTGCGAAAGCCCAGCATGGTGAAGCCCACCGCGACGAGGACGACGACCAGGCCGAGGTCCTGCTCCCAGCCGGCGATGGCCGGGATGGCCAGGGCGCACACGACGACACCGCAGATGGTGGTCGCTGCCCAGCCGTACGGAAAGGTGAACGCCGCCACCACCATCAGGAATGGTGCTGTGCCGAATGCACCCTCGCCGATGATCGGGAGCAGGCCGATCGTGAGGAGCGCCAGCACCCCGAAGACCGGTACCCCGCGGCGATCCGGCCCGGTGCGGCCCGACAGCACGTAGACGCTGGCCAGCAGGTAGACGAGCGCGAAAGCCCCCACGAGGGCGTAGCCGATCGCCTTGACCGGCGCGGAGTGGTCCGAGCCGATCACCGCGCCGAGCGGATAGCCGAGGAACAGCATCCAGATGGCGACGAACGCCCAGCGCATGTTGCGCCAGGGCGTTCGCCACGCGGGGTGGATGTCGGTCATTGTGTGGGCCGTTTCTGCGGTGTTCTGCGTTGCTCGTCACTGACGAGTTGTACTGCGACTGTAGAAGACTGCGGCGGTCGAAGCGAAGACCACGCCCCACACGATCAGGTTGGCGCACGCGACCCACAGCGGGATGTGAGTGCCGTAGACGGTCACCCCGTGGTCGAGCGGGTAGCGGGCGAGGGTGACGACGCCGAACATCGGGGTGAACTGCGCGATGGTGAGCATCACGCCCTTGAGTGGGACGAACACGTTGCCCGCGAACGCGAGCAGGGCCAGGATGCCGCCCATGACCTGCATGGCACCGTCGGAGTGCATCAGGCTGCCGACGGCCAGCCCGAAGGCGGCGAACACCGACGCGCCGATCCAGCCGAGGAGCAGGCAGGCGATCCAGATCCCGACGGGTGCATGCGCCCCGGTGGCGACACCGGCAACGGTGAGGACCAGGATCGGCAGCGCGCCGATCGCGAGTGCGACGCCGACCTTGGTGCCGACATATCCGGACGGCCGCAGGGGCGTCATCATCAGCGTGCGGGTCCAGCCGGCCTGCTGTTCGATCGCCACGGATGCGGCGTTGGAGGCCGCGGCGAGGATGGCGCCGTACACGGCCATGCCGATGAGGACATAGAACGCGACGTTGCCGGAACCGACGGTGTCGTCGGTGTTCTGGGTGGCGCCGAACACCAGGTAGAGCAGCGCGGGCATCGCGACGGTGAAGATCATCGCGCGTCGGTTGCGCAGAACCCGGCGGATGTCGAGTCGCAGGTAGGTGGTCGAGGGGATGAGGCTGGTGAGGCTCGTCGAGCGTTGCTCGGCGGGCTGACCGATCGTGGCGGTGGTCATGGTGTGTCCTTCGAGTGTGGTTGAACTGCGGATCGGGCGGAATGCAGTCAGGCGGAGTGTGGATCAGGCTGCCGAGGTGAGTGCGACGAAGGCGTCTTCGAGGTTGTGCGTGGCGATCTCGACCTCACGTGCGTGGGTCGAAGTGAGTAGGCATCGGGCCAACGCGTCGGAGTCGGCCGCGGACAGATAGGTTCGTCCGCCGCGTCGTTCGGTGACCTCGAGGTCGACGATCACTCTCGCCACTGTTGCCAGCTCGGCGTCGTCGACGATGGCCGACACGATGCGCCGGCTTGCGATGTTGCGGATCTCGGCGGTCGATCCGTCGGCGACGATCCGGCCCTGGGCGATCATGATGATGCGGTCGGCGAAGTCGTCGGCCTCGTCGAGGTAGTGGGTGGCGAACACGACGGTCCGGCCATGGGTGGCGTCGGTGCGCATCGCGGCCCAGAAGGAGCGGCGGGATTCGACGTCCATACCTGCGGTCGGTTCGTCGAGCACGATGAGGTCCGGGTCGGGGAGCGTGGCGAGCGCGAACTTGAGGCGCTGCTGTTCGCCACCGGAGCACCGGGATACCTTGCGGCCGGCGAGGTGGGCGATGTCGGCGCGCGACATCGCCGATTCGACGTCGCCGCTGCGGCCGTGCAGTGCCGCCACGATGCGCATCGTCTCCTCGACGGTGAAATCGGGCAGCAGGCCACCGCTTTGCAGGACCGCGGCGATCCGGCCGCCACGCGCGGCGCTTCTGGCGGTCTGGCCGTAGACGGCCACAGATCCCGAATCGGGTTGGGACAGACCCAGGATCATGTCGATGGTGGTGGTCTTGCCCGCACCGTTGGGGCCGAGGAAGGCCACCACCTCGCCGGGGCGGATGGTGAGGTCGAGGCCGTCGACGGCGGTGACGCGGTTGCCGTGTGGGCCGCGGAACGACTTGCGAAGGCTCTGGGTGTGGATCGCGGGTGCTGTGGTCATGCATCTCACGATGCCCGTTGCGGGGTCGGCGCACCCAGAGCAGATGTCATCAATGGCCCATGACGTTTGTCATGGGCTCGGCGGCACTGACCGCGCTCACCTCGTCGTTGACGGCGCTCTGGGTCTCACTGACGGCGCTCTGGACTCCGCTGTGAACGTGGGTGAGAGCGCTGTGAACGTGGGTGAGAGCGCTGTCAACGTCGGACAGAGCGCCGTCAGCGGAGGGAGGTGAACTGTGAATCCTGCTGTCGTGCAGAGGTTTACCGCCAGCATCCCTGCAGGGTCTGGAAGTCGCCGGCGAAGGCGGGGCCGGTTCCGGTGCAGGTGGGTCCGGTGACGCCGTTGACGGTCACCGATGCTCCCGGGCCGGCGATACCGATCGCGAGACCGGGGCGCACGCCGGTCATGGTCACCGAGGCGTTCGGGCCGACGGCGATCGCGGCCGGACCGGCGAGGTTGGTGGCGGACGACGTGGCGTTACCCCCGTCGACGGAGATCGCCAAGCTGAGGCCGTTGTCGGTCGCCGCCGCCGAACATCCTGGGGCGGTGGCAGTTTGGCCGGGCAACGCGGGACAGATCGATGGCGCCGCAGCGGCGTCGGGGGCGGAAGCGAACGCGATGGCTCCGGCTCCGGCGGTGGCGATGGCGAATCCGAGTGCGAGACGGGTGGACTTGTGCATGTCGACTCCTGGTGGTCCTCGATGGTGTGGACACTCAGGGGTTCGAGACCGGTGCTGCGGCGGATTGCCGACGACACGTCATCCGACGTGCACGGAGGGCCGTTTGGCGGTGTCCGGCTCGGCCCGGCGCACCACCTCGCGGGTCACCGCCGCCACCTCGCCCTCGCCGATGAACAGGAAGCGAAGCAGGTTCACCAGCGGATTCGCCTCGCTCCATTCGAAATACACATTCGGCACGATGTCGGTCCAATCGCGGATGGCGAACAACACCGACGCGATGGTGTTCGGTACCGCGGCGGAATCGACCCAGAGGATGCGGAACCCGCCCTCGTGATAGCGCCCGTGGATCTCGAGATCGGTGCTGAATTCCGACGAGTCGGTCACGTTGACCTCGAGGAAGACAATCTGCTCGGCGTCGGGGATGTGGCTTTCGGCGCGTTGCTGGATCTCCTTGTCGTGGTACTCGGCCTCCGACCGCTCCTCCGGGTCGTGGGTGACGATGTGAATCTGCCCGAAGTCGGCTGCGGCGTCGATGATGCGTTGTGCGGTGTCGTCGAAGGTGATCTCGCCGCTGCGCAGTTCGAAGGAGCGGTTGATCCGGGAGGCGAAGGAGACGATGAGGATCGCCACGATGAAGAAGGCCGCGACCTGCACGCCCTCCGGCCGTTCGATGATGTTGGCAACGGTGGTGTACGCGAAGATGATCGAGATGGCGGCGAAGGCCATCGTCGCAACGGTGCGTCGTCGTTTACGCACCGACAGCGTCACCGCGACCGCCGCCGACGTCATCAACACGAGCACGCCGGTGGCGTATGCCGCGCCCTGGGCGTCGACGGAGGCGCGGAAGTGCACGGTCACCCCGGCCGCGATGAGGATGAACACCACCACGAGTGGGCGGGCCGCGCGCGCCCAGTCCGGCGCCATGCCGTAGCGGGGGAGGTAGCGCGGCACCAGGTTGAGGAGTCCGGCCATCGCCGAGGCGCCGGCGAACCACAGGATCAGGATGGTGCTGATGTCGTAGACGGTGCCGAAGCCGTTGCCGAGGTAGTCGTGGGCGAGGAAGGCCAGGGCGCGACCGTTGGCGGGCCCGCCGGGCTGGAACTCGTCCTCCGGTATCAGGATCGTGCACACGAGGCTGCTGGTGATCAGCAGGACGCTCATGATGACCGCGGAGGTGGTCAGCAGCTTTCGGGCCCCGGCGATGCGGATCGCGGGATGATCGGGCGGGTCGTCGTCGGAGCCGTCGATCTGCGGCATCACCGCCACACCCGTCTCGAAGCCCGACAATCCGAGTGCCAGCTTGGGAAACACCAGCAGCGCGACGGCCACGATCATCCACGGGCTGCCGTGTTCGACCGTCATGGCGTGACGCCAGTCGACCATCACGTGCGGGGTGGTGGCCAGGTGCCATAGGCCGTCGGCGATGACGACGACGTTGAGTGTCAGATACACCGCGACGAGTCCCACCGCCACGGTGATGGCCTCGGTGAATCCGCGGAGGAAGATCGCGGCCAGCAGCGCCAGGAACACCAGGGTGATGGCCACGTTGTGGCCCTCGAAAAACGACGGTATGAACGGATTCTCGATGAAGTGTGCGGTGGCGTCAGCCGCCGACAATGTCATCGTGATCAGGAAGTCGGTGGCCGCGAAACCCAAGAGCACCAGGACGAGTATCTTGCCGCCCCAGCGCGGTAGCAGGTGCTCGAGCATCGCGATTGAGCCCTCACCGCGATGGGAGCGCCGCGCAATGTAACGGTAGACCGGGAGCGCCCCGAAGAGTGTGAGAGCGACCAGCACGATGGTGGCCAACGGTGCGATGGTCCCGGCCGCCAGGACGGCGATACCCGGTTGATAGCCCAGCGTGGAGAAGTAGTCGACGCCCGTCAGGCACATCACCTTCCACCACGGATGGGTGTGGGATTCCTCGCTGGGGATACGGTGCGGTCCCATCAGTCCCGCGGGCTCGGGGCTGATGTCGGAGAGGAACCACCGACGAACCGGTGGGGGTATCACGGGGAAAGGCACCCGCTGACTGTAATCGCGCGAACGACACACAGCCATCGGATACCGAATCATCCGAATTGTCCGAGATTGCCGTCACCGTACCGCGGACAAACCGAACAACACTGGTACACAACGGCTTTCATGGACATCGAATTCTTCCGACGACCGGCCAACGGTCATCTGCACGCCATCTGAGTGCCACCGGCCGGTCGCCGTGGGCCCCGTACGCTTCGCGAGGTCGTGAACACCGCGACCGTTGACGACATCTGTGAGGGGAACCAATGAGCACCAACAAGTCACGGCGCAACCGCGTGGCCGTGCGCGCGGCAGCCGCGGGCGTCGCGGCACTCGGGGTGGGGTTGGCGACGGCCGCGCCGGCACATGCCGACGCCTTCGTGCGACTGCCCGGCGGCAGCACCCACGCCGACGGCCTGGATCTGACGCGTACCAGCGAATCCGCGCAGATCTCACCATCTTTGGCCGGCAACGGCCTCGGCCGGACCGCCTGGGTCAGTGCCCACATCGTGCTCAAGGCCTCCGGGCTCAAGGAATCGGCCGCCGGCCCCAACAACGGTCCTGCCGGTGAATCCGCGTCGCCGGGCAGCAACGGCACCTCCACCGACGGCGCGGCCGCCACCCTGTCGGTCGGTTACATCGTCGGCTGCCAAGTCAACGTGGGTAGCGCCTCGGTCGGCTTCACCGGCACCCTCAATGCGATCACCAGCGCACCCACCGGAACCGGCACCCTCAGTGTCCCGATCACGCCGGGTCAGGTCGTGTTCGCGCAGATCGACTACAAGGACATCGAGAAGTCGGGCACCTACTACTTCGACTATGACCGCGTGCAGTTGCAGGTCCAGAACTGTGCGGGGTACGCGCAGGCGCGTTCCTTCGTCACGGTGGAGACCACGGGCAGCAACCACCGCAAGATCAACCTCTACGGCAAGCCGTTCTCCATCGGCTGACGTTTCATCCCATAGTCAACCGCGCCGATGATTTCCGGCGTACTTCCATTCTCCGAGAGGGAGATCCATGAACATCAGTCTCAAACGCCTTGCCGTACTCGGCGGACCCGTCGCGGTGGGTGCCGCCGCGCTGCTGTCGGTCACCGGCGTCGCCGCCGCCGACGTGCACGTCGCGTTGCCGTCGCAGACCGACCAGCAGCGCATGGGTGACGGCACCGTCGTGTCGGTGACCCGCTCCGGCGAGAACGCCACGATCAACCCGTCGCTGGGCGGTACGCCGCTGCACCGCAATGCCTGGGTGTCGGCGAACTACGCCGTGCACACCAGCACCAAGGCCAAGAAGATCAAGGTGCAGGCCGGTTACATCATCGGCTGCCAGGTGAACATCTCCGGCCTCACCAGCAACGGAGGTGGCAGCGGGACCGCCAACAGCAGCGGCGACGTCACCGCCGCGACCGCCACCGCCGGCGGATCGATCTCGGTCGGCCCCGGCCAGGCGGTCAACGTCTACATCAACGACGTGGAAAGCGCCGACGATTTCGGCGCCGACAAGCACTCCTCCAAGGTGACGTTCAAGGGCGTCGACGAGGCCAGACTGAGCTACGTCAACGAGACGATCCAGATCAACGGCTGTGCCGGCTACGCGCAGGCACGGTCCTACGCCAACGTCTACGTGGTCACCGGTAACGCCGAGCAGGTCACGACGTTCTACGGCAAGCCGTTCAGCCTCGGATAACCCTTTCACAGCGGGGCTGAGCTCATCGGCGCGGCGCACTTGGGATTCCCCGGGTGCGCCGCCGCTTGTCCCGCGTGGACGACGCTCGCCGTGAGATGCTCGGCAGGTGGATCAGGAGCGGAACGAGGCACCCAAGTCCGACGGTTCGGAATCACTGCTGACGGTGATCATCGCGTTCACGATGAACATTCTCATCGCGGTGGCCAAATCGGTGGCCGCGGTCTTGACCGGTTCGGCCTCGATGGTCGCCGAGGCGGTGCATTCCTGGGCCGACTCGGGTAACGAGGTGTTCCTGCTGATCGCCGAACGGCGTGGTGGACTCGGCCGGGATCGCGCCCATCCCTTCGGGCACGGTCGGGAAACCTACATCTGGTCGATGTTCGCCGCGTTCGGCCTGTTCGCGGTGGGTGCTGCCGTGTCGGTGATGCATGGCATCACCTCCCTGCGCCATCCCGAACCCGACGCCGACTACCTGATCGGCTACATCGTTCTTGCCATATCCTTTGTGCTGGAGGGCATTTCCTTTCTGCAGTCGGTCCGGCAGGCGCATGAGGGTGGTCGGCGGCTGTCGATGCATCCCCTCCGGTTCGTCAGCCGCACCTCCAAAGCCACTCTGCGCGCGGTGTTCTTCGAGGATGCCGCCGCCCTCACCGGACTGCTGATCGCCGCCGCCGGTATGGCGCTGCACGAGATCACCGGCAACGCCGTGTACGACGCGATCGGCTCCATTCTGGTCGGACTGCTCCTCGGTGTGATCGCGATCTTCCTCATCAAGCGCAACAGCCAGTTCTTGTTGGGCCAAACGGCGATGCCGGCCACGCGTGGCACGATGTTGCGGTTCCTGCTCGACCATCCCGACATCGACCGCGTGACGTACCTGCACATCGAGTACGTGGGCCCGGTGCAGTACTACCTCGTTGCGGCCGTGGACATTCGCGGGGATCTGCGTGAGCATGACGTCGCCGTGCTGTTGCGCCGGATCGAGGCGGAGATCGAGCAGCAGGACATCGTCGTCGAGGCCGTGCTGACGTTGTCCACCGCGGATGAACCGTCGTTGCAGCCGTGACGCCTCGTCCGGGATGCGAACTCGCCTCAGCGCGAACTCGACTCAGCGCGAGCCGAACCCGGTGTACATCTCCCAGTAGAGGATCTCGGCGTCGGAGGACGCGGTGACGGGTTGATCTGCGGCGCCGGTGAATCGGACGGCGTCGCCACGCCCGAGTGAGGTGACCTCACCGTCGGCGGAGAGGTCGACGGTCCCGTCGACCACATACAGGTGGCCGAACGGAGCTTCCGGCAGCGTCACTGTGCCACCGGCACGCATCCGTGCGGCGTGCAAGGTGGCGTAGCTGTTCGGCAGAGTCACCGGTGCGACGCCGTGATGGCGTTCGAGGCCGGACACGATCGGGACGAGCTCACCCCTCGACAGCACCGTGGTGACGTCTGCCTCGGCGTAACCGGGTGTCGCCCCGGCATATTCGGTGGCAACCCACATCTGAACCACCCGCAGGCGCCGGTTGTCGGTGCGGCTGGACGCATTGCGCTCGGAATGCATGATCCCGGTGCCTGCGGTCATCCGCTGCACCACGCCGGGGGTGAGGACTCCCTCGTGGCCGCGGGAATCCTTGTGGTGCAACGATCCCTCGACAACCCAGGTGACGATCTCGGTGTCGGCGTGCTGGTGGGTGTCGAAGCCCTCGCCGGCGTCGACGGTGTCGTCGTTGTTGACCATCAGGACCCCGTGGGCGTTGCCGATCAGGTCGAAATTGCCGGTGGCGGGAAAGGACTGGAGTGAGGTGAGCCATCCGCTGTCCCAACGATGACGCTCGTCGGCGCGGATCACTCGGATCTGCGAGGTGGTGGTCATGAGGTCTCCTAATCCGAGAGGTCATCGAGATGACGGGCGAGGGTGTCCATGATGGTCGCGAGGTGGTGGTCGTCGGCGGGCGAGAGGGCGACGGAGAACAGGCGTGTCACCGCCTCGCCGTGGTCGCGGGCGGCCGCGGCGAATGCCTCAAGGCCCGCGTCGGTGACGACGGCGTAGCTGCCCCGGCGATCCTCGGGAGCCGATTCGCGCCGGAGCCAGCCACGTTTCACCATCACGTCGATCTGATAGGACAGGCGTGAGGTGGAAAACACCATCCGTCGCGACAGCTCGCGCATCCGGGCGCGGTGCTCCGGGCACTCCTGCAGGATCAGCAGAATGTGATAGTCCGACAACGACATTCCGCAGTGGGCGCGTAACTCCTCGTCCAGCAGGGTGTGCAGGCGTGCGCTGGTCTCGACGAAGGAGCGCCACGAGGCGGGGTCTCGTGCAATAGAACTCACTGTGGTGTCAGCGGACGCTGGTGTGCGGCATCAGCGCATCCGGCGGTACGACGCCGAGCCGTCCGGCCTGGAAGTCGTTGATTGCCTCGACGAGCTGTTCACGGGTGTTCATCACGAACGGACCATACTGCGCGACCGGTTCGCGGATGGGCTTGCCACCCAGCAACAGCACCTCCAGCGCGGGTCGGTTGCTGTCCTGTCCGGAATCGGCCGACACGCTCAGGCGATCGCCGGCACCGAACACGGCGAGCTGTCCCTGCTCGATCGGACGTGCCTGCGCGCCAACGGTTCCACGGCCGGACAGGACGTAGACCAGGGCATTGAAGTCCCGGCGCCACGGCAGCGAGATCGACGCGCCCGGCTCGACGGTGGCGTGCGCGACGGTGATCGGGGTGTGGGTGGAGCCCGGCCCGGCGTGGCCGTCGATCTCACCCGCGATGATCCGGACCAGGGACCCACCGTCGGGCGAGGCGACGAGCGCGACCTGGCCGCCCTCCAGGTTCTGGTAGCGCGGTGTGAGGAACTTGTCCTTGGCGGGCAGATTCACCCACAGCTGGATACCGTGGAACAGTCCGCCGGATTCGACCAGTTCGGCGGGCGGGGTCTCGATGTGCAGGATGCCCGAGCCGGCGGTCATCCACTGGGTGGCGCCGTTCTCGATGAGGCCGCCACCACCGGTGGAGTCCTGATGCTGGAACCGGCCGTCGATCATATAGGTCACGGTCTCGAAGCCGCGGTGCGGATGCCAGTCGGTACCCCGGGGCTCGCCCGGCTGGTAGTCGACCTCACCCATCTGATCCATATGGATGAACGGATCGAGTGCCGCGGTGGGCACCCCGGCGAAGGCCCGGACGACCGGGAAGCCCTCGCCCTCGTAGCCACGCGGGCCGCGGGTGACCGAGCGGACCTCGCGTTCGGTGTCCTCGAGCGCGGCCGGCGTCAGCCGGGGCAGGGTGGTGGTGTCGGCGGTGACGGCGGGCATGGGAACCTCCTCGGTTGAGTTGCTCAATTTTGAGCGACTGAGGGGATCAACGGGGTGGGATGGATGGTTATTCCGGGGGCGCAGCGTCCAGCGGTGGCGGCACGCACAGTTTGTGGGGCTGTTGGTGTCAACTGCGCATCATGTACGTGCCGTGAGCGGGGGCGGTCGTATGTCCGTGACGCAGGTAGATCTTGACGACGAGGCACTGAAGGAAGTCATGCGATCCTGTGCACCGCAGCGTGTGGAGTTTCGCCGCTCGGCACACAACTCGAACAAGCTTCGGCAGGTGGACGAGATATTCGCCGATTTGTATCCCGACGTACCAGTCCCGAAAAGCTTATGGCGGTAGTTCGATTCGGCCCAATACCGTCTGGCCGCGATGGGTGCCATAGGTGCACTGTCGGTGGTCGATCTCCTCGTCTGTGGCACGGCGGCCTTGAACGGCCTCGCCGTTCTCCACGACGACGGGGGACCATGGGGCGGGGGACCATGGGTTGGCGGCACCCCACCTACCTGACGTCCGCGCAGAGCGGGTCGTCAAGAGCGACCGAGGATGCGGCGGCGGGAGCGCGGCGAAGGAAGAAAAGAGCGACGGCCCGCGGATAGTGCGCCTCTCGGCAAGTGGCCGCTCGTAGCGGCAGATGGGGTGGGGCCCGGGGCAGATATCCGCGAACCGTCACAGTCCACAACAGGGTGATGGGGCGCGGTATTCCGGGGTCACTCACTGGTTGATGTCATAGGGTTCGCGGCCACCGGTCGAGCTCCGGGGTGGCGCCGGTGGGTACCAGCCGATTCATCAGGGCACGCAACGGTGGCCACGGTTCGCGCCCTCGACGGGTCACGGCGTAGGCGGTCATCCGGATGTCGGGTTCGGCGAGGGGCAGTACCGTCAGGCCGTCTCGAGCCGGCCGGTGCAGGGGCAGCAGCGCGACGCCGTAGCCGGCCAGGATGAGATCTTCGACGAGGTCGAGATTGTCGATCTGATGCGCGATCCGCGGCGTGAACCCCGAAAGCGATGCCAGCACGCGCACGGCCGTCTCGTCGGCGCTGTTGCGGGAGTTGACGATCCAATCGTGGTCTGCGTAGTCGTTGAGGTCGGGAGTGCCCGATGCGCGCTCCGGTACCGCCAAACCCCAAGGGGTGGACCACAATGCGATGCTTTCCAGAACAGGATCGGGGGTGGCCGGGGCGAGGTTGTAGTCGTAGGTCAACGCCAGATCGAGATCGTCACCGGCGAGGAGGCCGAATGCCTCGATCGGCTCGTACTCGCTGACGATGGCGTGGAGTCCCGGGTGCGTCTCGGTCAATTCGGCCAGTGTGGGCATCAAGGACACGCGGATACCCGTGGCAAACCCACCGATTCGTAGGGTGCCCGCCGGTTCGGCGTCGGGGTCGAGATCGCGCAGTGCCGCGTCCACTGCAGCCAGGATGGTGACAGCGTGATCGGCGAGTCGTCGGCCGGCGGGTGTCAGCCGGACGCGTCGACCGTCGGGTTCGATCAGTTGTGTCCTGGTCTCCTTGGCAAGTGCGGCGATCTGCTGAGACACCGTCGACGTGGTGAGGTGATGGGTGTCGGCGACCGCGCGCATCGAGCCGAGTCGGGACAGGGCGAGTAGGAGTTCCAGGCGGCGAGGGTCCATACCCAAATTGTTCGTGAATCATGAACGATATGTCGAGGAAAATCACGTGGACGTGAACGATCCTGATGTTCTTCAATGGCGATATGAAGCAGACGGCGGCACGCACCGGCACGACGATGGCCATCACATCGATGCTCTGTGTCCAACTCGGGTTGGCGTTCTCGGTGGCGCTCGTCGACCGCATCGGTGCGGAGGGCGCGGGTTGGCTGCGGCTGGCCTGGGCCGGGGTGCTGCTGCCGGCGTTCGTGCGCCCTCGGCCGAGTGCCTTCACCCGCCGCGGCTTCCTCGCGGCCGTCGCGCTCGGCGTCGCCACCGCCGGGTCGGTGATGCTGTTCATGGGGGCCGCGGCCCGAATACCACTCGGCACCGCCAGTGCGCTGGAATTCCTCGGCCCGCTGGGCGTGGCGGTCCTCACCGCACGCGGGGGCGCACGGATCCTCTGGCCGGCGCTGGCCGCACTCGGGGTGCTGTTGCTGACCCAACCGTGGTCGGGAGGTGTCAATGGAACCGGCGTGCTGTTCGCCCTGTCCGCCGCGGTCTGCTGGGGTGCCTACATCCTGCTCACCCAGAAGGTCGGCGACGAGGTATCCGGCCTGCAGGGACTCGCGGTGTCGATGGCCGTCGCCGGCATCGTGGCGACCGTCGTGGCCGGTCCCGCCACGCTGGGCCGGATGACCCCGCAACTGTGGCTGATCGGACTGGGGTTGGCCATCCTGCTGCCGGTGGTGCCGTTCGTGCTCGAGTTGCAGGCGCTGCGACGACTCACCACCTCGTCGTTCGGCACCCTGATGGCATTGGAACCGGGGTTCGCGATGTTGATCGGCCTGATTGTGCTGCACCAGGTTCCGGGTCCCGCGTCGGTGATCGGGCTGGGCCTGGTGGTGGCCGCCGGAGTCGGTGCCGCCCGTGGTGGTGCGCGGATCGAGGAACCCACGACACTGCCGGTTCGGGAGCCGGAGACGATCGGCGAGCGGTAGGGCCACGGTCAGCCGAGCTACGGCCACAACAACGATGTGATCGCCCGCCGCTCATCCATCGCGGCGAAGCCCTCGGCCACCTCGCTCAAAGGAGGTGTGAGGTCGAAGAGCACCATGCAACCATCGGGTCGCCACCACCCGCGCGAAGAAGGTGGCGGCGACCGTGGCGTCCGGGTGTGAACCGGTACGACCTATGCGGTGACCTGAACCCACGCCGACGACGTCCGTCCGGACCAGTTGGCGAGACGTTCGGTGGGCCCGGCACCGTCGCGTGGCTCGACGACCGGGCCGAACGGGACGGTGTCGTCGGCGCGGATCTCGGCCGGGATGAACCGTTGTGCCACAGCCAGAGTGGCCTCGGCGAGTGCCGGGTCGGGTTCGGCGTCTTGTCCGGTGGCGACGGCGAGATCCCAACCGTGGACCAGCGTCTCGTTCACGTAGCCCCAGAGTGCGCCCGCGCCGGGGACCTCGCCCCACGGAACCTTCACCATCGCGGTGAGTTTCGCGTCCTCGGACCAGGAGTCGATGGCCCCGGTGGTCAGATCGGCGTAGGTGCCCGCATCGTGGCGATCGTCGATGCTGGGCACGGCGAAGACGTCGTCGCCGTTGCCGAGTGCGACCGCCCGACGGGCCGTGCCGATCAGGTGCCCGGCGAGAGCGCGAACGTCGAAATCGTCACAGGGAGTGGGGGAGTCGAGTTGGTCGTCGTCGACGTGGCCGAGCAGATCGGTGACCCAGCGGGTCGCGGCGGCGTAAACCGGGCGGGGATCGGCGGGGAGTGCGGGAGTGCTCATGATGAATCCTTCCGTGGTCGTGGTGGCTGACGACAACCAGTGAAACGCCAATACCTGACATCTTCTGTCAGGTATTTTTGAGAGACTTTCCTCGTGCGTGCCGATCGCCTGTTGTCGGTCCTGATGCTGTTGCGCTCTCGGGGCCGGATGACGGCTGCGGACCTGGCCGACGAATTGGAGGTCTCCGAGCGCACGGTGTTGCGGGATATCGAGGCTTTGTCGGCCTCGGGGGTGCCGGTGTACTCCGAGCGGGGACGCCACGGCGGATTCGCGCTGCTGCCGGGATACCGCACCGATCTGTCCGGGCTGACGCTGAGTGAGGCGATTGCCGTGCTGTCGGGCGGCGGGCGGATCGACTCGCCCGCCGCGGCGAGCGCCAAGCGCAAACTCGAGGCCGCCCTGCCGGAGGCGCACCGGAGTCGGGTCGCCGCGGCCGCTCAGCGAATCCTGGTGCGCCCGGAGGGTTTTGTGCGTTCCCCGGCGACGCTCGACGAACTCGCCCCGGTGCAGCAGGCGGTGTTCGACGGCCGGCGGATCCGGCTGACCTATCAGGCGCGAGGACGCGAGCCCCGGGAACGGGTACTCGATCCGATCGGTCTCATCGTCGCCGGCGACACCTGGTATCTCGTCGCCACTTCCGATGGCGACGAGCGCATGTATCGCGTGTCGCGGATGTCGGATGTGCGGATTCTCGACGAATCGGCGAGCCGGGACGACCAGGTGGATCTCGACGAGGTGTGGGAACGGCATCGGGACGCGTTCCGGGCCGGTTTCGAGGAACTCGAGGTGATCCTCGACTGCGCACGGCTTCACGTCGACAAGCTTGTCGGTCCGGTGACGGTGACGTCGGTCGAGGAGAGCGACTCACCGACACACGTCCGCGTCCATCTGCGCTTCGCGGATCGGGCGCGCGCGTCGCGGGTGCTGTGGAATCTGCGGTTCGACCTCGACTTCGAGGTGATCGAACCGGCCTGGCTCCGCGACGTCTTGCGTTCCCGGGCACACACGGTCGCGGAGTCGTCCGCGCGATACCAACCCTGAGGTCGCGGCCGAATCGCGTCCGGGGTTGGCCTCGGCATCTGTGGACACGGTGTATCCCGATGTCTTCCCGATGGCGTGCAAAACAACCATAATCAGGCCCATGGCAGACAAAGGTGCGCCGACCGGGACTCGTCCCGGCGAGCGTCAGCGATTCCGGAAACTCGCGCAGGCCGCGCTCAACGCGGATGTCACCGTGGGCCAGGTGGACACGATCCTCACCGATATGGGCGACGCGCTCGACGGATTCGGGAACACCCTCACCGATCTCGACGGCACGATGGTGAAGATGGAAGCCACGCTGAACCACCTGAGCAACACACTGGTGCAGGTGGATGCGACCGTTGACCGGATGGGTGAGATCGTGGACCGCATGGAATTGATCGTGGGTCGGGTGGAGGCATTGGTGGCGATCGGCGAGGCCGCGCTGCGTCCGATCGGGGCCATCGAATCGGCCAGTCGCAGTGTCATGTCACGCATCGGATTGGGGTGAGCGGTCAGTGACTGTCGAGGAGCGCGAATTTCAAGGCGCACACGGGGAGACCATCGTCTACGACGTCCACACACCCGAGTCGGCGCAGCCGCGCGCGGTGGTCGTCATCGCGCACGGCATGGGCGAGCACGGACGACGCTACGGCCACGTTGTCGATGCACTGTTGGCCGACGGGTACGTAGTGGCGGTTCCCGATCACCTCGGGCATGGCCGCTCGGGCGGTGCGCGCATGCGGATCCGCTCGTTCTCCGACTACACCACCGACCTGCACCGCGTGATCGGCAACGTCGCCGTCGACGGACTGCCCACCTATCTGCTGGGACACAGCATGGGCGGCTGCATCGCGCTGGATTACGCGCTCGACCACCCCGACGAACTCGCCGGGCTCATCCTGTCCGGCGCGGCGATCATGCCGGGCGACGACCTACCCGGTCCGCTGATCGCGGTGTCGAAGATCGTCGGCAAGATCGCGCCGACGCTGCCCACGTTGGCGCTGGACTCCGCCAGTATCAGTCGCGATCCGGCGGTGGTGGCCGAGTACGAGGCCGACCCGTTGGTGTACCGCGGCAAGATCCCGGCCCGGCTGGGTGCAGAGATGGTCACCACGATGCAGTCCTTCCCGAAGCGCTTGCCGACGCTGAGAATGCCGGTGCTGGTGATGCACGGCAGCGAAGACAAGCTGACCAACCCGGACGGCAGCCGACTCGTTGAGAAGCTGGCCGGGTCGGACGACAAGACCGTCATCATCTGGGACGGGCTGCGTCACGAGATCTTCAACGAACCGGAGAAGGACGACGTGATCGGCACACTCACACGGTGGCTGGATCAGCGGGTCGGCGCATCGTGAACTGTTCGACGCCCATCCGGCCGTCACGAAAGGCCATCCGCCCGCCGACGAGGTAGAGCCGCCACACCCGTGCCACCTCGTCACCGACGAGTCGGACGGCGGCGTCGTAGTTCTTCTCGAACGTCTCGTACCAGGCGTCCACGGTGCGCACATAGTGCTCGGCCATCGGCCGCACGTCGGTCACCTCGAGCCCGGCGTCGCGCAGCATGGCGGCGGTGTCGTCGACCGGACGCATGTACATGTCGGGGGCGATGAAGGACTCGATGAACGGGCCGCCACCGGGATGATTGCCGGCGCGACGCGACATCTGCTGGATGCAGACGCGCCCGCCCGCCTTCACCTTGTCATGGAGGACGGCGGCATAGGTGGGGTAATTGCGTTGTCCCACATGCTCACCCATCTCGATCGAGGCCACCGCATCGAAGCCGGAATCGGGGATCTCGCGGTAATCCTGCACGCGGATCTCCACCAGGTCACCCAGTCCGCGTTCGGCGATCCGGGCGTCGATGAACTCCTTCTGCTCGGCGGCGATCGTGACGCCGAGAACCCGTGCACCGTAGCGCTCCGCCGCGAACAGCGACAGTGATCCCCATCCGCATCCGATGTCGAGTAGCCGCGCTCCCGGCCCGAGGTGATCCAGTCCGACGTTGCGGCACACCAGATCCAGCTTGTCGGCTTGCGCATCGGCGAGCGTGTAGTCGGGCGCCTCGGAGGTCCAGTAGGCGCTCGAATAGGCCATGTGCTCGTCCAGGATCAGCGAATAGAACTCGTTGGACAGATCGTAGTGATGGCTGATCGCGGCGCGGTCCCGCGCCCGGGAATGCAACCGGCCGCGTACCCGCGCCTGCGAGGCCGGCGGCGCCTTGGGCGGTCCGATCAGCTTGTGCGACAACGCCAGTCGAGTCAGATCCCACAACAGTCGGGGAGTGAGCCGGATCTTGGAGAGGCCGCGTTCGGCCGACACCTGCCACACGTGGGTGAGTGCGTCGTCGAGATCACCGGTGACGTCGAGTTCACCGGTGACATAGGCCTGCGCGGCACCGAGTTCCCCCGGATGCCAGAGCATGCGCCGCAACGCATCCCGGCTGTAGAGCACGACGTGCGGTGCGTCCTCGGGGCCGGCGGTACTGCCGTCCCAGGCCGTCAGATGGACCGGTAACTCACCCCGTGTCTGGTCTTCGATCACCCGCGCCAACGATGCGGCGACGCTCATGCGGCCTCCCTGCTTCGGTCCTGCTTCGGTGTCGGTGCACAAGGTGTTCGCGGCGGGATGTGGGTCGGATGGGTGGGGCGTTGGTGTTCCGGCGTTGGTGTTCCGGCGTCGGTGCGGGTGTCTCGACGCGCTACGGGCTCGCAAGTTCACACGGGGAGGCTCGAAGAACGGGACGGCGCGCGTCCACTGCGGGGTCCCCGTGCCGCGACCGGCGAGAAAGAGTCGGCCGCCGCTGAACCGGGAAAGTGGTTCAGCGACGGCCGGAAAGGGAACCTCAGGTGTCAGGCGTCGTAGCCGAGCAGCGACTTCACCTCGAGGAAGTCCTCGAAGCCGTAGTCGCCACCCCATTCGCGGCCGTTGCCGCTCTTCTTGTAACCGCCGAACGGGGCGGCCGGATCGACCTGCGCGCCGTTGAGCGCGATGGAACCGGCGCGGATCGCCCCGCCGATACGACGGACCTCGTCGATGTCCTTGCCCGACACGTAGCCGGCCAGGCCGTACTCGGTGTCGTTGGCGATCTTGATGGCCTCGTCGACGGAGTCGTAGCCGATGACGACCAGCACCGGACCGAAGACCTCGGTCTGGGCGATCTCCATGTCGTTGGTGACGTTGGTGAACACGGTCGGCTGCACGTAGTAGCCGGTGGGCAGCCCCTCGGGCCGGCCCGCACCGCCGATCACCGGGTTGGCGCCCGCATCGATCGCGCGCTCGATCAGACCCTGGATCTTGTCGAACTGGGCTTCGGACACCACCGGGCCGAGGCGGACGTCGGTGTTCGGATCGCCGACGGTGAGTCGCGCTCCGGCGGACTTGGCGATCCCGGCGACCTCGTCGAGACGCGAATTGGGAACGAGCATGCGGCTCGGGGCATTACAGGACTGACCCGAGTTGAGCATCATCGTCGCGATGCCTCCGGCGACGTTCTTGGCGAAGTCCTCGTCGTCGAGGATGATGTTGGGGCTCTTGCCGCCGAGCTCCTGGGCGACGCGCTTGACCGTCGGTGCCGCGCTCTTGGCGACCTCGATGCCGGCACGGGTGGAGCCGGTGAACGAGATCATGTCGATGTCGGGATGGCTCGACAGCGCCGCCCCCACGCCTGGTCCGTCACCGTTGACGAGGTTGAACACGCCCGCGGGAACGCCGGCGGCATCGAGGATCTCGGCGACGATGGCGGCGCTGAACGGGGCCACCTCCGACGGCTTGAGCACCACCGTGCATCCGGTGGCCAACGCCGGTGCGAGCTTGCACATGACCTGGTTGAGCGGCCAGTTCCACGGCGTGATGAAGCCGCAGACGCCGACCGGCTCCTTGACGATGCGGTGCGCGCCGCGGTCCTCGCCGAAGGAATAGGTGGGCAGGGTGGCGGCGGCAGTCATCAGGTGGCCGAGTCCGATCGGTACCTGTGCGGCGTTGGACAGTCCGGCCGGGGCACCCATCTCCTCGGTGACCGCGGCGGCCAGATCGGGCATCCGCTTCTGGTATTCGGCGATGATCGCGTTGAGCACGGCGACGCGCTCGTCGACCGTGGTCTGCCCCCAGGTGGCGAAGGCGCGACGAGCCGCGGCGACCGCGGCGTCGACGTCGGCGGCGGTGCCGAGCGCGACCTGCCCGGCGGACTTCTCAGTGGCCGGGTTGATCACGTCGATCAGGTTGAGCTCGGTCGGCTCGACCCACTGGCCGTCGATGTAGAACTTGGTGATCTCGCGCATCTATCCTCCGTCTCGCGGTTGTCACACGTATGTGTTCCACCCCACACTATGCCTTCCTCGCGGCCGCCGAGCGAGCGGTCGGTAAATCGGCGGCGACTGTCGCGAATCGAGACGCTCGGAGTGGCACGTGGCGGCTACGGTTGGGCCCATGATCCATATCGTCGCCACCTGGAAGATCAAGCCCGAATTCGCCGACCAATGGCCGGCGCTGTCCGCCGAGTTCACCAAGGCCACCCAGGCCGAGCCGGGAAACCGCTGGTTCGAGTGGTCACGCAGTCTCACCGACCCCACCGCGTACGTCCTCATCGAGGCCTTCGACGACGATGCCGCCGGTGCGCACGTGAACAGTGATCACTTCAAGAAGGCGACCGCCGAGTTGCCTGCCTACCTGGCCGAGACGCCGAAGATCATCAACACGACCGTTGAGCAGGACGACTGGTCGGAGCTCGGGGAGATGGCGGTCGACTGAGTGTCGTTGCCGGCGCGACACGTGTGCTGGATGTAAGGACAATCAGGAGTTTCTCGAGGCGTTCTGGATCGCCCCAAAGAGACCGGGAAATGGAACTATCCCCCCGAGATCGTTGATGCGTTGCTGGAGCCGAACCCGCCTGCGGCACCGACGGCGTCCCGTCGTGTTGGCGGGACGCCGACGGATCGTGGCATCCAACGGTCCGAGAGCGCGCAACCACCTTGTCGGACAGGAGCACCCGGGAGCCGGACGAGTATTTGCGGATCGTCGCCCAGAGCATCGCCGAGCAGCAGTCCTACCGACTGCACCCGCCGGGTTCGCCGGACTTCCGGCGGGAGTCCTGGCGGGCGCAGTTCGATTCGTTGGCCGCCTGTACTGTCAGCGACCGGCGGGAACCGCGTCGCGGTCGGTGTCCGTGGGCGGGGCTTGATCGGTCTTCTCGCCGAGCGCCTCACCCTCGATGTCGACGTTGGGCAGGATGCGGTCCAGCCACCGCGGCAGCCACCACGCCTTCTCGCCGAGCAAGGTCAGCACCGCGGGCATCAGGGTCATCCGGACGATGAAGGCGTCGAAGACGACCGCGATCGCCAGCGCGAAGCCCATCACCTTGATGAAGGCCATGTCCTGGAGCATGAACGCGGCGAACACCGAGATCATGATCGCGGCGGCCGCGGCCACCACCCGAGCGCCGTGGCGGTAGCCGACGATCACGGCCTGTTTGGCGTCGGTGCCGTGGACATAGGCCTCACGCATGCGGGTCACCAGGAACACCTGGTAGTCCATGGCGAGTCCGAACACGATGCCCACCAACATGATCGGCAGGAAGCTGACCAGCGGTTGCGGGTTGTTCACGATGCCCAGCCAGCCGTCGGTGAACAGTGCGACGGTGACCCCGAAGGTGGCGGCCACCGACAGCAGGAAGCCGAGCGCCGCGACCAGGGGCACGAGGATCGACCGGAACACCACGATCAGGATCAGGAAGGCCAACCCCACCACGACGAGCAGATACGGGATCAGGGAGCCGGACAACCGGTCGGAGACGTCGAGTTCGATGGCGGTCTGCCCGGTCACGCCGTAACTCACGTCGAGGCGCTGATCGATCCCGGATTCCTTGTCGCGCAACGTGGTCACCAGGTCGTGGGTCTGATCGGAGTCGGCGGCACTGGACGGGATGACGGTCACGATCGCGGCATCGCCGTTGTTCTTGCCGACGTCGCCGGCCGCGATCCACGCCGCCGCGACGCCGTCGGTGCCGCGGATGTCGTCGACGAGACTGTCATAGGCACGGATACGGGCCGCCTGATCGGGGAGTCGGACACCGTCGGCGACGAGCACCAGTGGGCCGTTGTAGCCGGGGCCGTACTCCTCGGCGACGAGGTCGTAGGCCTGCCGCTGCGTCGTGGACGGATCCGACGTGCCGTCATTGGGCAGCGCGAGTTTGAGGCCCGCCATCGGCAACGCCAGCAGGATCAGGCCGACGACGATGACGCCGGTGACCAGGCGCGGACGTGTGACCACCTGGTGCACATAGCGCTGCCCGTTGTGGACCCGTGCGGTCTCGTCGCCGGTCACGTCGGGAGCGTTGAGGAACGACAGCCGTCCGCCGAAGGCCTTGCCGCCGAACAGTCCCAGGATCGCCGGGAGCAGGGTGAGGGCCACCAGTACTGCGACGATGACGGTCCCCGCAGCCGCGATGCCCATCGCGGTGAGGAACGGGATGTTGACGATGGCGAGTGCCGCGAGGGCGATGACCACGGTCGAACCGGCGAACACCACCGCCGAACCCGCCGTTCCCACGGCTCTGCCCGCAGCTTCGGCACGCGTTGCGCTGCGGTGCATCTCATGTCGATAGCGGGACACGATGAACAGGGCGTAGTCGATGCCGACCGCGAGGCCGATCATCGTTGCCAGGACCGGGGTTTCCTGACTGAGGTCGAAGAATCCGGTGGCGATCGACACACCCATCATGCCGACGGCGACACCGACGATGGCGGTGAGGATGGGCATACCCCAGGCCACCAACGAGGCGAAGGTCAGGATCAGGATCAGCGCGCCGACGGCGATACCGATCAGCTCCGAGGTCACGCCGAGCTCGAAACTGCTTGTCGCCGTGCCCTTCATCTCGACCGTGAGGCCGGCGTCGCGGCCGGTCTGGGCCACGGCGTCCATCTGATCGCGCATGGCGTCGGTGACGTCAGCGGAGGCGTCGACGTCGAACCCGGCGCCGAACTGCACCGCACTGGCGTCGGCGTTGACCGGGGAGCCGGCCTGCACCGTCGCGGCCGCCTGCTCCGGCGAGGCGCCGAACGTCTTCTCCTGTGCGGCAACGAGTTCCTGACGTGCCGGACCCGGTTGCTGTTGGGTTCCGTAGAGCTGCAACGGATTGACGACGGCGGTCTGGGGGTTCTTGACACCCTCGACCTGGCGGAGCTGGGCCACCATCTGTTCGACCGCGGCCCCGTAGCGGGGATCGGTCAGCGAGGCGCCGTCGGGCGCGGCCACCACGTACGTGACGCTGACGTCATTGCCGAACTTGGGTTTGTCCGGAAAGCGCTCGACCATCAGGTTCTGCGCACGCTCGGACGGGATTCCGGGGATGGAGAAGGATTCGGTGGTCGGCTTGGAGAGGAACGCGGCTCCGAGGCCGAGTCCGATGAGGACCAGCACCCAGATGGCGATGGTCTTGAATCTGTTGATGTAGGCCCAGCGGCCCACTCGGTACAGGAAATTGGCCACGTCAGTGCTCCTCGGGTGTCGGCCGCGGACGATTCGGCTGGGACAGTGATGGAAGTGGTTGTGCCATACCAGAACCGGTCTGGTCGAAGGCGAGATCGAGAATGCTGCGGGCGTCAGCGCCGACGGTGTCGCGAACTTTCATCCAGTGCTCGAGCGCCGACCGCGCGGTGGTGAGCGCGAGGTCGAAGGCGAGGCGGGGATACAACGCGGACGGGTCGACGCCGCGGGCGGTCATCATCGCGCGCAGTTGGTCTTCGCAGGTGGCGAGCAGATCGACGTGCCGGCTATGGGCGGTCAGTGCCGGTTCGTTGTCGAAGAGGCGCAGGAGCGTCACGAACTGTTCGGGTTCGACGTCCTCGGTTTCAGTGGCGATCTCGATGAGGACGACTCGGAACGAGTCCCACAGGGTTTCCGAGTCCGGTCGGGAGCTCACCCTGGTCACGATCTGCCCGATCAGATCTCCGACGAAGCTGACCAGGGCGTCCTCTTTGCCGGTGAAGTAGTTGTGGAAGGTCCGGACCGAGACGCCGGCCTCGGCTGCGACGGCCTCGATGGTGACGTGGTCCATGCCGTCGCGCAGCGCGAGTGCGAGAACGGCATGCGCGAGTGCCTGGCGGGTGGCCGCCTTCTTCGACTCGCGGAGACCGGTGGGGGGCATGTCCTCCACCGTACGGAGATTGCACGACCCTGCAATGTTGCAGGGTCGTGCAATTTATGATCGTCTGGTCACACGCGGTGTCAGCGTGTGGTCTGGCTCACTGATCGTCGTGCGCCCTGTGAGCGGTTGCCGTGGCCGCGATTGCCGGTCGCCTGACCGTGCGACTGGCCGCGATTCGCGCCGTGCGAGCGGCCGCGACCGGTGCCGTTGTCGCCGGAACGTGCCGAACCGGAGCGGCCCCCACCGGATCGGGCGCCGCCGGATCGTGCCCCTCCGGCGCGACCGCCTTCGGAACGCCCGCCGCCACCGGAGCGGCGTCGGCCACCGGAGTTACGGTTCGATCCGCCGCGCTGCGCGGCCGCGGGGGCCTCGGGTGCCGGCGTCACGAATTCTGCGCGCTCACCGACCAGCTCGTCGACGGCCGTGGAGCTCGCCTCGACGCGCTGCGGGGTGACGGTGATCTTGGCCTTGCCCAGCAGCGACTTGAGGTCGCGGCGCTGCTCGGGCAGGCACAGGGTGACCACGTCGCCGGCGCTGCCGGCGCGGGCGGTGCGACCGGACCGATGCAGGTAGGCCTTGTGCTCGGCCGGCGGATCGACGTGGACGACGAGTTCGATGTCGTCAACGTGCACGCCGCGGGCGGCGACGTCGGTGGCGACGAGCACGCGCACCGAGCCGTCGCCGAAGGCGGCCAGGCTGCGATCACGTTGTGCCTGACTGAGATTGCCGTGCAGATCGACGGCCGGGATGCCCTCGGCGGTGAGCTTCTTGGCGAGTTTGCGGGCCTGATGCTTGGTGCGCATGAACAGGACTCGACGCCCGGTGCCGGAGGCGAGTTCACGGATCACCGCCGTCTTCGCGGTGGTGTCGGCGACCTCGAAGACGTGGTGGGTCATCTGCTCGACCGGTGAGCTGGCGTCGTCGACCGAGTGCATCACCGGGTCGTGCAGGAATCGCTTGACGAGCTTGTCGACGCCGTTGTCCAGCGTCGCCGAGAACAGCAGACGCTGTCCGTCGGCGGGGGTGGCGGCGAGGATGCGGGTCACCGCGGGCAGGAAGCCGAGGTCGGCCATGTGATCGGCCTCGTCGAGGACCGTGATCTCGACGTCGTCGAGGCGAATGATGTTCTGGCGCACCAGGTCTTCGAGGCGACCCGGGCAAGCCACGACGATGTCGGCGCCACGGCGCAGGGCCTGTTCCTGACGGGTCTGCTTGACGCCGCCGAAGACGGTGGTCACGCGCAGTCCGACGGCGGTGGCCAGCGGGGTCACCGCGTCGGCGATCTGGGTGGCCAGTTCACGGGTCGGCGCGAGGACCAGTCCGGTGGGGGCGCCCGGGGTGCGGGTCACCTCCATCTCGGCCAGACCGGCGACCAGCGGGATGGCGAAGGCCAGGGTCTTACCGGAGCCGGTGCGGCCCCGGCCGAGGACGTCGGCGCCGTCGAGGGTGTCCGGCAAGGTGTCGGCTTGGATGGGGAATGCCTCGGTCTTACCGTCGGCGGCGAGAGCCTCGACCAGTGCGGTGGGCACGCCGAGGGACGCGAAGGTGGTCATGAACGTGTGGTGCCTTTCGGGCGGGTCTCACGGCGCAGGGGTCACCCACATCCGCGAGATCGGATGGCGAACGCGCGGGCTCGCGCATTCGTTCGCCGTATGAAGTGGAGTGATCGAGGCGGACGAATTATCTGCGGGCCTCTTCGATGAGGCCGCGGGGTCCGCCGACAACAGTCGTTCTACGACGCCTGACTCCGCGCTGGGCGGGTCATTCGTTCTCCGACGCTACACGTGCAACGTCGACAATGCCGAATCGTGGTGTGGGTCACCATGTCGTGAGGTGCTCAGGCGACGCTGCTCGCCACCGCGATCACCACACCGGCGACGGTCAGCACACCCACGACCACCGCATAGATCCACGCCGCGCGGCGTTGTCCGCGCCGGGCTGCGCCGATACCGAGTCCGACAGCGATCAGGATCACCGCTGCGTAGACCGAGATGCCGATGGTGAGTCCGGCAACCGCGGCGTCGGTCATCGCGAGAATCTGCGGCGCGGCGCCCCAGCGGTACATACCGGTCATGACCTGAGTAGATCACGGGCGGTACTCAGATCACCCCTGTGGGTGCTCGTCGGGTGCCGGGCTGCTGGGTGGGCATGCGATTGGGTGGGACCGGGTACGGTGCGCCTTTCCCCAGCGTGCCCGCGGCGATGTTCGGACCGCATTGCACCAGGGCGTTCTGGGCGGCGGGGGCCGGGTCGCCGAACCGTGGCCGCGCACTGTTGGGGGCGTTGCCGAAATCGAAGGCCGAGGTCATGTCGCCGACGACGGATCGGCGCCACGCCGTCAGGTTGGGGACGTCGACACCGAAGCGCTTCTCGATGAGCCGCAGCTGCGAGGTGTGGTCGAAGCGTTCGGTCGCCACGAGACCGCCGCGGCTGTAGGGGGAGATGACGAAACACGGCACGCGATAGCCGAGACCGATCGGTCCGCGGATGCCCTTCGACGACGACACCTTGTTGATGTCGGGGACGCTGAGGTATTCGCCTGGCGTCCCGGGTGGTGGGGTGGGCGGGGTCACATGATCGAAGAATCCGCCGTTCTCGTCATAGCTGATGATGAGTGCGGTTTTCTCCCACACCGCCGGGTTGGAGGTGAGGATGTCGAGCAGTTGCACGATGCCGACGGCGCCCAGCGCGGCAGGAAGTGCCGGATGCTCGCATTCCATCGCCGGCGGTACCACCCACGACACCTTCGGCAGGCGGTTGGCCTTGACGTCGGTGGCGAAGTCGTTGGGGTAGGTGGGATCGATTCCGCGGCGGGCCAATTCGGAGTTCGGGTTCTGGGCCTGGGTGAAACAGCCCATCATTCCGTCGAGGATGACCGACGACACCGGCCCGAGATCCTTGTTGTTGTAGATCTTCCAGCTCACCCCGGCGTCGCGAAGGTTTTCCGGCATGGTGCGCCAGCTGTAGGCGAATTTTGGTATGAGAGTGGGTGTCTCGACGAGAGGTCCACCGTGGCGGCCGTCCGGGTCCAGTGTTGCGCTCATCCAGTACAGCCGGTTGGGGTCGGTCGGACCGAGTACCGAGCAGTGGTAGGCGTCGCACAGGGTGAAGGCCTCGGCGAGGCTGCGGTGGACCGGGATGTCCTCGCGTTCGTAGTAGCCCATCAGGGCCGGCGCGTTGTCGGGGCCGACCGAGGCGATCGACATCGGCAGCCAGCCGTCGTTGCGGCCGTGATTCCACGCCTTGTGCAGTCCGGCCCACGAGTGATCGGGATCGTTGATGCACTCACCGTCGAGGTTGGCGTCGTGGGTGGTGTCGAGCCGGAACGGCATGGTGTGGCCGGTCGGGGTCGGGCCCACCCCCGGCGCCCAGCCCCGTTGTTTCCACAGTGGCGTCGATTCCCCGAAACCCCGTACCCCGGAATAGGTTCCGAAGTAGTGGTCGAATGACCGGTTCTCCTGCATGAACAGCACGATGTGCTCGATGTCCGAGAGCGAACCGGTGCCGCCGGGATCGGCCGACGCGTACGCCTTGTCGATGATCGGCGCGGCCCACGAGGTCAGCAGTGCGCCCCCACCGACGGCGGTGACACGATTGAGGAAGTCTCGCCGGGAGTATCCGGCGAATGGGACATTGGGCACGGGTGCTCCTCGTCTGCGACGGTTGCACCCGGGCTGGTGGCCCCCCGGTGAGGGCGCAGGTGCTCACCGAACGGTGAGTCTAGACCCGACCTCGCCCGTGCGTGGACGAAGCCGGGCCGAACATCCGGCGCCGGTCGATCAGACCACCGATTCCGTCCGCTCCGTCGACGAGTCGACCTTGTCCTTCTCCCAGAAGGTCGCCCCGACGATGCCCAATGCCACCGGATCGAACTGCGGGTCGATGCCCGTTTTCTTCTGCCGTTCGTAGTCACGGAGTGCGGTGAACGCCGGTTGCTGCAGGATGAGGATGCCGACGATGTTGAGCCACGCCATCAGTCCGACGCCGATGTCACCGAGAGTCCAGGCGTCCGTCGCCGTCGACACCGCGCCGATCGCCACAGACACCAGGATCAGGGCCTGCAGCAGCAGCGTGGCGTTGCTGCCGAGGGTGCTGCGCAGCGGCCGCACATAGATCGTAGAGGCCTTGCCCATCAGGAATCGGAGATTGGTTTCGGCCATGTAGTAGTAGGCGATGATCGTCGTCAGGCAGAAGAACAGCAGCGACACCGCCACGAACGATGAGCCCGCGCCGCTCCACAGGGTGTCGAATCCGGTTTGGACGAAGGTGGGTCCCACCTCCGCGTCGGCGGGCAGCATGCCGCCTTCGGCGATGACTGCTCCGCTGTCCGATTCGCCCTCGAACACGCGGTACGCGCCGGTGGACAGGATGAGGAAGCCGGTGGCCGAGCAGACGAACAGGGTGTCGACATAGACGGCGAAGGCCTGGACGAGCCCCTGCTTGGCCGGATGGGAGACCTCTGCGGCCGCGGCAGCGTGCGGTCCGGTGCCCTGGCCGGCCTCGTTGGAGTAGATGCCGCGTTTGACGCCCCACATGATGGCGACGCCGATGATCGCGCCGAATGCCGAGTCCACGCCGAAGGCGGACCCGAAGACCGTCGCGATCACCCCGGGAACCTCCGAGGCGTTGAAGGCGACGATGATCAGGGCGATGACGATATAAATGACCGCCATCAGCGGGACCACGATCGAGGCGAAGGTGGCGATGCGTTTGACGCCACCGATGATCACGAATGCCAGCACGATGACCGATCCCACCGCTGCGATCCACTTTTCGAGGCCCCAGGCGTTCTCCATCGCGATGGCCATCGAGTTCGACTGCACGCTGGGCAGCAGCAGGCCGCAGGCCAGCGTGGTGACCGCGGCGAAGATCAGTCCGTAGACCTTAAAGGCGCCGGATGCCTTGGTGTGGGCGAACGCTCGGCTCAGGTAGTACGCGGGTCCGCCGCGGTACTCGCCGGTGAGGCGATCGCGCGTCTTGTAGATCTGACCCAGCGTGCACTCGACGAAGGAGGTCGACGCACCGAGGAAGGCGACCATCCACATCCAGAACAGCGCGCCCGGGCCGCCGAACGCGATTGCGGTGGCCACGCCCGCGATGTTTCCGGTACCCACACGACCGGCCAGCGACATGGTCAGCGCCTGGAACGACGAGACCCCCGACGGGGACTTCTCGCCGTGGAACATCAGCCGGATCATCTCCTTGAACTGACGTACCTGGACGAAGCGCGATCGGATGGAGAAGTACACACCTGCGGCGAGGCACAGGAAGACCAGTGCGTTGCTCCAGATGTATCCGTTGATCTCGGCGAGGACCTCGGACATGAGACTCCTGGCGTTGGGTGCCATGCGTCAGGTCGACCCCTCGATCTGACGACGGAGGGGATTCCCGGGACGTGGACGGCACGTGGCGAACTCTTGCACGTTTCTTTACCTTCGCATGACTTCGCGATGTTCGCGCGGTGAGTGCTCGGCGGCGTCCCGCCCCTGCCCGGTTGGGTACTGGTCAGGCGGTCGAGTCCGGAGTCGCGGTGCGGGTGAGTGCTTCGAGTTCCGTCCGGATCGATTCCAGCGAGTCGTAGCCGGCGATCGCCGTGGCGACGGCGGCTGCGTTGGTGACCAGCGCGTCGAGACGGGGCAGCAGCAGATCGTCCATTGATCGGGAATCGGGTGAATGAAGGTGTGCTGCAACTGGTATTGCGACAGTGCCAACCCTGTGTGGCGGTCGAGGTCAGGGAGGTATCCGTCGAGATCGCGTTCGTCGAAGTCGGCACGGCCGGTCAGTGGATCGAAAGCCGCAGTGCTGCAATCGGTGTCGGATCGCATCATCCTCGGTGGCGAGGCCTCAGAGGTGGCCGATCTCGGCTGGGCACATCGGCCGGCCGCCGAGGACGACCCACACGCACACCTGCGCATCCTCGTCACCGAACTCGTCTCACTGGCCGAGCGGGCCGCGCCGATCTGGCGGGTCACCCAGCAGGCGGCGGCGGAAGAACCGCGTTCGAGGTGCGACGGACACACCGCCATCGGCTGGCCGGGACCGGCCGGCGGCGCCCGCGGTGAGCCTGCCGCCGGGTTCAATCGGCGTGTTCCGCGGAGCGTGCGGCCTACCGTGGAGTGATGACCACTTCGGAGAATGCCCCATCAGAGAACTCCCCATCAGAGATCTACGACGTCATCGTGATCGGCGCCGGGCCGGCAGGTGAGAACGCCGCCGACTACGCCATCCGCGGCAGCGATCGCACCGCCGCCATCATCGAGGAACAGTTGGTCGGCGGTGAATGCTCGTACTGGGCGTGCATGCCGAGCAAAGCGCTGCTTGGGGCCGGGGCGGCGCTCGACCGCGCGGTGGCGCTACCGGGTTCACGTGGACGGGTCACTACGTCAGCACCCGACGCGTCGGCGCTGCTGGACTGGCGGACCCGGATCGCCGGACGTGACGACACCGGCCAGGCGCAATGGCTTGATTCGGCCGGGATCGATTTGATCCGCGGACGCGGGCGCATCGTCGGGGAGCGTGTCGTCGAGGTCGGGGGTCGCACGGTCCGGGCGCGTGAGGCGGTGGTTCTGGCGACGGGGAGCGCCGCGGTGATCCCGCCTGTCGCGGGGTTGGCCGACGCGTTGCCGTGGACGTCGCGGGACGCGACGAACCTGCTCGAGGTGCCCGGCCGGATCGCGATCCTCGGCGGTGGGGTGGTGGCCTGTGAGGCCGCCACCTGGTGTGTCGATCTCGGCGCGGCCGTGACGATGGTGGTCCGCGGCGAGACGCTTTTACCGTCCATGGAACCCTCTGCCGGACAACGGGTTGTCGAAGAGTTGCGCGAGCGTGGCGTCGACATCCGGTTCGGATCCACCTTCACCGAGGTCTCGCGCCCGGACGTCGTCGACACCGGGTACGGGCGCATTCACGGCGGACCGGTCGCGGCAACGATCGCTGGTCACGGCGGTCATGCGGAAAGGTTCGAGGTCGACGAGATCCTGGTTGCCGCGGGGCGAGGGCCGGCCATGGCGGGACTGGGACTGGATTCGATCGGTATCGATCCGTCGCGGCCGCTCGACGTCGACGATCACCTCAATGTCGCCGGGCATGACTGGCTGTACGCGGTCGGCGACGTGAACGGCCGGGCCCCGCTGACGCATATGGGGAAGTATCAGGCGCGGGTGGTCGGTGATGTCATCGCCGCGCGCGCATCAGGGGCGGCACTCGACGATCGCCACGCCGCGACGTCGGACCATGGGGCGGTCCCACAGGTCGTCTTCACGCGGCCGCAGGTGGCGTCGGTGGGGGTCACCGAGGCCGCGGCTCGGGCGGCCGGCCACGCGGTGACGGTGTCCGACCTCGACATTGCCGTCGCCGGGTCGGCCCTCGAGAGCGAGGACTACCGCGGGCACGCGACATTGGTGATCGACGGCGATCGTGACGTACTCATCGGGGCCACCTTTGTGGGGCCCGACATCGCCGAACTGCTGCACAGTGCGACGGTTGCGGTGGTGGGGGAGGTTCCGCTGTCGCGGTTGTGGCATGCGGTGCCCGCGTATCCGACGGTCAGTGAGGTGTGGCTGCGCCTCCTGGAGAACTTGCGCTGAGTGAACCTTGGTGACCGGTCCTACGGTTGTCGCGATGAATCGATCGACGGAATCGAACAAATCGGACCTGGTCAAGACTGGGTAAAACCCAGATGTGAGTGCGAACACAACTCGGGAGCATTGTCTGCCAGACCACCACACAACCTGGAGGCAGCCCATGAGTTCCCCGTCAACCTGGTCCGGCCCGCAGCACCGCAGCAGCGTGCTCTGGATCGTCACCCTGGCCACCATCGCGATCGTCTTCGACGGTTACGACCTCGTCGTCTACGGCACCGCGCTGCCGATCCTGCTCGATGACCCCACCCAACTCGGGAACCTGAGCGCGGCCACCGCCGGTGCACTCGGCTCGTACGCGCTGGTCGGGGTGATGATCGGCGCATTCATCGCGGGCGCCTTCGGCGATCGGGTGGGGCGGCGTCGGATGATGCTGTTCAACATCATCTGGTTCTCGGTAGGCATGGGGGCGACTGCGCTGGCGCACAATCTCGTCACCTTCGGTGTGCTGCGGTGCCTCACCGGCATCGGTATCGGTGGTCTTGTCGCCACCGTCGGCGCCATGGTGGCCGAGTTCGCGCCGCCGGCCAAACGCAATCTGTTCAACGCGATCGTCTACAGCGGTGTCCCGGCCGGCGGTGTCGTGGCCGCTGTGCTGGCAATGCTGTTCGCCGACCACATCGGATGGCGTGGACTGTTCTGGGTGGGCGCCCTTCCGCTGATCACCCTCTTGCCGATCGCCTGGTTCAAGATGCCCGAGTCGCCGCGCTGGCTGGTGGCCCGCGGCAGGATTGCCGAGGCGCAGGCCATCAGCGCACGTACCGGTATCCCGATGCCCGCCGAGGAATCACCGGCGGTGCCGAGCGTGGCCGGGGCTGTTGCCCCATCGGAGAAGGTCGGATTTGCCGCGCTGACGACCCGTCAGCTCGCCGTACCCACCCTGCTGCTGGGCCTGATGAGCTTCGCGGGACTCCTGCTCACCTACGGACTGAACACCTGGCTGCCTCAGATCATGAAATCTGCCGGGTTCAACGCGAAGGGTTCCCTGTCGTTCCTGCTGGTGCTCAACGGTGGTGCGATCGTCGGCGGCCTGATCGCCGCGCGTCTGGCGGATCGTCGCGGGCCGCAACGGATCGTGGCCACATCCTTCTGCCTCGCCACCGTGGCGCTGGTATGTCTGACGATGGGATTCCCGCTGCCGGTTCTACTCGCGGCGGTCGCCGTGGCGGGCGTCGGCACCATCGGAACCCAGGTGCTCATCTACGGCTACGTCTCCAATTTCTATCCGACCAGCGCACGGGCCGCGGGCGTGGCCTGGTGCGCCGGTTTCGGCCGCTTGGGCGGAATTGTGGGACCACTGATCGGCGGTGTGCTGATCGGCGCCGGGATTTCCTCCAGCGTCGCCTTCTACATCTTCGCCGGCATCGCCTTGGCGGGGTCGGTGGCAACCATGATGGTGCCCTCACGTGGAGCCCCGGAAAGCCCTGTGGCGAAGCGTGATTCGCTGCCGCTCGCCACGGCGGAGTGACGGATCGTGTTCTGACCTGAGTGTTGCTGCTCGACCCCGATGTTCGCGTCGGGGTCGAGTTGTGTGTGGCGTCCCACGTCGAAAGAGCTTGTGGGGCGACCGTTCCGCTGGTCCAGCGCCCTGATTTGTTGGTCGAGCCATCATTCCGCTGGTCGAGCACCCCATGTTGTTTGTCTCAGTGCAAGGTTTGTGGTGTCACTTCGGTGGTGGTTGGGAGTGGTTCTGCCCACAGCGACAACGCCGCCGCGCCCGATCGGGACGCGGCGACATTGTTTGTGCTGCGGGAAGTGCGCTCCTGCAGCCACACTCATTGTGTCCGTTTGCGGTCATCCACCGAGAACGGGGCGGCCCATCGGCAGTGCACGGCCACCTGTGGACGTCGACATCGCATCGAAGAACAGGTATGCCCCGACGGCTGCGAAGGCAAAGACCACCCAGCCCGCGGCGGTCTGGACGGCGGAGCTGCCCTGCGCGGTTGCGATCAGAACAAGCACGAGCGCGAGGTCGATCAGTGCGAACAGCAGCGTGAATGCAGCGGGAAGTCGGAGGGTGGCCAGGGTCAACAGCACAATCACCTTTACGTTGGAGTACGTCCGGGGCGGTCGCCTCGGACGTTCGTCCGCGGTTCGGGGCGTGGCTCGACAATCACCTGTTGTCGCTGGTGGCTTGGCGTGGAAGGTCACCCCGGACCGTGACGGGTCGTTTCGGCCGCTGATTGAGATGTGTTCGCGAACTTGTCGCTGTGTAAAGGTGTGCCGGCGAAACCACCCTGACGAGCCAACCGCACACGGAAGGACAGTATGGACGAAAAGATCTGGGTAGGAATTGATGTCGGTCGGCATGCGCATCACGCCGCCGCGGTCGATGAGGCGGGAACGGTGCTGTGGTCTCGGCGGCTTCCCAACGATCAACCGGCGATCGAAGCGCTCATGAACCGGGTCGCCGACATGAAATTCGTGGTGTGGGCGATCGACATGACCGCACCGGAATCGGCGCTGCTGAGGGGTGTGCTGGCTGCGCGGCGCCAGCAGATCCGCTACGTGCCCGGCCGGGTCGTGCACAGCATGACCGGTGCGTTCGCGGGTGAGGGCAAGACCGATGCCCGCGATGCGGTCGTGATCGCCCAGACAGCCCGCCTACGTGGCGATCTCGCCACCGTCTCGGCGCCCGACGACGTCGCGATCGAACTCGACCTGCTGACCGGACATCGCAACGACCTCGTCGCTGAACGTACGCGAGGCATCAACCGCCTGCGCGGCCTGCTGACCCGCATCTTCCCTGCACTAGAACGGTGTTTCGACTACTCGACACTGACCGGTCTAACGTTCCTCACCCGCTTCGCCACGCCATCTGCGATCGCTGCGGTCTCTGACGACGAGATCTACGACCACCTGCGCAGTCACGGCGTCCGCCGACCCACGATCCCGAAGATGATCGACAAAGCCCGTGCCGCGGCGGCCGCGCAGACCGTCACCCTGCCTGGCGAGGCGACCACAGCCCTACTGGTGCAACACGCGGCTACCTCGTTGGTCATGCTGACCCGTCAGATCGCCGACCTGGATAAGCAGATCACCGAGGTGTTCCGCCGCCACCGTCACGCACGGATTCTCGAATCCGTGCCAGGCATCGGCACCCGAAGCGGCGCTGAGCTCGTCGCGATCACCGGCGGCGACCTCACTTCGTTCGGCTCGCCCGCCAGACTCGCCGCCTACGCCGGTCTTGCTCCGGTACCGCACGACTCCGGTAACCGCCGGGGAGCCTTGCGTAGACCCCAGCGTTACCACAGAGGACTTCGCAAGGTGTTCTACATGGCCGCACTCAACAGCTCGCAACGCGACGGCCCGTCCCGCGAGTTCTACCAGCGCAAACGACGCGAGAAGCGTTCCCACGTCCACGCTCTCATCGCTCTCGCTAGACGTCTGGTTGACGTGGTCTGGGCACTGATCCGCGACGGTAGGGTGTGGTTGCCGCGGCCGACCGTCGAGCGGGTGTCAGTCGATGAGGTGGGCGCGATGGCTGGATGACTGGCGGGGCCGGTCAGATCTCGGCACGTGCGTGCGTACTAGCGGGACACTGGATGCGTGTCGGTTCGGGTACTCGGCCACCAGCTTGCTCTGCCGACAAGTGTGGCGATGGTCGGCACAACGATGGTGCGGACGATGAAGGTGTCGAGCAGCAGGCCGATGCCGATGATGAGTCCGACCTGGGTCATGATCGAGATGGATCCGGCCATGAGTCCGAACATGCTGGCAGCGAAGATGAGGCCGGCCGAGGTGATGACTGATCCGGTGTTGGTGACGGTTCTCAGGACGCCGATGCGGATGTTGTTTTGGGATTCTTCGCGTAGGCGAGAGATAAGAAGCATGTTGTAGTCGGCGCCGACCGCGACGAGGACTATGAAGGCCAGTAGTGGTACGGGCCAGGCGATATCGGTTTTGAGGATGTGTTGAAAGATCAGGACACCGATACCCAGTGCCGCGGTGTAGTTGAGTATGACGGTGCCCAGAAGGTATAGCGGCGCGATGAGTGCTCGGAGTAGGAGTATCAGGATCAGGCCGACGATGGTGAGGGTGGCCAACGCTAGGAGTCGGAAGTCTTCGGTGAGTAGACGTTGCAGATCGGCGTTGATGGCGGGGAACCCGGCTATCGCGATGTTGGAGTCCTGCAGGGTTGTGTTCGGTCTGGCGGCGAGTGCGACATCGGTGATTGTGTCGGCCAGTTGCATGGCCTCGGTGCTGTAGGGGTCGAAGCTGGTTTGTATTGCGTAGCGCACGGTATGGCCGTCGGGCGAGACGAACTGGCGAGCGACGTCGACGAAACGGCGGTCTGCGTTGGCCTGAGGTGGGAGGTAGAAGCCGGTTGCTGAGTTTGTTCCGGCGGTCTCGCGGGCGGAGGTTTGTAGTTGTGTGGCTAGCGCGGCCATCCCGGCGAGTTGTTGAAGGTTGCTGTCGATCAGCGCGGATACACCGGCGGCGAGTTGGCGTGATCCCGCCGCGAGTTGACTGATACCTGTTTGCAGTTGGGTGAGCTTGCCGGGAAGGTCTTGGCTGCTGATGCTTCCCAGCGTGGAGCCCAGTGAGTTGACGGTGGAAGTGAGTTGGTCGGTGACTGTTGAGATCGGTGTATCCAGCTGCGCGAGTTGTGTTGACAGCGTGGCGATCTGGTCGAGGGTCCCGTTGCTCAGTAGGGCGTCGAGATTGCGGGTCTGCGCGCGCAGAGCTGCGCACTGCGGGACTTGGGTGCACCAGGGCGCATTATCGAGGATGGGCAGGATCGAGGTCACTGTTGCCAGGGCTGCAGATGTTTGGCGGGTGAGCGCGGCCAGCTGTGGGGCATTCTGAGAAGCGCGATCGAGCGCTGGTGCAGATGCGGCGAGTTGGCGGAGTATCGGCTGGTACTGCTGAATTTGCTGCCCTGCTGTGCTTGCCTGATCGAGGATGCCGGCCAGGGGGGCCAAGTTGGTGCGTACCTGGGTGTCGAGCTGAGTAAGCCCGTCGGCGAGTTGGAATGCGCCGGTACGGAGCTGTTCGAGGTCACCTCGGCGGTTCTGGCCATCGTCGACCGCACCCGCCAGCCGGTCCCCGATCTGACCGTTCTGCCAGGACAGCTCGGCTTGCTCGAGCTTGTCCCCGGTGGGACGGGTAACACCGATGACTCGAGTCACTCCGGGGATCTGGGATACACGTGAGGCCATTTGCTCAAGATCGGCCAGCCCGCTGGCAGTACGGAGATCGATCGGTGCATCTACAACGAGGAACTCAGTGATAGTGACGTCTTGAGGGAAATGACGGTCGAGCAACGCGTAGCCTTCGTTGCTGTCGGTTGTCGCGGGCTGCCCCTCACGATCGTCGAAGGTGATCTGGATGCCCATCGCGAAGACGCTAAGCACGATTAGCCCGACCAGGGTTAGTGCCAGCAGAGGCACAGGACGCCGCACGACGAGCACGGCGACGCGATTCCAGTACTTTCGGGTCAGATCTCGTCTGGGTGCGCCCCAGCCGAATCGCGCCGCCCACAGCAACACCGGTGGTAGCAGGGTGACCGTGGCGAGGAATCCGATGAGGATGGCGATCGCGCATGCCGGACCCAAGGTGGAGAACACGCTCAGCTGACCAAACACCATCGCCAAAAAGGCCAGCGCCACCGTGGCAGCTGAAGCCAGGATGACCCGTCCGATAGTTGCTGTCGCGTCCACGAGCGCAACCTCAGTGGTAGCGTCCTGGCGTAGCCGTTCGTGATAGCGACTGATGAAAAAGACTGAGTAGTCGACCCCGGCTCCGAGCAGGATGACGGTCATGAACGCGACGGTGAACTGCGATACCGGCATACCGAGTTCGCCGAGTGCGGACAAGACCCCGCGGCCCACGCCGAGGCTGACACCGATCACCAACAACGGCACCAGCGCGGTGAACAGCGATCGGTAAACGATCAACAGAATGATCGCGATAAGCGCCACCGTCGCCACAGTGATCACGACTAAATCGCTTTCAGCACTGACGATCTGGTCACTGAAAGTGGCCGTCGGCCCGGTGACATGGACAGTGGTGTCCGTACCGTCAAACACGCGCTGCGCGGTTTGGCGCACGGTCTCCACAGCATGCGTGGCCGTTGGCCCTCCCAAAGTTCCGGTGACCCCGACAGGCAAGTACCAGGCTTGCCCGTCCTCACTCAAGGCCTGGCCGGCCGTCGTCGGATCGGAGAGCAAATCCCGCACTGACTGCACATCGTCGAAATTTTCGCGCAACTGCAGAACGAGCATGTCGTAGCGTTCCCGCGCCACGTCGGTGAACCCGTTCGGGTTCTCCATGGTCACGAAAACAGTGGTCTTGGCGCCCTTCTCACCGAACGCACCACCCATCTGATCGAGTGCTTGAAACGATGGAACCCCAGCAGGGATCGGATCAACAGACTGCTGCCGCACCACCGTCTCCAGCTGGGGAAACAGTATCGCCAAGACGATACCCACAGCCACCCACGCCCCGATGACGAGGAATCTGTGCGCCAAGGTGAACCGTGCCAACCGCCCCAATGTCGTGCTGTACTCGCTGCGTTCCGCCAACCGGCGCGCCGCCAAGCGCCCACCACTTGGACGTTGGACCACCATACGCAGCACCTCACCCTCGACCCAGCCCGTCTACGAAACCGACGGTATCGTTACGGTACTAGCAGTACCGTAGATGGGGAAGGAGGTCAGGAGGTTTGGTGTCGCCGGTGGGCCATGAGGAAATCGTCGACAAGCTGTTCGAGATCGCCAACGGTCATCGACCGAATGCCCGTGAGCTTGGCAAAGACAAGGGGGCCCGCCAGTTGAGTGACTGCCATGGTCAAATCGAGGTCGCCGAGCTCCGCCGTGGCCACGTCACTCGTCAAAACTCGATCGAATGGTTCTCGATACTGCTCGACGACTCGACGACGCAGTGGCGCGAGCGCGTTCTGATCCCCGTCGGATTGCCCGGATTGCCGGGGCTGCTCGGGAAGCATTGCCAACCATGCCAGCGTCGTCAACTGCAGCGGTGCCTGCTCAATAAGCTCAGCCTGCCGCTGCATCAGCTTCAGCAGGTCATCACGGATCGACGTCGTCGTCTCGGGGGTCTCGGCCTGAGGCAACAATCGCTCGAAGGCAGCCGCCACCAGATCTGTGGAGCTCTCGAAGTGACGATACAAGGTGGTGCGAGCAACACGAGACAGTCGAGTGACCGCCTCCACGGTAACGGCTTCGACCCCGCCACTGTTCAGCAAGGTCACCGCAGCATCCAACAAACGCTGACGCGACCGAACCCGCCTCGGGTCAACATCGTCGGAATCGATGGTTTCCACCTGGCCACTCCCTATATAGCCAAAATCACGAACCCCTGACTGCACAACAATACCGTCGGTAACAGAGCGAAACTGCCAGTGGCGGTACCGATTGAAGGCTCAGAAAGGTCACTTATGAGGGGCGACAAACCACTACCAGCACACGCACCATGGTGCATGGGATGCGGCGAAGACAACCCCAATGGCCTGCACCTCGAGGTACACCTGCACGGCGACCACGTCTACGCCGACCTGCAATTCGACGAGCGCCACTCAGGAGCCCCGGGACTCGCCCACGGCGGAGCCATCTCAGCGGCATGCGATGACATCATGGGTTTCACCCTGTGGATCGCCGAGACACCCGCAGTCACCCGAACCCTCACCGTGGAGTATCGACGCCCGGTCCCACTGCACACCCCCGTGCACATCACCGCCTCCCTCGTCGACGAAACCGACCGCGCGCTCTTCATCGAAGCCAACGGTACTGTCGGCGACACAACCTATTTCGCCGCAGAAGCGGTCTTCGTAAAGGTCGACTTGAGTCATTTTCTTCGTCACGGAGACTGGGGCGCCACAGCAGACCTCATCACCAGATTCTTTCAGGCCGACTAGCGACCGCCAGGCACGCCACCAAGCAGAAGAGTCGCCCCGCATCCACCAGCTGGCCCATCCTTGCGCACCCGCATTGAGATCCACCAACCACGACGTGAGGAACACCTCCTGCGTCGCGACGGCGTTGTCGGCCCCGACGCCGTACCAATTGTGCGTCAGTCCGAGAACCAGGGCGGCATAGCTGAACCAGAACCCGGAGAAGATGCCGAAGATCGCGGCAACCGCATTCTGGCCGAGAGACGATGCCCATACCGCGGCGACGAGCTGACCAACACCGGTGGCCGCCAGAATGATGGGAATCGAGGCGCCCACCGCGGTGGCAGGGACGACACCGATGAGCACCATGCCCAACGCGACCGAACCCACGATGAACGTCGGTACTCCGACAGTGGCGGGATTTCCGGTCGGGGCGGGTGCCGGTTCGGATGGAGGTGCGGAGACATCCGCGATCAGATCCGTTGGGGCCACGACAACGTCAGTCATGAGAAGTCCTTTGCGAGGGAAGGGCATGCGTGGTGATGCCCACCGGAAACGTAGGACCCGGGTGTCGTAGATCACAATGGTCTGCGTTATGAACCATCCGCGCACTGTCCGGTGGGGTAGTGGGTCAGCGCACCCGTTGTGCGGGAGTGCCTGATCGCGCGTGGCCAAAGGGGTGGGCGGTGTCCGAATTGTGCGTGCTGGGCCGTTCGGGAGATTCGATCAGGGGAACCTGATAAGCCTAGGCTGATTAGCATGGCTAATGATGTCGTGATCGATCTGGCGTCTGATCTGCGCATCACCCTGGGAGCGTTGATCCGTCGACTCCGCCTGCATCGCAGCCCGGATGACCCACCGTGCCCGAGACCGCGGTCCTGGCCCGGCTGGACCGCTACGGTTCGACGACGTCGGCGGAACTGGCCCGCGGGGAGCAGATCAGCCCACAGTCGATGGGTGCCACCATCGCGACGCTGCTCGACCGCGGGCTGATCACGCGCGCACCAGACCCGAACGATGGGCGGCGGGCGGTTCTGTGCCTCAACGACGTCGGCCGTGCAGCGCTGTGCGACCGACGAGATCACCGCATCCGTGCACTGGCGGCCGCGATGGCCGAAGTCCTCACCGAGGACGAGGTGTCGGCGATCGGTGCCGCACTGCCACTGCTCGCACGCCTGGCCGACGCCCTGTGAGCGCGGTGTCGACCCCGGAAGGGGTGACCGCCGAAAACGATTCCGGGTACCGGTGGGTGGCGCTGTCCAACACCACGGCGGCGGTGTTCATGTCGGCGCTCGACGGGTCGATCGTGATCATCTCGTTGCCGGCGATCTTCCGTGGCATAGGCCTGGATCCGTTGGCCGCGCAGAACATCGGCTACCTGCTGTGGATGATCATGGGGTACCGACTGGTGCAGGCCGTCGCTGTGACCACCCTGGGCAGGCTTGGCGACATGTTCGGCCGGGTGCGGATCTACAACGCCGGCTTTGCAGTCTTCACGGTTGCCTCGATTCTGTTGTCCTTCGACCCTTTTCATGCCTCCGGGGCCGCCATCTGGTTGATCGTGTGGCGCCTGTTGCAGGCGCTCGGCGGGTCGATGCTCACCGGCAATTCCGCCGCGATCCTGACCGACGCGTTCCCGGCGGATCGACGCGGGTTCGCGCTGGGTCTCAATCAGGTTGCGGCACTTGCCGGTCAGCTGAGTGGCTTGGTGCTCGGTGGGCTCCTGGCCGCCTGGGATTGGCGAGCGGTGTTCTGGGTGAACGTGCCGATAGGTCTGTTCTTCACGGTGTGGGCATATCGGAAGCTGCGTGACAATGGCGAACGGCATCCCGGCAGGATCGATTGGTGGGGCAATGGCGCCTTCGCCATCGGGTTGTCGGCGATACTCATCGCCATCACCATCGGACTGCAGCCCTACAACGGGCAGACGATGGGATGGGGCAACCCGGTGGTGATTGCCCTCCTGGTGACCGGTGTGCTCCTCCTGATCGTATTCGTCGGCATCGAGCGTGGTGTGGCCGAGCCGATGATCGAGTTGTCGCTGTTCAGGATTCGTGCTTTCACCGCCGGCAATCTGGCCGCCCTGTGCGCGTCTCTGGCGCAGGGCGGGCTGCAGTTCGTGTTGATCATCTGGCTGCAGGGAATCTGGCTGCCGCTGCACGGCTACGACTACGCCGATACACCGCTGTGGGCCGGAATCTTCATGCTGCCGTTGACCTGTGGCTTCTTCGTCGCGGGACCGTTGACCGGGATGTTGTCTGACCGGTTCGGCGCACGGGGATTCGCCACGGTCGGCATGGTGCTCTTCGGATCCAGCTTCATCGGTCTGATGTTCCTGCCGATCGTGTTCCCGTACTGGGCTTTTGCCTTGCTCATCGCGCTGAACGGAATCGGCACGGGCATGTTCGCCGCTCCCAACACCTCGTCGATCATGGGCAGCGTGCCGGCACGCTATCGCGGGGTCGCGTCCGGTATGCGGGCCACCTTCCAGAACTCCGGCACCGCATTGTCGATCGGGGTGTTCTTCTCGCTGATGATCGTCGGACTCTCGGCGAACCTGCCGACGACGATGTCGACCGGGCTGCAGGATCAAGGGGTCCCGGCGACAGTGGCCGACAATGTCGCGAACCTGCCGCCGGTGGCGTCGCTGTTCTCGGCTCTGCTCGGTGTCAACCCGATCGATCACCTGCTGGACGACTCCGGTGTCCTGACCACACTTCGCGCTGATCAGGTCCAGACACTGACCGGACACGAGTTCTTCCCCGGCCTGCTGTCGGGGCCCTTCCATGACGGGCTCGTCATCGTCTTCGTCGTATCGATACTGCTGTCGGTGTGCGCGGCGGTGGCGTCGCTGCTGCGGGGCGCGCCGCATCGGCTCGAGCCGGTTGTGGAGTCTGCGACCTCGACGGCTCGATAGGCTGCCACACGTGAGCCACCGCATCTTCACCATGAGCTTTGCCTCGGTCTATCCCGCCTATCTCGCCAAGATGGAGAAGAAAGGTCGTACGCGGGTCGAGCTCGACGAGGTGATCGAGTGGCTCACCGGCTTCGACGACGCGGCGCTGGCCGCCCACCTGGAGAAGGGCACCACCTTCGAGGACTTCTTCGCCGCCGCCGAGATCAATCCACACGTCGCGCTCATCACCGGATCGGTGTGCGGCGTCAAGGTGCAGGACGTCGAGGATCCGCTGATGCGCAACATCCGCTATCTCGACAAACTCGTCGACGAACTCGCCAAGGGGCGTCCGATGGAAAAGGTGCTGCGCGGCTGAATCCGGGGCCCGTGGTCACCAGCGGTAGTCGAGGAACTTTCCGTCGAAGGTCACCACGACACGGTCTCCGTCGGGGTCTGCTCGCCGCGAGAAGTCGACCTTGAAGTTGATGGCGCTCATGATGCCGTCACCGAACTCCTCGTGGATCAGTTCCTTGAGTGCGGGACCGTAGACGGCCAACGCCTCGTGAAAACGGTAGATCGTCGGATCGGCCGCGGCCGCGTCATCGGCCACCCGGGTCGGTTGGCGCACCAGGCTCTCCACAACACGGTCATCGAGGCCGAGGATGGCGCAGACCGCCACCGCCTTGTCGGCGGGCACCGGGTGCGATCCGAGTAGTGCCGACACCGTCCACACCAGCGGAGCATCGATCCGCTCGGCGATGTCTGCCCAGGTGAGTCCCTGCCGGATGCGTTCGGCGATGATCAGTTCGGCGGCGTCAGACTTCGGCATGATCGGGCTGGGCATGAGGTCTCCTCGGTGGACAGTCGGTTCTGTCAACCATGACCAGCACGACGATTGTTGTCCACATGAGGGCGGACGATTGTTGTCCGCTGAGACATGTGCGCACGGGTGCCCCCAGTCGGACTCGAACCGACACTGTGCGGGATTCAAGTACTGCCAGTCCGCTCGGTCTGGGCCTTGGCTACCAGTGGCAACGCCTTGGCGGTCTCGGAATCACCACAGGTGAAGCACTGTTTCTCGCCACCTATGGCGTAGTAACGGCCACCGCCGAACCACCGCCAGATCAGCGTCGGCGGGTAGCACCGGGGTAGCACGGCGGCACTTCGTCACCGCCTCGCCGGCAGCTGTGGCAGCACTCTGCCAGCGACAGGGCCTGACCGCCGAAATACAGGCGGTAGTTGTGGATGCGCAGCGACGCGAACATGCCGCGGGATTCGGAAACCTCGGGAACGTGCTCCTGCGACATCGCAGTGCAGCGTATGCCGCAGGTCGAGCCCTCCCCGTCGTCGAGCCCTCCCGTCGTCAAGGTGTGGGATACCCCGGGGGTGTCGGAGGGGCCGAGATCAGCCGCGGGTGGCCGGATCTGCCAGTCGCAACGCCAGCGCGGGGCACGCCGATACCGTGCGCCGGGCCTGCCGGACCTGTCCACGTTCGATCGGGTGGCCGTCGATGACGGGGAAACCCCAGTCGTCGACGGCGATGTGCTCGGGCATCATGCGCGCGCACAGCCCGTGGCCGTCGCATCGCGTCCAGTCCACGCGCATTACCTGCTCACCGGCCATGATCGGCTCCGTCCTCGTGGTCATCGGTGTCGGGTACGGGCAGGATTCCCAGCACGTCGCGGCCACAGCCGCCTCGCCGGTGGCGGTCGATCTCGGCGCCGAGCATTCCCAGCGCCGAACCGAGGAAGCCGACTGCACCGTCGGGGTGATGGCAGCTGCCGCGTCCGGCGACCAGTCCGAGGCGCCGTCGGATGGCGTCGAGGTCGCGCGGTTCGCCGTAATAGAAGGCCGAGAAATCGTCGGCCAGGGCCCGCAGCCCGAAGACGCATGGTCCGCATTGCCCGGCGGATCGATCGGCCAGCCAGTGGGCCACCCGGGCGATCTCACCCAGGGCGCACGTGTGGGGCGGCAACACCGTGATCGACCCGACGCCGCGGTCGAGGCCGCGTGCGGCCAATGAGTCGTGGTCGAGCCGGGTGGTCTCGTCTCCGATCCACCGGCCGTGGTAGCCGCCGAGCAGTACCGGGCGCGGTGACCGGGAACCGGGGGCACGGCCACCCAGGAGCGCCGACAGTGGGGTGTTCGTCGCGACCTCGACGACTCCGGGTGAGGCCACGGCGCCGCTCAGGGTCAGTAGGACGGTGCCCCATTCGCCGCAGCTGCCCAGTTCGGCGAAGCGTTCGACGCCGAGTTCGGCCAGCAGTCCCAGCTGTGCGACGGTCTCGACGTTGGCGGCGAAGGTCGGTGCCCCGCCGATACCTCGTCGGGTCGCCGACACGTGGCGTCCCGGCGGCGTGGGGTGTGCGCCGTTGAGACCGGCGATGACGGCGTGGCTTTCCCCGGCGACGAACCCGCCGCCGACCACCCGGATGTCGACGGAGCCGGCGTCGGCGCGTTCGGCACACGCCTGCCACAGCGAGTCGGTGGAGGGTTCGTCGTGCGTGACGACGGTGATGGAGTCGGTGTTCAGTGCCGCCGCCGCGATCAGTGCGCCGTCGATGACACGATGCGGGGCCTGCCGCATCAGGGTGCGGTCCTTCCAACTCGTGGGATCGCTCTCGGAGCCGTTGACCAGCACCTGGACCGAGCGGCCGGGCCGGATCGCGGCCAGCTTCTCGGCGACCGGGAATCCGGCACCCCCACGACCGCGGAGTCCGACACGACGCGACGCGTCGCACAACCACGCGAGGTCGCGGTGGCGTGGATATCCCGACCGGGCGAGATGGGCGTCAAATCCGACACGACCGTCGCGGGTGCCGGCCAGTAGCCTGCCGGTGCCCAGTGGGGTCCTGCCCGGTACCGGCGCGATGGGTGTGGGTGTGGGTGTGAGTGCGGACGGGATGGACGTCGAGGCGGTCATCGCCCCACCTCCTGCGGTTGGTGTGACTGATCGGCGTAATCGGCGGAGGGGATGACCAGCCGGTTCGACGTGTATCTGGTGTCGCGCGCGGCGATCCCTCGGATCACCAATGCGATGCCCACCGCGGCCGTGCACACGGCGTAGGTCGCCATCGCCCACCAGGTATGGGTGTCGGTGCCGGCGGTGAAGCCGTGGTAGATGCTCGCCGCCCAGCCGAGATAGGCACACGAGTGGATCACCCGCCAGACGCGGGCGGCAGCGGGTGACTGCGCGAATCTGCCCCGGCTCCAGCCGGAGACCGCGGTGACGACGAAGGCGTACAGCGCGATCACGCCCACCGCGATGGCCAATGGTCGGTAGCCGGAGCCGAAGGGCAGGATCGTGGCCGTCAGCGGGACGTCGACGTAGCTGTCGAGGACGGTCAACACCATGTGACCGGCGAGCGCGATGAGTCCGAGCACGGCCAGCGAGCGGTGGGTGAGTTGTCGGATGAGCCGGGTGTCGGCACCGGCCGGGGTGCGGGCTCCCACCGTCGATGCCAGCCCGAGTGTGATGCTGCCGGTGAAGGCGAGCAAGGACACGAATCCCAATGCTCGGATCAGATACCAGCCGGTCATGCGGCCACCTCCGGGGTCGTGGGTTGCTCGTGCGGCCAGGTGCCGAGCCGGGTGATGGTTCCGTCGGTGCCCACCAGGCGAGCGGGGGCGCGTTCGGCGAGCAGGTGGGTGATCGCGGGGTTCGCCTCGACGAGCACCCAGGTCGATGCGACGTTCGCTGCGAGTGCCGAGCGCGCCCACACCGATGCGGTGCGCCAGCGTCCGGTGGCAGGAGCCCCGGTGCGCGGATCGATGATGTGGTGGGCGGTGCCGCCCGTCGCGTCGCTCCAGGACCGGGCCAGGACGGAGGAGGTGGCCAGTCCGCCGTGCCCGAGTCCGATTCGTGTCGCCGGACCGCCGGGAACCTCGGACGCGTCGATCTGCCAGGGCTGCTCGGCGTGACCGGCGGCGGCGAGGTCGCCCCCGATACCGACCAGCGCAGGGGTGTCGAGGGCATGTGCGACGCGGGTGGCGGCCTCGTCGGCCGTCCACGCCTTGGCGGTGGCGCCGAGGTCCACCGCGATTCCGGCGGGCACCGTCACCTCGCGGCGCTCGTGATCGAGCCGCAGGGCGCGCCACTGTCCCGATCGTGCCTGTCCCGATCGTGACTGTCCCGATCGTGCCTGTCCCGATCGTGACCGGCCGCCGCGATCTGCGACCACAGGTGCCGGGCGGGTGCGGACCGCGGCGATGTCGTCGTCGTAGCCGCACCGTACGAGATCGGTGCCCAGGGTCGGGTCGAGCGCACCACCGGTGCGCCGGGCGGCCTCGACACCGGTGGCGACCAGGTGAAAAGCCAACGGGGACAGAGTTACCGGCGAATCAGGGTGTGCGTTCAGGTACTGGATCTCGGAATCGGTGAAGCGGCTGACGGCTTGCTCGACCTCGCTCATCAGGTCCCGCACGATGGTGGTCGCCTCATCGGGGACGGGGCCGGCACCGACGCTCACCGTGACCTCGCAGGACCAGTCCTGCCATCGACGCGTGGTCATGACGAATGGGTCGATCCGTTGGACGGCCCACCGTGGCCGGGTATGAGTCCGGACGAGCCCGACGAGTCGTCGCCGGAGTTCCACTGCGAGCCGCCCGAACCCCAGGGATCGGTGCTCGACTGGCCGCTTCCTGATCCCGTGCCGCCCCATCCGGTACTGCCCGATCCGGTACTGCCCGATCCGGTGTTCCCGGACTGATCGCCGCTGCTGGTCTGGCTGCTCGGAGTGGTCGAGCCGGAGGTTCCCGACGCGGTGGTGGTGTGCGCTGCGGCGATCCCGAAGCCGAGCGTCGCCGCGAGGGAGACCCCGGCGGCGGTGAAGGTGTAGGCGCGGGTGCGCGACCGGATGTGGCGGCGTGGATCGGGCGAAGCGGTACTCGGCATGACACCCACAGTGGCCGTAGCGGTATCAGCGGGACCTTGTCACACCGTTAAATCGACCTCAAATCTCCCTCGGCACCGGTCGTGGACACATGCATCCGCAGCCGCACCCCGGACATCCCCGACATCCCCGAGGTCTCGGCAGTGACGAGTTCGAGCCCGCCGCCGGCGCTCTCGGCCACCGAGCGCGCGATATCGAGTCCGAGCCCGGTGGATCCCCGGTCGCTGCGTCCACGCGCCAGCGCTTCGGGCGAGACGCCGTCTCCGGCATCGAGCACGTCCAACAACACCGTCGTGCCCGCCAGGCCGAGGCACACGGCGAAGGCGGTTCCCTCGGGTGTGTGGGCAAGGACGTTCTCGACCAGTGCGTCCACGGCGTCGGCGAGATCCTCCCGTGCGGCACGCACGTGGAGGTCGCCGTCGGCGATCGACACGTCCACGTCGCGGCCCTGGTCCTCGGCCAGGGGCTGCCAGAACGCGACTCGCGAGCTGACCACCTCGCGTGCGTCGCAGCGCGGATGGACGCCTTCGCGTTGCGGGCGGCGAGCGTCGCGGATCACCTGGGTGAGCGTCCGTTCCAGGGCGGCCACGTGGGCTTCGAGCTCGGTGGTCAGCTCGCCGGGCGGCAACGCCTCGACCGAGAGACGTATCGCGGTCATCGGTGTGCGCAGGCGATGGGACAGATCGGCGATGGTCTCGCGTTCGGACGCCAGCAATTCGTCGATGCGGTCGGCGAGTGCGTTGAGCTCGATGGCCACCTGCGCGACGTCGCTCGGCCCGGTGGTCGGTGCCCGCGCCAGCAGGTCACCCCGACTGAGCCGCTCCGCGGTGGCAGCCGTCTGGCGCAGCGGGCGGACCAGGCGCCGCGAGGTCACCTCCGCGGCAAGCCCGGCGAACGCCAGCAGGAACACCGCGGCGCCGGCGATCAGCAGGTAGCGGTCACGGACCTCGTCCTGAACGTGATCGGCAGGATTGACCGCGTACACGGTGTCGCGTCCCTGGGGACCACCGACCGACACCGTGGCCACGGTGTCTCCTGCGGTGGTCCGGGTGGTCTGCGGGGTGGATACGTTGTCCAGATCGGTGTATCGGGGGTCGCGGTCATGCTCGTGGTGCGGGCGCGCACCGGTCGCCGGCGGGGTCTCGACACCGGCGGGCAGAGCCGCCCCGAGCACGTCGCCGTCGCCCATCACCACAGTCACCTGGACGCGGGAGCGGTCGTTGGCGCGGGCGAGGTACTGGGCGAGGAGTTCGTCGTCGAACTGTCCCGTGCTCAGGTAGTCGGCGCTCGCCTGCGCGGCGTCCCGGGCCTCCTCAGCGGCGTGGTCGTAGACGGTGGTGCGCATCATGACTGCGATCGGGATGCCGGCCAGGACGATGATCAGCAACGCGATCCCGATGGCCAACAAAAGGATTCGTGCCCTCAGGCTCATCGCGGCTCCTCGGGGTCGACGAGTTTGACCCCGACGCCGCGCACGCTGATCAGATAGCGGGGGGTGGCGGCGGTCTCGCCCAGCTTTCGTCGCAACCAGGACAGGTGGACGTCGACGGTGCGGTCACCCCCGCCCCACGGCATATGCCAGACCTCGGCGAGGAGGCGAGACTTGGAGATCACCTCACCGGGGTGCTGCATCAACAGTGCGAGCAGGTCGAACTCCTTGCGCGTCAGCTCGATCTGCCGCCCGTCGAGCGTCACGGTACGCCCGACCTGATCGAGGCGCAGACCACCCACCGACAGCCCGCTGTCGACAGGCCCGGTGCCCAATCGACGCAGCACCGCCCGGATTCGGGCGTCCATCTGTGCGGCCGAGAACGGTTTGACCAGGTAGTCGTCGGCACCGGCGTCGAGAAGTCGGATGATGTCGCGCTCGTCGTCCCGCGCCGTGGCCACGATCACCGGGAGGTCGTCATGCATCGCCCGGGTGACGGCGAGGACGTTGGCGCCGTCCATGTCGGGCAGACCGAGGTCGAGCACCACCACATCAGGCCGCGCGGTGCCGAGCTCGGCGATCGCGGCGACCCCGGAGGCGACCGGATTCATCACGTGGCCGAGATCGGTCAGCCCGCGCGTGAGCGCAGTGCGGATGGCGCTGTCGTCCTCGACCAGCAGCACTTGAGCCATCTCGATCGTCGTCTTCCTGCGTGTCGGTGCGCCGGGGCCCGCGGACATCGGCGTCGAAAGCTCACTCTATAGACCATGGCGGACAGTGCGATTGCCGACGACTCGGCGCGGCGTCGACGGCGTCCCCGGTTGTCCGACGAGGTGTCGGCATTTGTGCGTGAACTATCGTCTCCGGCCGACTGCTTCCGGGCGAGTTCATCCGGCCGGAGAACGTCGTCGAGGGACTCGGCGTGTCGGCGACGCGGGCGCGCGAGGGCCTGCTGTCGCTGCAGAGCGAGGGGATGCTGCGGGTGCAACCGCGCCGCGGATTCACGGTCGCGCCGCTGAGCAGTACCGACATCTCCGATGTCTTCACCGGCCAGGCTCTCCTCGGCGGCGAGCTCACCGCCCGCGCGACCGATCGGATCGAGGAGACCGACCTCGTTGCGCTCGAGACGATCCAGGCCGATCTCGAGGCGGCCGTCGATCGCGGCGACAACGACGAGGTAGAGCGCCTCAACCACAAGTTCCACCGAGGCATCTATGCGGCGGCCGGTTCGCCCACACTCTCGTGGATGATCTCGTCCTCCCTGAGTTACGCCCCGCGGCGGGCCACCACCGGGGCGTCGACCATGTGGCCGTCCACGGCCACCGCCGAATCACCTGATGAGGCAGCCGCGACAATCGAACGCGCCCAGGCGATCTCTTCGTCGGTGGGGGTGAGGCACTCATGCACCGTGGGAACCTGCGACGGGTGGACACAAAACTTACCCGTCAGGCCGAGCCGGGCGGCATGACGCACGTCGTCGGCCAGGACCTCCGGCTCACGCAGTGCCGTCGTGACTCCGTCGATCGGCGCGGCCTTGCCTGCGGCGGCGCTCGCCGTCACCAGCGAGGACCGCGTGAACAGCAGCGCCTCACGATCATTCGGGTCGACGCCGAGCTCAACTAGCACGGCCACGAACTGCTCACCGTCACCACCGACGTGGTCACTGGAGCCAAGGCCGACGCCAGGTTCGGGCGCGAGGTGGCCGTAGCCGCTGTGGAATCGGGAGTGGCGCAGGGCCTCCTCGTGCGCGCCTTGGACCGCGTCACCCGCGATCGGTTGGACGCCGCGCAGATCATAAAGCGCGCCAACGACTACGGCTGGAGGCTGATGGACTGCGAAGGAGCCGACAGCGGCGACCCGAGCCAGCGGTTCCAGGCCGACATCCGCCTGGCGGTGGCCGCCGAGGAACGCCGCAAGATCAGCACCCGCACCCGAGTAGCACTCGAACAGAAACGCAAACGCGGCGAGGGCAAGCTCATCAGCACCACCGCCCAGCGCCGCGTCCAAGTCCTCGCATCGCAGGCCCCGGGGCGAAGGCGATCGCCAACCAAGTCACCGCCGAAGGCGTGGTGATGGGTGCCCCCAGTCGGACTCGAACCGACACTGTGCGGATTTTAAGTCCGCTGCCTCTGCCAATTGGGCTATAGGGGCGCGCTGAACAGCATGCCAGACCTGGCCGCACCGGCGATCGTGTGGTCCCAATCGAGTACTCACTGTTGACCTGGTGACTTAATAGCGTTAACTTAACGTCGATAAGTCACTGACTCCTCGTGAGGGAACCATGCTGACCCGAATCACCACCATCGCTGTCTCCGCGCCGAAACGTGTTCTGGCCGTGCTGTTCCTGATCCTGATCGGATGCGGCCTGTACGGGGCATCGGCGGCCGGGCACCTGCTCTCGGCGGGCTACGAGGACCCGAACTCGGAATCCGCGCAGGCCGCCGCGGTGGTCAACGAGACCTTTCACCGCGGCGGTCCGCAACTGGTGTTCAAACTCGACGGCCCGGCCGGGACCGACATGTCGCGCGATCCCACGGCGGTCGCCCTCGGACGCCAGATGGTCACCGACCTGGCCGCGACCGGGCATGTGCAACAACCGATCCTGTCGGTGTGGCAACAACCGTCGCTGGCGCCGGCGCTGCTGAGCGCCGATCGCTCGTCGGCGTTGATCGTGGCCACCATCGATGGCGGCGACGCCAACGCGCCGTCCTACGCCGAGGACATCGAGCAGCGATTCGTCGGCGAGCACGATGGGATCACGGTGCGCGCGGGTGGGCAGGCACTGGTGTTCGGTCAGGTCAACGAGCAGACGACGAAGGACCTCGCGATGGCCGAGGCGATCGCCATCCCGATCAGTTTCCTCGTCCTGATCGTGGTGTTCGGAGGTCTCGTCGCGGCGGCCCTGCCGATCGTCGTCGGAATCATCGCCATCGTGGTGACGTTCGCGTTGCTGCGTCTGGTCGGGTCGATCACCGACGTCTCCATCTTCGCGCTCAACCTCACCACCGCACTGGGTTTGGCGTTGGCCATCGACTACACGCTGTTGCTGGTGACGCGCTATCGGGAGGAGGTCACCGCGGGCCGGGACCGGCGGACGGCCATCTTCATCATGATGAACACCGCCGGGCGCACGGTCGCGTTCTCCGCGGTCACGGTGGCGCTGTCGATGTGCGCGCTCGCGGTGTTCCCGATGTACTTCCTGCGGTCCTTTGCCTACGCCGGTCTGGGAGTTGTGGTCATCGCAGTACTCGCGGCGCTGATCGTGACGCCCGCCGCGCTCACACTCCTCGGTGCCCGTATCGACGCGCTCGACGTGCGGCGCGGTATCCGCAGGCTGCGGGGCCAGGGCGAACCCGCCCCGGTGCCGATCGAACAGGGCCGGTGGTATCGGTTCGTCGGGTGGGTTCTGCGGCATGCCGCCCCGGTCGCGGCCGCGGTCATCGCGTTTCTCGTCATCTTGGGCGTGCCATTCCTCTCGATCACCTTCGGGTTCCCCGACGACCGTGTTCTCCCGCAATCGGCGAGCACACACCAGGTCCAGGAAGAGATCCGCGATCAGTTCACCGACGACCTGAGTTCGACGCTGACCGTGGTGATCTCCGGGCCGGTCGACGACCAGGCGCGTGCACGGTACGCATCGGAGCTGTCCCGAGTGGACGGGGTGACCTCGATCTCCGGCGGCGCGGGCGGCTTCGTCGACGGCAACCAGGTGGCGCCGCCCGATCCCGCCGACAACCGGACGGACGCCGACGACCAGGTGACGTCACTGGTGACGATTTCCAGTGAGGTGCAACCGCTGACGTCGGAGGGGGCCGACCAACTCGAGGCGCTCCGGGCGGTACCGACACCCGCGGGCCTCGACGTCGGGATCACCGGGTTGCAGGCGGCCAACACCGACACCGTCGACTCGATCTATGCACATCTGCCCTGGGTGCTGCTGATCATCGCCGTGGCCACGTTCATCCTGCTGTTTCTGTTCACCGGGTCGGTGGTGCTGCCGCTGAAGGCGTTGGTGCTCAACATCCTGTCGCTGTCGGCGACCTTCGGGGCGATGGTCTGGTTCTTCCAGGACGGGCACCTCGACGGCCTCGGTACCACCGCGACGGGATACCTCGTCGCCACCATGCCGGTGCTGATGTTCTGTGTCGCGTTCGGGTTGTCGATGGACTACGAGGTGTTCCTGTTGGGACGCATTCGGGAGGAATGGCTGTCCTCCGACCGCACCCGGGCGGCCAACGATCACGCGGTCGCCGTCGGTATCGCGCGGACCGGACGAGTCGTCACCGCCGCGGCCCTGCTGATGAGCATCGTGTTCGCCGGGATTGCCGTGTCGGAGGTGTCGTTCATGCGTATGTTCGGGGTGGGACTGACGCTGGCCGTTCTGATGGATGCGACGATCATCCGGATGCTGCTCGTCCCCGCGTTCATGCGTTTGGCGGGCCGCTACAACTGGTGGGCGCCGCGCCCGCTGCGGGCACTGCACGATCGCATCGGATTGTCCGAAGAGGGGGCCGCCGGACAATTCGACCAGCCCGGTTTCGATGAGCAGGAGAACAGTGACCAGGTCCCACCGACGAAGTCGGTCGCCCCGCGGGTCGGGTGAACTCCTCGCCGAGGAGATCATCGACGCGGCCACCGAGCTGCTGCTCGACGAGCGGGACGCGGCGGGCGTGTCGATCCGTGCCGTGGCGACGCGGGTCGGGGTGACGCCGCCGTCGATCTATCTGCACTTCGCCGACAAGGACGCGTTGCTCGACGCCGTCTGTGCGCGGTACTTCGAACAGCTCGATGATCGTCTGGTGGCCGCGACCACCGGCGTCGACGACCCGCTCGAACGGGCGTTCTGCCTGGGCATGGCATACGTGCGGTTCGCCGTGTCGACCCCGGTGTTGTACCGGCAGGCGTTCTCGGCGACCACGATCGACACCACCACCAAGGTCGACGAGGTGCTCGCGGTCTCGGCGTTCGTCCGGGTCACCGAGACCATCAACGAGGTCGCCGAGGCCGGGATCTTCGATCCTGCGGACGTCGGCGACATCGTGCTCGAGTTGTGGTCGACCGCCCACGGTCTCGCCTCGCTGATGATCGCCAAGCCCACGTTGAGCTGGGGTGAGGACTTCGACCGTGCCGAGGTCACGCTGCGCGCGGTGTGTCTGGGTCGAGCGGTCATGGGGGTCACCGGATGTGAGCAGCCCCACGAGTTGCGACGGCTGCTCGCCGCTCTGCGACGCTGATCGCGGCCCATACGGACATATCGGTCAGGTGCCGACTCGCCCCATGATGGTCAAGAGAAGGTAAAGTCGGAACTCAGGGGGCGACTTCCGCGTTGGTCACAGCAGAACAGTCCCGTCCACACACGATGTGGCACGACGTCCACTCAGGTTCAGATAGGGAGCAGCAGTGCGAGACAGTAGCAATCCGGTGATGCGCGGAGTGGTCCGCGACAATCAGACCGCCGGCGGCTATGCGGGCTTCGGGACCGGCGCCGCCGGAGCCGGCCAGGCCGCCATGTTCAACCAGTACGGACAGCCGACCCAGCCGTATACCCCGGCCCCGCCCACGACACGGCAGTTGACGATCGACGATGTCGTAACCAAGACGGCGATCACGCTCGGCGTGCTCTCGATCTCGGCGATCGTGGCCTACTTCCTGTGCGCGTCCAACGAAGCCCTCGCCGGCCCGTTGGCCGGCGTGGGTGCGATCGTCGGCCTGATCCTGGTTCTCGTCGCGAGCTTCGGCCGCAAGCAGGACAATCCCGCCATCGTGCTCGCGTACGCGCTGTTCGAGGGGCTCTTCGTCGGCTCGATCTCGTATGTGTTCGGCAACTGGGTCATCGCCGACAGCGCCAACGCCGGTGCGCTCATCGGTCAGGCGGTGCTCGGTACCTTCGGCGTGTTCTTCGGCATGCTGGTCGTCTACAAGGTCGGCGCGATCCGCGTCACCCCGCGATTCACCCGCATGCTCTTCGCCGGTCTCATCGGTGTGATCGTGCTGATGGTCGGCAACCTGATCCTGGGCCTGTTCACCCACAGCGCGGGCATCCTGCGCGACGGTGGCCCGATCGCCATCATCTTCTCGTTGATCTGCATCGCGATCGCAGCGTTCAGCTTCCTCATCGATTTCGATGCCGCCGATCGGCTGATCCGGGCGGGTGCACCGTCGCGTGCCGCGTGGGGTGTGGCGCTCGGTCTGACCGTCACGCTGGTCTGGCTCTACGTCGAGATCCTGCGACTGCTGAGCTACTTCCAGTCCGACTAGTCACCAGAACGACAGAACCCCGCGTCCGGATTCCGGAGGCGGGGTTCTGTCGTTGATCGGGTCTGGTCAGCTCAGCCGCTCGAGCACCATCGCCATACCCTGTCCGCCGCCGACACACATCGACTCGATGCCGAAGGTCTTGTCGTGGGTCTGCAGGTTGTTGAGGAGGGTGGTGGTGATGCGTGCACCGGTCATGCCGAACGGATGCCCCAGCGCGATCGCCCCGCCGGATACATTCAGCTTGTCGTGGTCGATGCCGAGCACGTCGGCCGATCCGAGAACCTGCACTGCGAAGGCCTCGTTGATCTCCACCAGGTCGATGTCGGACAGTGCCATGCCCGAGACGGTGAGCACCTTGCGGATCGCCTCGATCGGGCCGAGGCCCATGATCTCCGGGGACAAGCCGGTCGCTGCGGTGGCGACGACACGTGCGAGCGGGGTCAGTCCGAGTTCTTTGGCCTTCGTGTCACTCATGATGACCAGCGCCGCGGCACCGTCGTTGAGTGGGCAGGCGTTACCGGCGGTGACGGTGCCGTCGGGACGGAACACCGGCTTGAGCTGGCTGATCTTCTCGTAGGTGGTGCCGGCGCGGGGACCGTCGTCGGTGCTGACGACCGTGCCGTCGGGGAGCGTGACCGGATCGATCTCACGCTCGAAGAAGCCCGCCTTGATGGCCTCCTCGGCACGGTTCTGACTGCGCACACCCCACCGGTCCTGATCCTCGCGGGAGATGCCGGTGTAGGACGCGACGTTCTCCGCGGTCTCGCCCATCGCGATGTAGACGTCGGGCAGGACGCCGTCCTCGCGCGGATCGTGCCACTGGGGAGCGCCGCCTTCGGCGGTCTTGGCGGTGCGGGCGATGGCCTCGTCGAAGAGTGGGTTCTTCGAATTCGGTGCCCCGTCGGCTGCCCCGGAGATCCCGAAGCTCGACACACTCTCCACCCCACCGGAGATGAACACATCGCCCTCTCCGGACCGGATCGCATGCAGTGCCATCCGGGTGGTCTGCAGAGACGATGAGCAGTAGCGGTTCACGGTGACGCCGGGGATGTGGTCGTATCCGAGTTCGACAGCCAGAACGCGGCCGATGTTATAACCGCCCTGTCCACCGGGCTGGCCGATGCCCCAGTGGATGTCCTCGATGTCCTTCGGATCGAGTTCGGGGACCTTCGCGAGAGCGGCAGCGATCATCTGCCGGGACAACTCGTCCGGGCGGATGTCTTTGAGGGATCCCTTGGCGGCGCGGCCGATCGGGGAACGTGCATGGGCGACGATGACGGCTTCAGGCATGCGGCTCAGATTACGTCACAGCGCCGGGAGCCCTGTGCACGAGGTCCGTGACAACTCAGTCGACGTCGCGCACACGCCGCAGCAGGCGATCCATGAGTCTGCTCGACTTGACCGTCGGCGACACCTCGGGAAGCCGTGGGAGAGGAGCCGGTCCCCATTCGCCGATCGCGGCAAGGGTTTCCGGGAGCAGGATGTCTGCGGCGAGTTCGTATCCGTCGGCAGAGGGATGAAACCGGTCGACGGAGAACATGCGGTCAGGGGATTGGCGGAAATGGTCGGTGAGCAGATCCGCGAGGGGCACCGGCCGCCCACCGGCCCCGCGGACCGCGGCCTTCTGCCGGGCGGCGAGGCGGGCGCCCCACAGGCGCAGGACCGTGCGCAGCGGCTGGGGTATCGCGGTGATGGCGCCGAGGTCCGGGCAGGTGCCGACCACTACCTGGGCGTTGACGGCACGCAGCCGTCGCACCGCCTCGCCGAGGCGGGAGGCCGAGGCGCGGATCCCGTTGCGGGCGGTCACGTCGTTGGCGCCGATGAGAATGACCGCGATGTCGGGACGATGACCGGCGATCAGCATGGCGTCGATCTGGGCGCCCAGCCCCTTGGACGTGGCCCCGACGATCGCCTTGTTGCTGTAGCGCACCACGTTGTCGGTGTCGACGGCGATGCGCCGTGCCAGCCGGGCCCCGGGCGTCTGAGCAGGGGTGTCGGCGCCGAGTCCGGCGGCCGTCGAATCCCCGAAGACCGCCAGATTCAATTCGACGACGTCGCGGTTCTCGCGGGTCACCCGATACGGTCCGGTGCCATCGGGCCGGTAGATGCCGTCGCCGTTGGGGGCGTTGTCGGTGCGGTGCGGGATGACCGTGCGAGCCTTCTGGGCCTGCCAGACCAATAGGTTGTAGCCGCCCCAGGTGATCCCCGCCGCAGCGGACGTCGCGGCTGCGGTGGCGCCCAGATCACGCAGGAGTCGGTGGTCGCTGGAGCGGGTGCCGGACACGTCAGCCAGCTTAGTAGCACCACGAGTGGCCCCTGCCCCGATGTCGGTTTCCACGGCGCCGAGCGACTCTGGGACGATGGAGCCATGCGCATCGCCAATTCTGTGGTCGACCTGGTGGGCAACACGCCCCTGGTCAAGCTCAACTCGGTGGTCACGCCCGGTTCCGGGCTGGTCGCGGCCAAGGTCGAATACCTCAATCCCGGGGGAAGCAGTAAGGACCGGATCGCCCTGCGGATGATCGAGGCCGCCGAGAAGTCCGGCGAACTGCGCCCCGGCGGCACGATCGTCGAACCCACCTCCGGTAACACCGGCGTCGGCCTGGCGCTCGTCGCGCAGCGGCGCGGCTACAAGTGCGTGTTCGTGTGCCCGGACAAGGTCGGTGAGGACAAACGCAACGTCCTGCGCGCCTACGGTGCCGAGGTGGTGGTGTGCCCGACGGCCGTCGCGCCCGATCATCCCGACAGCTACTACAGCGTCTCCGACCGCCTCGTCCGCGAGATCGACGGCGCATGGAAGCCCAACCAGTACGCCAACCCGGCCGGACCGCAAAGTCACTACGAGACCACCGGACCGGAGATCTGGGCCGACACCGACGGCAAGGTGACCCACTTCGTCGCCGGTGTCGGAACCGGTGGAACGATCACCGGCACCGGCCGCTACCTCAAGGAGGTGTCCGGCGGCGCGGTGAAGGTGATCGGCGTCGATCCGGAGGGCTCGGTGTATTCCGGTGGAACCGGCCGGCCGTATCTCGTCGAGGGTGTCGGCGAGGATTTCTGGCCCGAGGCCTATGACCCCAGCGTGCCCGACGAGATCATCGCGGTCTCCGACGCCGACTCCTTCGACATGACGCGTCGGTTGGCCCGTGAGGAGGGACTGCTGGTCGGTGGGTCCTGCGGCATGGCCGTGGTGGCGGCACTGCAGGTGGCCGAGCGTGAGGGTCCCGAAGCCGTCGTCGTCGTGTTGCTTCCCGACGGTGGCCGCGGCTACATGGCCAAGATCTTCAACGACGAGTGGATGAGCAGTTACGGATTCCTCCGCACGCCGCTGGACAGCACCAGGCCGGAGTCGCTCGTCGGCGACGTGTTGCGCGGCAAGACCGGGGCATTGCCGGATCTGGTGCACACGCATCCGTCGGAGACCCTGCGTGACGCCATCGAGATCCTGCGTGAATACGGCGTCTCCCAGATGCCGGTGGTCGGCGCCGAGCCTCCGGTAATGGCCGGTGAGGTGGCCGGTGCGGTCACCGAGCGGGATCTGCTCAGTGCCGTGTTCGAGGGGCGCGCCAGCCTCGCCGATCCGGTGTCGGCGCATATGGGAGAACCGTTCCCGCTCATCGGTTCGGGTGAGCCGGTGTCGGCGGCCACCAAGGCACTCTCGGATACCGACGCTCTCATGGTGGTCGAGGACGGCAAGCCGATCGGCGTCATCACCCGCCACGATCTCCTGTCCTTCGTCAGTACCCACCCCACCATCACCGCCGGTTAGTCCGGCGAGTCCACCAGCTCAGCGAGGAGGAGTTGCACGTGAGTGACAGTCAGCGTCGAGACAGCAGTGACAGACACGACAGCGAGCGCCGCAGGGGGTTTTCCACCGACGCGATCCATGCCGGGTACGAGCCGAACCCGCTCAACGGCGCCGTCAACGTCCCGATCTACGCGAGTTCGACCTTCGCCCAGGACGGTGTGGGCGGCATGCGCGACGGATTCGAGTACGCCCGCACCGGAAATCCGACTCGTCGTGTCCTGGAGGCGAACCTGGCGGCCATCGAACGCGGCACGTACGGACGGGGTTTCGCCTCCGGTATGGCCGCCACCGACGCGCTGCTGCGGGCCTCGCTGCGTCCGGGCGATCACCTGGTCATCCCCAACGACGCCTATGGTGGCACCTTCCGCCTGATCGACAAGGTCTTCACCCAGTGGGGGATCGACTACTCCGTCGCGCCGGTGACCGACGTCGATGCGATCCGTTCGGCCATCACTCCCGCCACCAAGTTGGTGTGGGTGGAGACCCCCACCAACCCGTTGCTCAACGTCGGCGACATCGAGGAGATCGGAGCCGTCGCCCACGATGCCGGGGCGAAACTGGTGGTGGACAATACCTTTGCCACGCCGTACCTGCAGCAGCCGCTGACGCTGGGCGCCGACGTGGTACTGCATTCGACCACGAAGTACCTCGGCGGACACTCCGACGTGGTGGGCGGGGCGCTCATCACCGATGACGCCGAACTCGACGAGAAGATCGCCTTCCTGCAGAACGGCGCGGGCGCGGTTCCCGGACCGTTCGACGCCTATCTGACGATGCGCGGCGTCAAGACCTTGGCGGTCCGGATGGAAAAGCATTGCGACAACGCCGAAGCCGTCGTGGACTTCCTGTCGAACCACGATCGCATCGAGCGGGTGCTCTATCCCGGACTGCCGATGCACCCCGGCTATGAGGTCGCGGCCAAGCAGATGAAGCGATTCGGCGGCATGGTGTCGGTCCTGGTGAAAGGCGACGTCGACGACGCGAAGAAGTTCTGCGGGCGGACCGAGGTGTTCACCCTCGCCGAATCCCTCGGCGGCATCGAATCACTCATCGAGCATCCGGGCGCGATGACCCATGCCTCGACGGCCGGGTCGTTGCTGGAGGTTCCGTCGAATCTGGTGCGGCTGTCGGTGGGTATCGAGGACATCGACGACATCATCGCCGATCTCGAGCAGGCCCTGAAGTAAGCCGCCGCGAGACACCCGGCACAGGTATCCGGCGATGTTGCTCACCCCGACCGACATCAGTGCGGCCGCAACCGCGCTGAGCGGTGTCATGCGGCGGACACCGATGGTGGCCTCGCGGGTGCTCTCCGAACGGGTCGGCGCCGACGTCTGGATCAAATGCGAGAACTTGCAGCGCACCGGCTCGTTCAAGCCGCGCGGCGCCTACTACCGGATCTCGCGACTGTCGGAGTCACAACGACGCCGGGGTGTCGTCGCGGCCAGCGCCGGTAACCACGCCCAGGGGGTGGCGTGGTCGGCGGCCCGACTCGGCATCGCCGCCCGGGTGTACATGCCGGTGGGTGCGGCCCTGCCCAAGGTCGTCGCCACCCGTGCCTATGGCGCCCAGGTCGAGTTGGCGGGAGCGACCGTCGACGAATCCCTCACGTACGCACAGGAATACGCTGACCGCACCGGCGCGGTCCTGATCCATCCGTTTGATCATCGCGACATCGTGCTCGGGCAGGCCGGCGTGGGCGTCGAGATCCTCGAACAACTCCCCGACGTCACCACGGTCGTGGTGCCGCTCGGCGGCGGCGGTCTGCTCGCGGGGGTGGCTGCCGCGATCAAGCCCGACCATCCGGGGATCCGGATCGTCGGGGTACAAGCGCGTTCGGCCGCTGCCTGGCCGGAATCACTGCGCGCCGGTCATCCGGTGGCGGCGCGGGAGATGTCCACGATGGCCGACGGTATCGCGGTCGCGCTGCCGGGCGAGGTGCCGTTCGCCCACATCCGGGAACTCGTCGACGACGTCGTCACCGTCAGCGAGGAATCGCTGGCGACGGCACTGCTGTTGATGCTCGAGCGGGCGAAGCTGCTCGTCGAACCCGCCGGCGCGGCCGCGGTGGCGGCATTGATGGACGGCGCACTCGGGGACGTGTCGGGGCAGGTGTGTGTGGTGGCATCCGGCGGCAACATCGATCCGCTGGTGCTGAGCCACGTCACCACCACCGGTCTGAGCGCGGCAGGTCGATTTCTGACGATCACCGCGTCGGTACCCGATCGGCCCGGCGGGTTGATCTCACTGCTGGAACTGCTCCGTGAGCAGGGCGCCAGCGTCGTCGACGTGGTGCACTCGAGGGTCGCCGAAGGGCTGTCGCTGGGCGAGGTCCAGGTGACCGTCAGCGCCGAGACCCGCGGCCCCGACCATCAGGTCGCCGTGCGTGCGGCGCTGTCGCAGGTCGGGTTCGTCCGCTGACGTGCGGTGCCCGGCACTGCGTGCCCAGACCTGGTGCTCGGGCCTGCGGTGCTCAGGCCTGGTGCTCAGCCCTGCGGTGACAGATGCGCGAAGTGGCGCAGGGTATCGGCCTCGATGGTGCGGAACACCGGTGTCGACGCGGGATTGGAGAACGCGTTGAGGGCTCGCGAGGACGGCCCGAGTTCCAACGCAAAGGTCCACACCAGTCGTGAGCCGACTGCGGCCGGCGTGATCTCGGTGTACTCGCCGAAGCGTCGCAACCCCGGGACATTGACCGATTCCACCCGAAAAGCGTTGTGGTACTTAGTGGTCTCCGGATCCTCGGTCCAATCGAAGAAGTACTCGTTGAGGGTGAGATATCCCGGGGCGAGCACCGCCCGCCGCGTGGTGCCGACGCCGTAGGGGGCCGGTGAGGTGAAGTGGATCGACTTGATGGGCTTGCACCAGTCCAGCGTGTTCTGCCGGGTCAGCTCCGCCCACGCCCGTGCGGGCGTCACCGGGATGTTCACATCGATGCGAAACCGGATCGGGGCGGTGTCGAAGAAGTCGAGTTCGAACGGTTCGAGGTCGTAGCTGCGCGCCATGACACGACAGTAGTCATGACGAGGTTCTCGACGAAGCAGATTGCGGTGACGGTGTGCCGTCGTCCACTACCCTGGCGGGGTGGGGCCGGAGCAACAGACGATCATCGGGCTACTGGGTCCGGTGGCGGTCATCACCGTGGCCGGACCCGATAGTGGTGCGCTGCCGGAGGATTCCGCGATCACGGTGGTGCCCGGCATCCGCGCCAAACGCCTGCTGACCTCGCTGGCACTGGCCGGCGGCCGGACCCGGTCGGCCGAGCGACTCATCAACGATGTGTGGGGCGATACCCCGCCACGATCACCGGCGTCGGCGCTGCACACCCAGATCTCGCGGCTGCGAGGCCTGCTCGGTGCCGCGCACATCGAGGCATCCGGCACCGGATACCGACTGGTGGGATGCCGGACCGATCTCGATGTGGTGATGGCCTGCGCCTCTGATGAGGATGCGACGTCGCTGGCGGATGCGATGGGCTGGTTCCGGGGTACGGCCGGGGACGATCTCGGAGCCGACGGTTCCGATGAGCTGATCGAGCAGGTGCGGACTCGTGCCACCGAGGTCGCCGACGCCCTCGATCGTCGTCGCGGTGGTGCCGCGATGGCCCGGGGGGATTTCGATCTGGCACGATCGATCGCCGAAAAGCGTTGCCGGACCGACATCCTCGACGAGTCTGCGCATCTGGATCTGATGCGTGCGCTGGTGGCGATGGGGCGGGGCGCCGACGCGATCTCGGTGTACGCCCGACTACGGCGGGCGCTCGCGGCCGAACTCGGCGTCGACCCGGGTCCGCAGATCTCGGCGTTGCATGACGAACTGCTCGCCGGCGCTGCACACGACGGCCTCACCCCGGCCGGTGACACCGCGAGTCCGCGGCGTGGCCGCTCATCCGGATTATTCTCCGAGACAACAGGTCTGATCGGTCGTGCCCACGACGTCGAGGCGATCGACGCGCTGCTGGGGACGCACCGGTTGGTGACGGTGCAGGGCCCCGGTGGCGTCGGCAAGACGCGGGTGGCCAACCGGGTGGGGCATCGGCGCGTCGACGCCGGCGACAGCGTGCACTTCGTGCCGTTGGCGCCGATTCGCAACGACGACGACGTCGTCCCGGCCATCGCGGCCGCACTCGGCGTCGGCGAGGCCGAGCTGACCGGCAGCGGTCGTCCCCGACGGGCCGTCGGCGATCTGCAGGAGCGGCTGCTCGACGCGCTGCGCGGCCGGCGGGTCCTGCTGATCCTGGACAACTGTGAGCAGGTCATCGACCGTTGCGCCCGCCTCGTCGCCGATCTCCTCGCCGCCGATCCGGCGCTACGGGTTCTGGTCACGAGTCGTTCACCGTTGATGCTGCCCGCCGAGCAGATCTACCTGTTACCGGTGCTCGACGTCGAGGGTGGCGGTGCGGCAATGGAATTGTTCGTGACGCGCGCGGTCGCGGTCCGGCCGGGCGCCGACCTGGATCCCGCCGCGGTGGCCGGACTCTGCCGTCACCTCGACGGCTTGCCGTTGGCCATCGAACTGGCCGCCGCCCGGATCCGGACGATGACGGTGGACGAGGTCGCCGGCCGGTTGGCCGAGCGGTTCGCGTTGTTGCGCGGAGCCGATCGCAGCGCACCGGACCGGCACCGCACGTTGTACGCGGTGATCGACTGGAGTTGGGATCTGCTCGACGACGACGCCCGGGCCGCCCTGCGTCGTCTGTGCCGGTTCCCGGCGGGGTTCACCACCGATGCGGCCGAGATCGTCACCGGTTTCCGGGGAGTCCGCCTCGACGACGCGCTGGCGTCGTTGGTGAACCAGTCGCTGTTGACCGTCGCTGAGGAGGGCGGTCATGTGCGGTATCGCATGCTGGAGATGGTGCGCGAATTCGGTGAGGGCAAACTCGCTTCCGACGCAGGCGAATCCGAGGGCGTCCAGGCCGGGATGCGCCGCTGGGCGCGGTCGCTGGCCGCTGACGTGATGGCGTCGTACGAGGACGGCGTGGACGAGGAGTTGATCGGCGCAGTGGCGGCCGATGCGGAGAATCTCGTCTGGGTGCTCCGCGTCTGCGTTGACGCGCTCGATACCTCGCCGCCCGATCTCCCTGTGCAGTCCGATCCTGCCGTGCAGTCCGATCCGGTGCCGTCCGGTGCCACGCCGGGTGCCGACGGCGCGGTCGACACCGCGGTGGTCAACACTGTGGTCACGGTGTTTCCGATCCTCGCCGGCTTCTGGATGGCGCGAGGTCTGCACGCGGAGGTGATGAACTGGGGCGGAAGGCTTCTCGGTGTGCTACCGCCTCCGCCTGTGCTGGTCGACGATACCGCGGTGCGCCGGGCCTGGCAGGCCACCCTGCTGATGTCGATGGCGCACCGGGTGCTCCAGCACGATCTGCGCGCACTGGCCACCGGCCGCTACTTTCTGCGGAGGCTGTTCCGAAGGGATCTGACCTATCGGTCGACGACGGATCTCGTCACCGCATGTGTGCTCAGCCGCACCCCGATCGCGGCGCTGCGCCACATCGTGCGGGCAACCCTCTCGCCGGATGCCTCGGTCTCGATCGCCGCGCTGTCGGCGCGAATGAACCTGCGGGAGAACCTCGGTCAACTCGACGGGGCACTCGCCGACGCGCTGAGGCTCCATGCGGTGGCCGCCTCGCGGGATGTCTGGCTGTCCGGAATGGCGCAGGTGCGGATCGCGAGTATCCATGGCCAGCAGGCACACTGGCGAACCGCCGTCGACTTTTATCGGGTGGGCGTGGTCGACCTCATCCGGCTCGGGGCGTACGAGGACGAGATCCAGGCCCGCGTCCACCTGGTGATCACCCTGGTGGCTCTGGGTGAATTGGACGATGCGGCAACGGAGTTGGCGATCCTGTCGGAGGGGTGGACGCCCGCCGATCCCGACCCTCAGGCCAATCCGGAGATGGCCGCGGGAATCCTGTTGTCGCACGCGGAGTACGAGCTCGCTCGCGGCGAGGTGGACGTGGCCGGTGACCTCTACCGGCGCGCCTTGGCGGTGCTGCGCCGAGATTATCCGATCAGTGCCGGTGATCCGAGTGTGGCCATGGTGGTGGCGATGGCCCAGGTGGGACTGATGCGATGCGGGCGGGCGAAGCAGGCGCGGGAGTTCGTCCCGATGATCGTCGAGGGGATGATCTCGACCTACACCGGGGGATGGTTCGACGTGCCGCAGGCGGGGAGCATCGTCCTCGCCGCCGGCTACGTGCTCCTCGACGATCCGCGCACCCACGACGACGGGGTACGGCTGCTGATGCTGTCGCGGCAGATGGGGGCGCGCCGTGACAGCCTCGGACTCTACCTCGTCGATCGCGACATGCGTGAGCTGTCAGAGGTGGATTCTCTCCGGTGGGACAACGACATTCGTGACGTCGAGCGGATACGACGACGCCAGGCGGCCGCGGAGGTGCGGTCCATCCTGGCGTCGTACAGCGATGCGGATCAGGCGTTACGCATATAGGCGCGCACCGCGAGCGGGGCGAAGATCACGGTGATGACCAACGCGCCCAGCAGGGCCCACACGACGTGGATGGTCGCCTGTCCATTGGCGGTCAGATCACGAACCGCGGTGACCAGGTGACTCACCGGGTTGGCGTTGACGAATCCCTGCAACCACCCCGGCATGGTGCTCACCGGGACGAAGGCATTGGACATGAAGGTCAGGGGGAACATGATGAGCAGCGAAATGCCCTGCACTGCTGAGGCCTTACTCATCAGGCAGCCCATCAGGGCGAAGATCCAGGACACCGCGAAGCTGCAGATCATGACGAGCAGGGCCGAGGCGATCGCGCCGAGCGCGTCCGGACGCCAACCCAGGATGATGCCCATCACGATGGTCAGCGTGCTGGCGATCAGGTAGCGGATCACGTCGGCGAGCAACGCCCCCGACAGGGGAGAGATCCGCGCGATCGGGAGCGAGCGGAATCTGTCGAACACGCCCTTGTCCATGTCCTCGCGGAGTTGGGTGCCGGTGACGATCGACGTCATGATCACGGTCTGCACCATGATGCCCGGAATGATCACCGGCAGGTAGGCGTGGACATTGCCACTGATCGCCCCGCCGAAGATGTAGGTGAACATCAAGGTGAAGACGATCGGCTGGATCGTCACGTCGAAGAGTTGCTCGGGGTTGTGGCGGATCTTGAGCACGCCGCGGTAGGCCATCGTGAATGACTGACGGATCGCCTCGACGAGGCTGACCGAGCGTTTGGCCTGGCCACGGACGTCGCGGGTGGTGATGGCCTGGGGAACGGATGTGGGTGCGACGGTGGTGGTCATGCCTGATTCTCCTCGTTCGCATCGTGATCGGAGGCGCCTTCGTTCTCGGCGGGTTTGCCGGTGAGGGTGAGGAACACCTCGTCGAGGCTGGGTTTCTGGACGGTGATCTCGTCGACGCTGATGCCGTCGGCGCGCATCGCGATGAGGACATCGGGAACGAGGTCGGGGCGGTGCAGCGATGCCGAGACCCGACCGGCCTCCGCCGAGAGAGCGGCCGGTTCACCGAGAACGCGTTCGACGATCTCGGCCACCCGCGGCGCCGCGGTGCGATCGGCGGGCCTCAGCTGCAGGGTGGCCGAGCCGACCGAGTTCTTCAGTGCGTCGGCGGTGTCGTCGGCGATGACGCGACCGTGATCGATGACCGCGATGCGGTCGGCGAGTTGATCGGCCTCGTCGAGGTACTGGGTGGTCAGCAGCACCGTGGAGCCACCGGCGACGAGGTTGCGGATGGTATCCCACATCTGTGCCCGGGTCCGTGGGTCCAGGCCGGTGGTGGGTTCGTCGAGGAACAGCAGGGGAGGAGTGTCGATGAGGCTGGCGGCGAGGTCGAGTCGTCGTCGCATGCCGCCGGAGAAGTCCTTGAGCGGACGGTCGGCGGCCTCGGAGAGAGAGAACTCTTCGAGGAGTTCGGCGGCGCGTGCCTTGGATGCCTTGCGGGACAATCCGAGGAGTCGGGCGAAGACGACCAGGTTCTGGGTCGCGGTCAGGTCCTCATCGACAGACGCGTACTGCCCGGTGACGCCGACGAGCGACCGCACCGCGACCGCGTCGGCGACGACGTCGAAACCGAAGACCTTGGCGGTGCCGGCGTCCGGTTTGAGCAATGTGGCCAGCATGCTGACGGTGGTGGTCTTCCCGGCGCCGTTGGGGCCGAGGACGCCGTACACCGATCCGGTGGGGACGACGAGATCGACGCCGTCGACGGCGCGGTTCGATCCGAATGTCTTGACCAGCCCGTGGGCCTCGATGGCGAGGTCGGTCCCGAAGGTCCCGTCACTCACCCGGGCCGGGCCGGCAGTGGTTGCTGATGTCATGTCAACCACTATGAACCGTGCCGCTGTCGTCGTCCTTACGTTGGCTTACGCGCGCTGACAAACGGTGTAATCGCGGTGCCCGGCAGGTCAGCGCAGGTCAGGCGGCGGTCGGCAGCGGGCTGGTCGGCAGGTCGGCGCCGTAGCGGATGACCGACCCGACCGTTCCCAGTCGTCGTTCGACGGTCAGGATCGCCGCGGCGAGTTGTTCGGGGTCGTCGACATCGGCGACCAAGGCGACCGTGTGGCCGTTGTTGCCGAGCATGTACGGGACGACGTCGGAGTAACTGGCGCTCACGATGGCCACCGGGACATCCGCGTCGAACAGGACGTCGGCGTAGCCGCGGACTGCGGGATCGTCGGTGAGGACGATCATCGGGATCTCGGGGGTGTGCTTGTGAATCCGCATCGGGGTCTCCTTTCGTTACGGGACCGATAAGTCCGATGAGTCCACCATGAACCCGCAGGTTGATGGTGATCTGGACCACGCCTGTGGGTTGGCTGTGTGCGGGTGGCGGGCCTGTGGAATTTGCCGGCTGGGGTCGGGCAGATCGGCCTTACGCTGCCCGGCATGGGACGACGACACCACACCACACCGAAGAAGAACCGAGGCCGTCATGCTGGCCGTGACACCGACCGACGGCGCCACGCCGCCGACCACTGCGACGTACGGCGCGTGCCGTGGGCGGTGACGTCGGTCGCCGAGATACAGGCCCGGCTGGCCGGCGCGCACGACGAACTGGGCGAGGAGTGGTACTCCTACCTGCTCCCGTTGCAACGACGGATGTCGTCGGTGGAAGCGATGCTCGAAGACCTCGACGAGTCGGAGTTCGGGGCGCGCGACGATCAGGACCGGCTGATCGGGGAACTCGGCGACATCGTCGAGATGATCCGCCTCGCGTCGCTGCGTGCGGTGCACTCGGTCAATGCGGTCGACACGCTCGAACGCATCACCCCGATCTGGGTGCCCGAGCATGTACTCACGTGTCTCGGCGAGGCACCCCGAGGTGAGCCCGGTGTGGACACGGCCGTGGCGGAACTCGGGCCGGCGGGCCTGCTGCTCTTCGAGAAGTCGCCGCTGCGCTTTCGCGAGATCCTGCCCGCCGACGCTCCGGAGATGCCCGAGGTCGACGTCGACGGAATCCTGTGGTGGACGAAGGAGAAGGCACCCGTGGTGGTGCTCGCGCCGCTCACCCGCAGTCGTGACCTGGACTGGATTCGCGGTGAGGGATGGAAGAAGTCCGTGCTCGTCGAGGCCACCTGTTTCGACGTGCCGTTGGCGGCACGGCGTCGCCTCAAGGGTGGCGACGCCTCGATCGCGGAGCTGATCCAGAGGATTGGAAAAGCATTGCAGGACAACGTCATCTCGGTGCGCTCCGATGGCGATTCCGATGCTCTCGGCGACAATGCGACGACCCCGCCGCTCCGGCTGCTCGACGTGGCGTGAGGGTACTGCGCAGCCCACTGGGCGAGGGGTGCGACACGACGTGGGAGCTGCGGGCGAACGAGACGCGCGGGCGCTTTGTTCTACAACGAAGCACATGTCGGAAGTGGGGATCCGTGCCCTGAAACAGAACGCGTCCGCGGTGGTGGCCGAGGCTGCTGCGGGTGAGACCGTCACCATCACCGACCGCGGCCGGCCGGTGGCACAGACGACGGCGATCCCCGCACGGTTCTCGATGTCCCGATCTGGTGGTCGGCAGCGCAGGCTGTCCTGTGTGACCGTGTCCATAGGTCCCGTCCGTGCCATATCGGCCAAATCGGACACAAGCCGCGTAACGTCATGAGTGCGGTCGATTCGATCGGACGCTATCAAATAGCTCCGAGTGGTGGCTCATTCGGTCGAATGATCGCGTGGTCGGTTCTGTCGGACCTCCTGAGCAGTGTGTGACGCCAGGCGGAGCCGACTTCCGGGCGCCGCACTGAGATGGAGGAACTCATCATGACCGATCCCCAGAATCCCGTTCAGCCCCAGCAGGGTTCGGAGCCGTATGTGCCCGCGCCCCAGAATGGTGTGCCGCAGGGTGGTATGGCCCAGTACGGCGCATCCCAGTACGGCGCACCCCAGTACGGCGCACCCCAGTACGGCGCACCCCAGTACGGCGCACCCCAGTACGGGGCGCCCCAGTACGGTGCGCCCCAGCAGCCGATGCCCGTGCCCCGGAAGCGGAAGCGGAAGTGGCCGTGGATCGTTGGTGCGCTGGTGGTGCTGTTCATCATCATTGTCGCGGCGGTGTCGGCGGGCGGGTCGGACGACTCCGCGTCGTCGGGCACCTCGGGCGGCGCGGGGACCGCCACCGAAGAAAACGGCGCCCAGGCCGCCGGTCTGAACACGCCGGTGCGTGACGGCAAGTTCGAATTCGTCGTCACCGGCGTCGAGAAGGGTCTGGCCAGTGTGGGCGACAATCCGTATCTGACCGAGCAGGCGCAGGGGCAGTTCGTGGTGGTGACCATGACGGTCAAGAACATCTCCGATCAGGCCTACGGGTTCTCGCCGTCGGATCAGAAGTTGTTCGACAGTCAGGGTCGTAGCTTCGAGCCGAGTACGGCGGCGCAGATCGCGCTCGGCGGATCGGATATCCCCGTGTGGGACAACATCAATCCCGGCAACACGGTGACCGCAAAGGTGGTCTACGACATGCCCAAGGATGCCGTGCCGGCGAGTATCGAACTGCACGACTCCGCGTTCTCGGGCGGGGTGACGGTCAATCTGGCCTGAGCGATGCTGTCGTCGATGGCCTTCCATTCATGATGGATGGGAGGCCATCGGGCTTGTGCCGGTGACCTTCGCTTCGTGTACGACGATGACTACCGCTCACTCGCCGACGCGACGCTATCTCGCTGTCGATGCGGCTGTCCATTGCAGAGCACCGCAGGCGAGTGGTGTTGCCGGGTTTCAACGGGCTCATCACCGACAATGCCGCTGCCCGCGAGGCGATCGCGCGTCGATTCGGCGTCGCCGCCGGGAATGCTTTCGCGATCCTCGAGCGCACCGGGGAACGCGCAGCGGGGTTCGGGCGAGGTCGACGGCGCGCCGAGATCGACGCGGAGATCGACGGCGGCGGATCGTGGAGGACGCGGTGTGCGTCGCTGGGCGGGTGTCAACGAGTGAGATCCAGTGCGTCGACCGTGATGGTGGCCAGTTCTCGTTCGCCCAGGGCATTTGGGTGGACCGGGACGATCTGTTGATCGGAGACCAGGGGTTCGACCCAGCGGCCGCCCACCGGTTGGCAACTGTCGTGACCGATTGACGGGGTCGCGGCATCGATGTAGGTGACACCGGTCTGCTGTGCGGCCCGCTGGATCGAATCATTGAGTGCCGCGTGGATTCCGTGGGTGTAGGCGACGTCTCCGGTGGCGACGGGGAAGGCCGGGCAGGGTTGGTATCGAGCGGGCATGATCCACGGATAGCCGATCACCGCGACGCGTGCCCCCGGGGCCCTGGCGCGGACGGCGGCCATCGCGCGGACCAACTTCGGGTAGGTGTCGGTGGTGATCTGCGCAATGATGCTGTCGCCGTAGGTGTTTGCGCACGGCGATCCCTGGCCGCCGGTGGTCGCCGCTGCGGCGACGCACTTGGCGACGGTCTCGGCGAAGACCATGCCGTCGTTGCCGCCGATCATGAAGGTCACCAGGTCGGCGTCCGGGGTGACCGCATCGAGTTGCGGTCTCAGGCCCGGATATTGGGCGGCGAAGAAATCGTCGGTCTTCGCGCCGCCGCAACTCACGTCGGTGAGGTGATATCCGAACTGGCGGGCGATGAGGTGAGCGTAATTGGCCTCGGACTGCGCGCACAGGGGCGACGTACCCGGGGCGGTGGGCATCACGCCTGCCCCGGAGGAGTAACTGTCGCCGATGTTGACGTAGGCGACCGATGCCGGGGCGGGTGTGGCGGAGGCAGAACCGGCGCCGGCGATCGCGGCCGCGAACCACGCGGATACGACGAGGACCCCCGCTCTGCGCGCGTATGCGAGCAGACTCATACCCCATGTGTAACACGTTCTAGTTTTGCGTGGGACCGATTGGGCATCGGGGCCCACTACGCGACGATCGCGGCCGCCCGGGTGGGGCGACCGCGATCGAGGGCTCGTCGATCAGATCAGCTGTGGTACGGCTCCGCCTTGACCAGGGTCACCTTGACGGTGGCTCCGCTGGGCACGGTGTACTCACGGGTTTCGCCGACCTTGGCGTCGATCAGTGCCGCGCCGAGCGGGGAGCTCGGCGAGTAGGTCTCCAGCGAACCGCCATTGGCGCCGCCCTCTTCGCGGGTGGCGATCAGGAAGGTCTCCGAATCGGACTCGTCGCCGTCGTAGTAGACGGTCACGACCGAACCGGGCAGTGCCACACCCGACTGGGTGGGTGCCTCGCCGACCTTGGCGTTGTTGAGCAGCTCCTGCAGTTGCCGGATGCGCGCTTCTTGCTGGCCCTGCTCCTCGCGGGCCGCGTGGTAACCGCCGTTCTCCTTGAGATCGCCCTCTTCGCGACGCTCGTTGATCTCGGCGGCAATGACCGGACGATTGGCGATCAGGGAGTCCAACTCGTCCTTGAGACGGTCATGCGACTCCTGGGTCAGCCAGGTCACCTGGGTGTCGGTCATCGGTCACTCCTTCGTGTTGTCCGCGCCCCGAGCGTTGGTTTCAACCGGGACATATGGACTGCGGTAGAACTTGTCGGGAACTCTGTCGTCCGCTCTAAATGCAGCAACACGACCCCTCGCGGAGCCGTGTTTCAGTACAGGATAGCAGTGATTGCCATGAGGCGCACATCACGTGTCGGCGGAATGAACCCGTTCCAACGCCTCGGCATACGACGGTTCGGCACGTTTGAGCCAGCCGACCACCAGGTAGGTGATGGGCATGACGACCACCTCGACGAGGGTCTTCCAGACGAATCCGACCGCGGTGTAGTTGATGAAGTCGCCCCAGGTGGAGATGCCGAGGGCGGACGCGGCGACCGAACAGAAGACCAGGGTGTCGGCGAACTCGCCGACGACCGTCGAGCCGATCAGCCGGGCCCACAGGCGACGCTCGCCGGCGCGTTCCTTCATCTTCACCAGCACAAAGGAATTGAGGAATTCACCGGCCAGATATCCGAGCAATCCGGCGAGCAGGAATTGGGGGACCACGCCGGCGACGGTTTCGAAGGAGTCCTGGCCGGAATAGAACGGCGCGGCGGGCAGGTGAATCGTCAGCCAGAAGCAGGCGGAGGCGATCAGCAGGACGACGAATCCGGCCAGGATGACCCGGCGCATGGCGCGGAATCCGTAGACCTCGCTGATGACGTCGCCGAGCACGTAGGCGAGCGGGAAAAGGAAGAACGCGCCGTCGGTGACGAGGCCGTTGAGATGGATCGGACCGGCGTCGAGATGCAGCCACTGGTCGAACAGCAGCACGCCCTTGGTGCCGGTGATGTTGCTGATCAGCATCACCCCGACGAACAGGGCGGTCAGCATCGGCAGGTACGGGCTCGAGACGGTGGCGAAGATCGCCCGGGATTCGCGCGGTTCTGTCTGGGTCACCGGTATGCGTCCTGTCACTGAGTTGCGCGTCACTGGGGTGATTCGGTGAGGTACGCGGGCACATCGGTGGTGCACCCGAACACCTCGCCGATCACCGGCGGTTCCGACGTCGCCACGTCGACGCGGTGGCCTTCTTGCACCTCACCGGGGCCGATCAGGACTTCGCGGCGACCGGTCTCCGAGCCGTCCTTGGATCGGGCGCGCACCACGCAGGCGACCGGGCGTGACGGATCGGCGCGGTTGACGGTGAACTGCACGGCCACCGTCGAGGGGTCGAGGATCTCGTAGCCGGTGGCCGATCCGGAGACATCGGGGTCGGCGAACTTCTGGTAGCCGATGACCGCCAGGACGACGCCGGTGATGACGACGAGCGCCGACAATCCGAGGAACCAGAGCCGACGACTCGACGCCGATTGTGTGACGGGGTAGGTCGCCCGCGGCCCACTGTGGGGGCGATCATGCAGGTCGGGGTCCGATGGGCGGCCCCCGTCTGAACTGTTCACGCGTCAATACCTACCATGAGAGGAGTAACGACCCGAAGGCGAGGAACTGTGCCCGAGACCCACACCGCCGGACCCGACGTATCGACGCCGTCGGTTCCCTCGACATCTGGGGCGCGTGGCGGATTCCGTCTGATGGCCGTGCATGCGCACCCCGATGACGAATCGAGCAAGGGGGCGGGTACCTCCGCCAAGTACGCCGCCGAGGGCAATGACGTCCTCATCGTCACCCTCACCGGCGGTGAACGCGGCGACATCCTGAACCCGGCGATGGATCGCCCGGGGGTCAAGGAACGGATGAGCGAGGTCCGCAAGGAGGAGATGGCCAAGGCCGCGGCGGCGCTCGGCGTCGAGCAGATGTGGCTCGGGTTCGTCGACTCCGGGCTTCCCGAGGGCGATCCGCTGCCGCCGCTCCCCGAGGGTTCGTTTGCGACGCTGCCGCTGGAGGTGCCCACCGAGGCGCTGGTCAAGGTGGTCCGGGAGTTCCGACCGCACGTGATGATCACCTACGACGAGCACGGCGGATATCCGCATCCCGACCACATCATGTGCCACAAGGTGTCGGTCGCCGCCTTCGACGCGGCCGGCGATCCGGAGGCCTATCCGGGAACCGGCGAACCGTGGACGGTGTCCAAGCTGTATTACACGCACGGCTTCATCCGGGATCGGATGGTGCTGTTCTCCGACGAGTTCGAGCGGCACGGCCAGGAAAGCCCCTTCAAGCAGTGGCTGAGCAAATGGGACCCGAGTCGCGGCGACCTGATGGGGCGGGTGACCACCCAGGTCGAATGCGGCAAGTACTTCCCGCAACGTGACGACGCGCTGCGCGCCCACGCCACGCAGATCGATCCGAACGGCATGTTCTTCGCGGTGCCCCTCGAATGGCAGCAACGACTGTGGCCGACCGAGGAATTCGAACTCGCCCAGACGCGGGTGACCACCTCGATCCCGGAGAACGATCTGTTCACCGGCGTCGACGCGACCAGTGAGGTGCCGCGATGACCTCCGCGCTCTACACCACGATCCTGGCCGCGCAGGAACAGCCGCAGGGCCCCGAGTTCGGCAAGGCGTCCCCACTCGGCCTGCTCATCATCATCCTGCTGCTCGTCGGCACTGCGCTGCTGATCTGGTCGATGAACCGCCAGCTCAAGAAGCTTCCCAAGACCTTCGACACCGATCACCCCGAGGCCGATCAGGCCTTCGACGAGGGAACCGATTTCGACGGCGGCAGCGGGCCCGGGTCGGTGGTGGCGCGCGGTGCGGCCGGCGAGCAGGTCGGCACCGAGCAGGTGGTCCCCGGAAAAGTCGTGACCGACAAGGGAATCGGGCGCTCGTCGGAGTCCTGAACGTCTCGCGTGACGCGTTGCCAGTCCTCGGTGCCGATGAGTATCGTGTAGTCGGGCAGCGAAGCGGCGAGGCCGTCGTCGAAGGTGGCGAGCATCCTCCAGGCCTGCATCCTCCAGGCCCGCGGACACGTCGTCGGAGGTGATGCGCGGGCCAAGACCGACGAAGGGGGAAACCGGACACCGGATCGATTCCGATGCCCAACGGCTCATCGAGTTGCACGAGTCCGCGCGCCGTGAGTTCGGCCGGTGCGTCATATCTGCATCAGGTGTGATGCAGCAGGTCACGGCGACCAGGCGATGATTGCGGTGCCACCCGTGCCACGCTGGAGTCATGGCCAACCTGCTCGCCGCGTCCACGAGTCCCTATCTGCGCCAGCATGCGCAGAACCCGGTGCACTGGCACGAATGGGGTGACGCCGCGCTCGACGAGGCGCGCCGTCGTGATGTGCCGGTGCTGCTGTCGGTGGGTTACGCCGCCTGCCACTGGTGTCACGTGATGGCGCATGAGTCCTTCGAGGACGACGCCACCGCCGAGCAGATGAACGCCGACTTCGTGTGCGTGAAGGTGGACCGGGAGGAACGTCCCGACATCGACGCGATCTACATGAACGCCACCGTCGCGATGACCGGCCAGGGTGGCTGGCCGATGACGTGCTTCCTGTTGCCCTCGGGGGAGCCGTTCTATTGCGGCACCTACTTTCCGTCGACACCGCGATCGGGGATGCCGTCGTTTCAGCAGCTGCTCACGGCGATCACGCAGGCCTGGACCGAACGTCGCGAGGAGGTTCGAGATGTCGGGGCCAAGATCCGTGATCACCTGACTGCCAACGCATCCGCTCTGCCCGCAGCGGCCGTTCCGGTCGACGATCGGTTGCTGGAGCACGCGGTCACCAGCGCGCTCGGCGACGAGGACCGCGACTCGGGCGGATTCGGTGGCGCGCCCAAGTTCCCGCCGTCGGCCCTGCTGGAGGGGCTGATCCGCCACAGCGAACGCACGGGGGTGCCCGACGCCGCCGACGCCGCGCGTCGCACATGTGAGGTGATGGCGCGAGGCGGCATCTATGATCAGCTCGGTGGCGGCTTCGCCCGGTACGCCGTCGACAACGACTGGGTGATTCCGCATTTCGAGAAGATGCTCTACGACAATGCGCAACTGCTGCGGGTATATGCGCATCTCGCGCGCATCGACGGTGATGCGTTCTCGCTGCGGGTGACCGGTGAGATCGTCGAGTTTCTCGTCCGGGAACTCCGGGTGCCAGGGGGCTTTGCCTCCGCCCTCGACGCCGACGCCGACGGAACCGAGGGCTCGACATACGTGTGGACGCCCGCCCAGTTAATCGAGGCCCTCGGCGAGGCCGATGGGCGTTGGGCGGCAGACCTTTTCGGAGTGACCGCGGCGGGCACCTTCGAGCACGGTACGTCGACGCTGCAACTGCGGATCGATCCCGACGATGCGCGACGCTACGCCGCGATCCGGCGTCGCTTGCTGGAGGTGCGCGCCGGTCGGCCACAACCCGAGCGTGACGACAAGGTGGTCACCGGCTGGAATGCTCTGGCGATCACTGCGCTCGTCGAGGCCGGCGCGGGACTGGGCCGCCCCGATTGGGTTGATCTGGCCGCCGAGGTGGCACGCGAGGTGGTCGACGGCCACATCGTCGACGGGGTGCTGCACCGCTCATCGCTGGGTGGTCGGGTCGGCGCTCCGATCGCCGCACTGGACGATCATGCCGCGCTGGTCACGGCGCTGCTCGCGTTATACCAGGTGACCGGCGAGAAGCAGTGGTACGACACCGCATTCGCTCTTCTCGAGGTCACGATCGGCACGTTCGCCGACCCGGCGGAACCTGGCAGTTTCTACGACGCGGCCGCCGACGACCTGATCGCCCGCCCACGCGATCCGATCGACGGTGCCACACCGTCGGGTACCTCGTTGATGGCGGAAGCGCTGCTCGTCGCGTCGACACTCGCCTCGGTCGATGCGGCATCACGCTACTCCGAACTTCTCGATGCCACGCTGGCCCGGGGTGCGGTGGTGCTGGCGAAACTGGCTCGCTCGGGCGGTCATTGGCTGGCCGTCGCACAGGCCGTGGTGGCCGGTCCGCTGCAGATCGGGGTGTCCGAGGCGCAGGGGAGTGCGGGGGAGTTGGCCGCGCGTGCTCGTGCGGTCGCTCCCGGCGGGACGACAATTGTTGCCGGGACACACGATTCGAGCCCGTTGCTGGCCGGTCGTGGGACGGTCGGAGGTTTCGATGCCGCGTACGTGTGCCGCGGGACGGTGTGTGATCTTCCTATCACCGGTCTCGATGATCTGACCGCGGAGTCCTTCCGGCAGCCGTGAACGACGAGGGTCTCATGCGCGCGGTGTGACCTGCAGGTCGACGTGCGCGCCGACGGTGGAATCGAGTGCCGCCATGCACATCTGGTGGTTCTCCGACGGTGTGATGGTGCCGTCGACGAGGGAGGCAACGGTGGTGGCCCGAACGAAAGCCACCCAACCCGCGAATCCTGCTTCGGCGAGTTCCCGCCTGTGGCCAGTCGCGTCGGCCGCGTCGAGGAACGAGGACCACAGTGCGGACATGTCCCTGTCGATGGGACCCCGTACGGCGGGATCCGCGGATACCGAACTGCGGTTGGCGATCAGGACCAACGGGAGATGGGCCGCGTAGAAGTCGAGATAGGCGCTCAGGGCGAGATCGATCCGGTCACGGACGGTAGATTGCGATGCAAAGAGCTTTCGAGATATGGCTGACGACGTTCGGGCTGGTCGTTGCCGGCATCGGGTTGGCCCATCTGTTCTTCGGTCAGATGACCTATATCGGAGGAGGTTCGGTCAACGCGACCATGGATTCGGACCTGAGATTCTTCAACGTCCTGTTCACCGCGTACGGCCTGGCGTTTGTTTGGGCGGCACGTGACGTGCGAGCGCGCGGACGGCTGGTCGACCTGCTGGGCCTGCTCTTTTTCATCGGCGGGCTCGGGCGTCTGCTCGCCTGGATCGCCAGTGGAGCACCCAGTGCGTTCTACATGATCATGGTCCCCGTCGAACTGGCCGTTCCGATCGTCAACTGGGTGGTGCTGCGGTCGATTCAGAAGTCGCCACGGCCTCGGTCACGTAAGCCGGCTGAGCGAATCGAGGCCGTCCTCGTATCCCAGAACTGCTGCCACGCCCCGAACTTCGGGGTCGAACGGATCGGTGCCGAATCCGACGACGGTGCGCTGCGACGGGGTGATCACGCCGGCGGCTGCCAGCACCGCGGCGACCGCCGGTGTGGCGTTCTGCGGATCCTCCGGCACCGGTGCGAGCACCAGTGTCCGCGCATTCGGTTCCGCCAGATCCGCATTGGTGATCGACAGGACGCCGCCGTCGACATAGGTGGCGTCGCCGATGGTCACCGCGGGCCACAGGCCGGGTACCGCGCAGCTCGCGGTGATGGCGTCGACGAGGTTCACCCCATCGGCGGCGGTGAACACCACGCGGCGGCCATCGGCGCGCATCGCGGTGACGGCCAAGGAACTCGGCCAGGTGTCGTCGGTCAGACGGGACTCGATGGCGGCGCGGCGTGCGTCCGGTTCGACGCCCGCCATCGATCGGGACAACTCGACGAATCTGGCGACCTTGCCGTCGTCGGAGTCGGTGGAGGTGGAGATCTCGACGAAGGATGTCAGGGTGGTGACCACATCGGCCGTCGGAGTCAGTTCGGCGGATCGGCGTGAGCGGCGCACCATGGTGTCGAATTGTGTGGTGGCCGAACCGGATTGCAGAATCGCCGCAGCGGTTGCCGAACCGGCCGAGGTTCCGATGACGCGGGCGGCGTCGGTGAGGCGGAACCCGCCGCTTTCCTCCAGCGCGGCGAGAACCCCGGTGAGCCAGCCGATGCCGGCCAGCCCGCCACCGCCGAGGACGACGGTGGTCGGCGAGATCGACGGCACCATCAGATCGCCGACGGCGAGGCCCACTGGCCGGCCGGAAGCAGTTCGGACAGTCGCCGGTCTCCCTCGGTGTCGGCGAGCAGTGCCGATCCGGCGGGGCGCAGGTCGATGCTGGCGCCCTGGGCGATGGGCCAGTGCAGGAATCGGCAGATGAACGACCGGGAGAAGTGTCCGTGCGACACGATGATCACGTCGCGGGACTCCCACATCTCCTCGACGTGGGCGACGGCGGCGTCGACACGTCGGGTCATCTGCTCCACCGATTCGCCGCCGGGCGCGCCCGTCGTCCAGATCGTCCAGTCCGGATCGTGCTCGGCCTGAATCTGAATCCGGGTGAGCCCCTCGTACTGTCCGTAGTCCCACTCGGCGAACAACTCGCTGGTCTCGTCGACTCTCAGTCCCGCCAACTCGGCGGTGCGTTGGGCGCGACGTCGCGGGGAGGCCATCACGAGCGGTTCGACGAGGCCGATACGGTCGGCGATTCCCCGCAGGCTCGTCGCATCCTGCTCACCCCGTGGCGTGAGATTGATGTCGGTCCGGCCGGTGTGCCGGTCGGTCAGCGACCACTCGGTCTGGCCATGACGGATGAGCAGGACGCGACGACGGATACGTTCGGTGGACACGCTCGTCAGCGTAGTCGCACCGGACGTGTCGCGGCGGGAACCCGACGGCCTATGCGGCGGGGCTCAGGCCTGCAGGGCGTCGGCGAAACGCCCGATCATCCAGTCGATCTCGTCGTGGGTGATCACGATCGGCGGGGCGAAACGGATGGTCGAACCGTGGGTGTCCTTGGCGAGGACGCCGAAGTCGGCCAACCGCAGGCAGATCTCCTTGCCGGTGCCGAGCGCCGGGTCGATATCGACGCCCGCCCACAGTCCCTTGCCGCGCACGGCGTGCACGCCCTTGCCGATGAACTCGCGCAGCCGGGTGTGCATGTACTCGCCGAGTTCGGCGGCGCGGGCCTGCCAGGTGCCCTCGGCCAGCATGCGGACGACGGTGTGGCCGACGGCGGCGGCCAGGGGATTGCCGCCGAAGGTCGAGCCGTGCTGTCCTGGATGGAGCACGCCCAGCACGTCGGTGTTGGCGACCACCGCCGACACCGGCAGGATGCCGCCACCGAGGGCCTTGCCGAGGGTGTAGACGTCAGGCACCACATCCCAGTGCTGGCAGGCGAAGGTCTTGCCGGTCCGGCCGAGGCCGGACTGGATCTCGTCGGCCATCATCAGCACGTCGTTGTCGGTGCAGAGTCGACGCACGGTGGGCAGGTAATCGTCCGGCGGCACGATGATGCCGGCCTCACCCTGGATGGGTTCGACGAGCACGGCGGCGGTGCGCTCGGTGATCGCGTCGGCCAGCGCGGTGGCGTCGCCGTAGGGCACGCGTACGAAACCCGGTGTGAAGGGCCCGAATCCGCCGCGGGCATCCTCGTCGTCACTGAAGCTGATGATGCTGATGGTGCGGCCGTGGAAGTTGCCGCCGGCGACGATGATCTCGGCCTGCCCGTCGGGCACCCCCTTCACGTCGTAGCCCCACTTGCGGGCCACCTTGAGCGCCGACTCGACGGCCTCGGCGCCGGTGTTCATCGGCAGCACCATGTCCTTGCCGCACAGGGTGGCCAGCGCGGCGCAGAACGGCTCGAGCTGATCGGACTGGAAGGCGCGGCTCGTCAACGTCACCCGACCGAGCTGTTCCATGGCGGCGGCGGTGATCTCGGGATTGCGGTGCCCGAAGTTCACCGCCGAGTACGCGCCCAGGCAGTCGAGGTAGCGGCGTCCGTCGACGTCGCTGATCCACGCGCCCTCGGCGGTCGCCGCGGTCACCGGAAGTGGTGAATAGTTGTGGGCCACATGGGGTTCCGCCGTCGCAGAGTGCATCGTTGCCTCCCTCGCATCCGTTCCGGCCGCCGGCGAACCGGTGTCGGCGAGCCGCACCTCCAGTGTGCAACACTTCACACCGCCGCCGCCCTTGAGCAGCTCGGACAGATCCAGGGGGATCGGGTGGTATCCGGCGTCGCGCAGCAATCCGGCCAGGTGTGGTGCGGCGTCGGTCATCACCACGTGATGTCCGTCCGACACGAGGTTCAGGCCGAGTACCTCGGCATCGGCGGCCGAGGCGATGATGGCGTCGGGGAACAGCTCCTCGAGCAGGTGCCGCGACGATTCGGAGAATGCGGCGGGGTAGTAGGCCACGGAGTTCTCGTCGAGCACGCCGAGCGCGGTGTCGAGGTGGTAGTAGCGCGGGTCGACGAGATCTAGGGTGATCACCGGCAGCCCGGTGAGGGCGGCGATCTCGGCGTGGGTGTCGGGATGCGTGCGGAAACCGGTGCCTGCGAGGATGCGTTCACCGACGACGAGGAAGTCACCCTCACCCTCCTGGACACCATTGGTGCGGTGCACCTCGGTCAGGCCGGCGGTCTGGAACCACGCGGCGTAATGATCGGCTTCGGCCGCGCGTTCGGGGAAGGTGAAGCGGGCCGCGATGGCACAGCCGTCGACGACGAGACCGCCGTTGGCGGCGTAGACCATGTCGGGCAGCCCCGGCTGCGGATCGACCAGATGCACGGTGTGACCCAGCGCCTCATAAGTGCTGCGAAGCGTGTTCCATTGGGCGAGTGCGAGTTCGGTGTTCACCGGGATGCTCGGATTCATCCATGGATTGATCGCATAGCTGACCGTGTAGTGGGCCGGCGGGGTCATGGCGTAGGTCCGGGTGCGCGCGGACCGGATCGAGGGCGCGGAGCAGTAAAGCGTCGTCAGCGTCATAAAACCAGGGTAGAAGTGCTCCTGGATGCAATCAATCACTGTACATTGCGCAATGACGAAATAATTCGTTGTTCAACCGTAAGTGAAGGGCGATCCGTTGCGTGGACTCGATGATCTTGATGAGAAGGTGCTGGCATGCCTCACCCGCGACGCCCGCGCGACGTACGCGCAGATCGGCGACGAGGTGGGACTTTCCGCGCCCGCGGTCAAACGACGGGTCGATCGGCTCCTCGACGATGGGGTGATCAAGGGCTTCACCACCGTCATCGACGCGGCGGCCATGCAATGGACCACCGAGGCCTACGTCCAAGTGTTCTGCCGGGGCAACATCTCGCCCGAGGTGCTCGCCGCGTCCTGGGAACCGATCCAAGAGGTGGTCAGTGCCGCCACCATCACCGGCCAGGCCGATGCGATCTTGCGTTTGATGGCCCGCGACGTCCACCACCTCGAGCAGGCGCTCGAACGGATTCGGCAGGCCGGTGGGGTGGACCGGACCGAGTCGATCATCGTGCTCAGCCACCTCATCGATCGGGGTCATCCCTGATCGGTACCCCGGCCCGGTCGCGCCGTCGCGCCGTGGTGACCGCCGGGCGGCACGCGGGGCGTCCCTCTACTGGTCGGGTGCCTCGTCCCATGGTCATCGGGGAGACCGAGGCGTTCGCGGTCGTCTGATGTGGTGGGGTCCGCCCGGGGTCTTTGGGCACCCGGGCGGGTCCGTGGTAGCCTCGCTGACGTGATCAGCACCGTGCGCGCCTATTGGCGTTTCTTTATCGAGGCTCCGGGTGAGCCTGCGATGAAGCGCTGACGCGTCGCACAACCTCAACCCGGAGCCCCGAGCAGTGACCATCAGGTCGCTGCTCTTGTCATGTCAAGGGCTTTCCGGCGAGAACGAGGCGGGCGGGCCCGAGATCCACGACAGGCCCCCACCGCGAAAGGCACCCACGTGACCACCCTCGGAGATCTGCCCCGAACATCGGCATCGACTATCGCTGCCGAATCCACCTCGGACCGCAGGATCAAAGCGTTCCGGGCGATTCCGTCGCCCGACAGCATCCGCACCGAACTGCCGCTGACCCCGCGGCGGGCGCTGGCCGTGCAGCGTGATCGCGACGAGATCGCCGCGATCCTCGCCGGCACCGACGACCGGCTGCTCGTCGTCGTGGGGCCGTGTTCGGTGCACGATCCGATCGCCGCCCTCGACTACGCCCGACGGCTCGCGCCGCTCGCGCAGCGTTACGCCGAGAAACTCAAGATCGTCATGCGGGTGTACTTCGAGAAGCCGCGCACCACGGTCGGCTGGAAGGGCCTGATCAACGATCCCGGGATGGACGAGACCTTCGACGTCGAGCGGGGCCTGCGCACCGCGCGGTCGTTGCTGCTCGACATCATCGACCTCGGCCTGCCGGTGGGATGCGAGTTCCTCGAACCGACCAGCCCGCAATACATCGCGGACGCGGTGGCGTGGGGAGCCATCGGTGCCCGCACCACCGAGTCGCAGGTGCACCGGCAGTTGGCGTCGGGTCTGTCGATGCCGATCGGTTTCAAGAACGGCACCGACGGCAATGTGCAGGTGGCCATCGACGGTGTGAAAGCGGCTGCCGCACAGCATGTCTTCTTCGGCGTCGACGACTTCGGGCACGGCGCGCTGGTGGAGTCGGCGGGCAACGCCGACTGCCACATCATCCTGCGGGGCGGCACCCACGGGCCGAACTTCGACGACGATTCGGTCACCACCGCGGTCGCCGCGCTGGCGAAGGCCGGTCTGCCGGCACGCGTGATGATCGATGCGAGCCATGCCAATTCGGGTAAGGACCACGTCCGTCAGGCCGAGGTCGCCCGCGAGATCGCGGCGTCGGTCCGGGCGCGGCGCGCGGCAGGCCAGGAGTTGCAGGTCAGCGGTGTGATGCTGGAGAGTTTCATCGAGGCGGGCGCGCAGTCACCCGACGCCACGCCGCTGGTGTACGGCAAGTCGGTCACCGACAAGTGCATGGACTGGGAGGTCAGCGCCGCGGTGCTGGCGGAGCTGGCGCAGGCCTGATCATGGTGGCGCCCACGCCGATCGGCTGACCCGACCTCAGATCACGTCGATGTCGGGTCGGCCGTCGGGGATGGTGACGAGCGCTCGACGATGGAGCGGCGCGCCCCGATCGCCGATCGAATCGGTGACGCGGAATTCGGCCTGCCACTGAGCGTGGGCGATCCGGTGCAGCACATACCCGCGTTGGGAGCTGCCGAAGCGGATGTGCGGTGACCCGGCCTTGAGTGCGCGGTCCTGATCGTCGCTGTCCTGCCCGTCACCGCCCGAGGCAATCGAGGTGCCGGCGAGTTCGACCCCGACGGTGGGGGACGGGCGAGTGTAGGTGGATCGCAACTCCGACACGATGTTTCGGTGGATGTCGCCGACGATGGACGTGAGGTTTGTCACCTGGCGTTGGCGGGCGCCGTCGAGGATTCGGGCGCGCGACGCCTCGTATCCGCTCCACCCGTCCATACTGACGGCGCGAATTCCGTTGTCGTCGTGGGCCAGATCTCCGATGGGTGTCTGGTGGGCGAGTACATTCCAGCGGGTCCGGCTCGCCGATAGCCCGTCGAGAATCCAGCGTTCTTGTGTGCCGCCGGTGATGGTGCGACGCGCGTCGGCGGTGGCGGCGTTCTGGCCGGTGTCGTTGTCGCCGTTGACCTGATCGCTGCGGTAGGTGCGGGTGTCGAGCACGCTGACGGTGGCGAGGTCACCGAAGACGAATCGGCGGTAGGCGCGAAAACCGTTGCCGAGTACCGCGAGACGAACGGGCGTGTTCTCCCACCAGGCTCTGATCGCCTGGGCGTGACGGCTGACGAACTGCGGTATCGGTTGATCGTCCTCCGGGATGTCGCCGGCCCAGTTGTTGTCCACCTCGTGGTCGTCGAAGATCGTGATGAACGGGCTGGTGGCGTGTGCGCGTTGCAGATCGGCGTCGAGTTTGTAGAGCGCATACCGGTCGCGGTAGTCGTCGAGGGTCGCACATTCCCGATGTGCGGAGGCCGGCATGGCCGTCGTTGCTCGGGCACCGCCGTCCGGCGGGATGGGCTTTTCGTAGATGTAGTCGCCGAGATGGGCGATCACGTCGGGCGCCTTGGCTGCCATGTCGGCGAAGGCGTTGTAGAAGCCGTCGGCCCACGACTGGCACGAGGCCATCGCGACGGTCAGGTGCCCCGCCGGTGATCCCGCGGCGGGTGCGGTGCGGGTGCGTCCGACCCGTGACGTCTCACCAAGAGCCCGGAATCGGTAGAAGTAGTCGGTCGCGGGCGAGAGTCCGCGGACGTCCACGTGCACACTGTGACCGCCGCGCGCGGTGGCCGTCGCCGTGCCGCATCGCAGGACGATCCGCATGCCCTCGTCGGCGGCGAGCTCCCAGTCGACCCGATGTGATGCCGCGCCCATGCCGCCGGCGCGGGCCAGGGGATCGACGGCGAGGCGGGTCCACAGCACGATGCCGTCGGGCAGTGGATCGCCGGAGGCCACACCGAGAGTGAACGGATGTCCGCCGGCTCGTGGTGTGGGCGCCGACGCCGCGTCGGTGGCGAAAAGGGTCGGTGCGGTGGCGAGTCCGGCGGCGACACCGGTCCAGGTGAGGAATCGGCGACGGGTGAGGCCGCCGCAGACCACCTTGTCGGGTCCCACGCGCAGGGTCGAAAGCTGTGCACCGGGCATGCCGCTCAGCCGACCAGTGCCGGATGACGCGGAACCGGCCCGCCGTCAACCGTGGGGTGAGGACGAGGTGAAGACGCGTGTCGGCGTGAGAGCGGCTTTCGGATCTGCCGTCAGATCGCGTAGGCCAGCACCAGCCACACCGCGATGTAGTGCAGCAGCGCGGCGACGGCGGTGCAGGCGTGGAATACCTCGTGATGTCCGAAATGGGTCGGCCACGGGTTGGGCCAGCGCGCGGCGTAGAGGATGCCGCCGACGGTGTAGAAGACGCCACCCAGGGCAAGCAGGACGATGACGGTGATGCTCGTGTGGGCCACGAGGGTCGGGGCGACGGCGACGATCACCCAGCCGAGTAGGACGTAGAGCGATACCCCGAGCCATCGGGGAGCGGCCGGCCAGGCGAGTTTGAGGATGACGCCGCTCAGCGCCCCGGCCCAGACGATCCCGAGGACCCACCATCGGGCCGGGGACGGCAGGCCGACCGCGCAGAACGGAGTGTAGGTGCCGGCAATGAACAGGAAGATCATCGAGTGGTCGGCGCGCTTCATCCGGATCTGCGCGCGCGGGGTCTTCCACGGGATGCGGTGATAGCTCGCCGAGACCGCGAAGACACCGAACACGGTGAGCGCGTAGACGGCGCAGGCCAGCGTTGCGGCGGTACCGCGCAGAAAGGCCGCACCGAGGATCACGGCGACACCGCAGATGGCGGCGACGTAGGCGGAGTACTGGTGGATGACGCCGCGTAACCGTGGTCGGTCGGCGATGTGTGGTGGCAGCGTCGAGGTCACGAAACCTACGGTACCGTAACTTAGTGTGCGGACGGGGTGATCTGTCGATCACCCGCACGCCGTCCGGTGCCCGTGGTCACTGTGGTGGGAGCGGGTCGGAACCGTTGTACCTGCGCAGCAGCAAGGCGAACTGCTCGATGTCATGCGTCGGCCAATCGGTCAATCGGGAGGCGATCTCGACGCCGCTGCGGTGCCGGATCTGATCGAGGACTCCGCGCGCGGAGTCGGTGATCTCCAGCGCCTGTATGCGCGGCGACTCGTGAGTGTCGCTGCGGGTGAGTAGTTCACGGCGTCGCAGTTCCCCGAGTTGTCTACTCGCCGTGGACTTGTCGATATGGGCGGCGCGCGCGAGGTCGGAGGCGCTGATGCCGGGGTTGTCGGCGACCAGGCTGAGCAGCGAGTACTCCACGAAGGTCAGCCCGGCATCGCCGTAGATCTCCCGGGCCCCGTTCCGGAGACGTCGGGACAGGGTCACCAGCTCGTGGGCGACCTGCTCGGCGGTCGTCGATTGCGACTCGGCATCCATGGTTGTATTCTACAACTCATATTGAGTTGCATAATGCAACTACGCTGACATCTGAGGAGAGAGTGACATGTCTGCTGCGCCCACGCCACCACTGCCGATCAAGACGATCGCGTCGCATGTGGCGGTGCCGTTCGTGATCGGCATCGTCATGGCCCTGTGTTATCTCGGTGGATTCCACAAGCCCGATCCGCAGGGCCTCCGCGTCGACGTGGTCGGCTCGGGTGTGCAGACCGCGGTGGCGGCGCAGCAGTTGCAGGAGAAACTTGGTGACAAGGTGTCGGTCCGCACCATCGACGATGTGGACGCCGCCCGCGGCGCGATCGAACGGCGCGAGATCGTAGCCGCGTTCGTTCCGGATCAGTCGACCGCGCAACTCATGGTGTCCACGGCGGCCGGCGACCCGACGGCCGTCACCGTCGAACGCATCTTCTCCGCGATCACCATCACCCGTGATCAGCCGCTACGGATCGTCGACGTGGTGCCCGTGGATGCCACCCGCGATCCGTCCGGGCAGAGCATTTTCTTCTTCCTGGTCGCGCTGACGGTCGGGTCGTATGGCACGGGTATCGCGATCGCGGTGGCCGCGGGCGGCCGCGACATCCGAGTCCGCGCGGGGATCGCCGTCGTGGCGTCGGTGCTGGTGGCTGCGGTGATCTCGGCGATCGCGGTGTGGGGATTCGACGCCCTGCCCGGTGCCGAGTGGCAGATGTTCGGGTTGGCGATTCCGTACGCCCTGGCCACCATGCTCTTCGCGGTCGGCCTGCACCCGCTGATCGGGCGTTTCACCACGCTGGCGATGGTGACGATCTTCGTCGGATTGAACTTCACCAGTTCCGGTGGTGTGTTCCCGCCGCAGTTGCAGCCCCGGTTCTTCGGAGTCCTGCATGACTTCTGGATCGGAGCCGGATTCCAGGAATCGGTGCGTGACCTCGCCTATTTCCCGCAGGTCGGCGTGGCCGGTGAGGTCGGCAAGATCATCGGCTGGCTGATCGCTGGGGTGGCGCTGGTCGGCGTGGCCGCGACCGTCGAACGTCGTCGGCATCCGGCGGTCGCCGCACCCGGGGGTCCGGCCGGTCGGCACGAGCGTGCGACCCTGTCGCCGGCCGCCGAGGAGGAACTCGCCGAGGACGTAGTTGCCTGAGCGCGACGGCGCTGTCAGCGTCGAGCGCTAATCTGGTCGCGATGAAACTGCTTCCCGATCGTCTGCGCGGACCGATGCTCAGCGTCTACGAGCGACGGCTGGTCCAACTCATGGACACCACCCGGCTGCCGCACCACGTCGCGATCATCTGTGACGGCAACCGACGCTGGGCGCGTGAGGCCGGCTTCGAGGATGTCAGTCACGGTCACCGCGTCGGGGCCCGACGCATCGCCGACATGCTGGGCTGGTGTTCGGAACTCGACATCGAGACCGTCACCATCTACCTGCTGTCGACCGAGAACCTGCAACGCGAGTCCGAGGAACTCGACGCCCTGATGGAGATCGTGCCCGACATCGTCGACGAGATCTCCGGGCCCGTCGGCGACGAGACCGACGATGACGTCCCGGCGGGCGATTGGCGGGTCCGTATCGTCGGAACACTTGATCAGTTGCCCGAGGCGGTGGCCGAGCGACTGCGGGCGGCGTCGGAGCGGACGCAGGGACGCACCGGGATGAATGTCAACGTCGCCGTCGGGTACGGCGGGCGTCAGGAGATCGTCGACGGGGTGCGGGCGTTGTTGACCGATGCCGCCGATGCCGGTGCCACCCCGGCGGAGATGATCGGTGCGGTCACCGTCGAGGGGATCGACCGCAATCTCTATACGAAGGGGCAGCCCGATCCGGATCTGGTGATCCGGACCTCGGGGGAGCAGCGGTTGAGTGGTTTCCTGTTGTGGCAGAGCGCGTATTCGGAGATCTGGTTCACCGACGCGTACTGGCCGGAGTTCCGGCGGGTGGATTTCCTGCGCGCACTTCGTGATTACGCGGCCAGGAGTCGTCGATTCGGGAAGTGAGTTGGGCTCCCGTCGGAATCGAGCTCACGCAGGGCCGTGACGCGAGGTGTCGTCGTTTGACCCGGTCGGGCCGGCATTCGCGATGAGTTCGGTCAGTGCGTTGACGTCGGTGTCGAATGTCGATGCGGCCGGTGTTCCGAATCCGACGAGGATGCCACCGCCGGAGTTGCCGTCCGCGTCGATGACCGCCGGTGCGTCGGGATGGCGGAGCATGTCGAGTCCCACCACAGAGAAACCCTCTCGCCAGGCGGCATTCAGCACGCGCGTCTCGGCGTCGTGACCCATTCCGACCACGGCGTGCAGGCCCGCCGGAATTCCGCCGACGGTGATGTCGTGTTCGGCCAAACGGGCGATCAGCGTGTCACGGCGGCGACGATAGAACTGTCTGCTGCGCCGGATGTGCTTGTCGTAAGCCCCCGTGGCGATCATGTCGGCCAACACCAGCTGATCGACAATGCTCGCATCGGGTTCGCGAATTCCCTTGGCCCACATGACCGTGTCCACCAGGCGAGGCGGCAAGACGATCCATCCGATCCGCACCGCGGGGGACAGGCTCTTACTGACCGAGCCGACGTAGATCACCTGTTCCGGCGCGAGCCCCTGCAGGGCTCCGACGGGTTCGCGGTCGTAACGGAGCTCGCCGTCGTAGTCGTCCTCGATGATCAGTGCATCGCTGTGGCGTGCCCACTCGATCACCTGGCGGCGGCGGTCGGGTTCCAAGGCAACGCCCAGTGGAAACTGGTGGCTCGGTGTGAGCAGAACAGCGGACACATCCCGGCCGACGAGATCCTCGACGACCGCGCCGTGATGATCCACAGGGATGGGATCGATCGAAACACCTTGACGCGCAATGATGTCGCGGTGGAACGGTAGTCCATAACCTTCGACAGCGATGCGTCGGTCGGCGACGGTGCGTCCGAGGAGTTCGAGCGCACTCATCACCGAGGTGGTCAGCACGATGCACTCCGGTGTCGTGCGCACACCGCGGGCCCGGGACAGATAGTGGGCGAGTTCGATTCGTAGGCGTTCGCTGCCGTTGGGAGCCGACGGTGCGAACGACGAATCAGGAGCCTCGGCGAGCGCACGACGCGTTGCGGCCACCCACTCGGCTCGCGGAAACAACGACGCGTTGGGCTGACCCAGTGAGAAGTCGTGCGTGACAACGGCAGTGACCGACTGGGCGTGACTGCCGGCGTCCTCCACGGCCCGCGTGGCCCCGGCAGCCACTTTGGTCCCCGATCCCTGCCGTGCGATCAGGCGCCCCTCGGCGACGAGTTCGTTGTATACGGCGGCCACCGTGCCGCGCGACAGGCCGACGTCGGCGGCCAGCGACCGATACGGAGGTAACGTCGTGCCGGCAGGGAGTCGGCCGTCGGCGATGGCATCGCGCAGCGCATCGGCGAGTCGGTGCCGCAACTGGGCGCCTCGGCCGCGCGTCGTCGTGGACGGATCCGGCTGCAGGTCCAGGAAAAGGTCGGTGCCCAGCCGTGCCGCCAGTTCATCCCACGGATCGGGCTCGCGAATGGCCTGTTGATCTGTCACCGAATTGACCCTCGATTCTGATGCACTCCGACGGTACCCGGATCGAAGATAGTCCGCCGGTGAGGGTTGCAGTCGAACGGCGAGAACCACGTAGGACGGGCGAAACCCGAGGGAAGAATGGTTCGTCCCCGGGGGTTCGTGATCGTCCGTGGGGAATTGCTGGGGGACGAATCTGTCAGTGGGGGAGGAGCTCTCGGCGCAACGATCTGACCGACCGGGGTTGTGTCCAGTCTGATCTGGTGCGGTTGGTGGGCGATCCGGTTTTGTCGGTGGTCGGGTATAGCGTGTGGGTCAGAGGGTTACAGATGGTTCTGGCGGTGCGATCACCGGATTCGGATTCGGCTGTGAGCCAATGATTATCCGGTATTCCTCACTGCGTGGGAGGGGGTGGTGTCGGTGTTCACCTATGACGTCGATGCCGATCTCGCGCGGGTGCGGTCGATGTCGTTGACCGAGTGTGGGGAGCAGGCGCGGTCGGCGTTGATGCGGTCGCGTCGCGAGGAAGCACGTGCGGTGCTGTTGGCCGGGGAGATCGGTCGGCGCTCGTACGAGGAGGCGCTCGCGGGGTTGCCCGGGTTGCGGCAGATGATGGTGCGGGATCGGGCCGTGAAGGCGGCGGTGGGGGATGTGTCGTTGGCGTTGGGGGTCACGCGGTCCAGGGCGCGGCAGTGGATGAATCTCGAGGATCTGTTGCTGGATTTCCCGAAGATCCGGGCGGCGTTCTTGGAGGGGCGGTATTCGACGCATCGGGTGAAGATTCTGGTGCAGGCGGCTGAGCGTGCGGCGATGAACGCCAAGGCCGAGCCGAGCACCGGAGGCGGGGAGAGTGCTGGTGGTGAGGACAGCGCCGACGGTGACGGCAGCACGGGTGATGGTGATGGTGTGCCGCAACCGGATTCCGATGATACGCGGGGTCAGGCTGGTGACGGCGCCGCCGACGATGGTGATGCCGGCGAGGCTGATCGTGTCGACGGCGCTGATCCCGAGCGTGACGCGGAGGTGGATGCCGAGGATCGTGACGTCGACGTAGATGACGCCGATCCCGATGCCGATCACACTGACGCCGAGCGGCCGTCGTTTGAGGATATTGCGTTGGAGCTGGGTGCGCGGGATACCGCTGATTCGGTGTTGCGTGACGATCTGGATGATGCGTTGATCGCTGATAACGCGGATCGGGCGACGCGGGCGCGGGAGGAGTTCGGGCAGGACTGGGCGGATGTGATCGTCCGCAATGATGTCGATGGTCACGCCACGATTGCTGCGTGCGTGCTGGCGCAGGATGGGATCTATCTGCGGGAGCGGATGGCGAAGTTGATTGCGCGGCGGGTGTGTCATCAGGATCCGCGGTGGGTGGGATTGTTGCGGACGGTCGCGTTCGGTGAGTTGCTCGGCGCGCCGGGGGTGCGGTTGGGGTGTCAGTGCGGGTTGGACAATTGCCCTGCTCCGGCCGCCCGTCGGCAGCGACGGCACGAGGTCAAGGCGGCTGCGGGCCGCACTGCCGGCAGGTCCACGCCGTCCGAGTCCGCACCGTCGGAGTCCGGACCGTCCGAGTCCGGACCGTCCGAGTCCGGCTCCTCGACCGAGGTGGTGGTGTTCGGCGAGGCGTCGTTCACGGTGTCGGGTGCCGACGAGGTGCTCGCTCCGAGACATGACGATGCCGAGGAATACTTGCCCGACGACGACACCGCGCCCGAACCCGATGACCCGCACGCTCATCACGACCTGCAGTGGGACCCCGATGACAATCGTAATGTCAATGGCAACTACGACATCAACGACACCAATGGCGACAACGACGACCCCGAAGCCCAGACCGCCGGCATGGACACCGCAGGCGCGTCGACGGCGGTGGTGCCGGTCGACACCTCTCCGGTGCCGGTGATGGTGGTGACCTCCCCGATCGTGCCGGCCCCGCCCGTATCGGGGGAGGTCGTGCCGGTCACCCCGGCGCAGCCGCCGGCGTTTCTGCTGGTGCGTGACGCGAGTGGGCAGATCCCGGACCGGTTGCACGGGTACGGCGCGATCGATCCGGTCCAGGCCGAACACGTCGCCGCCCATGCGCGGGTGATCTGGGTACCCGACCACGCCCGACCGGCCCTGCAACGCTTACAGAAGGTGGTGGATCGGGCGCAGGCGCCGCCGGTGGATCCGACCGGTCATGGTGGCTACACGTCGCCGCCGCCGGGGGCGTTGACCTATGCCCCGTCGCAGCGGATACGCGATGAGGTCTTGTCCACCGACCTATGGTGCCGGTACCCGTTCTGCGGGATGCCCGCACACCTCTGCGAACTCGATCACCTGGTCGCGTTCGTCGGTGCCAACCCCGTCGAGGGCGGCTGGACCGTGGTGGAAAACCTTGCGCCCCTGTGTAAACCGGACCACCACCGCAAGCACGTCGGACATTGGCGTGGCGTCATGCACATCGACCGGTCCATCACCTGGACCAACATCCACACCGGACAGATCCTCATCACCTACCCCAGGTGATCGCGGGGTAAGGGAGAGAGTGACACGGTCGGCGGACCGCAGTCGATACCGCTGCACATATCGACACCACTGCACAATTGGCACAGAAATCTACACCCTGATTGCACCGCATTTCCGATGCAATCAGTCGGTACCGTCGAACTACGCCACTGGCGGAGGATGACACAAGGAGGCAGTGATGAAGGTTGTGGTGTTGGGGTCCGGCGGGATGATCGGACGTCATCTCGTCGGGGAGCTTGCTGCGAAGGGGGTCGATACCGTTGCGGCGCAACGGTCGTCAGGTGTCGATGCCTACTCCGGAAGCGGGCTCGAGGCTGCCTTCACCGGCGCCGATGCCGTGGTGGACGCGACCAATGTCACCACCACTCGGGCCAAGGTCGCCGTCGACTTCTTCGGCACGGTCGCTGCCAACGTGTCGGCGGCCGCACGTTCTGCCGGAGTGTCGCGGGTGGTCTGCCTGTCCATCATCAACGCCGCCGACCCGGAGGTGAACGCCAAGTTCGGCTATTACCAGGGAAAAGGCGAGCAGGAGAAGGTGTATCGCGAGCGCCTCGACGCCGAGACGCTGACCGTTGTCCGATCGGCCCAGTGGTACGAACTGGCGGCGCAGATGATCGAACGCACCCGGTTCGGGCCCGTCGCCGTCGTTCCGCACATGCTCAGCCGCCCACTGGCGGCCGCGGATGCCGCACGGGTCCTCGCCGACGCCGCAATGGCGCCCACCGCCGGCGACGTCGAGGTTGCCGGGCCGGCCGAGATGGATATGGTCGATGTCGCCAAATCCTATGCGCGGCAAGAAGGTAGCCCGCGCTGGGTGATGGGGGTCAACATCGGCGGGTCCGCCATGCGCAGCGGTGGACTGCTGCCACACGGGGACTGCGAGACGGCGTCGACGACGTTCGGCGACTGGCTGGAACATCAGACCACGGACGGGGCCCGACGATGACTCCACCGACGATAACTGCACCCGGCGGTGTCCGGTACTGGTTGCCCGGAGAGAACCCGGACATCTACAAGGCGCTCGTCACGCTGCAACGGGCCGCCGGACGGGGTCTCGACCCAGAACTGGTGGAGCTCATCAAGATCCGGGCCTCGCAGTGCAACGGCTGCGCCTACTGCCTGCACATGCACGCCTCCGACGCGCTCGCCATGGGCATCGCAAATCTGAAGGTGTCGTTGATCTCGGTCTGGCGAGAAGCGGGCGACCACTTCACCGTTCGCGAACGTGCCGCCCTCGAACTCACCGAACACGTGACGAAGGTGGGTGAGCGGGGCGTCCCCGACGACGTATTCGCCCGTGTACGAGCCGAATTCGATGATGCCGATTTCGGGCGCGTGCTGGCGTCGATCGCGATGATCAACACCTGGAATCGCATCGCACTGACCGGTGGCTACCCCGCGGGTCTGGACGAGCGGCGCGCCTGAGCCCGCATCGTCCGCGCGGCCGCGGTCGTCGTCGGTCGGCCCACGCCCCTCACAGCTTGCGCAGCCGCACCCGATTGATCGAATGGTCGGTGTCCTTGCGCAGCACCAGCGTCGCGCGCGGCCGCGTCGGCAGGATGTTCTCCCGCAGATTCGGCAGATTGATCGACGTCCAGATGTCGCGGGCCGCGATGGTGGCCTGCTCGTCGGTCAACGAAGCATAGTGATGGAAATGCGAATTCGGGTCCGAGAACGACGTCGACCGCATCTGCAGGAACCGCGAAACGTACCACTTCTCGATGTCGTCGGTCTTGGCGTCAACGTAAATGGAGAAGTCGAAGAGGTCCGACACCATCAGCGTCTCACCCGTCTGTAAGACGTTGAGCCCCTCCAAGACCAGGATGTCCGGCTGCCGGATGTAATGACGGACGTCCGGCACGATGTCGTAGGTGAGGTGCGAGTACACCGGCGCGGTCACCTCACGCGCACCCGACTTCACCTCGGTGACGAACCGCAACAACGCCCGACGATCATACGACTCGGGAAAACCCTTGCGATGCATGATGGCTCGGCGTTCGAGCTCCGCGGTCGGCAGCAGGAATCCGTCGGTCGTCACCAGGTCGACCTTGGGGTGCGATTCCCACCGTGCCAACAGGGCGGCGAGAACACGCGCCGTCGTCGACTTGCCGACGGCGACGGAACCGGCGATGCCGATGATGAATGGCACCTGCTTGTCGGTACGTCGATCACCCAGGAAGGTCGACGTCGCCGCGAACAACCGTTGCCGTGCCGCCACCTGGAGGTGGATCAGACGCGAGAGCGGCAGATAGACCTCGGCGACCTCGGTCAGATCGATCTGCTCACCAAGCCCGACGAGTTGATCGAGTTCATCCGAGTTGAGCACCATCGGCATCGATTCACGCAGTTCACGCCACTGTTTGCGGTCCAGTTCCATGTACAGACTGGGATCCCGGTCGCTCGAGTGACGTGCCATCAGCCCTGCCTCGGGCCCGAAGTGGCCGCTGCTGAGGTGCGAATCATGCGTACACCCTATAAGGCCCACCTGACCGAGTGGACAGGGCACACCCTGCGCGCCATCCGGGCGCAACCTGCCGGCCATCGGTAGCCTTCGGAGTCATGCCACGTTCCCACGGGGAGACGGTCGCCTCTGCCGAGTCGACGTTCGTCACCGACTACCTCCGGCTCGGGCTCGCCTTTGATCGACTCGAGGAAGGATTCGTCGACGCGTTCACCGGAGATCCCGCACTGCGCGCCGAGGTTCAGGCCGCCGCCGCACCCGAACCGTCCCGCCTCGCCGACACCGCCCGCGGCCTGCTCGCCGATCTCCCCGGCGATCTCGACGACGATCGCGCCGCGTTCATCGCCGCGCACCTGCGGGCGCTGGAATGTTCGGCGCGCAAGTTCGCCGGTGAGGACATCGGTTTCATCGACGAGGTACGTGCCTACTTCGACGTGGACATCGCCCTCGGCGACACCGACGACTATCGGGCGGGGCACCGTGACCTCGCCGCCGCGCTGGGCGTCGAGGGTGCGACCGGAGCGCAACTGACCGACGCCTACGCCGCCTATCGCCGCGCCGACGAGATCCCCGCCGATCGCGTCGACGAATGCGTTCGGGAATTCAGTGGCGCGCTGCGCGAGAAGGTGCGGGAGGCATACCCGTTGCCGGACTCCGAGATCGTCGAATTCGAGGTCGTCACCGACAAGCCGTGGTCGGGCTTCAACTACTACCTCGGCGGCTACCGGTCGCGCGTGGCAATCAACGTCGACCTGACCCAGCACATGTCGAACCTGCCCCACCTCATCGCCCACGAGGCGTACCCGGGCCACCACACCGAGCACTGCCGCAAGGAACAACGCCTCGTCGGCGGCGGCCAGACCGAGCAGACGATCTTCCTGGTGAACACCCCGCAGTGTCTGATGGCCGAGGGGCTCGCCGACCACGCGCTCGGCGCGATCATCGGTCCGGAGTGGGGGAGCTGGGCCGCCGAGATCTACGCCGACCTCGGACTCCGCTTCGACGGCGAACGCGCCCAACGGGTTTCGCGCGCCACCGCCGGCCTGCTCGGCGTGCGGCAGGACGCCGCCCTGCTCCTGCACGATCAGCATGCCGACGCCGACACGGTCGCGGCATTCCTGCAGCAGTGGCTCCTGGCCCCCGAACCCCGGGCCCGGCAGATGCTGCGTTTCCTCACCTCGCCGCTGTGGCGGGCCTACATCTCCACCTATGTGGAGGGCTACCGGTTGCTGCAGCGCTGGCTCGACTCGTCCGCACCGGGCATCGCCGGCGCCGACCGGGCCGCACGGTTCGGTCGCCTCCTCGACGAACCGCTGATCCCGGCGTCCCTGCGCGCCGAACTCGGTGAATCCTGACGCCTCAGCCATCGGACCGGCGACGGCAGGTGAGCACCCACTTCGTCGACGGGGACCTCGGGCCATAGACTTGCGGGCATGACCGACAACGTCACCTCCGAACAGTCTGTGAACGCGATGTCGCTGGCCGACCTCGACCCCGATGTCGCCGCGGCGATGAACGGTGAGCTGAGCCGGCAGCGCGACACCCTGGAGATGATCGCCTCGGAGAATTTCGTGCCGCGCGCGGTCCTGCAGGCGCAGGGCAGCGTCCTGACCAACAAGTACGCCGAGGGGTATCCCGGTCGCCGTTACTACGGCGGTTGCGAGTACGTCGACGTCGTCGAGGACATCGCGCGTGACCGTGCCAAGGCACTGTTCGGTGCCGACTTCGCCAACGTGCAGCCGCACTCGGGCGCGCAGGCCAACGCCGCGGTCCTGATGGCGCTGATGAGCCCCGGCGAAACTCTGCTCGGCCTCGATCTGGCCCACGGCGGTCACCTCACCCACGGCATGCGGCTGAACTTCTCCGGCAAGCTCTACGAGAACGCCTTTTACGGAGTCAGCAAGGAAGACTTCCGCGTCGACATGGACGAGGTGCGCAAGATCGCCCTCGACACCCGCCCCAAGGTGATCGTCGCCGGCTGGTCGGCCTACCCCCGCACCCTGGACTTCGACGCATTCCGCTCGATCGCCGACGAGGTGGGCGCCTACCTGTGGACCGACATGGCCCACTTCGCCGGTCTCGTCGCCGCCGGTCTGCATCCGAACCCGGTGCCCGCCTCCGACATCGTGTCCTCCACTGTGCACAAGACACTCGGCGGACCGCGTTCGGGCATCATCCTGGCCAAGCAGGAATGGGCCAAGAAGCTCAACTCGGCGGTATTCCCCGGGCAGCAGGGCGGACCGCTCATGCACGTCATCGCAGGCAAGGCCGTCGCACTGAAGATCGCCGGCACCGAGGAGTTCGCCGAGCGTCAGCGTCGGACACTGTCGGGCGCGAAGATCCTCGCCGAGCGCCTGACCGGCGAGGACGTCAGCAAGGCCGGCGTGTCGGTGCTGACCGGCGGCACCGATGTGCACCTGGTGCTCGTCGACCTGCGCAACAGCCCGCTCGACGGCCAGCAGGCCGAAGATCTGCTCCACGACGTCGGCATCACCGTCAACCGCAACGCCGTACCGTTCGACCCGCGCCCCCCGATGGTCACCTCCGGTCTGCGGATCGGAACGCCCGCACTGGCCACCCGCGGTTTCGGCGACGAGCAGTTCACCGAGGTCGCCGACATCATCGCCACCGCGCTGGCCGCGGGCACCTCCGCCGACGTCTCCGCACTCCGCGCGCGGGTGTCGCAGTTGGCGTTGGACTTCCCGCTCTACGACGGGCTCGAGTCCTGGGGACTGATGAGCCGCATCTGATCAGGAGCCGGGGCGGTCCTCGAGTATCACCGGATCGCCCCATGTCCGGATTGCCCACAGCCGTGACCAATCCGTATCCTGTATCGCGATGAACGCACTCACCGAAGACGACCTGATCATCGCGCTCGAGAAGGCGCTTCCCGAGATCGCCGAGGACCACGCGGCGGCCGCCACCGCGTGGAACCCGCACGATTGGGTGCCGTGGGACGACGGCCGCAACTTCGCCTTCCTCGGCGGCGACGACTGGGATCCGTCCCAGGGCACGCTGTCCGACGAGGCCCGCGCCGGAGCCCTGGCGCTGCTGCTGACCAAGGACAATCTGCCGTCCTTACACCGGGTGCTGGCCAAGTACTTCCCGGCCTTCTCCGACTGGCGTCAGCTCGTCGGTGTCTGGACCGCCGAGGACAACCGGCACGCCATCGTGCTGCGCGACTACCTCGTCGTCACCCGCGCCATCGACCCGGTCGACTCCGAGGAACGTCGCCGCGAGCACGTCACCAAGGGGTACCGGCAGAACCCGCAGGCAGTCGCCGAACTCGGCCCGCTCGACGTCCTCGCTTTGATGGCGGTGCACGAGTACCAGTGCGTGCAGTTCATCAAGAAGCACGCGGCCGCGGTCACCGACGACAAGTACAGCCAGATCCTCGCCAAGATCTCCGGTGACGATGCGTTGCAGGCGACCACCTTCGCGAACTTCCTCAATGCAGCGCTGGTGGCCGATCAGGACGCCACCGTCATCGCCGTCGACAAGGCGCTCACGCGTCTGACGGTCGAGCCGCTCGGCTTCGACATCGACGACTTCGACGCCGAGCGCGCCCTGATCGCCGGGTACGAGAACGACCAGACGCATGCCGTGATCGCCGCATCCCTGGCCGATGCCCTCAAGCTCGACAGCGTGCACGGTCTGGGTGACGACGCCGAGGCCGCGCGAGGGCGCATCCTCGCGCTCGCCGGTCGCTGAGCGATCGGGTAGCCCGAGCAGGCGCGCCCACAACGTTCGACCGAACACCACTGCCGGTTCCGCACTGCGGGACCGGCAGTGGTGTTTTTCACTCGGTTCACCAGCGAATCAGATGCGGTCCGAAAGGTGTGAGAAGTGGTGCGTGGTGGGAGAAACCCGCTCTGAACACGGATTTCACCGGCGTGGCGGCCCCGAACGTCACTGGGACCCACGATAGCGCCGTTAACGCGAAATTCACGCCGACACACCCTTTCCGCCGCGCCGCGCCGCGCCATTCCGCGTACGTTGACCAGTGACGGGCCGCGGGGAAGCGGTTCGTCCGGGAGGTTCGATTCGTGGTTTGCAACAGCAGCGCGAGAGGGCCGGCCCCGGTCCTCGTCCTCATCGGCTGACGCCGGCGAAGACACGAGAACCGACCGGCCCACTTGAACTGGTTTGTGCGGGCGCCGCACAAACGTAGGAGCCCACGTGACCACACGCACCTACGTCCTCGACACCTCCGTCCTGCTCTCTGATCCCTGGGCGGTCACGCGTTTCGCCGAACACCATGTGGTTCTTCCACTGGTGGTCATCGGCGAACTCGAGGGCAAACGTCACCACCACGAGCTCGGCTGGTTCGCACGTGAGGCCTTGCGGCTCCTCGACGACCTCCGCCTCGAACACGGCCGCCTCGACGTCCCGTTCCCGATCGGCGAGGCGGGCGGCACCCTTCAGGTGGAGCTCAATCACACCGATCCTGCCGTCCTGCCGTCGGGATTCCGCACCGAGACAAACGATTCGCGGATTCTCGCATGCGCCCTGAATCTTCGGGCCGAGGGCAAACACGTCACGTTGGTCTCCAAGGACACCCCGCTGCGCGTCAAGGCCGGCGCCGTCGGACTCGACGCCGACGAATACCACGCTCAGGACGTGGTGGTCTCCGGGTGGTCGGGGATGACCGAACTCGAGGTCGATTCGCCGGCCATCGACACCCTCTTCGCCGAGGGTGTCGTGGATATCGACGAGGCCCGAGAACTGCCGTGCCACACCGGCGTTCGGCTGGTCGGCCACGGATCGTCGAGCGCTCTCGGCCGGGTGAACGAGGCCAAGCAGATCCAGCTCGTCCGCGGTGACCGGGAAGCCTTTGGGCTGCATGGTCGTTCGGCCGAACAGCGGGTCGCCCTCGACCTGCTGCTCGACGACAGCGTGGGGATCGTCTCGCTCGGCGGTAAGGCCGGCACCGGTAAGTCCGCACTGGCACTGTGCGCCGGGCTCGAGGCGGTCCTCGAACGCCGCACCCAGCGTAAGGTCGTCGTCTTCCGTCCGCTGTATGCCGTTGGCGGACAACAGCTCGGCTACCTGCCCGGTGGTGAGGCGGAGAAGATGGGGCCGTGGGCGCAGGCCGTCTTCGACACCCTCGAAGGTCTGGCGTCGACCGAGGTCATTGAAGAGGTGCTCTCCCGTGGCATGCTGGAAGTGTTGCCGCTCACCCACATTCGCGGACGGTCGTTGCACGATTCGTTCGTCATCGTCGACGAGGCGCAGTCGCTGGAACGCAACGTGCTGCTGACGGTGCTCTCCCGCCTCGGCTCCGGATCACGCGTCGTACTGACCCACGACGTCGCCCAGCGTGACAACCTGCGCGTCGGCCGGCATGACGGTGTCGCCGCCGTCATCGAGAAGCTCAAGGGCCATCCGCTCTTCGCCCACATCACCCTCACCCGCAGCGAGCGGTCGCCGATCGCCGCACTGGTGACCGAGGTGCTCGAGGAGTTCGCGCCGGGCGCCGCATACTGACGTCCCGCACCGACCGAGCCATCCTCGACTCCATGGGATGGCTCGGTCGGTGCGTTGATGGCGGTCTCACGCCCGCCCGGACACCCGATCCGCCAGGCGCGCAACGAGATCGTTCGTCGGTGAGGCGCTCGCGAGCTCTCTGCGATCGGCGCCGCGGTAGGCGGCATACATGGTTGCGACACCGAGCCAGCGCAACGGTTCGGGTTCCCACCGTCGCGTATGGTGACCCACCCACGGTAGCGTGGTCAGCTCCGTCCGATCACCGACGACGAGGTCACGCAGGGTGCGTCCGGCGACATTGGTGGTGGTCAGTCCCGAACCGACATATCCACTGGCCGAGCCGATCCCGGTGATCGGGTCGTAGCCGATCGTCGCCGACCAGTCCCGGTTCACCCCGAGCACCCCGCACCACGCGTGGGCGATCGCCACGTCGCGGGTGGCCGGGAACATCTCGTGCAGCGCGCGGATCAGCGAATCGACCGTGCGCTGCTGGGTGCGCCCGTGATCGTCGACGCCGGAGCCGAATCGATACGGGACGCCCCGGCCGCCCAACGCGATCCGGCCGTCGGCGGTGCGCTGGGAGTAGGTGTAGGCGTGCGCCGTCTCGCCCAGCAATTCTTCCCCGGCCCAACCGATCTCGTCCCAGACGTGTTCGGGCAGCGGCTCGGTGACGATCATCGACGAGTTCATCGGCAGCAGCCGACGCCGCCACCCGGGCATGGTGGGTGTGAAACCCTCGAGACACACCAGGATGGTCTCGGCGGTGACGGTGCCGTGATCGGTGGACACCCGGCGTGGCGCGATGTCGAGCACGCGCGTGTTCTCGAAGATCGCCACGCCGGAGCGTTCGACCGCCGCGGTCACTCCGACGGTGAGTTTGGCGGGATTCACCCGCGCACACTGCGTCGAGAACATGGCGGCGCGGGCACCGGGGATGGCCAGGCGGTCGCGCAGTGCCGCCGCGTCGAGGAGATCCCACTGCCCGCCGAAACGCTGCTCGTGCTCGAGGTCGTCGCCGAGCCTGCGCTCCTGGGCGGCGCACCGCGCGATGTGCAGCACACCGGACTTCACCGCGTCGCAGTCGATGCCCTCCTCCTCGATGCGGGCGAGGACCTCGTCGACGCCGGCGCGCATCGTCGCGGTGAGCCGACGGTTCGCGTCGAGGCCGTCGCGGCCCCTCGACTCGGCGATCGCGGCGTAGCGCGCGCGATTGCCCGCCACCTCGGCCGACAACCAGCCACCATTGCGTCCGGACGCACCGAAGCCGCAGAACTCGCGTTCGAGGAGGGCGATCCGGGCGTCGGGCAGCGTGCGGGCCAGGTAGTAGGCCGACCAGAGCCCGGTGAGCCCGCCGCCGACGATCGCGATGTCGACATCGAGATTCCCGGGCAGGGTCGATCGGCGGGGGAGTTCGTCGAGGGTGGTGTGCCAGAAGGACACGTCGCCGTTGCGCATATCCATCACCGTATTCGAGCGAATGTTGCGAGCACATTAATAATCAGTCGCCGATGTGGCATGCTGCCACGAAATCCGTGACGATCATCGAGTCAGACTGATGATTACGCCAGTTCGACCGCAAGGGCGGTATCGGATCGGATGCACGACAGGAAGGACCCGGTCCGCCCGTGTCACGAGCTCTCCCGGACACCGTATTCCACTCGGGACCGGTCTTCGACGGTCGCCGCGTGTACCCCGACCTGGCCGTCGGGGTGCGCGACGGACGGGTGATCGCCCTGGGTGACGTGCGGCGAGTGCGCGAGGTCATTCCCGACGCGGCAGACATCGACCTGGCCGGGCGACTCCTGCATCCCGGCTTCACCGACGCCCATATCCATGCACTCTCGGCGGGGATCGACCGCAACGCCTGCGACCTGACCGACGCCGTCGACGCCTCGAGTGCCGTCGCGACGGTCGCCGCCTACGCCGCCGGTCATGACGGCGAATGGATCGCCGGATCGGGGTGGTCGATGAGCCATTTCGACCGCGGGTGCCCGACGGCCGCGGCACTGGATGCGGTGGTGCCCGACCGCCCTGCCTTTCTGCTGAACCGCGACCACCACGGCGCATGGGTCAACTCCCGTGCCCTGCACCTGGCCGGAATCGATGCGGACACCCCGGACCCGCCCGACGGCCGGATCGAACGAGATACCGCCGGCACTCCCACCGGCACCCTGCACGAGGGTGCAATGGATCTGGTGTCGGCGCTGATCCCGCCACCCGGCGACGCCGAGCAGGCGGCGGGGCTGACGACCGCCCAGCGCTATCTGCATTCTCTGGGCGTCACCGGCTGGCAGGAGGCCATCGTCGGTGACTACCCGGGGATGACCGACCTCGCACGCACCTATGCGGCGGCCGAGGACGCGGGACGGCTCACCGGGCGCGTCGTCGGAGCATCCTGGCTGCCGCGAGGCACGACCGTCGGCGACGTCGACGATGTGGTCGCCGAGTTCGTCAACCGCCGCGACCGCACGGCCGGGCGCCGCTGGAGCATGCCGGCGGTGAAGATCATGGTCGACGGGGTCGTCGAGAACCAGACGGCCCTGTTGTCGGCACCGTACTGCACCTGCGGCGGCGGAGATCCGGTCGGAGCGGGACTCGCCTACTTCGATGAGAAGGTCCTCACCGCCACCGTAATCGCCTGCGACGCCGCGGGACTTGACATCCACTTCCACGCCATCGGGGACGCCGCGGTCACCGCTGCCCTCGACGCGATGACCGCCGCGCGGCGCGCCAACGGCATCACCACCGGTCGCCACCACATCGCACATGTCCAACTCGTCAGCCCCGACGACATCGAACGCTTCGTCCACCTCGACGTCGCGGTCAACATGCAGGCGCTGTGGGCATGCAACGACGACTCGATGACCGCGCTCGTGCGTCCCGCGATCGGCGCGGACCGCTACCAATGGCACTATCCGTTCGCCTCACTGGCCGCCACCGGCGCGACGATGGTCGCCGGCAGTGACTGGCCGGTGTCGACGCCGGACCCGTGGGCGGCGATCTCGGTGGCGGTCAACCGCGTCGAACCGGACTCCGACGACCCACCACTGCTTCCCGGCGAGGCCCTGGACCTGGCCACCGCACTCGGCGCCTACACCCGCGGTTCCGCCTGGATCAACCGCCGCGACCGCAGCGGCATGATCCGGATCGGCGCCGTCGCCGATCTCGTCGTCGCCGACCGCAATCCGTTCTCCGAGCCCAGTGATTCGCTCTGGCAGACCCGATCCGACCTCGTCGTCGCCGACGGTGTCATCGTCCATGAAAGGCCCGATACATGACCGCACTTCCCGACGCCCCCCACAGCCCGGACACCGTCCCGGCGGACGGCTCCGCACCACGCGGAGCGGTCAGCCTGCGCGGGATCACCAAGGTCTACGACAACGGGCACGTCGCCGTCACCGACATCGACCTCGACGTCGCCGCAGGCGAATTCGTGTCGCTCCTCGGGCCGTCGGGCTGCGGCAAGACGACGCTGCTGCGCATGCTCGCCGGCTTCGAACGACCCACCGCCGGTGACATCCTGCTCGACGGTGCCTCGATCATCGGCGTGCCACCGGAACGGCGGCCGGTGAACACCGTCTTCCAGTCCTACGCCCTATTTCCGCACATGTCGGTGGCCCAGAACGTCGGATTCGGGCTGCGCCAACGCAAGGTCCACAAGAAAGAGATCGGCCGGCGCGTCGCAGACGCACTCGAACTGGTGCAGATGACCCGCTTCGCCGACCGCAAACCGTCGATGCTGTCGGGTGGTCAGCAGCAGCGTGTGGCGCTGGCGCGGGCACTGGCCAACCGGCCCGACGTCCTGCTCCTCGACGAACCGATGAGCGCGCTGGATCGCAAACTCCGCGAAGAGATGCAGATCGAACTCAAACTCCTGCAGAAGGAACTCGGCACCACCTTCATCTTCGTCACCCACGATCAGGAGGAGGCGCTGTCGATGAGCGACCGCATCGTGGTGATGCGCGAAGGTCACATCGCCCAGGTCGGCCAGGGGCAGGAGATCTACGCGGCCCCGGCCAACCGGTTCGTCGCCGACTTCATCGGCAAACAAACCTTTTTTGACGTCACGGGCGGCTACGTGGACGGACGGGTACAGACCACCGACGGTGCGTTCGCCGCCTCCGGCGACGTCGACAACCTCACCGGCGATCTGGTGGTGGCGGTGCGCCCGGAGGCGATCTGGTTCGCCGAGGGCCAGGCCGACATCGACGCGGCCGACAATGTGGTGTCGGGCACGGCCTCCGGGGTGTCCTTCCTCGGTGACCTCACCCAGGTCGTGGTCACCACCGACGCCGGCACCGAGATCCTCGTCCGCGGCGCGACCCGCAACTTCCCGCCGCTGCACGAGGGTCAGCACGTGACCGCGACCTTCGCCGCCGCCGACACCCGGGTGTACGCCAAGTGAAGGGCCGCAATCGATCTCACAGAGAACCGGGCACCGTCAACGCACTCGTCCCGCAGGCGAGTGTGGCCCGGATCAGCCGTCGCAGTTTTCTGGCCGGTATCGGCGTGGCGGCCGCCGGAGTGGCCGTGTCGGCCTGCGGTGGCAGCCACAAGGTCGCCGGGTCGGCGCCGATGGGTGACACCACCGAGGGCCGACTCAACTACTACAGCTGGGGCGACTACGAGGACCCGGCCGATCTGGAGGCCTTCGAGGACGAGGTCGGGCTCACCCTGCAGGTCGACTCCTTCGGCTCCAACGAGGAGATGATCGCCAAACTCGCTGCGGCACGCGGCACCTCGGGATACGACGTGGTAGTGCCGACCGGTGTCTACATTCCGCAGATGGTGGAGCACGGACTACTCGACCCGCTCGACCACTCCCGTATCCCGAACCTGGCGAATCTGGAGGAGCGCTTCTTCAACCCGTCATGGAACCCGCAGTCGAAGTACGGGGCGTGTAAGGACTGGGGCACCACCGGTTTCATGTACCGCAAGGACCTCACCTCCACCACGCCGACCACCTGGCGCGACTTCATCGAACTCGCCCAGGGCCCGGCGCGCGGCAAGGTGAGTGTGCTCGAGGACCCGTGGGAGGTCGTCTCGATTGCCATGGGCGCATTGAACATCGACCCCAACACCACCGAGCGGAAGGACCTCGACGCCGCGCGCGCACTCCTGGTCAACGAGCTCGCGCCGACGGTGCAGGGATACAACTCGTCGATCACCTCGGTGGTCTCCGGCGGTGCCTACACCCTGCTGCAGGCGTGGAACGGCGATGCGCGCCTGACCTTGTCGGAGGAGGACGACCCCGACGCGTGGGGCTTCGTCTATCCGCTGCCCACCGCAAACCTGTTCGTGGACAACTTCTCCATCGTGCGCGGCACCCAACACCCGGTCGCCGCACACGAATTCATCAACTACATGCTCGATCCGGAGGTCTCCTTCCGCGAGATGGAATACATCGGTTACCAGACCGGTGTGAAAGGACTCGCGGAGAAGGGCCGGGCGGCCGACCTCGACTTCCCGGATCTGCTGTTCCCACCCGACGAGGTGGTCAACCGGCTGGTGTCGGCCAACGTCGACTCGGCCACCCAGGAACGGACCGAGATCCTGAACCAGATGCAGGCGAGGAGCGCCCGATGAGTACCACCCTCACGACCCCGGACGGTCCCCGGCGTGCCGTACCGGAGCCCGAGTCGATCCCCACCCCGAAACCCCCGCTGCGGCAGCGGATCTTCGGTGCGGGCGGCCTCACCTTCCCGGCCTGGGCGTATCTGGTCTTCTTCTTCGTGATCCCGCTGGCGTTGGTGATCTGGTACAGCTTCGGCTACAAACCCGATCAGTTCACCACCTACGCCACCGACCAATTGGGTTTCGGCCGCTACTCCGAGGCCTTCGGCGCGGATTACCGTTCGACCTTCGTCAACACCCTCGGCATCGCGGTCACCGGAGTGGTGATCTCGCTGCTGGTGGGCATCCCGTTCGCGTATTGGCTTGCGGTGAAATCGAATCCGCGTCGACGTCCGATCTACCTCGCCCTGATCATCATCCCGTTCTTCACCAACTTCCTGGTCCGCACCATCGGCTGGCAGATCACCCTGGCACCGTCGGGCTGGCTGTCGGGTCTGATGCAGAGCGTCGGCCTCGGCGAACTCGACATCCTCTACACGCGCGCCGCGGTGCAGATCGGTGTCGTCTACAACTACCTGCCGCTGATGGTGTTCCCGCTGTTCGTCGCGATGGACCGGGCCGGGGTGTCGTTGCGTGAGGCCGGGCGCGATCTCGGCGCCAACCGGGTGACCACGTTCTTCCGCATCACCCTGCCACTGGCGTCCCCGGGCATCGTCTCCGGTGCGTTGCTGGTGTTCATCCCGCTGATGGGTGACTACGTCACCCCGTCGGTCCTCGGTGGCGCCAAGGGCACGATGGCCGGTCAGATGATCGCCGCCCAGTTCGAGACCGCCCAGAACTGGGCGCTGGGGTCGGCGATGACGGTGTCGCTCATGCTGGTCGTGCTGGCGTGTGTGGTGATCGTCGGACTGGTCATCAAGGCGATCGCGGTGGCGCTGGATCGGGGACCGTTCGCGGTGACGCTGCCCGCGCCGGACGGTGACGCCGGCTCGCTGCCGCCGCTGGCCCCGTTGCGGATGACACCGCTACGCACACAGACGGATTGGTACAGCATCTGTCTGAAGGTGTGGGCGGTGTTGGTGTACCTCTTCCTGTGCCTGCCCATCCTGGTGATCGTCGTCTACTCGTTCAACACCGGCCGGGTGCTCAGCTCGTTCGAGGGGTTCGGGCTGAGCGCCTACACCGACGCCATCGGGAATGACACGATCCTGCAGTCGGTGAAGGTGTCCCTCGAGGTCGGGTTGCTCTCGGCGCTGCTCGCCACCGTGCTGGGTTCCTTTGCGGGCATCGCGATCGGGACGTCCCGTCGGCCGCGGTGGTGGTCGGTCGGTCTGCTCGGTCTGCTGACCGTCACGCTGGTGACGCCCGACATCGCCGACGCGGTGGCCTTCCTGCCCTGGTATGTGACGCTCGGTGTGGACTGGAACATCGTGCCGTTCAACGACGGCCTGGTGCGCCTGGTGATCTCGCATGCCGTGGTGTCGATGGTGGTGGTCACCTTCATCGTCCGGGCGCGCATCGCGGCGCTCGATCCGTCGCTGGAGGAGGCCGCCGCCGACCTCTACGCGTCGCCGCTCGCCCGACTCCGGCACGTCATCGCACCGGCCGCCATGCCGGGGGTGTTCGCCGGCATGATGCTGGCCTTCACCTTCAGCCTCGACGACGTGGTGATCTCGTCGTTCGTGCAGCAGCCGGGCTACACCCCGTGGCCGGTGTACATCTTCTCGTCGGTCCGTGTCGCGCTGCGCCCGGAGATCGCGGCGATGTCGACCCTCATGCTGCTCCTCACCCTCGTGGTGCTCGCGTTGTCCGGACTCATCCTGCGGCGATCCGGGGAGGACTCGACGTCGATGGCCAAGATGATCGGGTGAGTACCGGGACTCTCCGAGGGAGCCGCGCCGACGTGAACCAATTCGCTTGAACTTGAAACCGGGTTCAAGTACGGTCAATTCATGGAGATCCAGAACACAGTCGCCATCGTCACCGGAGCGGGCGGCGGTATCGGGGGAGCGATCGCGAAGGCCTTGAGCCGGGCCGGTGCGCGCGTGGTGGTCACCGATCTCGATGCCGACGCGGTCGCGGCCACCGCCGCCGCGATCACGGCCGACGGCGGATCGGCGATCGCGGTTTCCGGGGACGCCGCCAGTGACGCCCACATCGACGAGGCCATCGCCGCCGCCGAGGCGTCGTTCGGCCCGGTCGACATGTACTTTGCCAACGCCGGCATCGGCGGCAAGTCCGGTCTCGACGCCACCGACGCCGACTGGGCCACCGTGATCGACGTCAACCTGATGGCGCACATCCGCGCCGCCCGGCGCCTCGTCCCCGAATGGACCGGGCGGGGCAGCGGCTACTTCGTCAGCACCGCATCGGCCGCGGGCCTGCTGACCCAGCTCGGATCGGCGACGTACTCGGTGACCAAGCACGCCGCGGTCGGTTTCGCCGAGTGGCTCAGCGCCACCTACGGTGACGCCGGTGTCCGGGTGAGCTGCCTGTGCCCGATGGGTGTCGACACCAAACTCCTACGGCCCGACGCCGGCGGCGACGACCCCGGGGAACGCCTCATGCAGCGCGCCGTGGAGACCGCCGGTGCGGTCCTCGACGCCGACGACGTCGCCGACGTCGTACTGGCCGCCATCGTTGCCGAGCACTTCCTGATCCTGCCGCATCCGGAGGTACTGGAGATGTACCGGCACAAGGGATCCGACTATGACCGGTGGCTGCGCGGAATGCGCCGCTTCCAGCAGTCGCTGCTCGCGACCGCCGATTCGTGAGATCGCCGGCCCCACACCTCAACCCTTTTTTCTATCAGGAGGAACAATGACCTTGTTCGAGCCCTCACCGCGCGCCGAGGAGTACCGGCAGAAGCTGCTCGCCTTCATGGACGCCTACGTCTATCCGAACGAGGCGGTCTATGAACAGCAGATGCGCGAGTCGTCGAATCCCCATGCGACACCGGATATTCTGATCGAGCTGAAGCAGAAGGCAAAGGCCGAAGGCCTGTGGAATCTCTGGTTCGCCGGGAGCGGTGCGAGCGGGAACGATCATGACGGCCATCCGCACGCGGAACAGGGGCCGGGGCTGAGCAATCTGGAGTACGCGCACCTCGCCGAGATCATGGGCCGGGTCGGCTGGGCGTCGGAGGTGTTCAACTGCAACGCCCCCGACACCGGGAACATGGAGGTGCTCACCCTCTTCGGCACCGACGAGCACAAGAAGAAGTACCTGCAGCCCCTCCTCGACGGCGAGATCGCATCGGCGTTCGCCATGACCGAGCCCGCGGTGGCGAGCTCGGATGCCACCAACATCGAACTGCAGATGGTCCGCGACGGCGACGAGTACGTACTCAACGGCCGGAAGTGGTTCGCCTCCAACGCCGTTCGCCCGGACTGCAAGGTGCTCATCGTGATGGGCAAGACCGACCCGAGTGCCCCGACGCACCGGCAGCAGTCGATGATGGTCGTGCCATCGGATGCCCCCGGACTCACCATCGTGCGCAACCTGCCGGTCTTCGGCTACGTCGACCGGGAAAGTCACGGCGAGTTGATCTTCGACAGTGTCCGGGTGCCGGCGACCGACGTGCTCAAGGGCGAAGGCGAGGGATTTGCCATCGCGCAGGCACGACTGGGTCCGGGCCGCATCCATCACTGCATGCGGACCATCGGCATGGCCGAACGGGCCCTGGAACTGATGTGCAAGCGCGCCACCGAACGCACCACCTTCGGTCGTCCGATCGCCGACCGTGCCAACATCCAGGATTGGATTGCCGAGGCGCGCATCGACATCGAGATGGTGCGTCTGCTCACGCTCAAGGCCGCCTACATGATGGACACCGTCGGCAACAAGGCCGCGGCCACCGAGATCGCCGCCATCAAGGTCGCCGCACCGAGCATGGCGCTCAAGATCATCGACCGGGCCATCCAGGTGCACGGCGGTGGGGGCGTCACCGACGACTTCCCGCTCGCCATGGCCTACGCGCACATCCGCACCCTGCGTCTGGCCGACGGACCGGACGAGGTGCACAAGCGGGCCATCGCCCGTCGCGAACTCCGCAGCTACCGGGACGCGGCCACGGTGCCCGAGACGGTGGCCGGGGTGTCCGACGACGCGCTCTCGGCGCGGTACTGAGCACCGTCGGGAAGGAATCACAGTGAGTGACGTGAGTGCGCCGGCCTCGGGGCTGGCGGTCATCCCGGAGGTCGACGCCGCCGCCCTGGTCGCCTGGCTCGGTGGCATCGGGGTCGAACCGCAGGGTGAATCGACATGCACGCGAGTCGGTTTCGGCCAGTCGAATCTGACCTACCTGCTCGCCGACGAGGCCGGCGCGAAGTGGGTGCTGCGTCGGCCGCCGGTGGGCAATCTGCTCGCGTCGGCCCATGACGTGGTCCGCGAGGCACGGATACTGTCGGCCTTGTCCACCACCGACGTTCCGGTGCCCGGCATCCTCGGAGTGTGCGACGACGCGGCCGTCGCCCCGGTACCGCTGGTGGTGATGGAGTTCGTCGACGGCGTCGTCCTGGACTCGATGGACAAGGCGACGGCGCTGTCGCCGGCAACGCGGTCCGCCGTCGGCGAGTCGATGGTGGTCACGCTGGCGAAGATCCATGCCGTCGACATCGACACGGTGGGCCTGTCGGATCTGGCCGGTCACAAACCCTATGCCGCACGGCAACTGAAGCGGTGGAGTGCACAGTGGGAGAAGTCGAAGACGCGGGAGGTCCCCGAACTCGACGCGCTGACCGCGCGGCTGTCGGCGAACGTTCCCGAACAACGCGAAACCCGATTGGTGCACGGCGACTTCCATATTCGCAACGTCATGGTCGACCCGGGCGATGGGCACGTCCGCGCGGCACTCGACTGGGAACTGTCCACCCTCGGTGATCCGCTCGCCGACATCGGCAGCACCCTTGCGTACTGGCCGGCACCCGGGGAGGCGCCGCTCAGCGCCGCGCCGGTAGAACTGCTCGACGGCTTCCCGGACCGAGACCGATTGGCGGCCTCCTACCTCGAGCGCACCGGCCGCGACGCCCAGGCCCTGCGATTCTGGCATGCGCTCGGATTGTGGAAGGTGGCCATCATCGCCGAAGGCGTACTCCGGCGCGCGCAGGACAATCCCGGTAACCGCGCCGCGGCAGGTGTACCGACCACGGCGGTGATCGACGGACTCGTCGCCAAGGCGACAACGGTCGCCGACGCCGCCGGGCTGTGACGACACCGGCTGTCACGACACCGGCTGCGACGACATCGGCTGTGACGACACGGGCAGACCTGGATGAGAAGGGACGGTCATGAATGTGAATTCGGCCTCGGGCCTGAGATGATGACGTCATGACCGCACGCGAGACCACTGATCGCGATCCGCTGCCGCCGCTGGCGGTGACGCAGGCCGACAAGGCACCGCCCGTCACCGCCCGCGGTGAGCGGACCCGGTCGGCGCTGATCGCGGCGGCCCGCCGGATCTTTGAACGCGACGGCTTCTCGGATGCGCGGCTGACCGACATCACCGCCGAGGCGAAGTGTTCGACCGGCACCTTCTACACCTACTTCGACAGCAAGGAAGAGATCCTCGACGCGGTGCTGGCCCTTGCACACGAGGACATGCTGCATCCAGGCTATCCGCACGTCGAGCCGGGACAGCAGGACGATCCGATCGCGGTTCTCGAGGCGGCCAACCGCGCCTACTTCGAGGCGTACAAGCGCAATGCGAAACTGCGGCTGGTGCTCGAGCAGGTGTCGGCCAACATTCCCGAGTTCCGCGAGAAGCGCCGTGCGCGTGGACAGGTCTTCGCCCTGCGCAATGCACGGCACGTCGCCGAACTCCAGGAGCGCGGCCTGGCCGACCCCGACCTCGATCCGCTCGCGGCGGCAAGTGCGCTCTCGGGCATGGTTTCTCGAATGGCCTATCAGGCGTTCGCCGTCGGAGTCGACCCGGACACGGGCGGTCCGGACACGGGCGGCGCCGACATGGATCAGCTCGTATTCACCGCAACCCGGCTGTGGGCCAATGCGATCGGGCTGAATCATCCCGACACGCGGTGATCATCGGACGGGGCGCACACCCATCAGTGTCGCCAGTTGTTGCGCCAGCGGAGTGAGGTTGAGCTTGTCCGGGTCCTTCTTGGGGGTGGCATCCCACGGCTGTGCGGTGTCGGGATCGGCGTAGACGGTGCGGGCGGCGCCTCGCACTCCCGTCGGATTGCCCAGCGGCACATCGCAATGGGCATCGGTGTTGAACGGGAAATCGTCGTAGCGGATGTCGAACTGCGGGTTCTTGCGTGTCAACTCGTCGATCATCCGCTGCGTGCTCTCGTATCCCCGGGTGCATGCCGGCGGATTGTTGGTCTCGAGCACGATGCCGAAGTGGATCTGACCATCCCCGGGGGCAGGGGAGTGGGCACCGCCGGACAACAGCGACAGCAGTGAAAAGGTGGTCGCCGTGGTGTAGGTGGCCGGTTCGATGGTGCCTGCGGTGTCGGCGAGCTGACGGACCACGGTCGCGAGGTCATCACCGTTGTTCTGCACGAGGGCAGAGATCTCGGTGGCCGAGGCCGAACCGGTCGTCAACAGTCGCCGCAGGTCGGGATCGGCGGTCGCCAGGGTCGCGGTGACGACGTCGAGTCCGCGTGACCACGTGAGAATCGCGTCGGCCTGATCCTCCTGGGTGGCCAGCGCGACGTCGGCGTCACGGATCAGCCCGATGGTCTGCGGCAGATTGTCGGCACCGGCGGCGGCCAGCGCCGACAGCGAATCGACCAGTCGCGGGAGGTTCTCGTGTTGCCCGGCGAAGGCCGTACCCAGCTCGGTGATCACGGTGTGCAGGTCATCGAGCGGGATCGACGAGGTGAGATCGATCGCCGACGACACCACATCCTCGAGGCGAGGCGGTACCGACGATCGCGTGACCGACGCCCCATCGGTGAGATATTCGCCGTCGATCGCGGCGGGTTGCAGATCGATGTACTGCTCGCCGATGGCCGAACGGTTGGCCACCAACGCCACCGACGATGCGGGGACCTGTGGGGCCGAGGAGTCGAGGATCATCTCCACGTCGACGCCGTCGGCGGTCAACCGCAGGTCACCCACCCGCCCGACCGGTACGCCGAGGTAGGTCACCTCGGCGTTGGTGAAGATGCCACCGGAGTCCGGGAGCGACGCGGTGACGGTGTAGACCCCGATGCCGGCCAGTCGATTGAGATGCACATACCGGATTCCGGCGAACACGCTCACGGCGAGCCCGATGATGAGAATCGCCGCAATCTGGAGGCGCGCAAGACGACTGAGAGGTGGCATGTGCCGCGGGGACCCGACCCTTCCTGTCCCCGACCGGGACTCGGTAACCCTACTCGTCGGTCAGTTCGGTGGGGAAGGGCTCGGTGATGTGGCCGCGCACCGACTCGCACAGTAGCGGCGGCCACACTCACCGATCCTGTGGCGCGTCACCTCACCGTGGCGCTCAGGGGATCCCGGTCGATGGCCCGTTTCAGGATCTTGCCGGTCGCGCCCTTCGGCAGCGCGTCCACACAGTGGATGATCCGCGGCACCTTGTACGCCGACAGCCGTTCCTTGGCCCAGGAACGCAACGCCTCGATGTCGATCTCGGTGCCCGGACGCGGCGCGATCACCGCCGCGATCTCCTCGCCGTAATGATCGTCGGGAACGCCGATCACGGCCACCTCGACGATATCCGGGTGTTCGTAGAGCACCTCCTCGACCTCGCGGGGATAGACGTTGTACCCACCCCGGATGATCAGGTCCTTGGCGCGGTCGACGATTCGGACGTCGCCGTCGGCGTCCATCGATCCGAGATCGCCGGTCTTGAGCCAGCCGTCGACGAGGTCGGCCGCGGTGGCCTCGGGTCGGTTCCAGTAGCCGGTCATCACGGTCGGGCCGGAGATGACGATCTCACCGACCTGGCCGTCGGGCACCACCCGGCCCTCGGGGTCGCGCACCTCGATGCGGAATCCGGGTAGGGCGGTACCGACCGTGCCGACCTTGGCCGGTCCGTCCAGGTTGCGGAACGTTGCGGTACCCGCGGTCTCGGTGAGTCCGTAACCCTCGAGGATGGAACAACCGAAGCGCTCCTCGAAGGCGCGGATCACCTCGCCGGGCAACGACGCTCCACCCGAGCAGGCGAGCCGCAGATGCGTGAAGTCGTCCGGGCGGTAGCCGGTGGTGACGTGCAGCATGGCATTCCACATCGTCGGCACCCCGCACGCGATGGTGATCTGCTCGTCGCGCAGGCGATCCATGAACTCGCGCGGCGAGAACGGGCTCAGCAGCGACAGAGTGCCGCCCCAGGTGAGTGCGCCGTGCATGACGACCACCTGACCGAAGCAGTGGAACAGTGGGAGGGCGGTGGCCCAGCGTTCCTGTTCGCCCAGTCGCAGGGCGGGGCGGAAGGCCTGTGGTGCGGCATCGACGTTCGCGACACTGAGCTGCGCACCCTTGGGTCGGCCGGTGGTGCCGGAGGTGTAGAGGATGACCGCCGTGCTGTTGTCATCCCGGTCCACATAGGTGCTCACCCGGTCGGTGTCGGTGTCGGTGTTCTCACAGGGTTCGACCACGACGAGCGGCAGGCCAGCCGAGTCGGCGACCCGGCGGGCGGCGTCGGCGCAGTCCTGCCACGCCACGATCATCGAGGTCCCGGAATCGGTTGTCACATACTCGATCTCGGGTGCCGTGGACATCACATTCACGGTGATGACGGTGGCGCCGACGGTGTGCAGGGCATAGTAGGTGATGGCGAACTCCGGGATCGTCGGAGCGATGAGCAGGACGCGGTCGCCGGGGGTGACGCCTCTGCTTCGGAAATCGGCTGCTGCACACGCGATGTGATCGACCAGTTCGGCGTAGGTGAGGGTGCGTGCCCCGGTGCGCACCGCGATGCGGTCGGGGTGGTGCTCGGCGCCGCGCCACAGTGCGGCAACGGGGTTGGCCATCAGTGCTCTCCTTCTCGAGGGTGTGGCCGGTGAGACCGTGCGGCAACGGGGTTGGCCATCAGGGATGTTCCTTCATCGGGTGGGGTCGGGGAGTGGGTGATCGCGTGGCTCATTCGAAGTAGCGGCGTGGGACGTCGACGAGCATGGTGGTGATCTGTTCGTCGGTGACACCGCGTTCGCGCAATGCCGGTAGCACGTCCTCACTGATGTGCCGGAAGTTCCACTTGGGCACCACTTTCCGCTTGTCCTCCGGGTCGAACCAGTCGATGAAGCAGGATGCGTCGTGGGCGAGGCCGATGCGGTCGGCGTAGCCGCGCTTGACGAGCTCGACGATGGTGTTGATGCGGTCGTCGAAGGGCAGCAGGACGTCGAGGCCGAACCGGTCCATCCCGAGAATCGACCCGGCGTCGGCGATCTTCATCAGATAGTCGAGGTCGGTGCTGTCGCCGGAGTGGCCGATGACCACCTTGGTGAGGTCGGCGCCCTCCTCGGCGAGGACGCGTTGGGCGACCAAGCCCGACTCGGTGTGCGGGTTGGTGTGCACGGTGATCGGCGCACCGGTCTGCACACTGGCCTGCCCGACGGCCCGCATGACGCGTTCGACGCCGGGCGTCAGGCCGGGTTCCTCGATGGCGCATTTCAGGAAGGCGGCGCGGACGCCGGTGTCGGCGATTCCCTTGGTCAGGTCGGTGACGAAGTAGGTGACCAGCGGCTCGTCGACGTCGAAAAGCAGGCCCGGGCCGGTGTAGTGGAACTGGAACGGGACGTCGTTGTAGGTGTAGACGCCGGTGGCGACGACGATGTTGAGGTCGATCTGTTCGGCGATGCGCTGGATGCGGGGGATGTAGCGGCCGAGGCCGAGCACGGTCGGATCGAAGATCGTGTCGATGCCGAGGGACTTGAGTTCGGTGAGGTCACGCACGGCCTCGGCGATCTTCTGCTCCTCGTCCCAGTCGTACTGGTAGTTCTCGCGGAACTCCTCACCGAGCACGAAGACGTGTTCGTGGATCAGCGTGCGGCCGAGATCGGCCGAGTCGATGGTGCCGGTGACGGTGTTGACGGCGGACATGCGCTTCCCTTCGCTGCGAGCGGTATCCCCGCGACGTCCGAACGTGGTCTGCGTCACGGTCAGGCCAGCGTAATTGAGTGTGAGTTCAAGTTCAAGGGCATGGGTGATCGGATTCATGCCGCACCGTGACCATCGCGAGACTCAACGCCTCTTGCCTTTTGTCACACTGGTGTGGTGCAGAAGTTACTGATGAGGCGAATGAGGTTTTTGGGACTACTGGTGATTGCGCTGTTCGCCGCGCTCGCCGGTGGAGCCGGCCACGCGGTCGCCGCACCGGAAACCACGACACCCACGACGACGCCGGGTGCCGGTGCCACGCTGCCCGGGGGGATCAGCATTCCGCAGACCGGTATCCCCGAGGTCGACGGGATTCTGAACACGTTGTCGGGTAGTGGTTCCGGCGACGGCGCGACCTCCGGTGACACCAGCCAGATGATCGTGGTCACCGCTCCGAATGCGAGCGACGAGACCGGCACACTCACCGCGTTCGAGAAGGATGCGAGCGGAACGTGGAAGCCGGTCTTCGGGCCGACGAAGGCCTACCTCGGCGAACTCGGAATGGGTCAGGCGGCCGACAATGTCTACCGGACGCCGGAGGGCACCTTCGCCCTGGATCAGGCCTTCGGGCGACTGGCCAACCCGGGCACCAAAATGCCGTACTTCAAGACCGACACCCAGGACTGGTGGGACTCGGACATGAAGTCGCCGACCTACAACACCCACGTACGCCAGGTGCAGAGCCCCGGCGGTGACAGTGAGAACCTGTACAACTCCGGCGCGGCCTACGACTACGCGGTGAACATCGCGTCCAACCCGCAGCGTATCCCGGGCAAGGCGTCGGCGATCTTCCTGCACGCCAGCACCGGCGAACCGACGATGGGATGTGTGGCCATCGACAAGGAGGTGCTGCGCAACATCCTCGTCTGGCTCGACCCGGCCAAACGTCCCAAGATCACCATCGGCGTGAACCAGGGAGCACCGACCGGCACCGCGCCCGCGGTGACCACGCCGGGTACGACGACTCCGGGTACGACGACTCCGGGTACGACCACTCCGGGAACGACGACTCCGGGTACCACCACCCCCGGTACCAGTGACCTCGGCTCGAATGCGTTGACCCAGTTGCTCGGTCAGCTCGTCGGACTGCTGCCGGCGCTGCTGGGAGCGGGTGGATAACGCACACAGACTCATCGGTGACGAGGTGACGCCGTCGATCGTGATGATCGGCGGCGTCGCTGCGTGTATCGCACTGTGTCACAACAGCTTCGCTGCGAATCCCACCGCGCGGCGGCCGTCGTAGTCCGGTCGGGCGGCGGTCATCTGATCGACCTGTGCGCGGGCCTGCTCGGCGACCGGCGTGTCGGGATCGAGGACTTCCAGATAGACGCGGTGGGCCGCCAGAGCCCGGATCGCGGAGTTGATGTCGGTAGCGCTCACCGGGACGGCGTGCGTGGCATCAGGTCCGTTCTCGAACAACCACCGCGGTCGATCGGCCTGCTCCAACGCCGAGAATGCCTCGCGGACCGCGGCCGAGAACTCGATGTGGTCGGGCTGATTGGGTGCATCGGGGGCCCAGTGCGTGCCGCCGTAGAGCGACACGATGAGGTCGGGACGAATACGGCGGATGGCGTCGGCGATGGTCGCGCGCAGGGTCGCGCTGTTGCGGATGTCGCTGTCGGGGTACCCCCAGAATTCGACCTCGTCGACCCCGACGATCGCCGCCGAGATTCGTTGTTCATTCTCGCGGAGCGGGCCGGCCTCGGCGGGATCCATTCCGGCGATCCCCTTTTCGCCGCTCGAGGCGAGCGCGTAGACGACGTGCTTGCCCTCGTCGGTCCATCGGCGTACGGCGGCGGCGATCCCGTACTCGGGGTCGTCGGGATGGGCGACGAGCACCAGTGCGGTGTGCCAGTCCTCGGGAAAATCGGAGAGGGTGGACATGGACCGACCTTACAGCGGGCCACCCACCGTGATGCCCCCGATGAGCGATGCCCCCGATGAGGAGCACCGCCACGAAAACCGCTCGAAACCGCGCGCGGCCGGTCCGCTACTCTCGTTTCGGCCTCGCCCAAGGCGCCGTGGCCACCGGATGACGGCGCCCGCAGTTGGTGAGGGTGGTAGCCCGTTCGAGCCGGGCCGAGGACCGGGGGGCGCCCCATCCGGGCGCCCCCACGCCTCGTCGGGCTCGGGGTCGGGTCAGCGCTCCCGATCCAGATTGGCCATCTTGAGCACGTCGAGGCGCTTGTCGAGTTCGGCCTCGCTGAGATTCTCACCGATCAGTCCGCGATCGATGACCGTCTGCCGAATCGTCTTGTGCTCCTTGAGGGCCTGCTTGGCGACCGCGGCCGCTTCCTCATAGCCGATCGCGCTGTTCAGTGGTGTCACGATCGACGGCGAACTCTCGGCCAGGGTTTTGAGATGCTCGGTGTTTGCGGTGAGTCCGCTGATGCACCGATCGGCGAAGATCCGGGAGACGTTGGCGAGCAGCTTCAGTGACTCGAGCACGTTGCGGGCCATCATCGGGATGTAGACGTTGAGTTCGAAGGCGCCGTTGCCGCCGCCCCAGGTGACCGCGGCGTCGTTGCCGATGACCTGTGCCGCGACCTGCGTCACCGCCTCGGGCAGAACCGGATTCACCTTGCCGGGCATGATCGAGCTGCCGGGCTGCAGGTCCGGCAGATGGATCTCGCCGAGGCCGGTCAGCGGACCGGAGCCCATCCAGCGGACATCGTTGGCGATCTTGGTCAACGACACCGCCACCGTCTTGAGCTGACCGGACAACTCGACGAGGCCGTCACGCGCGGCCTGCGCCTCGAAGTTGTCCTTCGCCAGCGCGAGGGCGTCGACGTCGGTGAGATTGCGGAGTTCGGCGACGACCTTGGTGCCGAATCCGGCGGGCGCATTGAGGCCGGTACCCACGGCGGTCCCGCCGATCGGCAGTTCACCGACGCGCGGCAGGGTCGCGGTGAGACGCTCCATGCCGGCCTCGACCTGTCGTGCGTACCCGCCGAATTCCTGGCCGAGGGTCACCGGCACCGCATCCATCAGGTGGGTGCGGCCACTCTTGACCACCTCGCGCCACTCCTCCGACTTCGCCAACAGGGCGAGCCGCAGATGATCCAGCGCCGGAATCAGGTCGCTGACCACCGCCTCGGTGGCGGCCACATGGGTGGCGGTGGGGAAGGTGTCGTTGGACGACTGAGACATGTTGACGTGGTCGTTGGGATGGACTTCGACGCCGGCGGCCTTCGCGATCGAGGCGATCACCTCGTTGGTGTTCATGTTGGAGCTGGTACCCGAACCGGTCTGAAACACGTCGATCGGGAACTGGTCGTCATGTTTGCCGTCGGCGATCTCCTTGGCCGCGGCGATGATCGCGTCGGCCTTGGTGGCGTCGAGCAACCCCAGATCTTTGTTGACCTGCGCGCATGCCGCCTTCAGCAAGCCCATCGCCCGGATCTGGGTGCGTTCGAGCGGCCGGTGGCTGATGGGGAAGTTTTCCACCGCGCGTTGTGTCTGCGCCCGCCACAGCGCGTCGACGGGCACCTTGACCTCGCCCATCGTGTCGTGCTCGATGCGGTACTGCTGTTCGGCGGGGTGCTGCTCGGCCATGGTTGCAATGCCTCCGGCTTCGTCGGGGAGATAAGGGTGTCCTTGGTCCACGGTACTCAGCGTCTGCAGGACCAACTCCACCCGCTCGTCACAACGGGTTGTTGGTCACAACAGTAGATCGCCCAGCAGATAGGAGATGCCCAATGCCGAGACGCCTGACGTGGCGTCGTCCGCTCGCGGATGTCGTATTCGATCTCCAACCGGGTCGACAGCGAGTCGGCCGTGGAGAGTTCCTCCGTCACCGTCCGCGATGTCTCCGGGCTGACGCCTTTGTGTGCTGCCCCACCGGGAGGTGACGCGTGTGAGGAACGACGACGGGCTCGGTTCGGGCTTCTTTCCTCGGATGGGACGACGTCGCTTCACGCTATCCTGCGCCGCGGCGATCCGGTTGCCGAGAGCCGGTGCCGTACGCAGGTGTCACTTGTACTGGCACCGATCTACGGCACCGTCTTCAGCATTCCCGGGGTTCAGCGTTCCCGGGGTTCAGCGTTCCCGGGGTTCAGCGTTCCCGGGACCGGATCCGCACTCCGCCCAGCGGAACCGTCACGGCGCCACCGGGATCGGTGAAGAAGTCGTTGCCCTTGTCGTCGACGACGATGAAGGCGGGGAAGTCCTCGACCTCGATCTTCCAGACGGCCTCCATCCCCAACTCGGGGTATTCGATGACCTCCTGGCTCTTGATGCAGTCCAGGGCCAGGCGTGCGGCGGGTCCGCCGATCGAGCCGAGGTAGAACCCGCCGTGGGCGGCGCAGGCGTTGGTGACCTGCTTGGAGCGATTGCCCTTGGCCAGCATCACCATCGAGCCGCCGGCCGCCTGGAACTGTTCGACGTAGGAGTCCATCCGGCCCGCGGTGGTCGGCCCGAAGGAGCCCGACGCCATGCCCTCGGGGGTCTTGGCCGGGCCCGCGTAGTAGACCGGATGATCGCGCAGATAGTCCGGCATCGGTTCGCCGGCGTCGAGACGTTCCTTGATCTTGGCGTGCGCGATGTCGCGGGCGACGACGAGCGGACCGGTCAGCGACAGACGGGTCTTGACCGGATACTTCGACAATTCGGCGAGGATCTCCGGCATCGGCCGGTTCAGGTCGATCGCGACGACCTCACCGCCCTCGATGTCCTCGGTGACCCCGGCATCGGGCATGTAGTGGGCGGGATCGGTTTCGAGTTGCTCGAGGAAGACGCCGTCGGCGGTGATCTTGCCGAGCGCCTGACGGTCGGCCGAGCAGGAGACCGCGATGGCGACGGGGCACGACGCGCCGTGCCGTGGCAGGCGAACGACGCGGACGTCGTGGCAGAAGTACTTACCGCCGAATTGTGCTCCGATACCGAAGGACTGGGTCAGCTTGAACACCTCCTCCTCGAGTTCGAGGTCACGGAAGCCGTGTGCGGACATCGAACCCGAGGTGGGCAGGGTGTCGAGGTAGTGCGCGGAGGCGTACTTCGCGGTCTTGAGTGCGAATTCCGCCGAGGTGCCGCCGATGACGACGGCGAGGTGATACGGCGGGCAGGCCGCGGTCCCGAGTGAGCGGATCTTCTCGTCGAGAAACTCCAAGAGCCGCTTGGGATTCAGGATGGCCTTGGTCTCCTGGAAGAGAAAGGACTTGTTGGCCGAGCCGCCGCCCTTGGCCATGAACAGGAACTTGTACTCCGGGCCCTTCGGTCCCTGCTCGGTGGCGTAGATCTCCACCTGCGCCGGCAGGTTGGTTCCGGTGTTCTTCTCCTCGTAGGTGGTCAGCGGGGCCAGCTGGGAGTAGCGCAGGTTGAGTTTGGTGTAGGCGTCATATACCCCGCGCGAAATCCATTGCGCGTCATCGGCGCCGGTCAGTACGCCCTCGGACTTCTTGCCCATCACGATCGCGGTGCCGGTGTCCTGGCACATCGGCAGCACTCCACCGGCGGAGATGTTGACGTTCTTGAGCAGATCGAGCGCGACGAAGCGGTCGTTGCCCGACGCCTCCGGGTCGTCGATGATCTTGCGCAACTGGGCGAGGTGCGCGGGACGCAGATAGTGGCTGATGTCGTGCATCGCCTCGGCGGTCAGCCTCTGCAATGCCTCGGGGGCGACCTTGAGGAAGCGGTGGCCGTCGACGTCGACGGTGGACACCCCCTCGGTGGTGATCAGGCGGTAGGGGGTCTCGTCGGCGCCGGAGGGCAGCAAGTCGGCATAGCGGAACTCCGGAGCAAGGGCTGGTTTGCTCACCCCCGGATTCTATCGTGGCCGGTCAGCGTCGTGATGGGCGCCCGCTGGGCCCGTTCCGACCGGCGGAGGCAGGGATCTGTGTGCCACAGATAACATGTGATGGCTATTGTGGCCTCATCATCAGTGATGGCGGGGAGGAAGGCGGGTGGTGCAGGTGCCGGCAATTGTGTTGGCGGAGGTTCGAACGTCGTGTGAGCGCGAGGCGGTGGCCGAGTGGGCTGCGGCCACCCACCCCGAGGCGACGCTGCGCACCCTCGGTGAGGTCGACCCGGACGGCCTCGACCCCGACACCTCGTTGATACCCGCACGGGCCGTGTGGCTCCCGCCGGTTCGTCGCGGTGAGCGGCGGGTGTCGATGGCCGATGTCCTGGCGTTGTCGAACCCTCGGCGTCCGATGGCCTTTCGGCAGTCGGCCATCCGCAACCGGGCACCGGACCGGCTGCGGGTGGTGGCCGGTGAGGCGGCCACGGTCGACGATCTGCGCACCCGGCACGCATCGGCGTCGGCCGAAGGGGAGTCGTTCGCGAGTTACGTTGCGTTGCAGGCATCTCTGTCGGCCGAACGCGCCGAACGGCAGCTGGTGGGTGACCGCTACAAGGTGCCACGGCTGGTCGCCGAACAGATCGGGTCGTCGGCACGGTTCCGCACCAACGCGGCGAAGCTGGCGGCCGAACTCGGGCGTCCGGCGGCTGCGGTGGTGGCCGAGGCCACCGACAAGATGTCGACCTTCGTGGCGACCCAGTCGCGGTTGATGGACGACGTCTTCTCCTCGACGTTCCGCGCCCTCTACGAGCGCACCTGGACGGTGTCGGCCGACCTCGACACCCTGGGGCGACTACGGACCCTCAACAAGACCCACGGGTTGATCTTCCTGCCGTCGCATCGCTCTTACGTCGACACCCTGGTGCTGTCGGAAATCCTTCGCTCCCATGACTTCCCACCGAATCTGGTGTTGGGGGGCAACAACCTGGCGCTGTGGCCGCTGGCCCCGATCGCGCGGCGCGCGGGGGTGATCTTCATCCGCCGCCGCTTCGGTGGCGACCCGGTGTACAAGTTCGCGATGCGCTCGTATCTCTCGTTCATCGTGGAGAAACGCTTCAACCTCGAGTGGTACATCGAGGGCGGCCGCAGTCGCACCGGCAAGCTGCGCCCACCGAAGCTGGGCCTGCTGTCCTATGTGGTCGACGCCGTCGCCAACCTCGAGAACGCCGACATGATGGTGGTCCCGACGTCGATCGTCTACGACCAGCTCCACGAGATCGGGGCGATCGCCCGCGAATCGGCCGGCGGGACCAAGAAGCCCGAGAGCGTCACCTGGCTGCTGAAGTACGCCAAGGCTCAACGCACCTACATGGGTGAGGCGCGGGTGCGCTTCGGCGAACCGTTCTCGTTGCGGGAGGCGATCGACAAGGTCGCCGACGACCCGGCCGGGCTGGAGAAGGTCGCGTTCACGGTGATGGACGAGATCAACGCGGTCACCCCGATCTCGGCGACGTCGCTCGCGGGATTCGCGCTGCTCGGTGCCGGCGATCGCGCCTATACCGTCGCCGAGGTCGAGACGATCCTCGCGCCCCTGCTCGACTACATCGAAGCCCGCGGACTGCCCGGCCCCGACCCGTCATTGTGCCGCGGACTCGGTCTGCAGACGACCCTGCGGGAACTGGAAACCGCCAAGGTCCTCCAATGCTTCACCGGCGGGCCCGACACGGTGTGGTCGATCGCCCCGAACAGCCACGCGATCGCGGCCTACTACCGCAACGGGGCGCTGCATCACTTCGTGGACCGGGCGATCGTCGAGGTGGCGTTGCTGGCCGCCCTCGACGGCGACCTCGGCCACGATCACGAGCACGAAACGATGCTGGCCGCCGCGCAGGAGGAGGCACTGCGGGTCCGTGACCTGCTGAAGTTCGAATTCTTCTTTCCCACCAAGACCGAGTTCCTGCATCGGCTCGGCGGCGAGGTGGACCTGATCGCGCCGGAATGGCGGACCGTCACCCCGTCGGCGGAGTGGTTCCACAACACGCTGTTGTCCACGTCGGGAGCGCTGTTCGCGCGGCGGACCCTGCAACCGTTCTTCGACGCCCAGTTGGTGGTGGCGCAGTTGCTGGTCGCCGGTGGGGCGGCCGCCGTCGCCAAGGAGCAGGTGATCGCCGACGGACTCGGGCTGGGACGTCAACTCGCGCTGCAAGGTGTTGTGCGCAGCCAGGACTCGGTGTCGACCGAACTGTACGACGCGGCCTACCGGCTGGCGGAGAACCGGCGGCTGATCTCAGGTGGCGACGGCGTCGACGTGGTGAGCGGGCGGACCGCGTGGTTGGCCGAGGTCGAGCAGATGCGTGATCGCCTCGCGCGCATCGCGGCCATCGAGGTCGCCCAGGAGGAGGCACTGTCGTGAGTGCGTTCACCCGGCGGCTCGAGGCGATCCGGTCGTCGCCACGCGGCAAACACATCGGTGCCTTCTTCGACTACGACGGCACCCTGATCGAGGGATTCTCGGCCACCGCGATCTTCGGGGAACGTATCCGCAGCCTCGAGTTCGGGCTCGGTGAGGTCGCCGACTTCGCTCTCATCGGACTGCGCGGAGTGGAATCCGAACAGGATTACGCCGAGGTGCTCGAGGCCACCAAACCGACCTTCGCCGGCAAACCGTACACCGAGCTGCTGGCCATGGGGGAGCGGCTCTTCCGGCAGGACACCGCCGCCAAACTCCGGCCGCAGATGTGGCAGATCCTGCGGGCGCATCGGGAACGCGGGCATCGCATCGTGATCGCGTCGTCGGCGACCCGGTTCCAGATCGAACCGATCGCGCGCGAGATCGGCGCCGATCACGCCCTGGCCACCGACGTCGAGGTGGTCGACGGCATCGTCACCGGAGCGGTGATCGGCCGACCGCTGTGGGGACCGGGCAAGGCCGCCGCGGTACGCGCCCTCGCGCGGGAACACGACATGGACCTCGACGCCTCGTTCGCCTACAGCGACGGCAACGAGGACATCCCCTACCTGGAGAGCGTGGGGCATCCGGCCGCGGTGTCGCCGCGCCGCACACTGCGTGCGGTGGCGAGCGCCCGCGGCTGGCCGATTCTCGACCTGCGCAACCCGTCACACAACCGATGGGCGATGGCAGCGCGGACCGGCGCCTGCTACGGCTCGTTCCTCGTTTCTGCCGCAGCGGGTTTCGCCGCCGGACTGGTGCCCGGCGTCGGATCGGAGACGGCCATGCAGACCGCGGTGGCGATGGGCACCGACGTCGGACTGGCCCTCGCCGGCATCGATGTCAGCGTCCTCGAAGGTGGTCGGTACCTCACCTCGTCGCGGCCGTGTGTGTTCGTCTTCAACCATCAGTCGAAGCTCGACCTGGCCGTCATCGTCCACCTGGTGCGGCGTGACGCGACCGGGGTGGCGAAGAAGGAAGTGGGGGACCTGCCGGTCTTCGGGCAGATCCTCGACTCGGCGGGGCTGGTGTTCATCGACCGTGCCGATGCCGGACGCGCCATCGACCAACTCGAACCCGCCGTGCGCAAACTACGCGACGGCGGTGCATCACTGGTGGTGGCGCCGGAGGGCACGCGCTCGGCGACCCCGCGGATCGGGCCGTTCAAGAAGGGTCCCTTCCACATCGCCATGCAGGCGGGTGTGCCGGTGGTGCCCATCGTGCTGCGCAACGTGGGCGAATTGATGTGGCGCGGTGCGCAACTCATCTCGCCGGGCACCGTCGAGGTGAAGGTGCTGCCGCCGGTGGACACCTCGACCTGGACCACCGAGGCCGTCGGAGAACATGCCGAGGAGGTGCGTCAGATGTTCGTGTCCACGCTGGCCCAGTGGCCCGTCGAATCGTTCGAGGACGGCCGGATGACCCGCACGATGGAGGCGTGAGATGAGCGAGGACGCACCCCTTTCGTGGGGGACCGAACCGCATATGAGCCCGGTCGACGCCCTGATGTGGCGCGGCGATGCCGACCGCAAACTGCGGGGCACCATCTCCATGCTGGAAATCTATGATCGCGTACCGGATTGGGACCGGTTGCTCGCGGCGCTCGACTGGGGAAGCCGGATGGCGCCCCGATTCCGGCAACGCGTCATCGAGTCGCCATTGGCCACCGGAACACCGAGTTGGGCGGTCGACGCGGAATTCGACCTGCACTATCACGTGCGCCGGATCGCACTCGTCGGCGACGGTTCGATGCGCGAATTGCTGTCCACCTGTGAACAACTCGCGATGACGGCGCTCGATCCGGCACGGCCGCCGTGGGAGGGCTACCTGATCGAGGGACTCGCCGGCGGCAAGTGCGCCTACTTCCTCAAGGCGCACCACGCGCTCACCGACGGACTCGGAGCGATTCTCGTTCTAGCGCAACTGCATTCGACGTCACGTGACCCGATCCCGGGTAAACCGCAGCCGCCCGCCCCGATGCCGACATCCATCTCGGCGCTCGATGTGCTGCGGCGACAGATCGGCGAGGAAGTGGCCCGGATACCGCATCGTGCCTCGCTGGCGCTGCGCGGTGTGGCCGCCCTGCGGGACCCGGGTCATGCGCTCAGTTCGGTTCTGCGGTACGGGCGTTCGGTACCACGCGTGGCCGGGATGGTCTCGCCGCCGGGATCGGCGCTGCTATCGGCGCGCAGCGTGTCGTGGCGGTTCGCCGCGTTCGAGGTGCCGTTCGCGGACATGCAGGCCGCGGCCCGCGCGGTGCGGGCCTCGATCAACGACATCTACCTCGGCGGGCTCATCGGCGGATTCCGGATCTATCACGAGAAGAGCGGTGCCGCACTCGCCCCGATACCGGTGGCCATCCCGATCTCGGTGCGGCGACCCGAGGATCCCGAGGGCGGCAACCGTATCGCCGTCGGACGGCTGGCCGGCCCGATGGACATCGCCGATCCCTTCGAGCGGGTGCTGACCATTCGGGAGCAGGTGCGGGCCGCCAAGAGCGAACCCGCCGTCGACATCTTCAACACCCTGGGGTCGGTGCTCGCCTGGATGCCCGGCCGGCTGCTGGGACAGTTCAGTGGCGCGACGAGCCAGAACGACCTGCAGGCCAGCAACGTCCCCGGAATCCCGTGGGACACCTACGTCGCCGGTGCAAAGGTGGAGCGGCTCTTCCCGTTCGGGCCGCTGCCGGGGTGCGCGGTGATGGCCACGTTGATCACCCATAATCAGATCGCGTGCCTGGGACTGAATTTCGACGCCGCGGCGGTAACCGATCCGGAACTCTTCGCCGAATCCGTCGTCGCCGGTTTCGACGAGGTGCTGGGTCTGGTGACCGAGGGCCCCGACGGTGCCGATGCCACCCCGGGCGTGATGCGTCGGGTCGTCTGAGGCGACATCGCGGCGGGGTCGGTCGCCGTGTGATCAGCCCACCACGTCTGGTCAGTCGCCGCGGTGCGGCAGAAGCGTGGCGATCACCAGCACGGCCACCGCGATCCACATCGACGTCACTCCGAGCCAGCGATAGCCGAACCCGCCGGCCATCGCACCGCAGGCGAAGACGAACCAGGTCGCCACGGTGGCGGTCCACTGCCAGGCGTTGTCGGTCCTGATGCCGTACACCAACTGGTGCGCGGCCTTGACCAGGGTCCCGGTGACGTAGGTCAGCCCCACATGCACATCGGTGGATCGCGACAGGGCGGTGTTGATCAGCCCGCTGCCGATCGCGACCACCGGCAGGCCCACCTCCGGTGACGCCGCGATGGTGATCACGGTCCCGATCGCCACCCATGCGGCCGTCGCCGACATCTGGAGCAGATGCCTGCGCGGACCGGCCCACCGGGTGATCACATTGCCGAGAACGTTCCCGGCGAAGAAACCGGCGATCAGCGCCGCGCAGATGGCGAGGGTGTGCCAATGCCGGTAGGCGACCGATTGCCCGAGAATGGTGGTGTTGCCGGACATGAAGGCGACGAAGATTCCGCTGAGGGCGGTGAACGCGATGGCGTCGAGAAATCCGGCCACGGCCAGCAACGTCAGTGCCAGCGCGCGTTCGGACGGCGCTCGCCCCGGCGTGGCTGCGGCTGTGTCCGACACGGGTGTGAGGGTATCAGCCGAGATAGGTCGGAGAATCGGTGAATGCGCGTGTGTCCATACGACATTCGCCCGGTCCCCTCGTGGGGGACCGGGCGAGGTGTCAGGAGATCGGCGCCCTAGATGTCGAGGCGGGCGTACTCGCGCAGCTTGGAGGTCTTGTGCACGGCCTCGATCCGGCGGATGGTGCCGGACTTCGAGCGCATCACAAGCGAGCGGGTGGTGGCACCGCCAGGACGGTAGGTGACGCCGCGCAGCATGTCACCGTTGGTGACGCCGGTGGCGCAGAAGAAGGAGTTCTCGCCGCTGACCAGGATGTCGTTGGTGAGGACCCGGTCGAGGTCGTGGCCGGCGTCGAGGGCTTTTTTGCGCTCCTCCTCGTTACGCGGCCACAGCTTGCCCTGGATCTCGCCACCCATGCACTTCATCGCGACGGCGGTGATGATGCCCTCCGGGGTGCCGCCGACACCCATCAGCATGTCGACGGTGCTGTAGTCGCCGGCCGCGGCGATCGATCCGGCGACGTCGCCGTCGGAGATCAGGCGGATCTTGGCGCCGGCCTGACGGATCTCGCCGATCAGGTCGGCGTGGCGGGGACGGTCGAGGACGACCACGGTCAGGTCGGCGACGTCGATGCCCTTGGCCTTGGCGACCGAGTTGATGTTCCACTGCACCGACTCGTCGATGTTGATCGCGCCCTTGGCCTCCGGGCCCACCGCGATCTTGTCCATGTAGAAGACGGCCGACGGATCGTACATGGAGCCGCGCTCGCTGACCGCGATCACCGCGATCGAGTTGGGGCGGCCCTCGGCCATCAGCGTGGTGCCGTCGATCGGGTCGACCGCGACGTCGCAGTCGGGGCCGTCGCCGTCGCCGACCTCTTCGCCGTTGAACAGCATCGGGGCCTCGTCCTTCTCGCCCTCACCGATCACGACCACACCGCGCATCGACACCGTCGACAGCAGTTCGCGCATGGCATCCACGGCGGCACCGTCGCCGCCCTTCTTGTCGCCGCGACCCACCCAGCGACCGGCCGCGAGCGCGGCCGCCTCGGTGACTCGCACCAACTCCATCGCCAAGTTGCGGTCGGGTGCCTGGTGGGTGGATGCGCTCATGTCTTCGACTCCTCGGCGTGCGGCGTTGCGGCTCACCGTCCATCCTCGCATGTCACGCCGCCCGCGCGTCGGCGGGTCGCCCTTTGGGCGCGGGGGGTGTGCGTGCCTGCGATCACACGATTGGGGTCGGCGCGAGGCCGACTGCAATACTGGCCTCATGGCCTCCAAACCGCGCTATCTGACCAGCGGCAAGGACATGATCTGGTCGATCATTCCGCTGCTGGTGATCTGCGCGTTCGTCGCCATGGTCTCCGGCAACTGCTCGGTCGGACTGACCGGGACCGCCAAGGACGACCGGCGCGCACCGTTCGACGTGCAGGGCGCACTGCTTGCCGATTCGCAGACGATGCCGTTCCCGATCCGGCGGCCCGCCGACCCGGACGGCTGGAAACCCAGCTCCGGTAGCCGCGAGAACGCCTCGGGACATGTGCTGAGCAATGTGGGATGGCTGACCCCGTCGGGTAACTACGTGCAGCTGACCCAGACCGACGCCTCGGAGGACACCCTCGTCACCCATCTCGCCGGGGGTGGCGACGACGACGAGGTGGCCTCCGGTACCGGTACCCGCGAGATCGGTGGCCATCGCTGGGTGCTCTATTCCACTTACGACGGCAACAACATCTGGATCACCGATCTGGGGAATGTGCGCATCGCGGTGATGTCGACCGGGTCCGCCGACGACATGGAGAAGATGGCCGCGGCGGTTCTCGCGCAGCAACCCCTGCCCGGTCGGGGCTGAACCCGGGTTCCACGCGCGGTTGGGCAGACACTCCCCGGCCGTCGTGATCTCATGTCGGATGGCGTTGCCGACGTGGCGTCGTGACATGTGGTCGGAAAGAAGTCGTGCCATGTGGTCGGAAAGTAGGGTGTCGGGGTGTTACGACTGCGGATGGGCGCGCTGGTGGTGGCCGCGGTGGTCTGCATCGTCGGTGCCGTGATCGGCTCCTGGGTGTGGATCATCCCGGCGGCGATCCTGACGCCGCTCGCTGTCCTCGGCATCTACGATCTGCTCCAGCGCAAGCACTCGATCCTGCGGAACTATCCGGTGCTCGGACATGTGAGATTCCTGCTGGAGATGCTGCGTCCGGAGATCCAGCAGTACTTCATCGAGCGGAACTTCGACGGTCGCCCCTTCGATCGTGACGTCCGCTCCCTGATTTACGAGCGGGCCAAGGGCACCGCGTCGGAATTGTCCTTCGGCACCGAACGCGACATCGACGCCGAGGGTTACGAATACCTCGTCCACTCGGCCGCACCGCTGGTGGCGCCGCCCGAGCCGTTCCGGGTGCGGATCGGCGGACCCGACTGCACCCGCCCGTACGACATGTCGCTGCTCAATGTCTCGGCGATGAGTTTCGGTGCGCTGTCGTCGAATGCGTTGCGGGCGCTGAACGAGGGGGCCAGGAAGGGCGGTTTCGCCCACGACACCGGCGAGGGTGGGTTGACGCCGTATCACCTGACCGGTGCCGACGTCATCTGGGAGATCGGCTCGGGCTACTTCGGAACCCGCACCGCCGACGGTCATTTCGATCCGGACACCTTCGCCGAGAAGGCCGCCACCGAACAAGTCAAGGGGATCCTGGTCAAGCTGAGTCAGGGCGCGAAGCCGGGCATCGGTGGCGTGCTGCCCGGGTCGAAGGTCACCGAGGAGATCGCGCGGTATCGAGGTGTGCCGGTGGGGCAGAAGTGTGTGAGTCCGCCCGCGCATTCGGCGTTCTCCACCCCGCGTGAACTCGTCACCTTCATCGGACGGCTGCGGGAACTGGCCGACGGTAAACCGGTGGGGTTCAAGCTGTGTGTGGGTTCCCGGGTGGATGTGCTGGCGATGTGCAAGGCGATGGTGGAGGAGCAGATCACCCCGGACTTCATTGTGATCGACGGCGCCGAGGGCGGCACCGCGGCGGCGCCGCTGGAATTCGAGGATCACGTCGGTCTGCCGCTGACCGACGGACTGATGACGATGCACAACGCCCTGGTCGGATGTGGTCTGCGGGACCGAATCCGGATCGGGGCGAGCGCCAAGGTGGCCTCCGGCAACGACATCGTCAAACGCCTCATCCAGGGGGCCGATTTCACCAACGCCGCCCGCGCGATGATGATGGCGGTCGGCTGCATCCAGTCGCAGCGCTGCCACACCAATCACTGCCCGGTGGGAGTGGCCACCCAGGATGCGCGGCGGGCGCGGGCGCTGGACGTCGCCGACAAGAGTGAACGCGTCTACCGCTATCACAAGGCGACGGTGGCGCAGGCGATGCGGCTGATGGCTTCGATGGGTATCGACGATCCGGCCCGCCTCGGCCCGCACCTGCTGCGCAAACGGCTCTCGGCCACCGAACAGCGGTCCTATGCCGAGATCTACGAGTGGCTCGACGACGGTGTGCTGCTGTGTGATCCGCCGGAATCGTGGGTCGAGGACTTCTCCCGCGCCGACCCGGATTCGTTCCGGCCGGTGGGCTGATCGGGGCCGGTACATCACGGTCAGATCCCGGTCAGATCCCGACGGCGCGCTGGTCAGTCATCGAGATCGTCCTCGTCGTCGTCACCATCGTCCTCGCCGTCGTTGAGCACTGCCTCGATGCGGTCGCGGGCACCGGCGAGGTGTGCCTCGCAGCGGTCGGCGAGGGCCTCACCGCGTTCCCACAGGGCCAGTGACGCATCGAGATCGAGGCCGCCGCGTTCGAGGGTGGTCACCACCTCAACGAGTTCGTCACGGGCCTGCTCGTAGCCGAGTTGCTCGACCGGGACGGCGGCGGGTTCGGATGAATCTTTCTGGCTCCGTTGCGGACTCACTGATCGGGCTCCTGATGATCGGGATGTGCGGGCTGATCGACGTGCGCGTGCAGGGAACCGTCGGCCACGCGGATGCGCAGCGCGGTCCCGGCGACGACGCCGTCGACGGAGTCGAGGACCTGCGGCGGATCGACGTCGGTGCGTTGCACGACGGCATATCCGCGGGCGAGGGTCTGGGCCGGCCCGAGGGTGGCCAGCCGGGCCGCGAGGGCCTCGGTGCGGCGCTCCTGGGTGTCGATGAGGCGCAGCACGTCACGCCGGATGTCGGAGCGGGCCCGCTCGACGCCCTCGACGTGCCGGTCGATCATCGAGAATGGATCGGCGAGAACAGGTCTCGCGCGCAGGCCGGAAATCACCCGATCCTCCCGATGCACCCAGTTGCGCAGGGCGTGCGCACTGCGCCGCCGCAGCGCGGTGATGCCGGCCAGTTCGGCCTCGACGTCGGGGACCACACGTTTGGCGGCGTCGGTTGGAGTGGCCGCGCGCAGGTCGGCGACGAGATCGAGCAGGGGCGTGTCGGGTTCGTGGCCGATGGCACTGACCACCGGGGTGGTACAGGCGGCCACCGCGCGCAGCAGGGTCTCGTCGGAGAACGGCAACAGGTCTTCGACGCTGCCGCCGCCGCGGGCGATGATGATGACGTCGATGTCGGGGTGTGCATCGAGGTCGTTGAGGTGGGCGATGATCCGCGGTACCGCGGTCGGCCCTTGGACCGGAGCGTCCCGCACGTCGAAACGCACTGCCGCCCAACGGGTTGACGCGACCGTGACGACGTCGTGCTGCGCGGCGCTCGCCCGCCCGGAGATCAGGCCGATGGTGCGGGGCAGGAAGGGTAGTCGGCGTTTCATCCGGGTGTCGAACAGGCCCTCGGCGGCCAGGAGCTGCCGCAGCCGTTCGATCCGCAGCAACAGTTGCCCGATGCCGATGGGGCGAATGTCGCTGACCCGCAACGAGATCGTGCCACGGCCGGTGTAGTAGCTGGGGCGTCCGAGCATCACCACGTGCGCGCCCTCGGTCAGCGGCACCTCGGAGCGGGCGAGCAGATCGGGGCTGCAGGTCACCGAGATGGAGATGTCGGCGGCCGGATCCCGCAGTGTCAGAAAGGATGTGCGGGTGCCCGGGCGTCGGCTGATCTGGGTGATCTGGCCTTCCACCCAGATCTGGCCGAGACGATGAACCCAGTCGGCGATCTTGGTGTTGACCGTGCGGACCGGCCAGGGATTGTCGGCGGTGTTGGCCCCGGCGGTCACGGTGTCCCCGGTGCGACGGTCACAGCCCCCGGAAAGGTGACGCGCCCCGTCACGAGGAGGTGGAGCGCTTGTTCTCGGCGGCGGTGATCCGGTTGTCGATCATCGTGATGAACGGTGCGCGGTTGCGGGTGCTCTTCTCATACGCCAGCAGCGCGGTGAGGTCGTCGACGCCGACGGTGCGGAGCTTGGCGCGCAGCTGGGCCAGGGTGAGGGTGTCGTAGTCGGTGTACTCGACGACTTCGGGGACGTCGCCGGATGCCGGCGACTCGGCGTCCGCCTCGGAGTCGTGGGCCGAGTCGATGACCTCCTTGGGCGCGGAGCTGTAGAGCGCGAACCGGCCGGCGTCGGCGCGGGGTGCCTCGGATTCGGGCGCAGGGGCCGGAGCGGATGCCTTCTTGGCCGGAGTCTTCGCGGCCGCCGGAGTTTTCTTGGCCGCCGGGGCCTTCTTCGCCGGCGTCTTTGGTTCAGGGGCCTTGGTGGCGGGTGCCTTCTTCGCGGCCGCCTTCTTCACCGGGGCCGGTGTGGCCGCCGCCGACGTCGACTTGTCGGTGGCGCCGCCCTTGCGGCCCGACTCGATCGGCACGACCGACTCGGTGACGTCGATCTCGTCGTCGTCGAAGCGGGCCCACGACGGTTGCTCGTCGGGATGGTCGAAGAGGAACTCGAGCGCGGTGTCACCCTTGATGGCGAGTTCGGCGATGCCCTGCTGTGCGCGCATCGCGAACTGCAGGGTTTCGCTGACCGCGGTCATCGGCAAGGTGACGAGCAGAGTGGGGAGCTTGCGCGTCTCCTCGATCGCGGTGACGACGAGACCTGCGGCGATACGGGCCGGATAAGGTGCGCGAACCATGGGTTCACTCTGCCATCTTCGCTCGTGGCGGCCAACACGTACCCTGGGAGGCATGTCTGAACCCAAGCGCGTCCTGCTCGCCGAACCGCGGGGGTACTGTGCCGGCGTCGACCGGGCCGTGGAGACCGTCGAGCGTGCCCTCGACAAACACGGGGCTCCCGTCTACGTCCGCAAAGAGATCGTGCACAACCGGCACGTCGTCGACACGCTGGCCGAACGCGGCGCGATCTTCGTCGGGGAGACCGACGAGGTGCCCGAGGGGGCGATCGTCGTGTTCTCCGCGCACGGTGTGTCCCCGGAGGTCCACCGCACCGCCGCGGTGCGCAACCTGAAGACCATCGACGCGACATGTCCGCTGGTCACGAAGGTGCACCAGGAGGCCAAGCGATTCGCCCGCGACGATTACGACATCCTGCTCATCGGTCACGAGGGCCACGAGGAGGTCGAGGGCACCGCCGGTGAGGCACCCGAGCACATCCAGCTCGTCGACGGCCCCGACGCGGTGGACAAGGTGACCGTGCGTGACGAGTCCAAGGTGATCTGGCTGTCGCAGACCACGCTGTCGGTGGACGAGACGATGGAAACCGTCCGGCGCCTGCGCGAACGTTTCCCGGAACTCAATGACCCGCCGAGCGACGACATCTGCTACGCCACCCAGAATCGCCAGGTCGCGGTGAAGGCGATGGCCCCGCAGTGCGACCTGGTGATCGTGGTCGGGTCGAAGAACTCGTCGAACTCGGTGCGTTTGGTGGAGGTGGCCCTGCAGAACGGGGCGGCCGCGTCGTATCTGGTCGACTACGCCCGCGAGATCGATCCGTCGTGGCTCGAGGGTGTCAGCACCGTCGGCATCACCTCCGGGGCGTCGGTGCCCGAGGTGCTGGTGCGCGGCGTCATCGACTTCCTGTCCGAGTACGGATTCGACTCCGTGGAGAAGGTCACCACCGCCGAGGAGACCCTCACCTTCGCGTTGCCGCGGGAGCTGCGGCCGGCGCGGACGGCGCGCTGACCTCCCTGACCAGCTCGGCCATCTGCATGCTCAACTCCCATCTGCACGCAATGCATTCCGTGCAGATGGGATTTGCGCGCGCAGCTTCGGGAGCCGGCCGCTCAGTACTCGTCGGGTTCGAGTCGGCGGACGCGACGATGCGGTAACGACAGCGCGAGTACCGCGATCACGAGCGCGACGGCCGCCGCCACGCCGATCAGGGCGACGTTGCGGGCGGTGTGGTCGGTGGCCGGCGGGGCAGCCGGGGCCCCGATCGGCGTCGAGGAGACCGCCTCGGTGGCGGGACCGAGCTCGGCGGTGAGGGCTGCCACCGGATCGATGACGCCGTAACCGATGGCCTGATCGTGTCCGGTCCCGGGGGCGTGGGCGGTGGCGATGATGCGGTCCATCACCTGTCCCGCCGACAGCTGCGGGTAGCGGGCGCGGATCAGCGCGGCGGTCCCGGCGACGTAGGGCGCGGCAAAGCTGGTGCCCAGCACCGGGACCGGGCCGGAGTCGCTGCGCAGGGCATTCACCAGCGCGGAACTGCGCGGGGTGCTGTCGAGGCTGACGATGTCGGTCCCCGGGGCGGCGACGTCGACCCACGGACCGTGGAGGCTGAAGGAACTCGGGGTACCCGAACCGGCGTCCACCGCGCCGACGGTGAGTACGTACGGGGAGAACCAGGCGGGGCTCGCCACGGTCACCACCGAACCCCAGCCCGCGGTGTCGGCGGGATCCGGCGGCGGATTCTGTTGTGCGCAGGCCGATCCCTGTGACAGATTGCCCGCGGCGACGACCACCACCACATTGCGTTCATAGGCGTGGCGGACGGCCGCGCCCAGTGCTCGATCGGCGGGACGATCGCCGGCGGACGAACAGGCCACCTCGGAGATGTTGATGACCGTGGCACCGAGATCGACCGCCCGCACAACCGCGTTCGCCAGTGTCGACACGGACCCGTAGCCACCGCCGACCGCGGGATCGGAGTCCTCCCGCCGGCGGTCGGCGGCGTCGAATGCCGCGCTCGACTGCCGGATTGAGATGATCGAGGCATCGGGCGCGACCCCGACGAAGGCGTCGTCGGATGACGGTGCGGCGCCGATGATTCCGGCGACCAGCGTCCCGTGCGCGTCGCAGTCGGACAGGCCGTCGCCGGACGACACGTAATCGCCGCCGCCCCGGAGTCGTGACAGGCGCGGGTGCGGCGACACACCCGTGTCGATCACCGCGACGCGCTGCCCGGCGCCCCGGGAGAACCGCCACGCGTCATCGAGATTCATCATCTGCTGCGCGGGCGAGACCCGGGTGGGGGACGGTGCGGTGAGAGGCCGCGCGCAGAGGGTCCGCTGTTCGGTGCGTTCCGGCGGTGCCACCGGCGCCGAACGCACGAGTGCACCCACGTCGATGACCGGTGGTGTCAGCGCCGTCGCCGGGGACGCGCCGCCCAGTGCGACAATCACCGCGGTGAGCGCTGCGGCCAGGACACGCCGGGTACCCAGCGCGGTGTCCGAGGTCATCTCACAGATTCCGGACGGTCTGATACAGGTCGAGAATCCATGCCAGCAACGGCACGATCACGGCGATCAGCGCATACTCGGCGAGCTCCGCCAGCCGACGCATCACCGGCGAAAACGCGTGTCGCGGAGCCACAACCCCGCCGATCATGGCGACGATCATGGCGAGGACACCCACGGCGAAACCAACGAGCGGCCACATCCCCGGGCCCAGCGCCCACGACGCGACGATTGTTGCCAGTGTCAGACACCCGCCGGCGATCAGGGTGGCGGCCTGCGCGAGATCGGAGTGCGACCGCCCGCGCAGGCACAGTACGACGGCGACGATCATCGCCAGCGACATCGACCGCCAGTCGATTCCGGTCCACGGGGTGGCCGTCACAACGGCGGCGACCGCCGTTATCACCGTCGATCCGGCGACGATCCCGGTGAGGTAGGCGTTCGCCAGGTACGAACGACGTTCCAGTGCATCGGTTTTGGGTAGGGCGATGGCGCCGATCGCGCCGATCCCCTCGATGCTCGGGGGTGGCTCCGCGTCGTCGATGTCGATGGGCGCCCCGGCCGTCGGCACGGGCGGAAGCGGCAGTTTGGCGAGCACGATGGTCAGCCGTGGCGCCAGGCCGATCACCACCAGGCCGACCACCGCGGTCACCGCCGCCACGTCACCACCGGGCGCGGTGAGGAGCAGATCGGCGACACAGGCACCACCACCCAGTATCGACGCCGTGATGGCCGCGCTGTGGATCACCGGCCCGGCGGCCGAACATCGATAGGAGATCACCGCACACACTAGTGCGCTGGCGAACCCCAAGCTCACTCCGGCGGAGCCGAAAGTGCCGGGCACGCCCAGCATCCCGGCCGCGAACGCGGGCGGGATCGCGGCCGCCGACAACGCCGCGGCGGTGGCTCCGTCACGACGATGACGCGCCACGATCGTCGATGCGGTGATCAGTGCGACGGCGCAGAGCGCGGCCGGGATCGCCGGCCACCAGTCACTGTGCTCGGCACGCATGCCGCACAGGCTCACCGCGGCGACCAGCGACGCGAGGATCGTCGCGGAGAAACCGAGGATCCGGGCGGCACGTGCAGACCAGTTGGCGAAATGCGACTCGTTGAGCCGCGCGACCGCGTCGACGACGTCGTCGTAGAGGACCGGTGCCTCGCCGGTACGCAGCCGGGAGATCACCAGCAGGTCGCCGTGGCGGACCCCGCACTCCGCCAGCGTCCGCTCGAGGGGCAGTGGGTGTCGGCCGATGTGCGACAGGGTCCACCGGTGACGGTGATCGTCGGGTCGCGAACCCTCCGACGCCGCTTCGCCATCCGGGTCGTCGCTCCGGCTGCGCCGGGGATTGCGGGATTCGATGTGGGCGATGAGATCGGTCATCAGCGCGGCGATGGGCACACCGGCCGGGAGTGCCACGTCCATCTGGGTGTTGCCACCGAGCACCGACACCCGCACCATCGTGGGCTCGACTGTGGGGGTGTCCGCCGACGGTGCGGAATCCGGCGGTATCGATGGGACCGGGTGCCCCGTTGATCGTGTATCCACAAGTGACATCTACCGCTACCTCCCCGCTGGTTCGCAGTTACCATAACCGGACATCACGGTCCGGGTGACCCGGGCCACTGCCGGCGGTGGATAACCCGACCCGTCACGACGGCGCGGAGATGGTCGGCACGGGTGGACTGACGAGGGGGAGTTGGTTGGTGCTCACGGACGGCTTCGTGCGGCGACCGCGTATCACGCCACCCCGCATGCCCGGTGGTGAACTCAACATCGCGCAACCACCGGACGTGCCCCGCGTGGTGCCCGGCAACCTGCTGGTCAAGCTGTTGCCGGTGGTCATGATCGTTGCGGTGTTGGGCATGGTCGGACTGATGTTCGCCACCGGTGGACGCAATATCGTCTCCAACCCCCTGTTCATGATGTTTCCCCTGATGATGCTGATGTCGATGTTCGGGATGTTCGCGGCCGGCGGACGTAGCGGTGGGAAGAAGGCGGCCGAACTCAACGAGGAACGCAAGGACTACTTCCGGTATCTGGCGCAACTGCGGGGCCAGGTCGACGAGACCGCCCGAGCCCAGCGCGTGGCGTTGTCCTGGAGCCATCCCGACCCGCGGTCGCTGGCCGAGGTCATCGGTGGCCGGCGGATGTGGGAGCGGCGTCCCACCGACAGCGACTTCGCCCACGTCCGTGTCGGTGTCGGCACGCAACGGTTGGCGACGCGACTGGTCCCGCCGGAGACCGGGCCGCTCGAGGACATCGAACCGGTGTCGATGGTGGCGTTGCGCCGGTTCGTCCGTACCCATTCGGCGGTCCACCGGCTGCCGACGGCGGTGTCGCTGCGGGGTTTCCCGGCCCTCAACATCGAGGGTGCCCGGCAGGATACCCGGGACCTGGTGCGGGCCATGGTGATCGAACTGTGTGTCTTCCACGGTCCGGATCACCTGCGGGTGGCCGTGGTCACTGCCGATCCGGTCGGCGAGGCATGGGATTGGGCCAAATGGCTCCCGCACGTGGGTCATCCGCGTCTGGCCGACGCCATCGGTCCGATGCGGATGATCTTCCCGAGCCTGGGCGATCTGGAGCTCGCGCTGGCCACCGACCTGTCCGAGCGTGGCCGGTTCAGCCGCTCGGCGCCACCCACCCCGGGCCGGCCCCACCTCGTCGTCATCATCGACGATGGTCTCATCGAGGGCGGCGAACGGCTGATCAACGATGCCGGGATGGAAGGTGTCACCGTCGTCGATCTCACGGCGCCCGCCGACGGTCTGGCCGCCAGACGTGGTCTGTCCCTGGTGGTTCGAGATGGCACGGTGTCCGCGCGGAGTGCATTCGGCGTCGAGGAGTTCGCTACGAGGGACGCGTTGTCGATCGCCGAGTGTGAGGCCGTCGCCCGACGTCTGGCGCGCTACCGCCTCGCGTCGGCGGCCAGCATCGCCAGCCTCGACGCGGAGGCCACCGCCGTCGACCCGGGTCTGCCCGCGCTGCTCGGCATCGACGATGTGTCGCGATTCGATCCGGCGTCGGGCTGGCGCGGACGATCCGGGCGGGAACGACTTCGGGTGCCCATCGGCTACACCCCGAACGGCTCGACCGTCGAACTCGACATCAAGGAGAGCGCCCACGGCGGTACCGGGCCGCACGGCCTGTGCATCGGCGCGACGGGCTCGGGGAAATCGGAGTTCCTGCGGACCCTCGTGGTGGCCCTGCTGGCCACCCACTCACCCGCCGAGCTCAATCTCGTTCTCGTCGACTTCAAGGGTGGCGCAACCTTTCTGGGTCTGGAGCGAAGCCCGCACGTGGCGGCGATCATCACCAACCTGGAGCAGGAGCTGGCGATGGTCGATCGGATGAAGGATGCCCTCTCGGGGGAGATGAACCGCAGGCAGGAGGTGCTGCGCTCGGCGGGGAATTTCGCCAACGTCACCGAGTACGAACAGGCCCGGCTGGCCGGGGCGCCCCTCGAACCGCTTCCGGCGTTGTTCATCGTCGTCGATGAGTTCTCCGAATTGCTCTCTCAGAAGCCGGATTTCGCTGAGCTGTTCGTCGCGATCGGCCGTCTGGGACGGTCCCTGCACATCCATCTGCTGCTGGCCTCGCAGCGGTTGGAGGAGGGGAAACTCCGTGGGCTCGATTCGCACCTGTCGTATCGGATCGGACTGAAGACCTTCTCGGCCAACGAGTCACGATCGGTGCTCGGCGTTCCGGACGCCTATCATCTGCCGAGCGTGCCGGGTTCGGCATATCTCAAGGCCGACTCCGGTGAACCGGTCCGCTTCAACACCTCCTATGTGTCGGGTCCGTATCACCCACCGGCGCTCGGCTCGCCCGACGAGTTCGGTGCGATCGACGGACGGGCTCCCCGCGCCCGCATGAAGGTCTTCACCGCGCTACCTGTGCCCTTGGATGGGCCGCCGCCACCCGAGAGTGCGCCGGTGGTGGGTTCGGTCCTCGACAATGCGGCCGCGTTGCTCGAGGAGACCCCACCGGCGACGCCGGTGCCCGATCATCTGGAGCTCGGTGCCGGAGTGCCGAATCCTGCTGCGCGGCACGGTGGGTCGGTGACGGTGCCCACGCTGCTGCAGACGCTGGTGGGACGTATCGTCGGATTCGGTCCGCCGGCTCACGAGGTCTGGCTGCCGCCCCTGGACTCCTCGCCCACCGTGGACGCACTCGTCGGCGACCGCGACTACTCCGCGCCCGCACCGCCGGGCGCACTGCGGGTGCCGATCGGCATCATCGACCGACCCTTCGATCAGCGGCGGGACGTGCACGTCCTCGATCTGTCCGCGGCCGCAGGCAATGTCGCGATCGTGGGTGGACCGCAGTCGGGCAAGTCGACGGCACTGCGCACGTTGATCGTGGCCGCGGCGGCCACGCACACACCCGAGCAGGTGCAGTTCTACTGCCTCGATTTCGGTGGTGGTTCGCTCGCCGGGGTGGCGGGGCTCCCGCACGTCGGGTCGGTGGCCACGCGCGCCGACATGGATGCGGTTCGTCGCACCGTCGCCGAGGTGGCCGCAGTCGTCCGGGCCCGCGAATTGCGTTTCGCGCGGGTCGGTCTGGAGTCGATGCAGGATTATCGACAGCGCCGGGCCGCCTGGGCGGGCACCGGACGGACCGACCCTGACGATCCGCTCGCCGACGACCCGCACGGCGACGTCTTCCTGGTGCTCGACGGCGTCGGCGTGCTGCGCGGCGAGATGGAATTCCTCGAGGAGCAGATCTCCATGATCGCCGCGCAGGGGCTGTCCTACGGTGTCCACCTGGTGATCACGGCCACCAGGTGGGCCGAGGTCCGGCCGGCGATGCGTGACCTCATCGGAAGTCGTCTCGAACTGCGGCTCGGTGATGCGATGGATTCCGAGGTCGGGCGCCGGGCCGCCGCACTTGTTCCGCACAACCGCCCGGGCCGCGGTCTGAGCCCGGACGAGATGCACCTGCTGGTGGCGCTGCCGCGGCTCGATGGTGACTCTTCGCCCGCGTCGCTCCCGGTCGGTGCGCAGATGGCGATCGACGCCATCTCGCTGGCCTACGGTGACCGTCGGGCGATGCGGGTACGCACGCTGGGCACCGAGATCCTGATGTCCCACGTTGCCGAACGCGTCACGGCCGAACGGGGATCACTGCCGGTCACTCAGGTGGCCATCGGCCTCGGCGAACTCGAATTGGCACCGGTGATACTGGATTTCGCCGCACAGCCGCACTTCATGGTGTTTGCCGACGTCGAGCACGGCAAGACGACGCTGCTGAGAACCATTGTGGCCGGCCTGGTTTCGGGTTCGACACCCGAACAGGTGAAGATCGTGCTGGTCGACTACCGGCGGACGATGCTCGGCCTGATCTCCGGTGACCATCTCGCCGGCTATGCCAGCTCCAACGACAACGCCACGGCCATGATGCGCCAACTGGCCGGCTACTTCACCCAGCGCCTTCCACCCGAGGACATCACGGTGGATGCGCTCAAGGACCGCAGCTGGTGGTCGGGCCCGGACGTCTACGTCATCGTCGACGACTACGACATGGTCGCGACGTCGTCTGCGAATCCGATGCTGCCCCTGCTGGATCTGGCCTCCCACGCCCGTGACATCGGGATGCACATCGTTCTCGCACGCCGATCCGGCGGCCTGGGGCGGGCGATGTTCGATCCGGTGATCGCCCGGTTGCGCGACCTGTCCTGCGACATGTTGCTGATGAGCGGTGACCGGGACGAGGGCTACATCACCGGACGCTCGCGATTGCAGCGACTCGTTCCCGGGCGCGGTGAACTGATCTCACGCAGCCGGCCGGCGGAGATGATCCAGGTCGGCATCTCCGATCAGGTGTCCTCGTGACCGCGACGACGGCGCCATCGCGAGCCGATCCGCCGGCGCCGGTGGTGTCCCGGCGGGCGACCGTCGTCGACCTCGCCTTCGGACAGGTGGTCCTCGGCGATGCGGGGGCGGGCCCGGATGTGTCCGCGCTGCTCAACGCCATCGACGCCGACACGATCGTCGTCGACGGTGTCGCCGCGCCGACCCCGGCGCGGTGGGCGGCGGTGATTGCGGCGATCGCCGAGTCGGTCGGATGGACTCCACTGATCCTCACCCACCCCAGCACCTGGGGATCTGTGCGCACCGGGGTGCTTCGCAGCGCCGCGGCGATGGTGCCGACCGACATCGACGTGCTGCCCCGCGCGGTGCAGATCGCCCGCACCCACGCCGACGTCACCGTCTCGCGGTGCGCGGTCGTGGAGACGACTGCCCTTCCCGACCATGACGACGGGCGCCGCTCTCCCCGGTGGGACGTGCAGCGGTTGCGCCGCATCCCGACCGGGTGGGAGATCGAGGCGAGCGGCATCCTGCGCGCGGTCGGCGACGCGACCGATTCCGCCGCGGTCGCGGCGGTGATCGACGACGGTGTCGAAGCCGTGTTCGTCGACGGGGCCACCGCGGCCGAGGTGACCCGAGCAGTCGACACCATCACCGAACACACCGTCGCCGGTCGGGTGGTGCGGGTCGACCGGCGCCTGGTCACCCGGCAGCCGTCGACGGCCGGCTCGGCGGGATCCGCCGCCACCGACCTGGCCTGGGCCGACGCCGCGGCGGAGCCGATGCCGAGTATCTCTCGCGCCGGTCGACGGCGGTGGGCCTGGGCCGCCGCGGCGATGGCCGCGGTGATCGTCGTCGCGGTCGCCGGGCTGGTGGGGCTCGTCCAGACCGACGAATCACCACCGCCCGCACCGCTGGCCGTCACGGTGGGCCGCACGTCGATGCTGATCCCATCCGCCTGGCACCGCGACGACCCGCCGGCAACGGGCTCGGCGCCGGCGTCACCGACGACCCGGTCACCATCCCAGTCACGCACCGTCTTCGTCGCCCCCGACGACGGCGCCCGGCTCATCCTCGTGCAATCGCCGGTCCGCGCCGGATCGACACCGGCGTCGGTGGGCGTGAGCATGGGTAACCGGATCGGACAGCGCGGCGACGACGTGGTCAGCGAGTTCTCGCCCTCGACCCGGTTCGCCGGCCGGGATGTGATCAGTTACCGCGAGGCACCGGCGTCCGGCGCACCGATCCGCTGGTACGTCCTGGTCGAACATGATCTTCAGGTCAGCATCGGATGTCAGGCGGGCACCGGCGGCCAATCGGTGGACGGGCCCTGCGTGCAGGCGGTTGAATCGGCCCGGATCGCCGCCCGATAGTTCCCGCTCTGGTGCCCTTACCGGCCAGCTCAGACGGCGTTTTGACCCTGATGGGCCCGCTCCCGTACTCTGGATCGCTGGTGCGTGGCACCCTCATGCCGTCGTGGTATGCGGGTAGTCGAGGCCCGGGTCCCCACTGGTCGCCGGAACAACCTCTGCCATCGTGCCTGACCAGCACCGATCACAGACAAGTTGAGGACCAACTGTGCCTACCTACACCCCGAAGGCCGGTGACATCACACGCACGTGGCATGTCATCGACGCCACCGACGTGGTGCTCGGCCGGCTGGCCGTGCAGAGCGCGAACCTGCTCCGCGGCAAGCACAAGCCGACCTACGCCCCGCATGTCGACGGTGGCGATTTCGTCGTCATCATCAATGCCGACAAGGTCGCCCTGACCAGCAACAAGGCCGAGCGCAAGCTGAACTACCGGCACTCCGGGCATCCGGGTGGCCTGAAGGTCCAGACGACCGCCGAGCTGCTCGAATCCAACCCCGAGCGCGTGGTCGAGAAGGCCATCAAGGGCATGCTGCCGCACACCAAGCTGGGACGCGCGATGGCGTCAAAGCTCAAGGTGTACGCCGGCCCGAATCACCCCCACGCCGCGCAGCGGCCCGTCCCCTTCGAGATCAAGCAGGTGGCCCAGTGACCAACGAGAACATTTCCGACGAGGCCGTCGAGGCCGCCGTGGAGAATGCCGCCGAGGCCCAGGCCGCTGCCGGTGACGACACCGCTGCCGCCGAGACCGCCGTCGAGCGGGCCGTCGAGGCCGTCGAAGAGGTCGAGGCCGCTTCCGACGACTACGACGCCGACACCGATGTCGTCGCCGAGTCGGCCGTGGATCGTGCGCCGGTCGTCATCGACCGCCCGATCCAGACCGTCGGCCGCCGCAAGGAGGCCGTGGTGCGGGTGCGTCTGGTTCCCGGTTCGGGCCAGTTCACCCTCAACGGCCGCACCATCGAGGAGTACTTCCCGAACAAGGTGCACCAGCAGCTGATCAAGGCCCCGCTGGTCACCGTCGAGCGCACCGAGTCGTTCGACATCTACGCCAAGCTCGTCGGTGGCGGCCCCTCGGGCCAGGCCGGTGCGCTGCGTCTGGCCATCGCCCGTGCCCTCATCGAGGTCACCCCGGAGGATCGCCCGGCCCTCAAGAAGGCCGGCTTCCTGACGCGTGACCCGCGTGCGGTCGAGCGCAAGAAGTACGGCCTGAAGAAGGCCCGCAAGGCGTCGCAGTACTCCAAGCGCTGACTTGGCACGCCTCTTCGGAACCGACGGCGTCCGAGGCCTGGCCAACGCCGAGCTCACCTCCGAGCTCGCGTTGCGCCTGGCCTCGGCCGCCGCGTTCGTTCTCGGTACCGGCCCACGCCCCCGCGCGGTGGTGGGTCGCGATCCCCGCGCCTCCAGCGAGATGCTCGAGGCCGCGGTCTGCGCGGGACTGGCCGCCTCCGGCGTCGACGCGATCCGGGTGGGTGTGCTGCCCACCCCGGCGATCGCATTCCTGACCGCCGACTACGGCGCCGCCTTCGGTGTGATGATCTCCGCATCGCACAACCCCATGCCCGACAACGGCATCAAGTTCTTCGGCGCCGGCGGACACAAACTCGACGACGAGATCGAGGATCGCATCGAGGCCGCGATGAACGGTGACCTGCCGCGCCCGACCGGTGCCGGCGTGGGTCGACTGTCCGACGCGCCGGACGCCCAGGACCGCTACGCCCGTCACCTCGCCGCCGCGATCGATGTGCGACTCGACGCGCTGACCGTCGTCGTCGACTGCGCGCACGGCGCCGCCTCACATGTGGCGCCGCACGTCTACGCCGCCGCGGGTGCCACGGTCATCCCGATCCACGCCGATCCCGACGGCATCAACATCAACGAGGACTGCGGCTCCACCCACATGGGTAAGCTGCAGGCTGCCGTGCTCGAGCACGGCGCCGACCTCGGCCTGGCCCACGACGGTGACGCCGACCGCTGCCTGGCCGTCGACTCGACCGGCCAACTCGTCGACGGCGACCACATCATGGCGATCCTGGCGAGCGCCATGCATCGCCACGGGCGTCTGCGGGACGGTGTCCTCGTCGCCACCGTGATGAGCAACCTCGGACTGCACATCGCCATGCGCGAGGCCGGAATCGCGTTGCACACCACCGCCGTCGGCGATCGGTACGTGCTCGAGGAACTACGCCGCGGTGACTACTCACTCGGCGGCGAACAGTCCGGGCACATCGTCGTCCCCGGCTCCGGGACCACCGGCGACGGCATCCTCACCGGTCTGCTGCTGATGGCCGAAATGGTGGAGAGCGGCACACGTCTGGCCGATCTGGCCGGCGTCATGACGACGTTGCCGCAGGAACTGATCAACGTGCGGGTGGCCGACAAACACGCGGTCGCCGTGGCGGTCTCGGTGACCGAGGCGGTCACCGCGGCGGCGGCCGAGCTCGGCGATCAGGGCCGAATCCTGTTGCGGCCGTCGGGAACCGAACAACTCGTACGGGTGATGGTGGAAGCGCCGACCGCCGAACTGGCACACGCCATCGCGGCGCGTGTCGCCGACGTCGTCGCCACCGCGGGTGCCTGAGGCCGCGGGTGATGAGCGGCGCACCGAAGGCCGTCCTGTTCGACTTCTCCGGCACCCTGTTCCGGTTCGAGGCTCGTGACGAGTGGTTCGCCGACCTGCACGACGAGCATGGTGAGCCACTGCACGTCGACGCCCAGGCCGAACTGATGCGCCGGATGACCCAGCCCGTCGGGCTGCCCGCCGACATCGTCGACGATGATCGGATCGCCTGGGAACGCCGCGATCTCGACCCCGAACAGCATCGCCGCGCCTATCTCGCGGTGCTCCGGGCATCCGGACTGCGTACCCCCGGGCACGCCGAATCGCTTTACGAACGTGTCCTCGACCCGCACTCGTGGGTGCCGTTCGGTGACACCACCACCGTGCTCACCGGACTCGCCGCTGCATCGGTGCCGGTCGGCGTGGTCAGCAACATCGCCTTTGATCTCCGGAAAGTCTTTGCCCTGCACGGACTTTCCGACACGATCGGTGCCTTCGCGCTGTCGTATGAGGTCGGCGCCATCAAACCCAACCCACGGATCTTCCGCGCCGCCCTCGAACCGCTCGGCGTGCCGGCCTACGACGCGCTGATGATCGGCGACAGCGCCGAAGCCGACGGCGGTGCCACGCGCATCGGCTGCGCCTTCGAACTCGTGCACGACGTCCCGGTCGCCGGGCGTCCGAGCGCATTGACCGACGCCATCCGGGCGCACGGCCTGCTGCACTGAAGTACCGGTAGTTGTGGATTCCTCCGGCACAGATGGGGGATCGTGGGTCACAATCGTCTGACGACGGGAGGGGGACCACGTGGAATCGTCGAATGTCGCGGTCGATGCGGATGAGGTGGCCGAGGTGATCGCGTTCTACCGGCGTGCGTCGCACGTGTTGACGGCCGCCACCGATGACCTGACCGCGCACGACTTCGGTGCGTGGAGCAGTAGCGGGTGTGGCGACCTGCCCGATCACGCGGTGGCCGACAACCTCGGCGTACGGGTCGGCGAGATGGGCCGCGCGCTCGCACAGGGCCTCGCCGCGCAGGCCGCATCGGCGGCCCGGCTGGCCGACATCCTGGCCCACGGCCTGGCGACGCTCGCCGATGCGGATGCCGAGGCGGCCCGGGTGGTGGCCGCATCCGCCGATCCGGAGCCGGCGTCCTGATGGTTCGGGAGCCAGAAACCCTTGCGGCGCTGCGTGATCGGGCCGTCGCGGGTGTGGAGGACCTGGTGACGGTTCTCGGCGTCGGGCGCACCATCGGGGTGACGGTGCCCGCCGACGACGACGTTCGCACCACACTGCGTGAGGTCGGGACCCTCGACCTGGCCCGGCTGTCCGCCGATGCGCATCGCCTGCAGACCGTCCACCGGGTGGTCGCCGATCTGTGGCATCGGCTCCCCGAACAGCAGGTCCGACTCGATCACGCCTGGTCGTCGGGTGCCGGTGCGGTGGCGATGACCCTGGCCGTCGACCATCAGCGGCGCGCCGAGGCCGATCTGCAGGCTCTGCGTTCGGTCGCCGACGCGACGGCCGCGGCGGCGTCGGGAATCGATCAGGTCCTTCGCACCTGGTATCTGACCGTCGCGCGACTGTCCACGCCGCTGATCGCCGGTGTCCCGCCGGGCGAACTCCCCGCCGCCGTCCTGTCCGGTCGGGTGCCCCTGACCGTCGTCGCCGCCGACATCGGCGCTCGAGTGCGTCTTCTGCACACCACGGCCGATTCCACCCGCACCGGGATCTCGGCCATCCTCGAACAGCTGGCCACCTCGGTCGGCGCCTGGTCACCGCCGTCGAACGCGCGGGCGGAATCGGGTCTGGCGGGTGCGGGCGGTACGGCCGATGGGTACGAACCCGGCGACCGCGGCAGTACGGTCGCGGTGCACACCGGTGACGACGTCATCCACGGCGTCGGCGGTGGCATCGACGCGTCGGCGGTGGGGCACCCGACCCCGAAGGACATCGAGACCCCGAACGACATGTCGGCAGACGTACCGCTGACACTCACGGCGCAGAAGTCAGAAGTGGCCGTTCCTGACGAAACATCCGGTCAGGCAACAGATTCCGGTGTCATATCCAAGTCCGGGCAACCCGGCCAAGCGCTGGGAGGTCACGCGCCGATGCCGCCTTCTCCGGCACCACCCCCGTCGTCGACGCTTCCGGAATCCGACCTCGCACTGGCGGGTGATCAGTGAACGCCGCCGAGCAGATCGAGATGATCGCGCGCGGGACCGTCGCCACGGTGACCGCGGAGTCACGCCGGTTCAGTGAGGCGACGCTGCGTCTGGCCACCGAACTCGGCGAACACCAGCAGATCCGCCGCAACGAGGTCGCGGACCTGCGCACCGAACTGCAGGCCGCGGCGGACGCCTGCGACACCGCCACCCCCCGAATCCTGCTGCCCGCGGACATGTCCGAGGCCAGTCCCCATCGGGGCCGTCCGAACGCATAGGCTGTCACACGTGCCCGGCAAGAAGCGTTCCCGCAAACCTTCCACGCCCCCGGTGAAGCTGATGAAGGAGCTGACCCGGCGAGGTCCGCATCGCGTGCTCGCCGGTGGTCTCGGCATCGTCGGCATCGAGGGTCGTGTATTCGCGCCCGCCGACGGCACCCGACGACCCGTGCTCGCCTTCGGGCACGGCTGGCTCACCGGGGCCGGTCGCTATCGCGACTTCCTCTATCACCTCGCGTCCTGGGGCTTCGTGGTCGCGGTACCCGAGGGCCAACGCGGACCGTTCGCATCCGACGTGGGTCTGGCCGCCGAGATGCGCTCGGCGGCCACCATCGTGTCCTACGCGCCCCTCGGCGACGGCACCGTGACCGCGGATCCGGCCCGCATCGGCTTTCTCGGCCACGGCTTCGGGGCCGCGGCCGCGGTGATCGCGGCCTCCGACGAGGTCGTCCTCGGCCAACCGGCCGTGTCGACGTCGGGTGTGGTCGCGATCTTCCCCGCGCCGACGACCCCGATACTCCCGGCCGCCGCGGCGCAGGTCCGCGCGTCCGGTCTGGTTCTCGCGGCCGGTACCGCCCTCGACACGTTCGACGCCAACGCCCGCCCGCTGGCGCAGGCCTACGGCGGTGATGTGGTCTTGCGCACCCTGCCCGGGGCCACCAGCAAGGGATTCCTCGAACACCGCTCACCGAAATCGCTGCTCGGCATCAACGGTGCCGACAAGGTGACCCACACGCAGGTCCGCGCGCTGACGACGGGCTTTCTGCTGCATGCGGTGGCCGGTGACGACCGCTATGCCGGGTTCGCCGATGCCTCGGAAGTCATCAAGAAGACCGTGGTCAGCGAACCGTCGGAGACCCCGGAGGGCGAGCTGGATCACGTGTCACGGTTGTTGGGCGCCAAACCGCGCAATCAGCGTGGCCGGATCGCCCGCAGAATCCCGGTACCCTGACCTTCTATGTGTGGAATCGTCGGATATGTGGGCAGCCGTGATGCCCTCGACATCGTGGTGGAAGCACTGCGACGGATGGAATACCGCGGATACGACTCCGCCGGGGTCGCGATCCTCGACGGCCGTGGTCACACGGCGGTGGAGAAGAAGGCCGGCAGGCTGGAGAACCTCGACAAGCAGATCGCCACAGTGGGACGGGAGTCGCTGGCCGGGACGACCGGCATGGGACACACCCGCTGGGCCACCCACGGGCAGCCCACCGACCGCAACGCGCATCCACACGTCAGCACCGACGGCAAGATCGCGGTGGTGCACAACGGCATCATCGAGAACTACGCCCCCCTGCGGGCCGAACTCGAGGATGCCGGCATCGAGTTCCGCTCCGACACCGACACCGAGACCGCGGTCCACCTGATCGAGCGGGAGTACGCCCACGGCGCCACCGCCGGCGACTTCGTGGCCAGCGCGTATGCCGCCCTGAGTCGGCTCGAGGGGGCGTTCACGCTCGTCTTCACCCATTCCGACCACCCCGGCACCATCGTCGCCGCGCGACGATCCACCCCGCTGGTGGTGGGCGTCGGCGACGGCGAGATGTTCGTCGCCTCGGATGTGACGGCGTTCATCGAGCACACCCGTGACGCCGTCGAACTCGGGCAGGACGAGGTCGTGGTGATCACCGCGGACAGTTTTACCATCACCGACTTCGATCAGAATCCGCAGGCGGGCAAGCCTTTTCACATCGATTGGGATCTCGCGGCCGCAGAGAAGGGCGGCTACGACTTCTTCATGCTCAAGGAGATCGCCGAGCAGCCCGCCGCGATCGCCGACACCCTGCTCGGTCACCTCGACGAGGGGCGGATTGTGCTCGACGAGCAGCGGCTGACCGATCAGGATCTCCGCGACGTCGACAAGGTCTTCGTGGTGGCCTGCGGCACCGCCTACCACGCCGGCATGCTCGCCAAGTACGCCATCGAACACTGGACCCGACTTCCCGTCGAGGTGGAACTGGCCAGCGAGTTCCGCTACCGCGATCCGGTGCTCGACCGATCCACCCTGGTGGTGGCGATCTCACAATCCGGTGAGACCGCCGACACCCTGGAAGCGGTCCGGCATGCCAAGACGCAGAAGGCGCGGGTCCTGGCCATCTGCAACACCAACGGCGCGCAGATCCCCCGCGAGTCCGACGCGGTGCTCTACACCCACGCCGGCCCCGAGATCGGGGTGGCCTCCACCAAGTGCTTCCTGGCGCAGATCGCCGCCGCCTATCTGGTGGGGCTGGCGCTCGCGCAGGCCCGCGGCACCAAGTATTCCGACGAGGTCGCCCGCGAGTTCGCGGCGATGGAGGCGATGACCGATGCGGTCCGTGACGTCCTCGGCACCATGGAACCGGTCCGGGAGCTCGCCCGATCGCTGGCCCACCACAACACCGTGCTGTTCATCGGTCGCCATGTCGGCTTCCCGGTGGCCCTCGAGGGTGCGCTGAAGCTCAAGGAACTCGCCTACATGCACGCCGAGGGTTTCGCGGCCGGCGAGCTCAAGCACGGACCGATCGCCCTGATCGACGACGGCCTGCCGGTGATCATCGTGATGCCGTCGGCCGACGGTCGTGCCGTGCTGCATTCGAAGATGGTCAGCAACATCCGTGAGATCCAGGCACGAGGTGCGCGGACCATCGTCATCGCCGAACCCGACGATGACTCGGCTCGCGCCGTCGCCGATCACTTCATCCCGATCCCCAAGACGCCCACGCTGCTGCAGCCGCTGGTCTCCACCGTCCCGCTGCAGGTGTTCGCCGCCAGCGTCGCGCAGGCGCGCGGCTACGACGTCGACAAGCCCCGCAACCTGGCCAAGTCGGTCACCGTCGAATAGGCAGCCATGCCGGTCACCTACGTCACCGCCGAACGGGTCCGCGAGGCCGAACGCGCGACCGGCGACCTGCTGACGAACGGCACGCTGATGCGCCGCGCGTCGCACGGGGTGGCGCAGGCGGTGATCGACGAGTTCACCCGCGCGGGTGGCTGCCACGGGCGCCGCGTCGGGGTGGTCGTCGGCGCCGGTGACAACGGCGGAGACGCCCTCTACGCCGGGGCCGCGCTCGTCCGTCGAGGCGTCGCGGTGAGTGCCCTGCTCCTCGCGCCCGGCAAGGCCCATCCCGGCGGGCTCGCCGCGCTCCGCCGAGCGGGCGGCCGCGTCGTCGACGTGCTGCCGACGGGGCTCGACGCGATCATCGACGGTGTCGTCGGCATCGGTGGTCGGGGACCGTTGCGCCCGGCGGCCGCGGCGGTGTTCGCCGCGCTCGACCCGCGCACCCTGGTGGTGGCCGTGGACCTGCCATCGGGCGTCGACGCCGACACCGGAGCGGTGAATACACCGGCGGTGCGTGCCGACATCACCGTCACGTTCGGGGTGCGCCGCCACGTCCATCTGCTGGCCGCCCCGCAGTGCGGGCGGGTGGTGCTCGTCGACATCGGGTTGGCGCAGGACGCCGAGGGGGAGCCGACGGCGCCCGGCGCGGCAGTCGCGACAGGGGCCACCCATCTGTATGCGCTGACCGACACCGACATCGCCGAGAGCTGGCCGGTCCCCGGGCCGCACGACGACAAGTACACCCAGGGCGTCGTCGGCATCATCGCCGGTTCGCATCGGTATCCGGGGGCGGCCATCCTGTGTTCGGGTGCTGCGGTGTCGGCGACCTCCGGGATGACGCGGTATGTCGGCTCGGCCCACGCCGAGGTGGTCTCACACTTCCCCGAGGTCGTCTCCGTCGCCGATCTCGCCGACTCCGGGCGGGTGCAGGCGTGGACGATCGGGCCGGGGGCCGGCACCGACGACGCCGCGCTGGAGACCCTGCGGACCGTCCTGGCGACCGATCTTCCGGTGCTGGTGGACGCCGACGGCCTGACCCTCGTCGCCGATCACCACGACCTCGTCGTCGGCCGGGACGCACCCACCCTGCTGACCCCGCACGCCGGTGAATTCGCGCGATTGACCGGTGAACCCGTCGGCCCCGACCGCCTCGCCGCCGTGCGGGAACTGGCCCGACGCTGGGGTGTCACGGTCCTGCTCAAGGGCCGGATCACCCTCGTCGCCGAGTCCGATGGGATCGTCTACGGCAACGATGCCGGGTCATCGTGGGCGGCGACCGCAGGCGCCGGTGACGTGCTGTCCGGGATCGCCGGATCGCTCCTGGCCGCGGGACTGCCACCGGCGTGGGCCGGTGCGGCCGCCGCGCGGGTCCACGCACACGCCGCCGCGCTGGCCTCGCGGGGAGCACCCATCGGGGCGTCGGCGCTGCTCGGGGCGCTGCGCCCGGCGATTCGCGACCTGCTGACCTCACACGGTCGTGAGCACGAGCAGCGACGGTAACGCCCTCGGGCCGGCCGGCCGGCCGATCGAAGCGGCTTCGTTCCAGGCGCGCATCGTGGTCGGCGTCACGATGGGATGCAGAGTGACGGACCAGCCACCGTGACCGTCACCTCGGTCGGCAGAGCACTCCGCATCATCTGGGACAATGGACGCCGATGAGTACCTCAGCGCTGACCGCAACCATCGACCTCGACGCGATCGCCCACAACGTGGGCGTGGTACGTGCGGCGTCGGGGGCCGGTGTGATCGCGGTGGTCAAGGCCGAGGCCTACGGGCACGGTGCGGTCCCGGTGGCACGCGCCGCCCTGGCCGCCGGGGCGAGTGAACTCGGGGTCGCCGTCATCGGCGAAGCGCTCGACCTGCGTGCGGCCGGCATCGACTCGCACATCACCGCGTGGTTGCACACAAACTCGGCCGACTTCTCGGCGGCGATCGCCGCCGATGTCGATCTCGCGCTGTCCTCACGCAGGCAACTCGCCGCGGTCCTCGATGCCGCCGCGGCCACCGGGTCCACCGCCACCGTCACAGTCAAGCTCGACACCGGGCTGGGACGCAGCGGCGTGGCACCCGACGAATGGGCGGACTTCGCCGACGATCTCGCCAAGGCGGTCGCCGATGACGCGGTCCGGGTGCGGGGCCTGATGTGTCATCTCGCCCGCGGAGACGAACCCGATCACCCGTTGAATTCGCTTCAGGCGCACCGGCTCGAAGAGGCACGCGATGACCTGGCCCGGCTCGGTGCCGCACCGCAGGTGATGCATCTGGCGAATTCGCCTGCGGCACTGACTCGTCCCGATCTGGCCTACGACCTGGTCCGGCCGGGTATCGCGCTCTACGGCGGTGTCCCGATCCCCGGACGTGACTTCGGACTGATCCCGGCGATGACCCTGACCGGGGAGATCGCGCTGGTCAAACGGATCCCGGCGGGACAGGGCGTGTCCTACAGCCACACCTGGGTGGCCGAACGGGACACCACCATCGCGGTCATCCCGGCCGGTTACGCCGACGGGGTACCCCGCCTGGCGTCCGGGCGGCTGCGTGCCCGCATCAACGGCCGGGACTTCCCGCAGATCGGCCGGGTCTGTATGGATCAGATGGTCGTCGACCTCGGACCCGGCGGTGGGGACAGCGCAGGGGGCGACGTGCGCGAGGGGGATGTGGCCGAACTCTTCGGCACCGGTGCCGACGGCGGCCCGACGGCGCAGGAATGGGCCGAGACCATCGGCACCATCGACTACGAGATCCTGTCGCGTATCGGTGGCCGCGCCGCCCGGGTGCACCGATCATCGGTATCACCGAGCGCCCACGGCACGGTGGCGGGCGATACGGCGGTGACCGCACACCAGGTGGCCGGACATTCAGCGACGGGGGATCGCCGATGAACACCACCGAACGATTCGGTGTGGCAGCGGGTTTGGCGGGTGTGGCGGCACTCGGCGGCCTCGTGGCCTCGGGCGCCGCACGCACCGCGGTCACCCGCAGACGGATGGCCCGCGGTGACGATGCCTATGCCGGAATCGATTTCACCACGATCTATGACGATCCCGCCGCGACGGTCACCACCGACGACGGTCTGGCGCTCGCGGTCCGGATCGTCGATCTCGGCGGTCTCGAACCCGGACAGACGCCGGAGTTCACCGTGATCTTCGCGCACGGGTTCAGCCTGCGGATGGCGAGCTGGCACTTCCAGCGTTACGACCTCGCCCGGCGGTGGGCCGACCGGCGAATCCGCATGGTGTTCTACGACCAGCGTGGGCACGGAGCCAGTGACGCCGCACCGGCCGAGGAGTGCACCATGGCGCGCCTCGGTGACGATGCCGCCACCGTGATCGAGGCGATGGCACCCGCCGGACCGGTTGTCCTCGTGGGACATTCGATGGGCGGTATGTCGCTGATGAAGCTGGCCGATCGGCATCCGCGCCACTTCGGACCGGACGGCCGGGTGGCCGGGGTCGCACTCGTGGCCACGGCCGCGAGCGGACTGACCAAGGCCGGACTCGGTCGCGTACTTCGCAATCCGCTGCTCGACGCCTTCGCCCTGACAGCTCGGCACACCCCCCGCGTCATCCAGGCCGGACGGGACCTGACCCGCCTCGCACTCGAACCGGTGCTGGTGGAGGCGAGCTTCGGGCCGGACTTCCACAGCCCGGCCGCCGGCCGTGCGGTGGAGAAGATGATCCAGAACACGCCCATCACCACCGTCGTGAATTTCCTCGGCGCGCTCGAACGCCACGACGAGATGCTGGCACTGCCGATCCTGGCGCAGGTGCCGACCGTGGTCGTCTGTGGCGACGCGGACAAGATGACACCGCTGCCGAACTCCTTGCGCCTCTACGGCGAACTCGGTGCCGATTCGGTGATGGAGGTCGTCGACGGTGCCGGGCACATGGTGCTGATGGAGGAACCCGATCGGGTCACCGACGCGATCGATCAACTCCTCGACCGTGCCCGGGTGGCGCTGCCGCAGCCACCCCGTCGGTGGTGGCAGCGGCGCAAGGTGCGCGCATGAGTACCGAGGTGCAGACCCGCGAGCTCCCCGACGTCACCGACACCGAGAGCCTGGGAGAGTCACTGGCACATGGCCTTTCGTCCGGCGATCTGGTGATTCTGGACGGTCCGCTGGGCGCCGGGAAGACCGCGCTGGCCCGGGGTATCGCCCGCGGACTCGGCGTCGTCGGCAGGGTCTCGTCGCCGACGTTCATCATCGCGCGCGAGCACCGCCCGGGCGGCGACGGGCGGCCCGGAATGGTGCACGTGGATGCCTATCGGCTCGGCGGTCTGGAGGAACTCGACGCCCTCGATCTCGACACCGATCTCGCCGACGCCGTGGTGGTGGTCGAGTGGGGTGAGGGGGTGGCCGAGCGACTCGCCGACCGTCATCTGCTGGTGCGGTTGACCCGCGATCCCGATACCGACGTCCGGCTTGCCGAATGGGGATGGGTGAATCACCAATGAGCACAATCACTTCGCGTGCGCAGACGCCCGATGCCGCAGGGCTCACCGTGCTGGTCATCGACACCGCGACTGACACCGTGGTCACCGGGGTGGCGAGGTGCCACCCGACCGGCGAGGTCGAGGTACTCGCGCAGCGGGCGAGTGCCGACGGTCGGCGCCACGCCGAGATCCTGACCACCCTGATGGTGCAGTGCCTGGACGAGGCGGGAATCGGTCGTGATCAGATCGACGCGGTGGTCGTCGGCACCGGTCCAGGACCCTTCACCGGACTGCGGGTGGGTATGGCTACCGGCGCGGGTTTCGCCGACGCCCTGGGCATTCCGGCGTACGGGGTGTGTTCGCTGGATGCGATCGCCCGCGAGACCGCTCGTGCGGTGCCGGCGGCGGCGGTGCTGGTGGCCACCGACGCGCGTCGCCGCGAGGTGTACTGGGCCCTCTACGGGCCGGGCGGGCACCGCCGCGTCGGGCCCGAGGTCACCGCACCCGCCCACGTCGCCGATCTCATCGACGGTGGACCCGCCGCCGTTGACGCGGTGGGTGGCTCCGCCGATCATCTCCGCCTGATCGGCTGGGCCGGAAGCGATCCGGTGATCTCGGTGCCGACGGTGGCAGGCCTCGTCGAGGCCGCACGGGGTGACCTCTACGCCGATGCCGGCCCGGGACCCCTGACGCCGCTGTACCTGCGCCGGCCCGATGCGGTCGAACGCAAGGATCAGCGGCCCAAGACGGTGAGCGCCCCGTGACAGGCGAGACGGTGACAGGTGCGCAGGTGACCGGCGGCGGGATCATCGACGCGCTGGAGTATTCGGACATCCCGCGGTGCGCGGCGTTGGAACGCGAGATGTTCAGCGAGGATTCGCCGTGGCCCGCCGCGGCCTTTCGCGCCGAACTCAACGCACCGTACAACCGGTATTTCGCCGCCCGGGACGAGCGCGGTGCGCAGGTGGTCGGCTATGCGGGGATCTCCGCCCTCGGATCGCCGGGCGATCACGAATGCGAGATCCACACGATCGCGGTGGCACCGACACATCGAGGTCGCGGATACGGACGCGGCCTCCTCGCGTCGATGCTGGCGGTCGCCGATGGCCTCGACGCACCGGTCTTCCTGGAGGTCCGCGTCGACAACGGCACCGCGATCGCACTGTATGAACGCAACGGTTTCGTGACGTCGGGCGTTCGGTGTGGCTATTACCAGCCGTCGGGAGCAGATGCCTACACGATGATCCGTCCGCGACGGTCCGAGCAGCCGCAGGTGCGGTCGGCCGATGCGCCGAGCGACGTGCACGGCGGTAGGAGTGAACAGCCATGATCGTGATGGGGATCGAGAGTTCGTGCGATGAGACCGGGGTCGGCATCGTGCGGTGGGAACCCGGTCTCGGCGACGAGCCCGGACGTGCGGTGCTGCTCGCCGACGAGGTGGCATCGAGCGTCGACGAGCACGCCCGCTTCGGGGGAGTGGTGCCCGAGATCGCGTCACGCGCCCACCTCGAGGCCATCGTCCCGACGATGCGGCGCGCCCGCGAGACGGCCGGAGTCAACCGTCCCGACGCGATCGCGGTGACCATCGGACCAGGCCTGGCGGGTGCACTCCTGGTGGGGGTGGCCGCGGCGAAGGCCTATGCGCTGGCCTGGGATGTGCCGCTGTATGCGATGAATCATCTCGGCGGGCACGTGGCGGTCGACACGCTCGAACACGGTCCGATGCCCGAATGCGTGGCACTGCTGGTGTCCGGTGGACACACCCATCTGCTGCACGTGACCGACCTCGCCGAGCCGATCGTCGAGTTGGGCACCACCGTCGACGATGCGGCGGGTGAGGCCTTCGACAAGGTCGCCCGGCTCCTCGACCTCGGGTTCCCGGGTGGCCCGGCACTGGACAAGGCTGCCGCACACGGTGATCCGCACGCCATCGAGTTCCCGCGCGGAATGACCGGCCCGCGCGATGCCCGCTACGACTTCTCCTTCAGTGGGGTGAAGACGGCGGTGGCGCGGTATGTGGAAAAGTGCCGCCGCGACGGCGTGGAGGCGCCGATCGCCGACGTCGCCGCCTCGTTCCAGGAGGCCGTCGCGGATGTGTTGACGCTCAAGGCCGTTCGGGCCTGTCAGGATCTGGGTGTGAGCACCCTGGTGCTCGGTGGCGGGGCGACCGCGAATTCGCGTATCCGGTCGCTGGCCGCGCAGCGGTGTGAGGCCACCGGCATCACCCTGCGGGTTCCGACCCCGCGACGGTGCACCGACAACGGCGTGATGATCGCGACCCTGGGCGCTCATGTGATCGCCGGTGGGGCGCAGCCGTCGCCGCTGACCGTGGCGACCGATCCCGGGTTGAGCGTGCAGCTCTCGCAGGTCTGACCCGGCAGGACTGTCTCGGCGGGACCGACTCGGCCGGTCCGAGTTACCTCGCCTACTGGGTTACCGCGCCTACTGGGTTACCGCGCCTGCTGAGTTACCTCGCCTGCTGGGTTACCGCGCCTGCTCGCGGAGCAGGTCCGGGCAGCCGACGCACAATTCGGCCAGGATGCGGCGTTGGGTGGGGCGGGCCTGGTCGTAGCGGGTGATCCCGGCGGGGGTGAGTGCGGCGAACACCGATCGGCGATCGGTCGCGCACATCGTCCGGTGCACGAGGCCGTCCTTCTCGAGTCGGCCGACCACACGCGACAACGCGCTCTGCGTCAGGTGCACCTCGCCGGCGAGGTCGTTCATCCGCAGCGAGTGACCGTCGGCGGCGCAGAGTTGTTCCAGCACTTCGAATTCGCTGGCCGTGAGCTGGTGCCGGTCCTGAAGTTCGCGGTCGAGGGTGCACTGGATGCGGTGGAAACGGATCGAAAGGTCGTGCCAGGCGGCTGCCAGATGATCGGCGGCCGTGTCATCGGCGGCACCCGGTTGCCCGGTGTTGTCGATCGCGGCGGTCGGCTCGGGCGCCCTGCTCATGGCTGCATGCTAGCACCGCGCGGGATTCGCATGCAAGAGAAAATTATGTGAGATCAATAGATGCACAAACATTAAATGTATATGCATATACTTTGCTCATGACGCAGACAGATCCGCATGTGATCGCGCATCAGGAGGCGCTCCGCGCGCCAGAGATCAACCCGTCCGACCACGTCGCGGCCGGCCACATCACCTCGGGAGGTGGGTGGCCGGCGCGTACCTGGATACTGCTGGTGGTGCTGGCGGGGGCGTTGTTCCTCGACGGCCTGGACATCTCGATGGTCGGCGTCGCCCTGCCGTCGATCGGTGCGGACCTGGGGATGGGGCAATCCGCGTTGCAGTGGATCGTGAGCGGATACGTTCTCGGCTACGGCGGTCTGCTGCTCCTGGGCGGGCGGGTCAGTGATCTACTCGGCCGACGACGGGTCTTTCTGGTGGCCCTGGGCGTGTTCGGGGTGGCGTCGGTGATCAGCGGGCTCGTCGACGTCGACGGGGTGATCGTCGGATTGCGGTTCGTGAAGGGGGCGGCCGCGGCGTTCACCGTGCCCGCCGGTCTGTCCATCATCACCACGACCTTCGCCGAAGGTCCGGCCCGTAATCGGGCACTGAGCATCTACACGGTGTGCGGTGCGAGTGGATTCTCGCTGGGTCTGGTCTTCGGTGGACTGCTGACGGAGTGGTCGTGGCGCGCGACGCTGATGTTCCCGGGTCCGGTTGCGTTGGCGCTGTTGGTGATCGGTATGCGGGTGATCCCCCGCGGCGAGCGCACGCACTTCCGGTGGGCGCAGTTCGACGTGCTCGGTGCAGTGGCCAGTACGGCCGCTTTGCTGCTACTGGTGTTCGGGGTGGTGCGGGCCCCGCAGGTGGGCTGGGGTGCGCCGGCGACGATCGGGGTGTTCGCGGCGGCGGTGGTGGCCGGTCTGCTGTTCGTCGTGGTCGAGGTGCGGCACCGGCATCCGCTGATCCGGCTCGGCATTCTGCGGTCGACCCTGCTGGTGCATGCCAATGTGTCGGGTGCGTTGATGTTCGGCGGGTACGTGGCCTTCCAGTTCGTGGTGACGTTGTATCTGCAGGATGTGTTGGGGTGGTCGCCACTGATGATGGCACTCGGGTTCCTGCCCGCCGGACTCATCGTCGCGGCCAGCGCGGTGCGGATGGACCGGGTACTGGACCGGGTGCCCACGCCGGTCCTGATGATTTTCGGGTTCGCCGCATTCCTCGGCGGCTACCTCTGGTTCGCCCGCGTCCAGCCGGGGATGGAGTACGCGGACTTCCTGCTGCCCACCATCATCCTGCTCGGCATCGGCTTCGCGCTGACCTTCCCGTCGGTGACCGCCCAGGGCACCAGTGGGGTCGACGACGACGAGCAAGGCCTCGCGTCGGGGCTGGTCAACACCAGCGTGCAGATCGGGGGTGCGGTGATGCTGGCCGTCATCACGGCCATCCTGACCAGTTCCGCCGAGCCGGCCCGCCCGGGAGCGCTGCTCGGTGGGATGACGACCGCGATCTGGGTGGTGAGCGCCTTGTCGGTGGCGGGGCTGATCGGTGCGGTGGGCGTGGCCTGGTGGAGTCGCCGGATCCGGGTACCGTCGACGACGTCGGCGCCGGATGTCAGCGCCGATGCCGACCGTGGGCGGGAGCTCTGCGGCCAGGTCTGAACTTTTGCACCCACCAACCTTGAGTGCTGGCACTCGCATGTATAGAGTGCTAGTAGGCACTGTGTTGTGAACCTCGGCACCCGCGACGACGAGGTTTGTGGCAGAGCCCCAAGTGCAGGACATCTGCAACAAATACATCGATTTCTCAGACGAGGAAGTTGAGGACTCACATCGTGGCGAGCGTGAACATCAAGCCGCTTGAGGACAAGATCCTGGTACAGGCCGTGGAGGCCGAGACGACCACCGCGTCGGGCCTGGTCATCCCGGACACCGCCAAGGAGAAGCCGCAAGAGGGCACCGTCATCGCTGTCGGCGAAGGCCGCGTGACCGAGCAGGGCAACCGCGTCCCGGTCGACGTGAAGGAAGGCGACACCGTCATCTACAGCAAGTACGGCGGCACCGAGATCAAGTACGCCGGCGAGGAGTACCTGATCCTGTCGGCGCGCGACGTGCTCGCTGTCATCGGCAAGTAAGAGATCACGAGGTCTCTCGTGTCTTTCTCCGCCCCGGTACCCCTGAAAGGGGTGCCGGGGCGGAACTGCTGAGAGAGCCGACAGACCAACAATCCGATAGCAAAAAAACGTCACCACCTATTTGCGCCGCACCGCCATACAAGGAACACGCGCGCGAGCGTGGTGAGTGGAGCGAACACGCCACCACCGCCGGTTTGCGCTGCGCCGCGATGCCGGCGGAGCCCGTAAGCGGGTGGAGTGAAAGAACCGTAACCACCGCCTGTTTGCGCCGCGCCGCGATGAGGAGGAGTCCGCGAGGAGCGCGAAGCGACAATGCGGGCGACGACGAAGAGTGGTGCACAAGGGCGCAAACTGCGCGTCGCCGGAGGCGACGCCAAAAACACAGGAGAGTGTATGTCCAAACAAATCGAATTCGATGAGAAGGCCCGTCGGGCGCTGGAGCGGGGTATTAATCAGCTCGCCGACACGGTGAAGGTCACGTTGGGGCCGCGGGGTCGGCATGTGGTGCTGGCCAAGGCTTTTGGTGGTCCGAGTGTCACCAATGATGGTGTGACGATTGCGCGTGATGTGGATCTGGAGGATCCGTTCGAGAATCTCGGTGCGCAGTTGGTGAAGTCGGTGGCGACGAAGACCAACGATGTGGCCGGCGACGGTACGACGACGGCGACGGTGCTGGCTCAGGCGATCGTGGCGGCCGGTCTGCGCAATGTGGCCGCCGGTGCCAATCCGATTGCGTTGGGTGCGGGTATCGGCAAGGCCGCCGATGCGCTGGGCGCGGAGTTGTTGCGGGTGGCGACCCCGGTGGCGGGTCAGAAGGCGATCTCGCAGGTGGCGACGGTGTCGTCGCGTGATGAGGAGGTCGGTGAGATGGTCGGTAAGGCCATGGAGACCGTGGGTGTCGACGGCGTGGTCACCGTCGAGGAGGGCTCGGGTCTGCAGACCGACCTCGATGTGACGGAGGGCGTGCAGTTCGACAAGGGTTATCTGTCGCCGTATTTCGTCACCGACGCCGACGCCCAGGAGGCGGCGCTGGACGACGCGCTGGTGCTGCTGTACCGCGACAAGATCAGCTCGTTGCCCGATTTCCTGCCGCTGCTGGAGAAGGTGGTCGGGGCGGGTAAGTCGTTGCTGATCATCGCCGAGGATGTCGAGGGTGAGCCGCTGTCGACGTTGGTGGTCAACTCGATCCGTAAGACCATCAAGGCTGTTGCGGTGAAGGCCCCGTTCTTCGGTGATCGCCGCAAGGCGTTCCTGGAGGATCTGGCGGTGGTCACGGGTGCGACGGTGATCTCGTCGGACATCGGTCTGAATCTGGCGACCGCCGAACTGGATCTGCTCGGGTCGGCTCGTCGTGTAGTGGTCACCAAGGACACCACGACGATTGTCGAGGGTGCCGGTACCTCGGAGGCCGTTGCCGATCGTGCGGCGCAGTTGCGGCGTGAGATCGAGGCGAGCGATTCGGATTGGGATCGGGAGAAGCTGGCCGAGCGGTTGGCGAAGCTGGCCGGTGGTATCGCGGTGATCCGGGTGGGCGCGGCAACCGAGACCGCGCTGAAGGAGCGCAAGCACCGCGTCGAGGATGCGGTGGCGGCGGCGAAGGCCGCGGTCGAGGAGGGCATCATCCCCGGTGGCGGTTCGGCGATCGTGGCCGCGGCTTCGGTGCTCGACGCGTTGGCCGATGAGCTGACCGATGGTGATGAGGCACTGGGTGTGCGGGTGGTCCGTGAGGCGGTCAAGACACCGTTGTTCTGGATTGCCACCAATGCCGGTGTCGACGGTGCGGTCGTGGTGAACCGCGTTGCCGAGTCGGGGGAGGGTTTCAATGCCGCGACCCTGACCTATGGCGATCTGGTGGCCGAGGGCATCATCGATCCGGTGAAGGTGACCCGGTCGGCGGTGGTGAATGCGGCGTCGGTGGCGCGGATGGTGTTGACCACCGAGACCGCGGTGACCGACAAGCCCGAGCAGGGCGGCGATGATCATGGGCATGGTCACGCACACTGACGTGCGGAGATGACCTGCCGGTCATCGCCTCGTCAGACAGACACACCTCCGGGTGGTCACTTCCATGGTGACCACCCCGGAGGTGTCTGGTCTGGGTGCGTGATCCGACCGGAGACGTTCCGGGCGGTATGAAAGTCAGCTGGCGATGCGGCGTCCGACGCCGCGCTTCATCAGCATGCTGCGTTCTGACTCGGACAGCCCGCCCCAGATGCCGTAGGGTTCGGCCACGGCGAGTGCGTGTTCGCGGCATTGGGCGATCACCGGGCATTGGTGGCACATTTCTTTGGCGCGACGCTCACGTTGTGCGCGGGCACGGCCGCGTTCTCCGTCCGGATGGAAGAACATGGACGACTCAACGCCGCGGCACAGGCCGTGCATCTGCCAATCCCACACGTCTGCGTTGGGTCCGGGGAGGTGATTGGGCTGGGGCATGGCAGCTTCTCCTTGTTGCAGGACGGGGATCGCGGGGTGGTCGCGGTCGTGGCGTGGTCCGTGCGCTGTCGCGGTGACGATCGGGTTCAACTGGGTCTGACCCGGGTGTTTTCGCTCGGCGCAAGCAAACACTAAGCGGGCCCGAGAAACGACGTCAATACCGTCAATTGGGGGGCAATGATCGGAAAGATTCCGCCATTGTTAACGGAGTGTTAGTGACGTACTGGCCGTTAGCACAGGTGGTGCCGGGTGTGTATCCGGGTCGGAGTTTGGTGCCGAGAGCCGCTGTGACCAGCGGATACTGGCGGTTGGATCGCGAACGGGGTGTCGACGTGGTCGTGCGGGAGGGGCGGCACGCCGATGCGGCGATTAACGTAATAGAAACATTGACGTCATCGCCCATTGACCTCGGAAGGGTTTTTAACAATTGTGTCGCCGGGTTAAATTCATGCTAACTGGTTCTTTTGAGGGTGATCCGGACCACGTTTCGCCAGGTGATCGACGTTGGGCGGCATGGTCGGAGGCCGTCGAGATCGGTGCGCGGGGATATGGGTGTGTGGCCATGACCCGCCTCGACGAGGTCGGTCTCGTCGCCCGACGCATGGGCGATGCGCGTCTGGCGGCCCTGTCGGCGAGTGCGGGTGCGTCGCTGGTGCGGCAATCGGGTCGGCACGATGATGCGCTGATGCGTGACGGTCGGGCGCTGGCCCTCGTCGACCCACGGCCCGACGCCAACGACCCGTGGGCCGTCGCGGCGTTGGCCGACGTGATGGTGAACCTCGCGGCCGACAATCTCGGCCTCGGCCGTTTCGCTGCCTCCGAACGCCTCCTGAATCGAGCGGACCGGGTGCTGGCACCCCAGGACCCCGTCGGCGAGGACTGGGTGACCGGTCGTCCGCGGGTGCGGTTGTTCTGGGTCCGGGCCGAGTGGGCCCTCTACACCGGTGATCCCGCGACGGCGCTGACCGAGGCACGGCGGGCACTGGCCCTGGTACGGCGTTTCGGTACCGCCGCACCGCCACGACACCGCATCAAGACCGAACTCATCGTCGCCGCGGCGGTGGCCGCGTCCGGTGACGCCGATCCGGCGATCCGCACGGCCCGTCGGCTGCGTGCCGAGGCCGCCGCGGCCGACCTGATGCCGTTGGAATGGGCGGCGCTGTCGCTGCTGGTCGGTATCGGGGATGACGACGAACCCGTCCGCGCCGATCTCGACGACCGGTATCGGTTGCTGTACACGCGCGGCATGCCGTTCGTGACCGTGACAAACGATCGCTAAGGTGTCTGCTTGGGGTCCACCGCCCGGCCACGCCGCCTGGTCGCCGACGCGATGGCCTTCGTCGCCGCGCTTCGCCGGGCGGGAAATGGCCGATAAGGGCTGGTGAGACCAGTCACACAACGTGTAACGCGGGGATCAGTACTGACGATGAAGCTGACAGGTGATGAGTTGGACGCCGCCGTCCACGCCGCAAGGCAGGGCGACCGCGCAGCGCTCACGTCAGTTCTCGAAAGTGTGCATGAGCCGATCCTGCGCTACTGCCGAGGGCGAATCGGGGTCGGAGAACGACATCTGTTCTCCGCCGACGACATTGCTCAGGAGGCGTTGATGGCGGTGATGACGGCCTTGCCCAGGTATCAGGATCAGGGCAAACCGTTCATGGCCTTCGTTTATGGGATCGCTTCGCACAAGGTGGCCGACGCGATGCGGGTCGCCGGGCGGGTCAAGGCCGACCCGGTCGACGAGGTGCCCGATGTGACCACCGTCCTCGGTGGCCCCGAGCAGGCGGCACTCGAATCCGATGCGAGTCGGCAGATGAGGCAGCTGATGTCGGTGCTACCGGACAAGCAGCGGGAGATCCTGGTGCTGCGGCTGGTCGTCGGGATGTCGGCGGAGGAGACCGCCGACGCCGTCGGGAGTACACCGGGCGCGGTCCGGGTGGCCCAGCATCGAGCGCTGGCGAAACTGAAAGACGAGCTGAGGAAGGCAGGTGGACGACGTGATGAACGACGAGCGTGATCGGCGTCGCCCGCTGCCGGATCGTCGGCCGTCGGGGGACGCGTCCGGAGCCGGGCAGCGGCGGGGATATGTGCCATCGGGCGCCCCCGACGATTCCATCGATGTGCGAGAGGTGCATGTCGATGACGCATTTCTCGATGCGCTCTCGCGCGACCTGTCCACTCCGACCAGGGATCCGGCCGAGTATGAACTCGCGGTCCTGTTGTCGGGGTGGCGGCATGACGTCATCGGCGCAGCCGAACCGCCGCTACCGGCCCTCGACGAGGTCGAACGCGCGATGGCCGCCGAGATGCCCACCCGCCGCGCCGCCGGGGTGGTCCGTTCGCTGCGGATCGTCGCCGGGGCGGCCGCGATCGCGGTGGTGGCGGCTGCCGGCCTGACCGTCGTCAGTGAAGGCGCCCAGCCCGGGGATCCGCTCTGGGGTGTGAAGAAGGTGGTCTTCGCACAGGCGGCGTCGGAGACCCAGGCCGCCTACGACGTGCGCTCGGATCTCGAGCAGGCCGAGGCGGCGCTCGCGGCCGGCGACACCACGCAGGCGCAGCAGCTGATCGAACGTGCCCAGAGCAAGATGGGGCCGGTATCGGATTCGGGTACTCGTGAACAGATGACCCAGTGGATCAATCGATTGCGCTCCGACGAGTCGAGCCGTCCGTCGACGTCGACCACGCGCAGCGGCTCGGCGTCGGTGGAGCCGACACCGCCCACCGATGACACGGACGCGACCACGCCGGATACATCGGAACCGACGAATCAGACCACCGTTCCCAGTGTGCCGCGGACCAGTCAGGTGCCCACGTCGGGGGAGGTCCCGGTGCCGACCAGTGGAGGCGTACCGAGCAGCACGGCCGCGGCGTCGACGGTCCTGAGGCCGAGCTGATCCGAGTTCGGCGCTGATCTGAGTTCGGCGCTGATCTGAGTTCGGCGCTGATCTGGCCCCGCGCTTGTGTGAGAACCGGCCGCTCCAAGTGCCCGATCCGATCTGCGCCCGATCCGCGATCTGCGCAGGGGCGGGCGGAGCGCTCAGCCGTTCAGCGTTCGCTGCCGAGGTGCCCGTGGGCGTCGGCGTAGCCGCGGCAGTAATCCCAGGTGACGTAATCGTCCGGACGCGGGTCGACGGCCGGCTCGTGCGGGCGCACGGTGCCGTCGATCAGCAGTTGTAAGAGGTTGGCGCGCAACATATCCCAGTCGTGATAGTGATCCTCGTGGCAGTCCTCGCAGACCACCACGAGACCACGGACCCCGCGGTGGGCCAGCAGGGCCTCGTAGACGGCGAGATCGGCCAGATCCTCCTCGACGGCCAGCCGCTCGTTCTCGTCGAGGGGGATACCCGGTTCGACGGAGTCCAATGCCGACGCCGGATCGCTGGGATCATCGGCGAACGGGTCCGGTGGTAGGCCCGGTGGAAGGTGGTCACGCACCCCACCACCGTAGCCGATGTCGCGTGACCTGCGCCGCATCGGTTCCACAGATCGACGACCCGATCCGGTGCGGTCGACGTGACCCAGATCGCCGTATTCGGTTTCCCCAGAAACGCCCGATACCATGGACCGATGACACACGTGCGCACCGGTGGAGACGATCCCGGGAAGGTCGCGATGCTCGGCCTGACCTTCGACGACGTCCTGTTGCTGCCCTCGGCATCGGATGTGATCCCGAGCGAGGCCGACACCTCGTCGCAACTGACCAAGAAGATCTCGTTGCGGGTCCCGCTGGTGAGTTCGGCGATGGACACCGTCACCGAGGCCCGGATGGCCATCGCGATGGCCCGCTCCGGTGGCATGGGTGTCCTGCACCGCAATCTGTCCATCGAGGATCAGGCCTCGCAGGTCGAAACCGTGAAGCGTTCCGAGGCCGGCATGGTGACCGACCCGGTGACCTGTTCGCCGACCAACACCCTCGCCGAGGTCGACGCGATGTGTGCGCGCTACCGCATCTCGGGTCTGCCCGTCGTCGACGGCACCGGTGAACTCGTCGGCATCATCACCAACCGTGACATGCGTTTCGAGGTCGATCAGGACCGCGCCGTGTCGGAGGTGATGACCAAGGCGCCGCTGATCACCGCGCAGGAGGGAGTGTCCGCCGAAGCCGCGCTGGGCCTGTTGCGGCGCAACAAGGTCGAGAAACTGCCCATCGTCGACGGCAACGGACGTCTGACCGGTCTGATCACCGTCAAGGACTTCGTCAAGACCGAACAGCATCCGTTCGCCACCAAGGATTCCGACGGACGACTGCTCGTCGGCGCCGCGGTCGGCACCGGCGATTCACAGTGGGACCGCGCGATGGCACTGGCCGACGTGGGCGCCGACGTGATCATCGTTGACACCGCGCACGCCCACAATCGACTCGTGTTGGACATGGTCTCCAAGCTCAAGGCCGAGATCGGCGACCGCGTGGAGATCGTCGGCGGCAACGTCGCCACCCGGGAGGCTGCGCAGGCCCTCGTGGACGCCGGAGCCGACGCCGTCAAGGTGGGTGTCGGGCCCGGCTCGATCTGCACCACGCGAGTGGTCGCCGGGGTCGGCGCGCCCCAGATCACCGCGATCCTCGAGGCGGTCACGGTCTGTCAGGCCGCCGGTGTGCCGGTGATCGCCGACGGCGGGCTGCAGTACTCCGGTGACATCGCCAAGGCGCTGGCGGCGGGGGCGTCCACGGCGATGCTCGGCTCGCTGTTGGCCGGTACCGCCGAGGCCCCGGGTGATCTGATCCTGGTGAACGGCAAGCAGTTCAAGAGTTACCGCGGCATGGGCTCGCTCGGCGCGATGCAGGGCCGCGGACAGGCCAAGTCGTACTCCAAGGACCGTTACTTCCAGGACGATGTCCTCAAGGAGGAGAAGCTGGTGCCGGAGGGGATCGAGGGCCGGGTGCCCTTCCGTGGTCCGCTGAGTCAGGTGATCCACCAGCTCGTCGGTGGGTTGCGTGCGGCGATGGGCTACACGGGGGCGTCGACGATCCCGGAGCTGCAGCACGCGCGCTTCGTCCAGATCACCGCGGCCGGGCTCAAGGAGTCGCATCCGCACGACATCACCCTGACCGCCGAGGCGCCCAACTACTATTCACGCTGACGGCCTCGCCGGTGGCTCTCCACGCCGGCGGCTCCCGCCGTCGGCGAATCGTGATCTCGCCACACCGACGACCTCGGTGTGCGCAGAACCAGAAAGGCGCTCTCGGTGCATGACCTCGTGGACCTCGGCATGGGTCGCACGGCCCGGCAGACGTTCGAACTCGACGACATCAGCATCGTGCCGTCGCGACGGACCCGCTCGTCCAAGGACGTGTCGACCGCATGGCAGATCGACGCCTACCGGTTCGATGCGCCCATCCTGAGCCATCCGACCGATGCGCTGGTGTCGCCGGCCGTCGCCGTCGAGCTCGGGCGTCTCGGCGCGCTCGGCGTGATCAACGGCGAGGGGCTCTGGGCCCGGCATCGTGATGTCGAGGACAAGATCGCCGAGCTGATCGAGCTGGCGTCCACCGATCCGGATCCGCAGGCGGCCGTCCGGCGCCTGCAGGAGCTGCATTCTGCTCCACTCGACACCGACCTGCTGGCCGAGGCGGTCGCCACCGTGCGCGACGCCGGAGTGACCACGGCGGTGCGGGTCAGTCCGCAACACGCACCCGAACTGACCCCGGCGCTGCTGGCCGCGGGTGTGGAGATCCTGGTGGTGCACGGCACGATCATCTCCGCCGAACACGTCGTGCAGGGCGCGGAGCATCCGCTCAACCTCAAGACCTTCATCGCCGACCTCGAGATCCCGGTGATCGCCGGTGGCGTCCACGATCACCGCACCGCGCTGCATCTCATGCGCACCGGCGCGGCCGGTGTGATCGTCGGATACGGGTCCACGGCCGGTGCCACCACCACCGGTGAGGTCCTGGGCATCGGGGTGCCGATGGCGACCGCGATCGCCGATGCCGCCGCGGCGCGTCGTGACTACCTCGACGAGACCGGTGGCCGCTATGTGCACGTGATCGCCGACGGTGACATCCACACCTCCGGTGATCTGGCGAAGGCGATCGCCTGTGGTGCCGACGCGGCCGTGCTCGGCACGCCGCTGGCCGCGGCCGCCGAGGCACCCGGTGGCGGGTGGTACTGGCCGTCGGCCGCAGCCCATCCGGATACGCCGCGTGGGACGATGCTGCAGGTGTCCACCCCGGAGGATCGGCCGAGTTTGGAGAAGGTGCTCACCGGTCCTTCCGACGACCCGTACGGTGAGCTGAATCTCGTTGGTGCTCTGCGTCGTTCGATGGCAAAGGCCGGGTACTCCGACCTCAAGGAGTTCCAGCGGGTCGGTCTGACCGTCCATCGCTGACCGGTGTCACGGCGGGAACGAGACCCGGACCACCCGATGTGACAACGGGTATTAGTATGTTTTCATGGCAGCCCACCATGGATCGACCCAGTTCGACGTGCTCATCATCGGATCCGGCTTCGGCGGCAGCGTCAGCGCGCTGCGTCTGGTGGAGAAGGGGTACCGCGTCGGTGTGATCGAGGCCGGCCGGCGCTTCGAGGACGCGGACTTCGCCAAGACCAGCTGGCGCCTCAGCAAGTGGCTGTGGGCGCCGAAATTGGGGCTCTACGGCATCCAACGCATCCACGCCCTCAAGGACGTGATGATCATGGCCGGCGCCGGGGTCGGCGGCGGTTCGCTGAACTACGCCAACACGCTGTACAAGCCACCCACACCGTTCTTCACCGATCCGCAGTGGAACCACATCACCGACTGGGAGGACGAACTCACTCCCTACTACGAGCAGGCGCGCCGCATGCTCGGGGTGGTCACCAATCCGACGTTCACCGAGTCGGATCGGGTGATCAAGGAGGTCGCCGACGAGATGGGAGTCGGCGACACCTTCACCGCGACACCGGTCGGGGTGTTCTTCGGTGCCAAAACCGGTCTGGCCGGCGAGCCCGGACAGACGGTGCCCGACCCGTACTTCGGCGGCGCCGGACCCGAGCGCACGGCGTGCACCGAATGCGGGGCGTGCATGACCGGTTGCCGGGTGGGCGCCAAGAACACCCTGATGAAGAACTACCTCGGCCTCGCCGAACGCGCCGGTGCGCAGATCATCGACCGCACCACCGTCGACGCGATCAGCCAGGACGCGGACGGCACCTGGCGGGTCGGTACGCACGGGTCGTCGTCCTGGGGACCGGTGGGTGCGCGACGACGCACCTTCACCGCCGATCAGGTGATCGTCGCCGCCGGAACCTTCAACACCCAGCGCCTGATGCATCATGCGAAACGTTCGACGCTACCGAAGATCTCGGACGCGATGGGTCGGCTGACCCGCACCAACTCGGAGTCGATTCTCGGTGCGATGGCCGCGAAATATGATCCGGCACATGATTATTCGCAGGGTGTGGCGATCACGTCGTCATTTCATCCGGAGGCCAACACGCACATCGAGCCGGTGCGCTACGGCAAGGGGTCCAATGCGATCGCCTACCTGCAGACCGCGCTGACCGACGGCGGCAGTCCGCTGAATCGGTTCGGCCAGTTCCTGCGTCAGGTGATCACCAACCCGTTCGTGATGGTGCGCCTGCTGTATGTCCGGAAGTGGAGCCAGCGCACCGTGATCGCGCTGGTGATGCAGAACAACAACAACTCGCTGACCACCTTCGTCCGACGCCGCGGGCCGCTGCGCTACATCACCAGCAAGCAGGGCCACGGTGAACCCAACCCCACGTGGATTCCCCAGGGCAACGAGGCAACTCGTCGTATCGCCGACAAACTCCCCGGCGGGATCGCCGGCGGCACCTGGGGTGACATCGTCAACATGCCGCTCACCGCGCACTACCTCGGTGGCTGCGCGATCTCCGATGATCCCGCCACCGGCGTGATCGATGCGTATCACCGGGTGTGGAACTATCCCACCCTGCACATCACCGACGGTGCGGCCATCTCGGCGAATCTCGGGGTGAATCCGTCACTGTCGATCTGCGCGCAGGCCGAGCGGGCGATCGCGTTGTGGCCCAACAAGGGACAGGACGATCAGCGGCCCGAGCAGAGCGGCGGCTACCGGCGGATCGGTGCCGTGGCACCGGCGCATCCGGTGGTTCCCGCCGACGCGCCCGGGGCACTGCGGTTGCCGCTCACGCCGGTGTACCACGTCGACGCCTCCTGACCTCACGAGTACTGGCACGCGAGCGCCTCGAGATGAGTCCGGGCGTGTCGCGCTGCCTGCTGCGGGGCGGAGTTGATGAAGGGGCAAGTACCCGGTGAGGCTCGGTGTCCTCATCCATGACGGATGGCGGGGTGCGAGCCGGCATCTCGACGGAGGTCGATGCGGCCTCGCTCGAGCGCATCCACGATGAGGTGTTCAGTCCAGTCCGCGCGCGCTGAGGCTCTCGGCGAAACCGTCGGCGGTGCGCAGTGCGCCGAGCACGATGGGCGCCACCAGGATTCGTGGGCCGGGCCGCAACCCGCGGGCCCGTCGGGCCTCGTCGACCTGAGTGGCGATCTCGACGATCAGCGGGATCGCGCGGATGGTCAGGGCCAGTGCGATGGCGATGAGATCGGTGCGAACCCCGAATCGGCGCAACGGGTTCAACGCCCGAGTCATCGACTCGAGCATGTCGGTGGTGCGCGTGGTCAGGGTGACCGCGGCCGCGAGCATCACCGACAGGGCGAGCACCCCGCACACCAGGACCGCTCGGTGCCAGTCGGTGAAGATCACCTGGAAGACGAAGATGAACACCAGGATCCACAGCAGGGGTCGGAACTGCCGCCACGCGGTGACCGGGCCGATCCCGGCGAGGGCGTAGAGCACCACCACGCCACCGGCGACGATGCCGAGCGAGGCCGCCGACCGCACGCCCACGGTGATCGCCACGATGGCGACGGCCAGGCCGAGGAGTTTGATTCCGGGGGGCAGGCGATGGAGCGCGCTGTGGCCGGGCTGGTAGATGCCCAGCGGATTCACGCCATCATCTTCCGGTAGGCCGCCAAGGCGGGGCCGGGGCCGTCGTCGACGGCGATCCGCCCGTCGTCGACGACGAGGATCCGGTCGACGTCGGCGACCAGGTCGAGATCGTGGCTGACCACGATGAGCTGTTCGTCGAGTGCGGCGAAGACCCGCCGCATCATCGCGCTGTTGCGCAGATCGAGCAGCGTCGTCGGTTCGTCGGCGACGATGATGCTCGGCTCGGTGACGAAGATCGATGCCAGTGCGAGGAGTTGTTTCTGCCCGCCGGACAGTCGACCCGCGGGGTGATCGGCGTGGTCGGCGAGGTCGAAGCGTTCCAGAACCGCCATCGTGCGTTCGGCGCGTTCGGCCTTGGACAGTTCGGTACGGGTCAGCGACAACTCGATGTCCTCACGCACCGTGGGCATGATGATCTGCCGGTCGGGATCGGAGAAGACGAACCCGACCTCGCGCCGGATGCGGCGTTTGTTCTTCGCAGTGGGCAGACCGTTGACCGTGACGCTGCCCCGGTCGGGGATCACCAGCGCGTTGATCATCCGGGCCAGGGTGGATTTGCCGCTGCCATTGGCACCCACGATGCCGATCCGGTGTTCGGTGAGGCGCAGCGAGATGTCGCGCAGCACGGTGCGGTCGCCGTACGTGTGTGAGACGCCCTCGAACTCGATCATGCCGCCTCGATCACGACGCCTCCATCGCGCTGTGCGTCAGTTCGCGGTCGCACGGCGAGCCGACCGGCGCAGCGGGGTGATCAGTCCCGGCCATCCGCGGTGCACCTGAGATGCCACCAGGGCGGCGACGACGGCCTTGATGAGATCGCCGATCAGGAAGGTCCCGTTCGTGGTGATCGCGGCCCACAGGGTGAGGTCGGTGCGGATCAGCAGACCCGCGACGCCGAACGCGTAGAGCACGACCGTGCCACCGAGCAGGTTGATGATGATGCCCCACCAGAACCGGTACCGGGGCATCATCAGCGCAGTGAGAAGGCCGATGACGATGACGGCGGGCAGGAACCCGACGAAGTAGCCGGCCGTGGGCGAGGCCAGGGCGGTGAGACCACTGCGGCCGCCGGAGAGGATGGGCAGGCCCGCGATGGCCAGCGCCATGAAGATGACCACCGCGAGGGTGCCCTTCTTGGGGCCCAGCACAGCACCGGCGAGCATCACCCCGAGCGTCTGGAAGGTGATGGGCACACCGCTGGTCCCGATGTTGATCGTCCCCGGCAGACCGAGCGCCGCGATGAGTGCGGCGAACACCGCCGCCTGGGTGATGTCGGAGATGGTCAGTGACCAGGGGGTATCACGAGTATCTGAAGTAGTCATCGCGGACATCGAGTATTCCACCCCGACTCGTGCGTCCGGAACCCGAGGGCGGCCGACGGGCTCGGCCGACGGCCAGGGGGGAAGCCACTAGACTCGCCTCGTGACCGATTCTGAAGGATTCATCGACGGCCCGCGCCCGGTCCTCGTCGTCGACTTCGGGGCCCAGTACGCCCAGCTCATCGCCCGCCGTGTCCGTGAGGCCCGCATCTACTCCGAGGTGATCAGCCACGACGCGCCGCTGGAGGAGTTCACGGCCAAGAATCCGGTGGCGCTGGTGCTCTCCGGCGGGCCGTCGTCGGTGTACGCCGAGGATGCGCCGTCCATCGATCCGGCCATCCTGGACCTCGGTGTTCCGGTGTTCGGCATCTGCTACGGCTTCCAGTCGATGGCCGCCGCACTCGGGGGTGTGGTCGCAAATACGGGCGGACGCGAATTCGGGCGCACGACCTTGACCCTCGACGGCGACGGCGGAGTGTTGCATCAGGGACTCACCGACACCGCGCCGGTGTGGATGAGCCACAACGATGCCGTGCAGACCGCGCCCGAAGGGTTCGACGTCACCGGGTCGACGCCGGGCGCACCGGTGGCCGCCTTCGAGAATGTCGAACGCCGGATGGCCGGGGTTCAGTACCACCCCGAGGTGCTGCACACCCCGCACGGCCAGCAGGTGCTCACCCGTTTCCTCTACGAGATCGCCGGGCTCGAGGCCACCTGGACGCCGGCGAACATCGCCGACGCCCTCATCGACCAGGTGTCCGATCAGATCGGCGACGGACTGGCGATCTGCGGTCTGTCCGGTGGCGTCGACTCCGCGGTGGCCGCCGCGCTGGTGCAGCGGGCCATCGGCGATCGGCTGACCTGCGTGTTCGTCGACCATGGGCTGCTGCGGGCGGGTGAACGTGAGCAGGTGCAACACGACTTCGTCGGGGCGACCGGCGCCAAACTGGTCACCGTCGACGCCGCCGACACCTTCCTGTCGGAGCTGGCCGGGGTGAGTGATCCCGAGACCAAGCGCAAGATCATCGGCCGCGAGTTCATCCGGTCCTTCGAGGGTGCGGTGACCGACGTGCTCGGCGATCACGCCGAGGACGGACAGAAGGTCGACTTCCTGGTGCAGGGCACCCTGTACCCGGACGTCGTCGAATCGGGCGGTGGCAGTGGCACCGCCAACATCAAGAGCCATCACAACGTCGGTGGGCTCCCCGAAGACCTGGAGTTCTCCCTGGTCGAGCCGCTGCGGCTGCTGTTCAAAGACGAGGTCCGCGCCGTCGGACGCGAGTTGGGCCTGCCGGAGGAGATCGTCGGCCGGCAGCCCTTCCCGGGGCCGGGTCTGGCGATCCGCATCGTCGGCGAAGTGACCGCCGACCGGCTGGAGATGCTCCGCAAGGCCGATCTGATCGCCCGCGAGGAACTGACCGCGGCAGGACTGGACGGACAGATCTGGCAGTGTCCGGTGGTGCTGCTCGCCGACGTCCGCAGCGTCGGGGTGCAGGGTGACGGGCGGACCTACGGTCACCCGATCGTGCTGCGGCCGGTGTCGAGCGAGGACGCGATGACCGCCGACTGGACGCGGGTGCCGTATGAGGTGCTCGAGGTGATCTCCACCCGTATCACCAACGAGGTGCCCGACGTCAACCGTGTGGTCCTCGACGTGACGAGCAAGCCGCCGGGCACCATCGAGTGGGAGTGACGGTTCCCTCGGCGCCTCCGCGCCGGTTCTCAGCTTCGCCGGGATGAGCGCGTACCGCTGAGAATAAGGAGGGCACCGATCACCACGCCGACGCCGACCACGAGCCAGCCGAGCGTGGCCGGATCGGGCAGGGTCGGACCGTCGGCCAGACCCCATCCGGCCACCGCGAGTGCGGCGACGCCGATCAGGGCGACGCCGGGCGCGCGGCGTGATCGGTCTTCGGCGGTGCCGGGGACGTCGTCGCCGGAGGTGTGGTTGCCGAGGGCGTCGTTGTCGGGTGACGGCCCGCTCGCTGTGCTCATCGTCGGATCTCCACATTTCCCACGTTGGTGTGTGCATCGATGGTCAATACCGGCCCATCGGTGCCGTCGTCACCGCCGTCGAGTCCCTCCGGGCAGGTGTAGTCACCGACACCGGTGGAGCAAGTGGCCCGGATATTCATCCCTTCGGGGACCTCGACGTTGACCTCGCCGACCCCGTTGCGCAGTTCCACCCGGCGGTCGGTGGTCAGATCGATGCCACGCAGATCGAGCGTCATCTTGCCCATCCCCAGCGAGTAGGTGTCCCGGATGTCGTTCTCGCTCGGCGGTGTCCAGTGCCGTTCGCCGACCCCACCGGTCGGCATTCCCCAGTGGCGGTCATCGGGTCCCCAGGTGGTCAGCACCGTCGAGAACACCACGGCCACACCGAGTCCGATGGCCAGCGGCACCAGGGCACCGGGATGTGAACCCGGCCGATGACGACGCAAGCCCATCACGAGCGCCCCGGCACCGACGACGGCCAGGACCAGCGAGAGCATATGCGGCACGGTGAACCAGTCGGCGCCGGCCTGATGGGCGGCCGCCCCCGCGGCGGCGACGAGGACCGCGATGCCGATCACGATGAGCGCCATGGGTGAGCGTCGCGTCGGCGTCGGCGCCGGGGGCGGGGCCGACGCCGACGGTTCGGGCAGATCCCAGGCGAATCGTGCAGCGCCCAACGGGTCCCACGCCGGCGGGGTGCGATCAGCGAAGTCGGCGGCCGAGGCGGATGCCGGAATCGTGGCGGTGTCGTCGGGGTGGACCTTGGTCAGATCGACTGCGGCTGCAGTGGATTCGGTCCGCGGCGGCGGGCTGCCCGCGTCGATGCCTGCGGCCACCCGCACCGCGCGCGGCGTCCAGCGCTCGAATCGCTGGGGCGTCGACGGCCCGCGCAGCGTCGAGACGGCGGTCTCCGGCAGCGGCTCGGGGGTGCGCAGGTAGAGCAGCCACCAGCCGACGAGCATCAGGATTCCGCCGAGCAGACCCCCCGATCCCCACGGACCCGATGACCCGATCGAGGTGGCGATGATCACGACCACGACGACCAGCAGGATCATCGACGGATTACCGTGGCCGCCCCGCCTGTTGCCCGCCGGGTCGCCGCCCGGTGCCGGGGCCGCGGTGCTCGAGGGAAAGGCGATCCACGCGGCGATGTAGAGGATCAGTCCACTGCCACCGAAGACGGTCGCGACGACGAAGGCGACCTTCACCAACGTCGGGTCGACCCGGTAGCGGTTGCCGATCCCGATGCAGACGCCGGCGACCGTGCGGGGTGCGGCGGGCCGGACGGGCCGGGTGTCCCACAACCGCGAGACCTGGGTCCGAAACTGTGCGGTATCCATGACAGCCATCCTCGTCGCCGCACCGGTGCGGCCGCATCGGGGACCGACCCTGAGATCCACCCGGGATTCACCAGGGTCTACGGCATGTCGCCATTGCCCCCGGCTGCGTTGTCGTTGGCCACAATGGCTCCGCTATTGCTCCCCTTAGAGGCTCGTACCTCGCACCTCAGTACGAGGCCTCCTCCGCCTTGCGCGGGAACACATCGATTCCGCCAACCCCACGCAGAAGCAATGGGAGACACGCCCTAAGGGTGTCGTCTGGGGAACAACCCTGATGCCCGAACGGCGACGGCATGCCACTATCGAGTCATGGGTGTCGCCGAGGTGCAAACACCACCGCGGTTGCTGCGCCGCAGCGGTGGTCGGGTGATCGGTGGCGTCGCCGGTGGTGTCGCCGATCACCTCGGTGTCGACACCTTCCGCGTCCGAGTGGTTTTCGTCGTGTTGACGGCGATGGCCGGGGCGGGGGTGCTGGCCTACGGCCTGCTGTGGTTCTTCTGCCCGCCCGGCGACGACGTGGAGCCGCCGGCGCCGGGGGAGCGTCGCCAGGCGTACGGCCTAGCACTCATCGGCCTGGTCGCGATGATGGTGGTCGGCTTCGCCGCCTCGGGGACACCGGCGACCTACCTGGTTCCCCTGGTCTTCGTCGCGGTCGGGGCGAGCCTGGTGTGGCGGGAGTTCGACACCTCCACGCGTGTTCGCACCCACGGCCCGGTGGTCACCTGGTTGCGATTGGCCGGCGGTGCGGTGCTGGTGATCGGCGGGCTGGTGGTGATCGTGCTCGCCGGTACCCGCAACTTCAGCAGCCTGAGCACCACTCTGCTGGCCGTGGCGACCACCTTGATCGGGGTGGTGCTGTTGACGGTGCCGCTGTGGATGCGGATGTGGCGAGCCCTCAACGAGGAACGCGCCGCGCGCATCCGCAACGCCGAGCGCGAGGAGATCGCCTCCCATCTGCACGACTCCGTGCTGCAGACCCTGGCGCTGATCCAGAAGCAGGCGGCCAAACCCGACGAGGTCGCCCGCCTGGCCCGAAGCCAGGAAAGAGAGCTGCGCAGTTGGCTTTTCGGTGATCCGGCGCAGCGCGGCGGATCGTTGAGCGCGGCGTTGCGCAGCGTCGGCGCCGAGGTCGAGGATCACTACGGCATCGAGGTGGAGGTGGTCACCGTCGGCGATCTGTCACCGGATGCGGACACCGGTGCGCACCGGGCCGACAAGGTGGCGGCCAAACGCTGGCCCGCGCTCATCGGTGCCACGCGGGAGGCATTGGTCAACGCGGCCAAGCACTCCGGGGAGCGGAAGGTCGACATGTATCTCGAGGTCGGTGACGACGAGGTGGAGGTGTACGTGCGCGACCGTGGTGTCGGGTTCGATCCGGACAAGGTCGACGACGACCGCCACGGCGTGGCGGGCTCGATCGTCTCCCGCATCGAGCGGGTCGGTGGCCGCGTGTCGGTGGTGTCGGCGCCCGGGCGGGGAACCAATGTGCGCATGACCATTCCGCGTACCACGGTGCCGGCTGGGGAATCGGCGATGAGCGAGCAGACCGGCGAATCGGGTCTCCAGAACGGGAGGGCGTCATGACGATCACCGACGGTGCGGGCGAGCGGACCGAAGGGGAGCACCGGTATCGGGTGTTCCTCGTCGACGATCACGGCGTCTTCCGGTCGGGGGTCCGCGCCGAGTTGGCCGACGAGGACGGTCTGTCGGTGGCGGGTGAGGCCGGTTCGGTGGCCGAGGCCATCACCGGGATCACCCGGGTACGTCCCGATGTGGTGCTCCTCGACGTGCACATGCCCTCCGGTGGTGGGGTCGCGGTGCTGCGCGGTGTGGTCGACGCGATGGGTGCCGACGCCCCGGTGTTTCTGGCGCTCAGCGTGTCCGACGCGGCCGAGGATGTGATCGCGACGATCCGCGCCGGGGCGCGCGGGTACGTCACCAAGACGATCGACGGCGCGGAACTCGCCGACGCGATCCGGCGCGTCGCCGACGGTGATGCGGTGTTCAGTCCCCGGCTGGCCGGTTTCGTGCTCGACTCGTTCACCGGCAAGTCGTCGGTGCCCGAACCGCAACTCGACCCGGAACTGGACTCGCTGACGCGCCGGGAGCTCGAGGTGCTGCGGTTGTTGGCCCGGGGCTACACCTACCGGGAGATCGCCGAAGAACTGTTCATCTCGATCAAGACGGTCGAGACCCATGCCTCCAATGTGCTGCGAAAGACGCAGCAGTCCAACAGGAATGCGCTGACCCGATGGGCGGCGAACCGGCACATCGGGTGAGCGTGGGCCCGGATGCCAGGGTCACCCGGCCAGGGCGATCACCAGGACGACGACGCCGGCGAGGACCACGAAGAACAGGAACACCACCAGCGCCAGCAGGGCCGGCGAGGTCTGGGACCGCGGGGTCGGCGGCGGGATGTAGGAGGGCATGGCGTTGCTGTAGGAGGGCGGAGTGCCCGGGGGCGCGGTGCCACCGTAGGGCGGGATCGACGGGTTGGAGGCGAGCCCGGGTGTCGACGGCCCAGGGGCGAAGGGTGGTGGGGTGGCCACCCGGGTGGGGTGATAAGGAGATGAATTCGAGGGCGGTACAACAGAACCGCCGCTATCGCGGGCTCCGGGATCGCCGGTGCCGGGACCGCCGGTGCCGGGACCGCCGGACGGTGCCGGCGGCATGGTCTGGGGCCGGTGGGATGCGCCGATGCCCGCCCGCGACACCAGACTGGTGAGGACCTGTTCGGCGGTGCCGTGATCGCCGGCGGCCACCCGGGCCAGTTGATCGCGGGCCTGTTCCATGGTGATGCGGCGCCGGGGGCTGGGTTCGAGCATCCGCAGGAGTACCGGCTCGAGTGCGCCGGCCCGGGTCATCGGGTTGATCTGGGCGCGGGCCACCCGGTGCAACATCACCAGGGAGTTGTCGTCGACCCCGAACGGCGGTGTGCCCTCGACCATCGTGTAGATCGTGGCGCCCAGCGAATACACGTCGGACGCCTCCGCGGGTTCGTCACCGCGGGCGACCTCGGGTGCGAAATACGCGGGCGTCCCGGTGATCAGACCGGTCTGGGTGAGTGTCACATCGTCCTTGGCGCGGGAGATGCCGAAATCGGTGAGCTTCACCAGTCCGGCGTTGCGACCCCCGCCGGCGATGAGGATGTTGCCGGGTTTGATGTCGCGGTGGATGATCCCGGCGGCGTGGGCCTCGATCATCGCGTCGGCGACCTGGGCCCCGATCTTGGCGGCCTCGACGATGTCGATGGTGCTGGCGGAATGCAGGATCTGGGCGACGCTGCGCGAGGGTAGATACTCCATCACCAGCCACGGTTCGCCGCGTTCAAGGGCGACGTCGTGCATGGCGATCGCATTGCGGTGACTCAGCCGGGCGGCGATCCGTCCCTCGCGCATTGCCCGCTGCCGGACGTTCTCGGCGGAGTCCTCGGAGAGTCCTTCGGTGGAGAGCACCTGCTTCACCGCGACCTCACGGTCGAGGAGTTGATCCCGGGCAAGCCAGACGGTGCCCATTCCGCCGCCACCGATGCGCGAGATCAACCGGTAGCGGCCGGCCACCAGGTAGCTCGGCCCGGGGGTCGCGCGGGCATCGGTATCGGCGGGCATACCTCGAGATGATAGCCGGGGGATCGAACCGGCCCGCCGGGACAAGGGCGGGAGCGCCACGCTTGACATCACCTCGCACGCGTGTTCGACTTCTGGCATGCGATGGTCCGAACAGGCGATCGAAGCCGATGACGGCGCGCTCCCCGGTCTCGGTCGGGCGGGACTGGTCCGCAGTGTCTCGACTCCGGAGTTCGAGGGCGTCACCTTCCACGAGGTACTCGCCAGGAGTGCGCTCAATCAGGTGCCGGTCGAGTCGGGTCTGCCGTTCTCCTTCACGGTCAACACGTTTCGCGGGTGCACCCATGCCTGCCGCTATTGCTTTGCCCGGCCCACCCACGAATACCTCGATCTCGACGCGGGGCGGGATTTCGACACCCAGGTGGTGGTCAAACTCAACGTCGCCGCGGTGCTGCGCAAGGAGTTACGACGACGGTCCTGGCGGCGCGAACAGGTGGCGCTCGGAACCAACACCGACCCGTATCAGCGCGCCGAGGGACGCTATCGTCTGATGCCCGGGGTGATCTCGGCGCTGACGGAGTCGGGCACCCCGTTCTCGATCCTGACCAAGGGCACGCTGCTACGCCGCGATCTGCCGTTGCTGCGGCAGGCCGCCGGCCAGGTCTCGGTGGGACTCAGTGTGTCCCTTGCCTTTCACGATGCGGATCTGCAGAAGCAGATCGAACCCGGGACGCCGTCGCCCGCGGCGCGGCTGGCGCTGATCCGCGAGATCGCCGACGCCGGGTTCCAGCCACATGTGATGGTCGCGCCGGTGATCCCGTATCTCACCGACTCCGCCGCCCACCTCGATGCACTGCTCGAATCGTTGGCGCAGGCCGGGGCGAGTGGGGTGACGGCCTTTCCGATGCATCTGCGTGGCGCGACCAAGCCGTGGTTCCTGGGCTGGCTGGCCGAACATCATCCGGCGCTGATGCGGCGCTATCGCAGCCTGTACGGCCGCGGCGCCTATGTCACCCCGGAGTACTCGTCATGGTTGCGTGAGCGTATGCGCCCCTTGGTGATTCGCCATGGACTCGCGTCCGGGGGCGAGCATCGCGAGGTGGCATCGGGCGCCGTCGGCGCAGGTGTCGGAGTGGGCGGCGCGGCCGGAGTGCGCGGCGTGGGCCGCGTGGGTGGCGGTGATGACCTGGTGGCGACGCCGGCGGTACAACAGGTGCTGACCCTCTTCTGACTCTCACTCCCGTCGAGTGGGCGCTGTTTCCCGTCGAGTGGGCGCCGCTTCCTGTCGAGTGGGCGCTGTTTCCCGTCGAGCGGGCGCCGTTTCTCGTCGAGTGGGCGCTGTTTCCCGTCGAGCGGGCGCGGCCATTGGGGGAGTGCGCTCACCGGCGCTGTTGCGGTCTGTCGGTGGGGCGTCGTACGATCAAAGACGTCGAATAAACGTTCGAAAACTCAGTGCGGAGAGTGCTCGTCGTTCGCTCGGCTCGGAGCATCTTCCCTGCTCACCATGCGTTGTCGGTGCCGGTCAGGAGGGGTGTCATGGGTGTGTTGTCGTTATCTCGCCGAGAAGGAGATGTTCCGGGTCCATCCGGTTCGGGTGCAGCCGAACAGCATCGAAACGACACGCTGGCCGGCCTGCGCCGCCAGATGGCGGTCATGTCGGGCACGCCCGATCGTCGGACCGCGGAACCGGTATCAGTCGACGTGTTGCCGGTGTCCGACGAACTCGCCGAGGTGTTGCCCCAACGTGGCATCGTGCGGGGCGGGATTCTCTGCTACACCGGTGCCCGATCACTGCTCATGTCCCTGATCGCCACGGTGACCGCGGGCGGCGGACAGATCGGCATCGTGGGTGTGCCCGGGCTCAACCTGGCATCGGCGGTGGAGATGGGGGCCGATCTCGAACGCATCGCGGTCGTCGCCGAACCCGGTGTCGATCCGGTCGAGGTGGCCTCGGTTCTGCTCGACGGTATGGACCTGGTGATCCTCGGGCTCGGTGGGGTCTCCGTCCCGCCGTCACGATGCCGGGTGGTCGGTGGTCGTGCACGTCAGCAGTCGTCGTCGCTGATCGTCGTCGGCGGTACATGGCCGGGCGCGCACACCCGTCTGGATGTTCGGGTGATCGGATACCGGCATCGTCCCACTCTCGCCGGACGTGGCGACCTGGCCGACGCGCGCAGCGGGCACGGACATCTCGCCGGCATGCGGCTGAGGGTGGTGGCCGAGGGCCGCGACCGGCGTCGTCGAGACACCGAAATAGAGTTTGTGGCAGGCGATTTCGGAGATGATCGGGTACTGCTCCGGCGGTTGGATGCGACGTTCGGTGCGGTCGCTTCCGAACCGGATGTGGCGGTGGCCAACTGATGGCCGGTGCCGAACCACGATCGCGCGTCGAGGCCAGGCGGCGGATACTGGCATTGTGGTGCCCCGACTGGCCGGCCATCGCGGCGGCAGCCGAGGCCGACCTGCCGCCCCGGCATCCGGTCGCGGTGCTCAATGCCAATCGGGTGGTCGCCTGCTCGGCACCCGCCCGGGCCGCCGGGGTGCGCCGTGGCATGCGGAAGCGTCAGGCGCAGTCCCGGTGTCCGGAGATGATGGTGGTCCTCGCCGACGATCATCGCGATGGGCGGGCGTTCGAACCGATCGCCGCGGCCGTCGCCGAGATGGTCCCCGCCATGGAGGTGATACGACCGGGGCTGCTGGTGGTCTCGTTGTCCGGCGCCGTGCGCGTACACGGTGGCGAGGACGCCCTTGCCGAGGAACTCGTCGATCGGGTGTCGGCGTGTGGTGTCGAATCGCAGGTCGGGATCGCCGACGAACTGTTCACCGCGGTCCTGGCCGCCCGGCGCGGGTGCAGTGTGACGCCGGGTGGCGATCGTGTGCATCTCGCCGGACTCCCGATCGCCGATCTCGCCGTGGAATCCTCGCTGTGTGCGCCGGGGCGTGACGGACTGGTCGAACTGCTGCGCCGCCTGGGTGTGGTGACCATCGGTGACTTCGCCGACATGCCGGTCGCCGACATCGCCACCCGATTCGACGCCGACGCGGTGACCGCACATCGACAGGCGAACGCCCTGCCCGGCAGACCGCCATCGGCGCGCGCACTGCCCGACGTCCTGTCGATCGAGTACGTCTGTGATCCGCCGGTTGACCGGATCGATGCTGCCGCCTTCATCGGCCGTCGTCTGGCCGAGGTGGTGCATCGCCGGTTGACAGACGCCTCGATGGCCTGCACGAAGCTGGTCGTTGAAGCGATCACCGAACGCGGGCAACGCCATACGCGGACCTGGCGATGTGCGCAACCGCTCACACCAACTGCCACCGCCGACCGTATCCGGTGGCAGCTGGAGGGATGGATGACCGGGGGGAGGCGTAATGCGATCGGCGACGCCCGTCCCGATTCACCGATCGCCATGCTTCGGCTGGAACCGGTGGAAGTGGTCGATGCCGGTGCGCTGCAGTACTCGCTGGCCGGGGCGGGTCTGCCGGGTGGCGCCGGTGTGTCCGAACGTGCCCGTCGCAGCATGGAGCGGGTGCAGGGATTGCTCGGTGGGGATGCGGTCCGCATCCCCGTCCGGAGTGGCGGCCGTGATCCGGGTGCGGCGATCACGATGGTCTCTCTCGGCGAAGATTTTGTGCCACAGCGTGATCCGTCTGCACCGTGGCCGGGGAGGATGCCGCGTCCGGCGCCGTCGGTGATGGCCGACATCCCCGTCGAGGTGATCGATCTGTCCGGTGATCCGGTGCTGGTAACCCCGCGCGGTGCCTTCTCCGCCGAACCGACAACCGTTCGACTCGCGCACCGTCTCGGACCCGGTGGGACGGATCGACGCAGTAGCTGGGAACTGCGATGGTGGGCAGGCCCGTGGCCGACCGGGATCACCCGCAATGGCTCGGGTGTCGACGAGGTCGACGCCCGAGCCCAGGTACTACTCGACGATTCGCGGGCACTGTTGCTGTGCTATCGATCGGGTTGCTGGGTGGTGGAGGGGATATACGAGTGAGCTGCCGGGATTGTGGGCGCTGTCAACGGAGAATAGGGCGCTGTCAACGGGATTGTGGGCGCTGTCAACGGAGAATAGGGCGCTGTCAACGGGATTGTGGGCGCTGTCAACGGAGAACAGGGCGCTGTCAACGCAAGTGCGGGCTCAGCTGTTGCGTCCGCGTGCCGTCACCGGCCACCGTTGCGGCTCAACCGAATCGGACTCGACGATCAGTTCGTCGACCAGATTGACCGCTGCGCACACGTGATTGGGGATCACCCGGATCACCTCGCCGACCGCCGGAATCGTCGCTGCGGTATCGGGATACTCGATCACCCCGTGATGCTCCGACAGGGAGGTGATCCGTGCGTCCGGCGCACCGGCCACCCGGCCGAATCCGGTTGTCCACCCGGGCCGGTCGGCACCGAGAATCTTGCTGCCGGCGTCGACGACGATCCGGGTGCCGCTGCGATGCACCACGGTGGTGACCGCCGACAACGACACGTCGTCGAATCCACACGCCCCCAACTCGATCTGCTGAGCGTCGAAGAACGGGTAGACGCCGGGGCGGATCTCGGTGAGGACCCCGGTGTCGGCAAAGGCAATGGTCGGGGTCGATCCGCCACTGCGTACCCGTGGGTCGATTCCCTTGGTCCGTAACGATTCAGCTGCCGATGCCAAGGCGTCGGCCTCCTCGCGGGCGGCCCGCCGCCGGGAGTCCCCGGGCCCGTATCCGTGACCGGGAAAGGTGAATACCCCCACCACGTCGAGGCCGGCGTCGGCGGCGGCCGCCGCCACCGTGCCGGCATCGCCCGGTGCGACGCCGGTGCGATGCTGACCCGAATCGACCTCCACGATTGCCTCGACCGTCCGGCCGGATGGGTTGCCGTCCAGCGCCATACCGAGTTGCCGGGCTCCCCCCACCGAGGCCACCCCGATCCGCAGCGACACCTGATCGGCGAGCGCGCGCACGCGTGCACCCTTGTCGGCGGTCACCCACAACGGATAGGCGATGAACAGATCCCGGCATCCCGTCCGGTCGGCGGCAGCCGCGAAGACCTCCGCCTCGCCGATCGTCGCGACCGTCAGACCCTGCGCACCACAAGTGTTCTGGCGCTCGGCGATCTCGACACACTTGTGTGTCTTGGCATGCGGTCGCAGTGCGATACCGGCCTCGGCGCAGAGCCGCGCCATGGAGTGAAGATTGGCATCGAGCCGATCGGTATCGACCGACAGGTACGGTGTGTCGATCATCGGCGTCTCGGCCGTGGTTCACCGAGGGCGGCGGCCGACTCTCGTCCGAGCAGGAACTCCTGATGCAGGATTCGCGTGGTCAGTCGTGGTGCGAAGCGTCGTCCGAGGTCGGCGAGATCACCGAGCGGGGTCGAGATGTGTTGGGGGCGACGTTCGATCGCGTCGAGCACGCGCGTCGCGGCCTTGTCCGGACTCCACACGCCCGCCGACCGGCGATAGTCCTCGGTGGGACTGATCATCCGGGTTCGCACGAGCGGCAGTCGCACGTTGGTGAACGTGACGTGATCCGACAACGTCTCGACTGCGGTCGCATCGCTGAATGCCTCCAGGGCGGCCTTGGAGGCGGCGTAGGCGCTGAAGCGTCCACCGCGTGACTGCACCGCTATCGAGGTCACGTTGACGATGTGCCCGCAGTGACGGCTTGTCATGTGCGGCAACAGCGCCAGCACCATGTTCACTGCGCCGAAGTAGTTCACCGCCATCACCCGGTGATAGTCGTGGGAACGGTCGACGGCATTGACTGTGGCCCGCCGGATCGACCGCCCGGCATTGTTGACGAGAACATCGACGTGATCGTGATCGACGAGGACGGTCTTGACCATCGCCTGGACCGATTCCTCGTCGGTGATGTCGCAGACGACCGGGTACGCATGTCCGCGTGGCACACCGGGTGTCGGTGTGGCGGAGTTGATCTCTCGTGCCGCGGAATCGAGTTCGTCGGCGTGGCGCGCCACGATGATGACCGTCGCTCCCTGGGCCACACACATGCGGGCGGTGGACTTACCGATTCCCGACGAGCCGCCGGTGATGAGAATGACCTTGTCCACCAGAGGTCCTCGTGGGTCGGTGTGTCGGTGGCGGGCCGGGTCGAGGTGGTGTGACCAGTACGTCCACAGGGCGGGTGCGTAGTCCTCGAGCGCCGGGGGTGGGCAGACCCCGAGGGATGAGAGGCGGGTGATGGTCTGATCCGAGGAGAATCGCACGGGCAGAGCCATCGCGTCGAGAAGTGCCGGTGGGATTCCCTGTTGTTCGGCGATCAGGTTGCGGCCCAATCGCAATGGGCCGAACCCGGTGAGGGTCACCGCGGGTTCGACGAGTTGACGCGGCACCAGGGTGATGCCGCGCGGTGCCTGAAATGCCGGGGCGAGCGCGTTGTAGAGGTCGGTGATGCTGCGGTCGGTGCGGTCGCCGAGGTGATGGACCCGGTGTGTTCTCGTGTCCTCGGCAAGGATCAGGGCGGCGAGCGCGTTGACGACGTAGTCGACCGGAACCACGTTGATGTGTCCCAGATCGGGGAACGGAAGTCGCAGCGCGGCAGGCAGTCTGGAGAACTGCCGGAGATGGCCGAAGAAATAGTAGGGTCCGTCGACCTTGTCCATCTCGCCGGTGCGCGAATCGCCGACCACGACCGACGGGCGATAGATGCGCCACCGCAGGTCTGCTCGGTCGCGGATGACCTTCTCCGCCTCGAACTTGGTGCGGTGATACGCGGTCGGAAACCCCTGTCCGACGTCGAAGTCGTCCTCGGTGAACACGCCGCGGTGGTCGCCGGCGACGGCGATGGACGAGATGTGATGACAGGTGGCGTCATGGGCAAGGGCGAAGTCGGCGACGTGGGCGGTGCCGGCGACATTGGCCGCCTGTTGTGCGGCATCGTCGGCGGCCATGTCGTAGATGGCGGCGAGGTGGATTACGTGATCGACGTCGAGGTCGGTGTCGCGCAGGCCGAGTCCCGGTTCGGTGATGTCACCGACGACGGGGTGGATGCGCTCCCCGCCGGGCAGGTCGTCGGCGATCGCGGTGAGCCGGGCCAGTGAGGATGCACGGACGAGTGCGTGGATGGTGGCGTCGGGCCTGCCGATCAGCAGGGCGCGCAGCAGGCGCCGGCCGATGAAGCCACTGCCGCCGGTGACGAAGTAGGTGGACATGCGATCGCTCCCGATCTGCCGGGCGGGTTCTTACTGTCCGGTAAGGACGATTGTCCCAGCCTGACACTTCCAGTGTCCGATGGCAAGGATGGGACGCCGACCTCGACGGCCGGTGTCATCTCGCAGGACATCGGTGACACTTCTGCATCAGGACATCGGTGACGGTACGAGCGGTATTGGTGGTGACACTTCTTCATGAAATGTCCGCGAGGCAACGCTCTGTGCGAACTCGCGTGTCGCGGTTGCCGATGAGGGGAGCCTGACGCAATTGCTCGACGATTCGCGCCTGTGACGGTTCAGCAGCACCCTGTCGTGGCGCTGAGAACGTTGCGGAGCGCTTCCAACGAGTCCGGTTGCGCTCGGTAGTAGACGTTCATCCCCCGCCGGTCAGGTGCGACCATGCCGGCCTTGCGGAGCACCCCCAGGTGGTGACTTGTGGTGGCTTCGGTGAGCCCGACCGCGGTCGCGAGGTCGCAGGTGCAGATCCCGTCACCGGTGTCGGCGAGCAGGATCGAGACCAGCTTGATCCGCACGGGATCGGCAAGCGCCTTGAGACGCAACGCAACCTCCAGCGCGGTGTCGTCATCGAGCGGAGCCGCCGACACCGGCGCGCAGCAGATCGGGGCACTGATGTCGACCATCGGCAAGGTCTTCGGCATAACCCGACCATACCCGTGGTCTTGACATATGTCGAAAAGGTCGGCACTCTGCATGATGACCGTAGTTCGATATATGTCTCACAGGTGAAGGTGATGGTCATGTCCCGTATGCAGCTCGCACTCAACGTCGATGATCTCGGTACCGCGATCGAGTTCTACTCCAAGCTGTTCAACACCACCCCGGCCAAACGCAAGCCGGGCTACGCCAACTTCGCGGTCGCCGAGCCGCCGCTGAAGCTGGTGCTGCTGGAGAACCCCGGCCAGGGCGGCACCATCAACCATCTCGGTGTCGAGGTGGAGTCCAGCGAGAAGGTGCACGCTGAGATCGCCCGCCTGTCCGGTGAGGGCCTGTTTACGCGGGAGGAGATCAACTCCACCTGTTGTTTCGCGACGCAGGACAAGGTGTGGGTGACCGGGCCGGCGAAGGAGAAGTGGGAGGTCTACACCGTGCTCGCCGACTCCGACACCTTCGGCACCAGCCCGAAACTCCTGGAACAGAACGCCGCCGAGGAAGCCGAGCAGGGTTCGGTGTGCTGCGGTGGCAACGCCGCCGAACCGGCCGAGGCGCGCACCGCCTGCTGCTGAGGGGGTCGTGGCTCGCGCTCTCGCCTACCGCGCGATGCGGTCGGCGAGGGCGCGGATCCGGTGGGTGATGTCGTCGCGGATCAGCCGCATCCGTTCGACGCCGTCGATGCCCCGTTCGGAAGGTTCGTCGGTGTCCCACACCTCGAGGGCGACGCCGTCGGGTGGGGTGACGTCAGCGGTACCGACCACCACGACCAGGTCCACGGCTTGCATCAGGTCGTCGGTGAGTTGCCGCGGCTGATGTCCGGCGACGTCGGCGCCGACTTCGGCGAGTACCTGGGCGGACAGTTCGTTGACCTGGCCGCCGATCTTCGCACTCGTCCCGGCCGAGGATGGGGTGATCCGGCCGGTGACCGTGGGCGTGAGGTGTTCAGCCATCACCGATTTGCCGCGGTTGCTCACGCACACGAACAACACCTGCGGTGGCGTGCTCACTGGCCGACCCGCTGGTCGGCGGGTACCAGTTCGTCGAGCAGGCCCTCGACCAGTGCGCGGATCTGATCGCGGATCGGGCGGACCGCGTCAATACCTTGGCCGGCCGGGTCATCGAGGGCCCAGTCGCGGTAGCTGACGCCGGGGAACACCGGGCACGCATCGCCACAGCCCATGGTGATCACGACGTCGGAGGATTCGACAGAGTCGGGGGTGAGGATCTTTGGTGACTGCGCGGAGATGTCGATACCGACTTCAGCCATCGCCTCGACAGCGGCCGGGTTGATCGAGTCGGCGGGCGCGGATCCGGCCGAGCGGACCTCGACGCTGCCCTGGCGAAGAGCGGTGAGGAAACCGGCGGCCATCTGCGATCGGCCAGCGTTGTGGACACACACAAACAGCACGCTAGGTCGAGAGAAAGACATAAGACACAAGCCCTTTCAGCTGTGAGGGAAGCTCGGAAAAGTTAGACCCGTTCGGCAGCGAGTCCGGAGAGAAGCTCGCGAACGCGGGCATCAAGATCGTCGCGGATCGCGCGAACCTCGTTGAGGGGACGGCCCTCGGGGTCTGAGACCGTCCAGTCCAGATAGCGCTTGCCGGGATAGATCGGGCACGCGTCGCCGCAGCCCATCGACACCACCACGTCAGCGGCAGCGACCACATCGTCGGTGAGCGGTTTGGGGTACTCGGTGCCCAAGTCGACGCCGATCTCAGACATCGCCTCGACGACGGTCGGGTTGATCGAATGCGCGGGCACCGATCCGCCGGAGCGCACGTGTACCCGACCGGCGGCGTGATGGGTCAACAATCCGGCGGCCATCTGCGAGCGGCGGGCGTTCTGCACACAGATGAACAAGACCTCGGGCACATCCTTGGGTACCGAACCCTCCGCCTGGGCCAGTGCGCGTAACCGATCAGCAGCGAATCGTCCCGCCAAGGTCGTCAGGTGCGCGTGCACCCGGGAGGTGCGCCGTAACGCGGTGTAGGACTCGAACACACAGCGTTCCACCGTCTGGCGAGACACCACACCCTCGTACTTGGTGGCCAGGTCAGCGGTGGTGCGGGCGAGCACGGTATGGTCATCAACAGTTCGGGTTGGGCGGTGTTCGCCGCGACTCAGCTGCTCGTCCAACACATTCTCAGGCATCGCGACCTGGCTCCTTCGATACATCTGGGCTAGAGGCGGTGCTCGGGCTGGTGAAGCGTTTCCGCAATGCCAGGGACACGTACACGAGGGCGACGAGGACCGGCACTTCGATGAGTGGTCCGATGACTCCGGCGAGAGTCTGGCCGGAGGTCGCACCGTAGGTGGCGATCGCGACGGCGATGGCGAGCTCGAAGTTGTTGCCCGCGGCGGTGAATGCGAGCGTGGTGGTCCGCTCGTAACCGAGTCCCATCACGGCGCCGAGGAGGAATCCGCCGCCCCACATCACCGCGAAATAGATCAGCAGCGGGAGCGCGATCCGCACGACGTCCCAGGGTTGCGAGGTGATCTGCTCACCCTGCAAGGCGAACAGGATGACGATGGTGAAGAGCAGCCCGTAGAGCGCCCACGGACCCAACCGCGGGAGGAACGAGGATTCGTACCAGTCGCGGCCTTTGGTCCGTTCGCCGATGCGGCGGGTGAGGTAGCCGGCGACCAGGGGGATGCCGAGGAAGATCAGGACCGACTTCGCGATCTGCCACGGCGAGGCGTCGATCGTGGTCTGTTCCAGGCCGAGCCAGCCGGGTAGCACCGAGAGGTAGAACCAGCCCAGCACGGCGAACATGATCACCTGGAACACCGAGTTCAGCGCGACGAGGACGGCAGCGGCTTCGCGGTCACCGCAGGCCAGGTCGTTCCAGATGATGACCATCGCGATGCAGCGGGCCAGTCCGACGATGATCAGTCCGGTCCGGTATTCCGGCAGATCCGGGAGTAGCAGCCAGGCCAGCGCGAACATCAACGCCGGTCCGATGATCCAGTTGAGCAGAAGCGATCCGAGCAGCAGGCGACGGTCACCGGTGACCGAATCGAGCCGGTCGTAGCGCACCTTGGCCAGCACCGGGTACATCATGATCAGCAGGCCGAGGGTGATCGGCAGCGAGATGCCGTCGAGTTCTACCGCCGCCAGGGTGTCACCCAGGCCCGGGACAACTCGGCCGAGCAGCAGGCCGGCGACCATCGCGGCGCCGATCCACACCGGTAGGAACCGGTCGAGCATCGACAACTTTCCCGCGACCGCGGTGTCGGTGGCGGTCACTGGTCGGCCTCGCACGAACGCGTTTCCCCCACGACCGTGGCGAGATCTCCCAGCAGGACTGACAGTTGTTGCAATGCTTCGGTATTCACGCGGTAGTACACCCAGGTCGCGCGCCGTTCGCTCGTCACCAGACCTGCCTGACGCAGAACCTTCAGATGATGCGAGATCGTCGGCTGCGACAGCTCGAACGGTCCGGAGATGTCGCACACGCACGCCTCGCCGCCCGGATGCGCAGCGACCTCCGAGAGCAACCGCAGCCGAACCGGGTCCGCGAGCGCCTTCAACAGTGGGGTGACAGCCCCGGTCTCGTCAGTGCTGAGGCCGCGGCCGGGTGGCGGCAGGAGATTCTTATTCGACACACGTCAATATTGATACACGTCGATTCAGGCGACAAGACGACCGATCTGGAGGCAGGCTTGTGTTTCGCATCGATATCCACGACACGCTGTCGGTTGGGCTTCGATCGAACCGACCTCGTCGGGTCAGATCACGCTGCCGCACTCAACGCTCAGACGGTGGCTGTTAACAACCCTATCGACCCTGTCGTGCGTCTGGCTATCTCGCAGTGGCCTGATGATGCACCGCGCGGAGTGGTCTCGACGTTCTGCGCCGAACACGGAATTTCCCGGAAGTCGTTCTACGAGTTGCGTAAACGTGCCAAGGACGAGGGGGCCGCGGCGGTGCTGGAACCCCGCACCCGCCGCCCGAAGTCGAGCCCGTCGGCGCTGAGTGACGAGGTCAAGGGCAAGCAGTCGCGGTGCGCGCTGCCCTAGAGGCTTCCGGTCTGGATCACGAACCGATCAGCGTGCATGACAAGATGCAGTCGATGGGCCTGACGGAGGTCCCCTCGACGGCATCGCTGGCTCTTGTCCTGCTCCGAACTGTCAGTACCTCCGGGACCGTCAGCGTGGATGCAGTCACCTACATATTCGGTGCCATCGAGTTGCCAGCACGCGTCCGGTGCCGGATAGACGAACCGCCGCCACGCCGAGCGAGGCTTCTTCTTCGGTTCACGGTGAGCCACACCGGCCTCGCGGAACACGGTCGTCATCGCCAACACCGACGGAGAGGTCGTTGTCGAGCACCCTCGACCCACTCCCGGAGTTAGCTACGTCGGCAATCGACAACCCCGCGGCCCACGCCCCACGAAGACCAGACCGTCACCGAAGTCCTGACACACCAAGTGTCACCGATGGCCTGACGCAGAACTGTCACCTATGTACCGATACATCACAGACCTCGACGGCCGGTGCGATGACCAGTATCGAACGCATGTTCTATGATGAACGGATGGGTTGGAACCAGGGGCCACCGACGTGGTCGGAGATGGAGCGAGTCCTCTCCGGGCGTGCGCGCGCCTCCGACGGTCACGATCGTCCCGGTGAGTTCTTCGGCCCCGGCGACGGTGGGGACTCGCCGGCCTGGTCACGTAAGCGTGGACCCTACGTGGCGCCGGAGATCCGGACCGAGTCCTCGTCGGTCCGCTACGCGGAACTGCACGCGCACAGCGCCTACAGCTTTCTCGACGGCGCGTCGATGCCCGAGGAGATGGTCGCCGAGGCGCAGCGGCTGGATCTGACGGCATTGTCGATCACCGACCACGACGGCTTCTACGGCGTGGTGCGATTCGCCGAGGCGGCAAGGGAATTCGGCATGCCGACGGTGTTCGGTGCGGAGCTGTCGCTGCAGCCGGATGTGGCCCGGACCGGCGTGACGGATCCGCCCGGCGAACATCTGCTGGTGCTGGCGCGAGACAGTGAGGGATATCGGCGACTGTCGCGGGTGATCGCCGACGCACACATGTCCGGAGGCGAGAAGGGGCTGCTGCGCTACGACGCCGACCGCCTCATCGCCGACGCCGGACATTGGCTTGTGCTGACCGGCTGTCGTAAGGGGGCGGTGCGCCGAGCGCTGGATCGCGGGGGGCTCCCGGCCGCGGAGAAGGCGCTCGGTGGTCTGATCGACCGCTACGGAGCCGGTGGTGTGGTCGTCGAACTCACCGCGCAGGGGCTTCCCGACGACGATGCCCGCAACGCGGCGCTGGCCGGTCTGGCCACCCGGTTCGGGATACCGACGGTGGCCACCGCCGGAGCCCATTTCGCCGGACCGCCACGACGTCGGCTGGCGATGGCGATGGCGGCGGTACGGGCCCGCACCGACATCGAGACCATCGAGGGATGGATGCCCGGGGTCGGCGGAGCGCACCTGCGCAGTGGCGACGAGATGGCTCGGATGTTGCCCGCACATCCCGAGGCGATCGACAACGCCGTGCAGATCGCTGCCGACTGCGCCTTCGAATTGGGTTTGATCGCACCGAAACTGCCGCCCTTCGATGTTCCCGACGGGCACACCGAGGCCACCTGGCTGCGGCATCTCACGATGACCCGGGCCGCCGCGAGGTATGGCACCCCCACGCGGCATCCCCAGGCGTATCGACAGATCGAACACGAACTGGCGATCATCGATACCCTCTCCTTCCCCGGGTACTTCCTCGTCGTCGCCGACATCGTCGACTTCTGCAAACGCAACGACATCCTCTGCCAGGGACGGGGGAGCGCCGCGAACTCCGCGGTCTGTTACGCCCTCGGCATCACCAATGTCGATCCGGTGGCCAACGAGTTGCTGTTCGAGCGGTTCCTCTCACCCGAACGTGACGGGCCGCCCGACATCGACGTCGACATCGAGTCCGACCGGCGGGAAGAGGCGATCCAGTACGTCTACCGGCGTTACGGCCGCGACTTCAGCGCCCAGGTGGCCAACGTGATCACCTATCGGCAACGGTCATCCGTACGCGACAGTGCCAAGGCGTTGGGCTATGCCACCGGGCAGCAGGATGCGTGGGCCACGATGCCGCAGGACGCGCCCGCCGACGTTCGTGAACTCGCCGACGAGATCGGGGGAATGCCAAGACATTTGGGAATCCACTCCGGTGGCATGGTGATCTGCGACCGGCCGATCGCCGACGTCTGTCCCACCGAGTGGGCTCGGATGGCCGACCGCAGCGTCCTGCAATGGGACAAAGATGACTGTGCGGCAATCGGTTTGGTGAAGTTCGATCTCCTGGGTCTGGGGATGCTCTCGGCGTTGCACTATGCGATCGATCTCGTAGCCGAACACAAGGACCTGCACGTCGACCTGGCCACCCTCGACCTCGCCGAGACCGCGGTGTACGACATGTTGTGCCGCGCCGACTCGGTCGGTGTGTTCCAGGTGGAATCCCGTGCGCAGATGGCCACGCTGCCACGCCTGAAGCCCCGCTGTTTCTACGATCTGGTGGTGGAGGTCGCGCTGATCCGTCCCGGGCCCATCCAGGGCGGGTCGGTGCATCCCTACATCCGGCGGCGCAACGGGACCGAGCCGGTCGGCGTCGAGCACCCGTCGATGTTCAAGGCGCTCGAACGCACGCTGGGGGTGCCGCTGTTTCAGGAACAGTTGATGCAGTTGGCCGTTGACGTCGCGGGCTTCGACGCCACCGAGGCCGACCAGTTGCGTCGGGCAATGGGTTCCAAGCGGTCACCGGAGAAGATGCAGCGACTGCGTCAGCGGTTCTACGACGGCATGGAGTCGACCCACGGGATCACCGGGGACACCGCCGACCGGATCTTCGAGAAGATGGCGGCCTTCGCCAATTTCGGTTTCCCGGAAAGTCATTCGCAGAGTTTCGCCTCGCTGGTGTTCTATTCGTCGTGGTTCAAGTTGCATCACCCTGCCGCTTTCTGTGCGGCGTTGCTGCGGGCGCAACCGATGGGCTTCTACTCGCCCCAGTCGCTGGTGGCCGATGCGCGCCGACACGGTGTGCGGGTTCACCGACCCGACATCAACCGTTCACGCGCCGAGGCGACCCTGGAAAATCATGGGGAGGAGGTCCGGCTGGGCTTGTCTGGGGTTCGTGGGGTGGGCGACGAGGTGGCCGAACGGATCATCGAGGCGCGTTGTGCCGACGGCGACTTCACCGGTCTCGCCGATCTGTCCCGACGAGCCGGGTTGACCACCCGGCAATTGGAGGGACTGGCCGGGGCGGGGGCCTTCGAGACGTTCGGACTCAGTCGGCGGCAGGCGTTGTGGGAGGCCGGTGCGGCGTCGACGGCGCGTCCGGAGCACCTCGATCTCCCTCAGGCATCAACGACCCCGATGCTGCCGGGACTCACCGATGTGGAGCTGGCCGCCACCGACGCGTGGGCCACCGGTATCACACCGGCGTCCTATCCGACCCAGTATCTGCGACCGCGATTGGCGGCGTTGGGGGTGATCCCCGCCGACGGTCTGTTGGCCGTCCCGGACGGTTCCCGGGTCCTGGTGGGCGGGGCGGTCACCCATCGTCAGCGCCCGGCCACGGCCTCGGGTGTGACATTCATCAACCTCGAGGACGAGACCGGCATGGTCAACGTCGTCTGTTCGGTGGGTTTGTGGTCGAAGTACCGGGAACTGGCGCATACGGCCACCGCACTGCTGGTCCGGGGTCGGGTGCAGAACGCCGAGGGCGCTGTCACGGTGGTCGCGGATCGCTTGCAGCGCATGGATCTTCGCGTGGGGTCTCGTTCGCGTGACTGGCACTGAGCGGAGAATCCGAGCGGATGGGGCACAATGTGTGCCACGAGTGAAATCACGCGTGCGACGACACGCGACTTCGTGGATCATGACCCGGGGTTCGTGGCATATCCGGCAGACGAGCCGTCCAGATATGACAGTGACAGTGTTTCTGTGTGAGAACGACGTGAGGGGAAGCGACGCATGCCGCAACAGGTGATCGTCACGGCCAAGCCGAGCAGCCGAAAGGGGCCGCTGGTCGAGACCGGACCCGATGGTGCGATCACCATTTTCGTGCGGGAGCCGGCCACCGAGGGCAAGGCCAACAAGGCCATCGCCGAGCTGCTCGCCAAGCACCTCGGAGTACCCAAGAGCCGTGTTGCCCTGGTCGGCGGTGCCACGTCCCGCACCAAGCGGTTCCGGGTGAGCTGAGCGGTGGACGCCACCCGGGGGCGGGCGATGGCCACCGACGAGATCCTTCATCGGCGCCGGGGCGAGGTGGCTTCGGCGACCTGACGACGAACGCGAAGCCCTCGCTCTGTGGTGGTCGGAGGCAGACACCCGACATCATCGCCGACAACGTCGACAATTTTCTGGAGACCGCGCTTCTCGAACTCGCCGACCGCTACGGCGTGTCCGTCGACTGACCGCTCGCCGCGAGGCCTCAGACCGAGCCGGCGAATCCCTGCTGACGCCACGCCTCATACACCGCGATGCTCGCTGCGTTGGCCAGATTGTGTGACCGCCGTCCGGCCAGCATCGGGATCCGGATGCGATCGGTGACCTCGGGTTCGTCCAGCACCTCGGCGGGAAGTCCGGTCGGCTCAGGCCCGAACAGCAACACATCGCTGGGCGCGTACTCGACGTCGGTGTGAAACCGCTCGGCGTGCGCGGTGAACGCGAACACCCGCTCCGGCTTGAGGGCGGTCCACGCGGTCTCGAGATTCGGGTGGACGGTCACCGTCGCCATCTCGTGGTAATCCAGCCCGGCACGTTTCACCTGCTTATCCGACATGGAGAACCCCAGCGGTTCGATCAGATGCAGTTCGCAGCCGGTGTTGGCGGCCAGCCGGATCGCGTTACCGGTGTTCGGTGGTATGCACGGCTGGTAGAACATGATGCGGAACATGGGATCCCATTGTGCCGGGCGCGTCGCACCCGGTGACCGTCAGAGCCCGGTCAACCCGGTGTTGGCCCCGCACAGGACCACACACAGGGCCGAATCATCATCGGCCGCAACAACTCCCGTGGTGACCGCGGCGACGGCGGTGGCGGTGCCGTGCTCCACGACGATCCGGAACCGTTCCCACAGCATCGTCCGAGCGCTGATGATCGCGGCGTCCGGCACGACGACGCTGTCCACGGCCCGCCCCGCGATACTCGCCCAGCAGATCTCGCCCACCCGGGTGGCGCCGAGCGAGTCGGCGGCCACGCTGTCGAGGTCGACGTCGACCGGGCCTCCGGCCGTGATCGCCTGATGCAGGCAGGAGGCACCGACGGGCTCGGCACCCACGAGCCGGTCGCCGGGCCGCAGTGTGGCCGACATCCCACCCAGCAGGCCACCTCCACCGACACACACGACGGTGGTCAGCGGGCCGTCGACGTCGTCGACGAGTTCGAGGCCGATGGTGCCTGCTCCGGCCACGATGTCTGGTCGGTCGTAGGCGTGCAGCGCCAGTGCGCCGCTCTCCAGCGCCATCCCGGCGGCCGCGTCGGCGGCATCCTGATAGCGGGAACCGATCAGGTGGACCGTCGCGCCGAGGGCACGCAGTGCCGCAACCTTGACTGCGGGTGCCGACTCCGGGACGACGACCGTGCACCTGGTGCCGGCGAGGCGGGCCGCCCAGGCGGCGCCGATCGCGGCATTGCCGCCCGAGGCCACCAGGACGCCTGCCTCCGGGAGCCGTCCCTGGTCGCGTGCGCGGATCACCGCGTTGACGCTGCCGCGCGGTTTGAAGCAGCCACCGATCTGGGTGAACTCGAGCTTGAAGACCACCGGAACCGGCCCACGGCCGGTGGCGAGCTCTGCGTGGAGTAGCGGAGTACGGCGGACCGTCCCCGCGATCCGCGACTGCGCCGCGCGGACGTCGTCCGGCGTCACCGCCGCGACCATCGATGCCGACATGCCCAGAACGCTACCGCCGGGCCGGGCGCCGCCGCACAGGTGGAACAATGGTCGCCGTGAGTGCGATACGACTGGACGGCAAGGTCACCCGCGACGAGATCTTCACCGACCTCAGCGCCCGGGTAGAGAAGCTCCATGCGGCCGGCGTACATCCCGGGCTGGGGACCATTCTCGTGGGCGACGATCCGGGATCGCAGTCCTACGTCAAGGGCAAGCACGCCGACTGCGCGCGCATCGGCGTGGACTCGATCCGCAAGGATCTGCCGGCCGACGCCACCACCGACGAGCTCAACGCCGCCATCGACGAACTCAACGCCGATCCGGCCTGCACCGGGTACATCGTCCAGCTGCCGCTGCCGGCACACCTCGACGAGAACGCGGCGCTCGAGCGCATCGACCCGGCCAAGGACGCCGACGGTCTGCATCCGATCAATCTCGGCCGACTGGTCCTGGGCAAGGAGTCGACGCTGCCGTGCACGCCGCGCGGGGTCATCCACCTGCTGCGGCGTTACGACATCCCGATCGCCGGTGCCCGGGTGACGGTCATCGGTCGTGGCGTGACGATCGGGCGGCCCATCGGATTGTTGCTGACCCGCCGCAGCGAGAACGCCACCGTGACGCTGTGTCACACCGGCACCCGCGACCTCGCCGCCGAGGTGTCGCGCGCCGACATCGTCATCGCCGCCGCCGGGGTACCCCACCTGGTGACCGCCGACATGGTGAAGCCGGGCGCCGCGGTCATCGACGTCGGAGTGAGCCGCACCGATGACGGACTCCGTGGAGACGTGGCACCCGACGTGTGGGAGGTGGCTGGCCACGTCTCACCCAATCCGGGCGGTGTGGGCCCCCTGACCCGGGCGTTCCTCCTGGTCAACGTCGTCGAGCGGGCGGAGGCGCAACTCGCGGAGAAGCTGGGTCGATGACCGCCGACGCCACCGACCGGACCCGGCGGATTCACCGGGCGCGCATCGTCCGGGCGTGCATCGTGCAGATTCCGTATCTGCTGGTGATGCTCGGTGTGGTGGTGGCCGCGGGGTTGGTGCTCTTCGATCGCTGGCGGCGTGGTGCGTTCGTGTTCGGTTCCGCGCTCTTGCTGGGTGCACTTCTGCGCGCCCTGATTCCAACCACCAGGGTCGGATTGTTGCAGGTCAGGGGCCGGTTGTTCGACGTCGCCGCGATGGCGACGGTGGGTGGACTGATGCTGTGGCTGGCCACCTCGATCGACCCTTTGGGCACAGATTGATTACACTGGTGACCTCAGCGTGACATTCGGGGCCAAGAAGCGGCGCTCATCAGATCGAGGAATGACACGGTCGTTAGCGACACTAAGTAGGGATTGGCATCTCATCCATGTTGGAGACCAACAGCCAGGGCACTGACGGCGACGCGACGTCGCTGGGTGTCTCGGTGGGCGAGGGCATGATCCATTACGTCCTGATGACCCTTGACGACGCCGGCCGGACCGATGTCACCTCACGCGTCTTCGAGGTCGACCCCACCGACGGCCTCGACTCCGTCGGTCGCGTCAATGCCGGGATCGACCTCATGCTCGACGCGGCGCGGGCGGCCGATCGCCGTGTCGGACCGATCGGCGTCACCGCTCGGACCGCCACGCAGCGCCGCCGCCTGCGCTCGGGCGGGACGGGGACACGCCGACAGGTCTACCTGAGTTCCGACGAAGAGGCGGTGGCCGAATACCTCACCCGCACCGGCCAGATCGACCGCTTCACCGCCGTGGTGGTGGCCGATTGCGGTGACACCGGAATGTCGCTCTACACGGTGGATCCCGCTGCCGGGACGATTGCGTCGATCGAACGAACCGTGGTGATCAGTGGTCGTGCGCTGGATCGATCGCTCGCCGATCATGTTGCCGCGCAATCGGTCTCGGTCGGCCGGGAGGCGCAGACGCGACGTGGGCGGGAGTTGCTCGTCGGTGCTTGCCGGACCGCCAAGGAGGAGATCGGCGACGCGGTACCCGCATCCGGTGCGGGTGGTCTGCGTCTGACCCGGGCGGCGGTCGCCGAGGCGGCCGCGCCGATGGTGGCGGATGCGCGTGGAGTGTTCACGCGCTACGTCTCCGCGGTCGGTCGGCGCGGTCCGGCACCCGACGCGGTCGTCCTGGTGGGTGGCCTGGCGAATCTGCCGGTGATCCACGAACTCGCCGGCGACGTCGATCTGGAGGTGCTTGTACCGCCCTCCCCGGAGATCGTCGCCGCGACCGGCGCGGCGATGCTCGCCTCGTCGTCGTCGTCGACCGGCGGTCTCGGCTTCATCGGCGGGCATCGCGGGCCACGCTGGTCGCTGGCACCGGCGGCCCTGGTCGGTTGTCTGATCGCCGCCGTCGTGATGGCCGCCGTCGCGGTCGGCGCAACGCTGTCCACCGGGGATTCCCCGGCGCCGACGTCCACGGAGGGTGCCGAGGAGGTCGCGACCACCGACTACACCGGGTGGACCTCGACGACGCGTTCGACGACATCCGCCGAGATCAGCGCGGTGCTGCCGCCGACGATCGCACCACCGCCCGGCGGGTTTCAGTCACCGGGTTGGGCGACGACCGAACTGCCGCAGACCACGATCTCGGCAACGACGCTGACGCTGGTGCCGAACACACCGAGCACCACCACCGCGTCGCCGAATGTCACGTCGCCGAGCACCACGACCCCGACAACGCCACCGCCACTGCCGATTCCATCGCAATGGTTGCCGCCGGGACTGCTGCCGCTCATGCCGCCGCAGACGAGCACCCCGGCCCCGGACACGCCGGATCTGACACCCTATCCCGTCCCGGCGCCGCGGCAGCAGGCCGTGCCGTCCGCTGCGCCGACGACGACCACCACTCCGGCCGGCTGACTCGACTCGACGGCTGCGGCCGTGCCGATCGGCGACGATCAGCGGCGCGCGAGATCCACTGTGCGCTTGAGGAGATCGGCGATGGCGTCGAACTCGGTGAGAAAGCCGTCGTGGCCCTTGTCGGACCGGATCACCTGCAGACCGCCCACGCAGTTGCCCAGGCCGTCGGCGAGCTCCTGTTGTAACCGCAACGGGTACAGGCGATCCGAATCGATACCGGCGACGATGATCGGCACCTGACACGACCCCAGCGCCGCGGCGATGCCGCCTCGGCCGCGTCCGACGTCGTGATGGTTGAGAACCTCGCTCAGCACCACATAACTGCCCGGATCGAAACGTTCGATGAGCTTGTCCGCCTGGTGCTCGAGGTAGCTCGCGATCGCGTATCGCCCACCGCGCAAGGGGTTTTCACCATCCTGCGCAGAATCGCCGAACCGCTCGTCGAGTTCCAGTTCATGTCGATAGGTCAGATGCGCGATACGACGCGCGATCCCCATGCCGATCATCGGTGAACGGCCGGTGCCGTGATAGTTGCCGCCCTGCCAGTCCGGGTCGGCCGTGATCGCCGCGATCTGTGTTGTCTGCGTGCCGATCTGATCGGCGGTGGCGCGGGCACCGACCGCGAGCACCAGCGCGGTACGCACCTTGTCGGGGTAGGTGATGGCCCACTCGAGCGCACGGGCCCCACCCATCGAGCCGCCGAGAACCGCACCGATGCTGCGGATGTCGAGCGCCTCGAGGAGGGTGGCCTCGGCCCGCACCTGATCGAGCACGGTGATCTGCGGGAAGCGTGAACCCCATGGCCGCCCTTGGGGATCCGGCGAGGACGGACCGGTCGAACCGCGGCACCCGCCGAGCACGTTCGCCGAGATCACACACCATTCGTCGGTGTCGATCGCCGCACCCGGACCGATCAGGCCGTCCCACCATCCGGGGGAGGGCTGCTCGTCGGTCGCGGGTCCGGTGACATGGGAATCACCGGTCAGCGCATGCAGGGTGAGGACCACATTGTCGCGTTCGGGTGACAACGTCCCCCAGCGCTGGAACGCCAGGGTGACGTCGTCGAGCACCTCCCCGTTGTCCAGAGCCAACGACCCCACCCGCATGCGGACCATCTGCCCGTCGGGGACCTGCTCCCACTCGGGTTGATGCGCCGCGGAGGCCTGGGGGTCGATGCTCACCGACACGGGGTGTGTGCTCCTGTCTCGAGTCCGAATTACTGTGCGGCGGCGAAACCCTGGGCGAGGTCGGCCAGGATGTCGTCGATGCCCTCGATGCCGACGGCCAGGCGGACCAGACCGGGGGTCACACCCGCGGCCAGCTGCTCCTCGGGGGTGAGCTGACTGTGGGTGGTCGAGGCGGGATGGATGACCAGCGAACGCACATCACCGATGTTGGCGACGTGGCTGTGCAGCGTCAGGGCCTCCACGAAACGCTTGCCCGCGTCGACACCGCCGACGATCTCGAAGCCGATGATCGCGCCCTGGCCCTTGGGTGCCAGTTGCTGTCCGCGCGCGTACCACGGCGACGACGACAGGCCGGCGTAGGCGACCGAGGAGACCTGCGGATGGTCGTTGAGGAACTCGGCGACGCGCTGTGCGTTGGCGACGTGCCGTTCGATGCGCAGGCTCAGGGTTTCCAGGCCCTGGGCGAGCAGGAAGGCGTTGAACGGCGAGATCGCCGCACCGGTGTCACGCAGCAACTGCACGCGGGCCTTGAGGGCGTAGGCGGGCGCGCCGAGATCGGCGAACACCGCGCCGTGGTAGCTCGGGTCGGGGGTGGTGAAGCCGGGGAACAGGTCGACCCCGTCACGCTGCACCCGCCAGTCGAAGGTACCGCCGTCGATGATCACGCCGCCGATCGCGGTGCCGTGTCCACCGATGTACTTCGTCGCCGAGTGCACGACGATGTCGGCGCCGTGCGCCAGCGGGTTGAGCAGGTACGGGGTGGCGACGGTGTTGTCGACGATCAGCGGCACACCGTTGCGGTGCGCGACCTCGGAAATGCCTGCGATGTCCAGGATCTCGTTGTTCGGGTTCGAGATCGACTCGCCGTAGAAGGCCCGGGTGTTGGGCCGCACGGCGGCCTGCCACGACTCGAGGTCTTCCGGGTCCTCGACGAAGGAGACCTCGACGCCGAGCTTGGGCAGCGTGTAGTGGAAGAGGTTGAAGGTGCCGCCGTAGAGCCGCGGGCTCGACACCACGTGCCCGCCGTTCTCGACGATGTTGAGGATGGCGTAGGTCTCGGCGGCCTGCCCCGACGCGACGAGAAGTGCGGCGACACCGCCCTCGAGAGCGGCCAGGCGCTGCTCGACGACGTCCTGGGTCGGGTTCATGATGCGGGTGTAGATGTTGCCCGGCTCGGCCAGCCCGAACAGGTTGGCGGCGTGGGTGGTGTCGTTGAAGGTGTACGACGTGGTCTGGTAGATCGGCAGCGCGCGAGCGTTGGTGGTGGCGTCGGCGCTCTGACCCGCATGGATCTGTTTGGTCTCGAAGCTCCAGGTGTCCACAGGATTCACGGTGCCGTCGTTGGCTGCGTCAGACATGGAAATAGATCACTTTCTACGGTCGGCAGGGTTACTGGAACCCTGATGGGGTCCGACCTTCGGACCCGCGCTTGCCGGGGACGCACTGCGTCCCACAACCCGGTCATCACCCGGAGCACCCCACCGCGGTTGGAGGGTTGCCGATCAGCAAGCCGGGGCTTGTCGCTGATGCTCATGACCTGGCGACAAGGATATAGCACGGCCACGCCGGGCTGATAACCCTCCTGCTCACGATGGTTGGAACGGTGGCGGGCGCAGTGGCCATCGAAACGGCACCGCGCGGTGCGCTCGAGAGCGCGGTGGTGTCCTCCGGCCGGAGGAATTGTGGATCGTGAGGCCGGTTTTCGATATCCACTACTGGACATCGGCCTACGCTGCACGCTATGGCAGGGTTCGGGGACCGACGTCGCATTCGACTCGCAGCTCTCACGGTCGGCGTGGGCGCGGTGGCGGCATCGCTGGTGACGGCGACATTTCTGGGGCGTGGGGTGGCGCTCGCCGATGACAGTCCGTACACGTGCACCGGTCCCGGTGCGGTGTTTGTCGTCGGCGGGACGTGGAACCCCGACAGCTACCTGCTCGGCATCAACCAGCGGTACGGAGCCCAAGGTTACGAGATCGTTCAGGTGCCGTATTCGGCGACCATCTGGCCCCTCGGTTCGGTCGGCTACAACGCCAGCGAGGCCGAGGGTGCGGCGAACCTCGAGCGGGCGGTGGCCGATTACCAGCAGGCATGCGATGCGGATGGAACCAAGAAGGTCGCGATCGTCGGATACTCCCAGGGCGCGCGAATCGCCGGCGACGTCCTCACCGACATCGGACAGAACCGCCCGCTCGAGGACGGTACCGTCATCGATTCGAGCAGGGTCACCGGTGAGCTCTACTCCGATCCCCGGATGGTGGGAACCCTGTGGGGGCAGGGCATCGAATCGGCCCTCGTCGGGGTCATCCCCGGCCTGACCATGTCGGGTCCGCGTAGCGGCACCGATTACGGCGGCCTGCCGGTGACCACCTACTGCATCGAGGGCGATCCGATCTGCGACCTACCGGATGTGCTGCACGACCCGATCGGCGTCGTCGACGACTTCTTCGGGTACTGGGTCAAACACAATCAGTACCCGTATCACATGTATCAATACCCCGGCGACTACGTGATCTGGGATTTGGGGCCGGTCGACGGTGAGATGACGTGCACGCAGACCGGCACCCTCGAGAATGTGCAGACGTGCACCATCTCGTCGCCGTCATCGTCGGCCATCATCGTGCAGAACCTCGTCGACGCGCTGGGCCTCGACTGGTCGGTGCCCGATCTGCTGCCGTACCGGTTCCGGTTCCCGGACATCATCGGCATCACCCTGTCCGACTTCCAGGTCCCGATCCGCTGGGTGATGGACTGGCTGCCACCGCTGCCGGAGCTGGGTTACGGCGCCTACCTCCCGAATCTGTTCGACTTCCAGGACATCCTCAACGGTGTGCTGCAGTGGGATTCGGCACTGTTCAAGCAGGGTGTGGTGGCGCTCGCGGCGAGTGCGACGAGCATCGTGCTGCTGCCGGTGAACTTCGTCCGGTACTGGGCCGAGCGGATCGTCGAGGGCATCACCACGGTGCCGTGGGGCCCCGACTCGGCATCCCAGACGACGGCATCGCAGACGATTGCGGCGCTGTCCTCGTCGCCGGCGTCCGCGAGGTCGTACGGCGTCAGCACGCTGTCGGCGGGGGAGACGCAGGAAGAGGCCGAGGGCAGCGGCGACGCGCAGACCGATGGCACTCCGGGAAGCCTCGGCGGCGGAACGCAGGTACCGGAAACATCGACGTCGGATTCACCGGCGACGCCGGTGACCACCGTCGACACCACGCCGTCGGCCACGCCCGAGCCCACCGGCGGCGCCACGCCGTCGGTCACGCCCGAGCCCACCGGCAGTGCCACGCCGTCGGCCACGCCCGGGCCCACCGCTGACCCGACGCCGTCGGTCACTTCGTCGCCCACGCCCGAGACCACGGGCAGCGCCGTGCCCACCGCCGACGGTGCAGCCGTCGACGCCTCGAAGGAACCGGTCGGCGTCGGCTGACCCGACGACGCCCGCCTCGGGCGCTCGGCTCCGTGCGGCGCGCGCCGTTTGCCATGTGAACGACCTCACGCCGCCGAATGGGAATCCTCGGCGCCCGCGCGGTGGTTGGTGGACCTATGCCCGAGTCCGTCCACACGCCTGCCGACTCCGTCGTCGAGTCCTCCTCACCCTCGGAGACCTCGGCGAGCGCGCCGCCCTCGCCCGCCCGTCCGATCCGGTGGGCGATCCTGGCGATGGCTCTCGGCGGGTTCGGCATCGGGACGACCGAATTCGTCGCCATGGGCCTGCTGCCCAACATCGCCCATGCGATGTCGGTGAGTGAACCCAGCGCCGGCATCGTCATCTCCGCCTACGCCCTCGGTGTGGTGATCGGCGCACCGCTCATCGCCGCGCTGACCGCGCGGATGTCGCGACGCACCCTGCTGATCGCTCTGATGGTGGCCTTCACCATCGGCAATGCGGCGACGGTGGTGGCCCCGACGTTCGGTCTGCTCATCGCGGCGCGGTTCGTCGCGGGTCTTCCGCACGGCGCGTACTTCGGGGTGGCCGCACTGGTCGCCGCCCACCTGGCCGGACCGCGGAAGCGGGCCGCGGCGATCGGTCAGGTCATGCTCGGGCTGGCCGTGGCGAATGTCGCCGGGGTGCCGATGGCCGCGTGGCTCGGTGAGCACTTCGGCTGGCGTAGCGCGTTCGTGGTCGTCGTGGTGGTCGGCGTGGCGACGATCGGTGCGCTGGCGATGAATCTGCCGTCGCTGCAGGACATGCGCGTCACCAATCCGATGACCGAGCTCGGCGCGCTGCGTCGACCGCAGGTGTGGTTCACCCTGTTCATCGGCGTCGTCGGATTCGGCGGGATGTTCGCCTTCTACACCTATCTGAACACCGCGTTGACATCGCTGGCCGGGCTCCCGGTGTCATTGGTGCCGATCGCGCTGATGCTGTTCGGTCTCGGCATGGTGGTGGGCAACATCGTCGGCGGCATCGCCGCGGACCGCAACGTCGCGCTGTCGATCCTGGTGGGACTCACCGGCACCGGACTGGTGCTGCTCCTGTTCGCGCTCCTGGTGCAGAATGTGTGGGCGGCCCTGATCCTGACGTTCTTCGTCGGCGTCGGCGGTACCTCGATGGTGCCGGCGCTGCAGACCCGGCTGATGGATGTCGCCGAAGATGCGCAGACGCTGGCGGCGGCGCTCAATCACTCGGCGCTCAACATCGCCAACGCCGCCGGCGCCTGGCTGGGTGGTGTGGTGATCGCGGCCGGATACGGCTACCGCGCCCCGTCGATCCTCGGCGCCGCCCTGGCGGTGGCGGGAGTCGTGGTCCTGGTGGCCGCGCTGGTGGCGCAGCATCGTCGGGTGCGCGGCATCTGGATGCAGAGCCGGCAGACCTCACCCGCCGAGACGGTGTGAATCGCGGACCCGGGGGTCAGACACGGGGGTCAGACACCAGTGGCGGGGGCGGGCGGGGCGGCGGCGGCACCCGAGATCGT
>NZ_JBSFPC010000008.1:0-263700 GCF_053587995.1 Gordonia sp. NPDC003504
TGGTGGTCGAGTCGATTTCCCGGATCGGTGCCCACCCGGAGGACATTCGTGGTGCGTTGCTCACCCATGCGCACGTCGACCATATCGGCGGGCTGTGGACCGCAGGGGTCCGGAATCAGGTCAGGGCGTCACTCGCCGTGCTCGAAGCGGCGGTTGAACCGGTCCTCCATGCGCTCGGTGAACTTGCGCTTGGGCGCGGATTGTTTGCCACCGCGGCCGCCGGCCGAGTCGTTCGATCCGCCGGACGATGTGCCCGGCTTGCCGCCACCCCACAACGCCAGGAGTGCGGCGCCGAACATCACCAGGAATCCGACGAGGGACAGGATCGGGAACCCACCAACCGTGAGACCGGTGATCGGTCCCAGCACCAGCAGAACCAGTCCGAGGACGAAAACGACCGCCGCTTGAATGCGACGACGACCTGACGACCGTCCGAGACGGCGACGTGTGACGCTGGACGCGAACTTCGGGTCCTCCGCGTACAGAGCGCTTTCGATCTCTTCGAGCATCCGCTGCTCGTGCTCTGAGAGTGGCACCGACCCTCCTTACCTGTTACCGACGAGTGCGTTGCCGCGATCTTCGACGATGACGTGTCTCGCGGCGTTTCTTTCATGATACGAGGTGATTCGGGCGGCGACCACCATAACCGCCCCCGTTGGATCGAATTCATGTCTTCCGACCCCATCGATCGACCGATCCGCTCAGGCCGGATGGGCCAGGGACGGCTCGGCAGAGGGTCGACCACCTCGTTCATAGGCCATGACCAGCGTCTCGACGGCGTCGAGAAACTCCAGCACCCGTCGATGGGTTTCGGCGCCGACGTCCGCATTCACCGTGCGCTCGATCCCGGCTTCGATATTCATCCGAAGAGAGGATCGGGCGGCGAAAAAGTCGGCGTAGAAATCCAGTTCCGGCATCACGATCGCGAGCCTGCTCCAGGCGTTCGTCGGGAGTCCGCGGGTGGATCGGCGTGAGGACTCCCCGATCGCGATCGCCGCTCCGGCGGCACGCAGGGCGGCGAGGTAGAGCTGGCGGAAGCGTTCGGCGTCATCGGTGACCGCGATGGCGTTGTCGAGGAGCAGATCGGCGCGCGACAGCAGGTCACGTGCCCGACCCACCACGATCGGGTTCACCGCCGTTGCGGACTGTGCGCGACGTGCCATCGTGATCCCCTTCCTGCCGTTGTGCCCCACCGCTCTGTGCTCGACCGCACCTGCGCGGTCGGCAGCGTGTGTTCGCGTACCGTTCAACACGGCCCGGTGGCAGACGCTTCCCTCGTCCACCACCGGATCGTGTTGTCGTCGGGGCATCGGCGAACAGCTTGCGGAGGCACATTCATCGAACACCCGTTCGACATATTCAATATAGCTAGATCCGCTCCAGAGATCAAGATGCCCGATGCCACCGACAATCCGACCAGAGAGGCTTCTCGTGACGATCCGGCTCGTCAGGCTGCACGGACAGGATTCCGCTGTCTGGCTCGAGCCCGCGCTCGACATCTACGTCACGGCGATGAACTATCCGCGCGGCACCGAGCTACATCGGGCCGGACTCTGGCGCGAACACATCGCACGTACCGGTTGGACCGCGTTCGGCGCACTGCAGCGACCGTCCCCCTCGATGGTCAGGTCGATGGACGTCGCCCGGCGCCGCATCGGATCGCCGATCTCACCGGACGCCGACGAGGTCCTCGTCGGCGTCGCCTACGGATACCGCGGCGCCCGGGACCAATGGTGGAATCAGCAGTTACGGGCCGGTCTGCGGGTGTCCGGACGCGATCCGCACATCATCGACGAACTCACCGACAGCTACTTCGAACTGACCGAACTGCATGTCCACCCGACCGCCCAGGGACACGGGATCGGGCAGTGGTTGCTGTGTCAGCTCCTGGCCGACCGCCCCGAACGGCACGTGCTGCTCTCGACGCCCGAGATACCCGACGAAGGCAACCGCGCGTGGTCGCTCTATCGCCGGATGGGATTCTGCGACGTGCTGCGCAACTTCACCTTCACCGGCGATCCGCGTCCCTTCGCGTTTCTCGGCCGCGGACTGCCCCTGGTCGATCCCCCAACGACATCGGCAGGTCGCCATGCCTGCCCGTGACCGGTCGCATCACCTGCCACCGACAATCTCCCGATGATCTCCGGTCATCACACCACCGACGCCGTCGTGGTGGGCGGTGGTCACAACGGCCTGGTCGCCGCCGCCTACCTGGGCCGGGCCGGACGGTCGGTGCGCGTTCTGGAACGCGACACCGTGCCCGGCGGAGCCGTGTCGACCGTCGAACGCTTCCCCGGATATCGGGTCGACCGCGGCTCGTCGGCGCACCTGATGATCCGGCATTCCCCGGTGCCCGACGAGCTGTCCCTGAGCGAGACGGGACTGACCTACCTCGACTGCGATCCGTGGGCGTTCTGCCCGGCCACCGACACCGCCGGCCCGATCGTGTTCCGCACCGACCTCGACGCGACGTGCGCTTCCATCGAACGCGCATGCGGCCCCGAGGACGCCGCGGCCTATCGCGACTTCGTGGCCACCTGGACCCCGCGCGCCGAGGCACTCATGCGGTCGTTCTACCAACCGGCCACCCCCGGCCGGTTCGCGCAGGCGTTCGGCACCCTCGGATCCACCGCCACCACCGCGCGTCGCGGGCCGATCGGCGCGCGTTCGGGCCGGCTGCTCTCGCTCACCCAGGAGCTGATGTCCTCCGGTGATGCCCTGCTGGATCGCTGGTTCCGCTCCGAACAGCTCAAGGCGGCCCTGGCCTGGTTCGGAGCGCAGTCCGGTCCGCCGATGAACGCTCCGGCGACCGCTCCGATGATCGGTTTCGCCGCGCTCATGCACCGGATACCGCCCGGACGTGCGGTCGGCGGCAGCGGCGCGCTCACCGAGGCGTTGTTACGCCGCATCGATTCCGACGGCGGTGAGGTGCGCACGGCATCCACCGCCATCGAGATCGGCCGATGCGGCGACCACTGGCGGGTAAGGACCGCCGACGGTGAGGGTCATTGCGGCCGAGCCGTCATCAGTGCCTGCCACATCATGACCACCCTCGAGTTGCTGCTGGCCGGCGGATTCGACGCCGATCTCCTCGCCCGATGGCGTTCGCAGATCGTCGTCGGCACCGGGATCGGCATGGCGGTGCGGCTGGGCACTCGCGATCTGCCCACCTACCGGGAACTGCCCGGCGACCTGCCCGCCCATGGCGTGCACTCCGGGCTCGGACTGCTGGTGTCGGACCGCGCGCACCTGCGACGCGCCGAGGCCGCGGCCGCCATCGGAGAACTCCCGGCGCGACCGGCCTGTGTGGCGATGAGCTACTCGGCGATCGATCCCTCCCTCGCCCCGGCCGACCGGCATCTGATCACCCTGTGGGCGCAGTGGCATCCGCGCCGGCTCGCCGACGGAACCTCGTGGTCGGCCGCCGAACACATCGCCACCGACGCGATCATCGCCGAACTCGAACGTCACGCCCCCGGCATCACCGACAGCGTCGAGCACCGCTTCGGACAGACCCCGGAGTTCCTCGAGTCCGAGTTGGGTCTCGTCGGCGGCAACATCATGCACGTCGAGATGTCGATCGACCAGATGTTCATGTTCCGGCCGCATCCGGACCTCTCCGGCCACACGGTGCCCGGCGCCGACGGAGTGTTGCTCGCCGGCGCATCGACCCATCCCGGCGGCGGCGTCACCGGTGCCAGCGGCCGCATCGCCGGACTCGCCGCGATCTCCCAGACCCGTCGTCGCCGTCGCTGACGCGCCGCGTCGGCTGCCGGGACGCCACGACGTGTCGCCCACCCCACGGCGACGGGTCTCTGGCACGATGAGCACCGTGCGCCCGCCGACTCCACGACCGATGCCGCGTCCCCGCAACCATCCCGGCCCCGCCTTCCTGCTCGCGGTGCTGCTCATGCTGGCCGCACCACTGATGTCGGGATGTCTGGAACGCTCGACGACGGTCGGCGATCGCTTCGCGGGCAGCGTGATCGTCGCGACGAGCCCGGACAATCCGCGCGGCGCACCGCAGTTCGACATCCCCGAATCGATGCGCCGCGACATCGCGATCACCGACTACCGCGAAACACCGTCGACCAGCGCCTCGGCGCAACCGGGCGGTGGCACCACGGAGGGGGACGACACCGCGACCCGGGTCGGTAGCCGGGCCACGTTCAGCAATCTCACCGCCGGACAACTCAGCCAACTCGGCGACATCGTGGCCGACAGCTTCGGCGACACGCCGATGACGATGGAGCTCAGTGCCAAACGTAGCGGCGACGTGGTGCGGTTCCGCGGCACCGCCGACCTCACCGGCCTGGTGGCCAACCGCGACTACGTGAAACTCACCATGTCCTTCGCGGGACCGGTGACCGCGACCAACGGCGACCAGAGCAGCGACACCTCGGTTTCGTGGACACCCGAACCGGGAAAACCCTCCGACTTCACCGCCGAGGCGACCTATGCCGATCCGGCCACCGCGGCGTTCGGCGGGTGGACGATCCTGATGGTGCTGATCTGCCTCGCGGTGGTCCTGGTGGTCGCCCGGCTGGCCTACGTCTCCCGTGATCGCAGCCCGCGCCCTGGCCGGCCCGCCGAGACGGCGAAGACCTCGAAGGCCGGCAAGCGATCGACAAACAAGAACACGAGCGCCGATCCCGCTTCCCCCGGGCCGTCGGGTCCCCGCGGCGACGAACCCGCGCGGGATGCGGCCGCGGTCGGATCGACGCCGACGGCGGGCCGCCACGAGGTACCCCGCTCGGAGAACACGTAGTCGCTGCTGCCGGTGTCGATGGTCAAGGCAGCCGACCCGCCGAACAGGTGATCGCGATCAGCCGACGGCGCTCGGCAACGCCTCGCGGGTGTCGACGCCGAGCCGTTCGAGAACCTCACAGGTGGCCTTGGCGAAGTTGAGACTGCAGAAGTGCAGGCACACGACGCCCTCGGCGATCAGCCGCTGCGCGGTCTCGGTGGCGAAATCGATACCCACCTGACGCACCGCGGCGCGGTCCTCCTCGGGACCGTCGCCGGCGGCCGCGGCGAAACGCTGCTCTACGGCCGGCGGGATCACCGACCCCGACAGCTGGGTCATCCGCCGCGCGCTGGCCAGCGAGGTGATGGGCATGAGGCCAGGGATCAGTGGCTTGTGCGCCTGTTCCGGATCGGCGGCGGCCACCCGGTCACGCAACCGCAGGAAGTCCTCGACATCGAAGAACATCTGCGACACCGAGTACTCCGCACCCGCTCGCAGCTTGTTGACCAGCACCTCGGTGTCCTGGGCGAGGTCACGGGCCCGATGGTGGCCTTCGGGGAAGGAGGCGACACCCACGTGGAAGTCGCCGAGACTCTCGATCAGTTCGACGAGTTCCTGCGCATACGACAGACCCTGCGGGTGCCGGACCCACTCGCCGAGGGGATCACCGGGCGGGTCGCCACGCAGGGCGAGCAGGTTGGTGATGCCCTGATCGGCGTAGGCGCCGACGAGTCCGCGCAGTTCGGCGATGCTGTGGTTGACCGCGGTCAGGTGGGCGACGGGCAGCAGCGTGGTCTGGGCGGCGAGTTCACCGGCGATGCGCACGGTGCGGTCCCGTGTTGAGCCACCGGCACCGTAGGTCAGCGACACGAAGGCCGGATCGAGGCGCTCGAAGACCCGCACCGCCCGCCACAGACGGGCCTCGGCGTCGGCGTCGCGTGGGGGGAAGAACTCGACCGAGAAATGCACCACGCCGTTGGCCGGCGGCGTGGCGAGGCGCTCGACGACGGACGTCGCCGGGGAGGAGGTGGTCACCGCGCCATTGTACGTACGCCGGGCGATCTCCTCCGCGCGGCGCACGCCGCTGAAGTTAGGGCGCCCTTTCCTCACTCCGTCACGGACTCGGACGCAGATTCCGTGGGGCGCGACGGCAGCCCCGGAGCGTCGCGCGCCATGCCCTAGCCTGAGTGGGTGACGCCGACCGTAGTCCCACCGACCTCGTTGTCGGAGGTGCCCGCCGCCTCCGGCGTCGTGCTCGAGGAGTTCTTCGCCCGCGCAGTGCCGGTGGCCACCGAGATCTCGCCGGTTGTCGGCCACGCCGCCGAGATCGTCGCCGACTTCGTGCGGTACGGCGGCAAACGGGTCCGACCCACCTTCGGCTATGCGGGCTGGCTCTGCGGGATCGGCCACCCCGATCGTCGGCCACCGCAGCCGGAGCAGACCGCGACGGATGCGTTACGTGTCTGTGCCGCACTGGAACTCGTGCAGGCATGCGCCCTGATCCACGACGACATCATCGACCACTCCGACACGCGTCGCGGCCGCCCGACCGTGCACCGACGCTTCGAACAGCACCACCGGGAATCAGAGTGGTCCGGCGATGCCGCCGATCACGGTGTGGCGGCGGCGATCCTGGCCGGTGACTTCGCCCTGGCGTGGGCCGACGACATGGTTGCCGGACACTCCCCCGCCGGCGCGGATCCCACCGACGACGCACCGACTCCCCTGCCCGCCGCCGTCGGTTCGACGTGGGCGGCGATGCGCACCGAGGTCCTCGGTGGCCAGTATCTCGACATCGTCAACGAGGCCGCCGGCGACGACAGCGTCGAGGCGGCGTATCGGGTGATGCGATACAAGACCGCCGCCTACACCGTGGCCCGGCCTCTCGAACTCGGCGCCCGGATGGCCGGGGCGCCACCACAACTGCTCGACGACCTGGCCGCCGTCGGCCACGACCTCGGCATCGCCTTCCAGTTGCGTGACGACGTCCTCGGGGTATTCGGCGATCCCGACCGCACCGGCAAACCATCCGGCGACGACCTCGTCGAGGGCAAGCGCACGGTGCTGCTCGCCTCCGGGTTACGTCGGGCCACCGACCGCGACCCGGCACTGGCCGACCGCCTGCGCGGATACCTCGGCCGGACGCTCGACTCCGACGAACTCGCCGGTGCCCGTTCGATCCTCGTCGACGTCGGCGCCCGTGCGGAGGTCGAGGACCGCGTCGACGGACTGCTCGGGTCGGCGACCGCACGCCTGGACGCGGCCGACATCGCAGCCGGCGTCCGGACCCAACTCCGCGGCCTGGCCGAGTCGATAGCGCACCGTGAGGCCTGATCGTCGATGCGCCACAGCGTGATCCCCGCCGGCGGCAGTGAGCTCACCGCCCACCGCGACGGCACCCGCACCGACATCTGGCGCGGCCTCGTCGGGTCGATCCTCGTCTGTCTCGGCGGGTTCGCGGTCGCCGATATCCCGCGCAATCATCCGGGACTCGCCGGTCTTGGTCTCGACGCGGTGACCTACGGACACGGTAAGACGTTGGGCGGCACCATCTTCTGGCTGGGTGTGGCGCTGATGATCTTCTCGTGGGTACGGATCGGCCGCCGCGTCGGCCCGCGGATCGCGCCCGCCGATCGTCCGTCGGCGACGACCATCCGCTGGGCCGTGATCGGCTGGGCTGCACCACTTCTGGTGTCCGTCCCGCTGTTCAGCCGGGATGTCTACGCCTATCTCGGCCAGGCGTCGGTGTTCGGTGCCGGGTTCGACCCGTACGCCGACGGCCCGGCACATCACCCGGGCCCGCTCGTCGACAGCATGGCGCAGGTCTGGGCGTCGACCACCGCTCCGTACGGCCCGATGTTCATGGCCATTGCCCGTGGTGTCGACGAGATCACCGGTGAGCACGTGTATCTCGGCGTCATCGCGATGCGCGTGGTGTTGCTGCCCGGGCTCGCACTGTCGTTGTGGGCCGTCGGGCGTCTGGCCGACCACTTCGGTGCCGGGGCGCAGGCCGGGCTGTGGCTGGCCCTGCTCAACCCGATGGTGCTGATCCACCTCGTCGGCGGACCTCACGTGGAGCTGCTGATGATGGGCCTGCTCGCCGCGGGTGTCGCCCTCGTCGTCGACGGCCGCCACGTCGCGGGGCTCGCCGTGCTGGGGCTCGCGGTCTCGGTCAAGATCACCGCGGGCGTGGCGATTCCGTTCATACTGTGGATCTGGCTGGCGCACATACGCGCGCAGCGCACACTCACCGCCCGGGACGTGACGTCGACGCTCGCCGCGGTGGTGGCGGTCCCGGTGGCCGTGTTCGCCGCGTGGACGGCGGCACTGGGACTCGGTCTGGGCTGGCTGACCGGACTGGGGTGGGCCGATCGGATCATCAACTGGTTCACCCTGCCCACCGCAGCCGCCCACCTGGTCACGCTGGTGGCCGCACCCTTCACCTCGTTGAGCCTGTGGCCGGTGCTGACGGTGACACGGGCGATCGGGGCCGTCTGCCTGGCGGTCATCCTGGTCGCCCTGTGGTGGCGCGGTCGGCGCGACGAACGCTCCGCCATGACCGCACTGGCGTGGGCGATGCTGGCGGTGCTCGTGCTCGAACCGTCTACCCTGCCGTGGTACTACACGTGGGTTCTGGTGATCGCCGCCGCGTTCACGCTCCCCGAGTGGACCCGCGCCCTCGTCGTCGCCGTCTCCACCTTCATGCTGATCGTGTTCCAGCCCGACGACTCGATCGTGTTTTACAAGCTCCCCGAGGTGGTGCTGGCCGTCGCGCTGTCCGCGCTCGCGGCGATCTCGCTGATCCGCCCGGATCCGTTGCGGCTGCGGGCGCTCGCCCGTCGCGCCTGGGGTGAGTGACCGGGCCTTTGGCGCGTGTCCTCAGAACGCCTCGGCCTGCGCGCGGCGGATGACCTCCCGCGCCGAGTGCGTGTGCAGGGCCGCGGCCGGATACATGTCGAGATCGTCCTGCACCGTGAACAACCACGCCATCGCGTCGTCGCGGGTGAACCCGCCGTCGAGGAGTACGTCGACGAGACCGGTGAAATGCTTGGCGATCCCGAGGTCATCGAAGAACAGGCGCGGGATGGCCGGCTGTCGGTCTCGCGAGATGGCGAGCAGGCGATGGTCCCGGATGAGGGTGCGCACCTTGGACGATGACACCCGGAGTCGGGCTGCCACCTGATCGACGGAGTAGGTCTCGACGTCAGCCGGAATAATGTCCGGCGAGAGCGGAAGTGAACTCACCGCCCAGAGCCTACCGTCTCACCGCGCGCCGTGGCGCACGGTTGTGCACGACTCGCACGGTGGGACACGGGTAGATTGCATTGACGTGAAGGCTGGCGTCGACGAGGTGATCGGATCGGTCCTCGAGGACCGCTACCGCATCGATGCGCCGATTGCCCGTGGCGGGATGTCGGCGGTGTATCTCGGGGTGGATCTGCGACTCGGCCGCGACGTCGCGGTCAAGGTGATGGACACCCGGTATGCCGCCGATCCACAGTTCTTGCGCCGCTTCGAGTTCGAGGCGCGCGCGGTGGCCGGGCTGAAGCATCCCGGACTGGTGGCGGTCTACGACCAGGGCATCGACGACGGGGTGGCGTTCCTGGTGATGGAACTCGTCGAGGGCGGGAGCCTGCGCGAGTTGCTGCGCGAACGTGGACCGATGCCACCGCATGCCGTCGTGGCGGTCGCCGACCCGGTACTGGGCGGCCTGGGCACCGCCCACCGCGCCGGACTGGTGCACCGCGACGTCAAACCGGAGAACGTCCTGATCTCCGATGCCGGGGAGGTCAAGGTCGCCGACTTCGGCCTGGTGCGCGCCGTCGCCGAATCCGGGGTCACCTCGGCGAGCGTCATTCTGGGCACCGCCGCCTACCTCTCCCCCGAGCAGGTGGAGGCGGGGCACGCCGACGCCCGCAGCGACGTGTACTCGATGGGCGTGATGATGTTCGAACTACTTACCGGCCGAACACCTTTCCGCGGTGACACCCCTCTGGCACTGGCGTACCAGCGACTCACCTACGATGTGCCGGCACCTGGTGATGTGATCGCCGGCGTACCCAACGAACTCGACGAGGTCGTGCTGCGGGCCACCGAACGACGGCCCGCCGACCGCTACGCCGACGGCTTCGCGATGCGGGAGGCACTCCTCGACGTCGCCGACGACCTCGACCTGCCGCCGTTCACCGTGCCCGCCCCACGCCGGTCGGCCGAACGCGACACGGTCGCACGTCTGCGCGCACGAGCGGGCGCCGCCCATCACACCCGCGTGGCCTCCCGTCCACAGCCGACCGCCCCCGACTCCGAGGCCGGCGACGACGAGGCACGCGAGGCATCCCGGCGCCCGTCACGTGCGGCCACGGCACGCGTCGAGACACCTCCCCATCCCCTCGCCGAGGAGATGGCCGATCCCGCGTCGGGTCGTCTCCGCGCGCTGATCTGGATCATCGTGGTGCTGATGCTCGCGGCCGTCGCCGGCGGCGTCGGATGGTGGGCGGGCTCGATGCTGCCGGTCACCTGAACCGTCGACGGAACGCCCTGTGCATGCCCGGGCGTCGTCAGCCGCGCAGCATCTCCGCGACCAGGAAGGCCAACTCCAGCGACTGCTGGGTGTTCAGGCGCGGATCGCAGGCCGTCTCGTACCGGCCGGCGAGGTCGAGATCGGAGATGTCCTGGGCCCCGCCGAGGCACTCGGTCACATCCTCGCCGGTCAACTCGATGTGGATGCCGCCCGGGTGGGTACCGAGAGCGTGATGGACCTCGAAGAAGCCCTGCACCTCGTCGACGACCCGGTCGAAGTGCCGGGTCTTGTAACCGGTCGACGACTCGTGGGTGTTGCCGTGCATCGGATCGCTCTGCCAGATCACCTTGTGGCCGCTGGCCTCGACGGCGGTCACGATGGCGGGCAGTACATCACGCACCTTGCCGTTGCCCATCCGCGCCACCAGCGTCAGCCGACCGGGCTCGTTGTAGGGATCGAGGCGCTCGACGTATTCGACTGCCTGCTCGGGGGTGGTCGACGGCCCGATCTTGACGCCGATCGGATTGCGGATCAGCTCGGCGAAGGCGATGTGGGCGCCGTCGAGTTGCCGGGTGCGTTCCCCGATCCAGAGGAAATGCGCGGACAAGTCGTAGAGCACCTTCCCGTCCGGGCCGGCACTCGGATCCTCGGGTGCGTCGGCCAGGCGCAGCAACGCGCGCTCGTAGTCCATGACCAGCGCCTCGTGCGAGGCGAAGATGTCGGCGGCACCCAGCGACGCGTCGTCGACGCCACAGGCGTCCATGAATCGCAGCCCGCGATCGATCTCGGCGGCGAGTGCCTCATACCGCGCACCGGCAGGTGAGGTGCGCACGAACTCGCGGTTCCAGTCGTGCACCCGGCGCAGGTCCGCCTCCGAATGAGTCAGTGCCCGAACGAGATTCATCGCCGCGGAGGCGTTGGCGTAGGCGCGGACCAGGCGCGAGGGATCGTGGATGCGCACACCCGCTTCCGCCGGGAACCCGTTGACCATGTCACCGCGATAGGACGGCAGGCCGAGGGCGTCGGTGTCCGACGAGCGCGGCTTGGCGTACTGCCCGGCGATTCGGGCGAGTTTGACCACCGGCATGCTGGCGCCGTAGGTGAGCACCACCGCCATCTGCAGCAGCGTGCGGATGTTGCCCTTGATGTGCGGCTCGGTGTTGTCGGCGAACGTCTCGGCACAGTCACCGCCCTGCAGCAGGAAGGCGCGGCCCTGCGCGACCTCGGCGAGCTGCTCGCCGAGAGTGCGCACCTCGGCGGGCATGCAGATCGGCGGAACGCTTTCCAGCACCGTGCGCATCCGGCGGGCCTCGTCGGCGGGCCAGCTCGGCTGCTGCAGGGCGGGCCGGCCGAGGGCATCGGCAAAGCGCGCCTGCAGGTCACCCGGCAACGGCGGGAGTTCGGGCAATTCGTCGATCGGAACGTCTACGGTCCAGTTCACCACCCGTCCAGGGTAGCGACCGGCCGGAGACCATCATCCCGGGACCGCCATATCGGCGACGACACCACGACACCACGACCCCGCGACGCCGACGCCGGTTCAGCGCATGGAGGTCCGGGACCGTTCGATCGCCTGCCACTTGCGAAAGTTGTGCCGGGCATCGGCCAGCGCATCGTGGGCATCGGCGGGTGCCGACGGCAGCGCCGGCCGTCCGGCCGCGTCCCAGTGCTGCCGCAACTCGCGGGTGTAGCGGGGGATCTGGCGTGGCAGCGCCGTCATCGGACCCCACAACTGGCAGAGCGCGACATGGTCATAGGCGCCGACCCAGGCCCACAACTCGATGTCGTCGCCGGTCTCGGTGAGGAAGGCGAAGAGTTCGTCGCGGATCTGCCGACGTGACCGCCACACCGACGCCGACGGGGACGGGAGTTTGGGCAGGACGTTGGCCCGCACCCACCCACCGGCACGCGCCGGATCGAACTCGGTGGACACCGCGTAGAATTCCCGTCCGTCCTCCGCGACGACACCCATCGAGATGAGCTCGATCGTGGTGCCGTCCTCGATAAACTCCGAATCGTAGAAGAACCGCATACTGGTAAGTATGCGCACCCGCCATCCGAGTGGACATCACCGGAAGAAACGAAGGCCATGAACGCTCCGCTGACCGCACTCGACGAGCGACTGGGCCGCTGGTCGCCCTCGCGTGCGGTGCGCGTGCTCATCGGCGTGGCATTCGCGGTGTCGGCGGGGATGCAGATGTTCGGGGTGCCGTTCACCTCCAACTTCGGCACCCGCACCCGCATCGACCTCGACGTCTACCGGATCGGCGCGCAGATCTGGCAGGACGGTCAGAGCCTGTACGCCGACGGATCGATGCCCTTCACCAGCGATGGCATCTGGTTGCCGTTCACCTATCCGCCGTTCGCGGCCCTCGGCTTCGTGCCGCTGGGTGCCATGCCGCTGCCGGTGGCCGGGGTGATCATGTCGGTGGTGACCACCGCCCTGGTGGTGGTGATCCTGCACATCGTGGCGACGCTGCTGTCGATCGGTAACCGCGGGAACCGCTGGTGGTTGGCCCTGCTCATCGCCACCGGGACGTTGTGGCTCAATCCGGTGTGGATGACCCTCGGTTTCGGCCAGGTCAACGTGATCCTGATGGCGATGATCATCGTCGACATCTTCGTGATCACCCGACTACGCCGCCCGTGGACCCGCGGGCAGGGAATTCTCATCGGATTGGCGTCGGCCATCAAACTGACGCCCCTGGTGTTCATCGGGGTGTTCATCGTCGCCCGCCGGTGGCGTGCGGTGGCGACCGCCGCGGCCACCTTCGTGCTCGCCGGCGCCTTCGCGTGGGTGTGGTTGCCGCACGACTCCTACGGGTACTGGACGCACACCCTGTTCCACACCACCCGCATCGGTGATCCGGCCGGCCGGATCAATCAAAACCTCAACGCCGCGTGGATTCGCATCCTGCCCGGACTCGACGGTCAGATCGCGTGGGTGATCAGCGCGCTGGTCATCACCGCATTGGCGGTGTGCGCCGTGCGCGCCTGCCACCCGGTGGAGTCCTTCCGCGCCCAGGCCGACACCACCGCCCGCATCAATGCGGTGCTGGCCACCTGCGTGATCGCGGTCTGGGGCCTGCTCGTCTCGCCCACATCGTGGGCGCATCACTGGGTGTGGGCGATCCCACTGATCCTCACCGCGGTGACCGTCGCGGCGCGCACGACCTCACGGGCCGGCCGGATCGGCTACCTGACGTTGGCAATGACCGGGCTGATCCTGTTCTCGCTGGGCCCGTTCCAGTTCCTGGCGCAGGACTCCTCGACGTGGTCGGTATGGGGCCACATCGTCGGCAGCTCGTACTCGATCTGGGGCATCGCCGCGCTCGTGCTGATCTGGCGCCTGCCGTACACCCCCGCCTCCGACGACACCGCCGGACGTGCCGGGGCCGATCGCACCCTGGCCGACAGCCACACTCGCTGAGGCGCACACCGACCCATCAAGCGCCGGCGAGCGGCCTTCCCAACCCTGACGGGGGGGTGATCAGGCCGCCGGGGTCTCCTTCGGGTGTTCGGACTGCTTGCGTTCCTTCAGCGACGCCGCGTACACGTCGACGTACTGCTGACCGGTCAATCGCATGAGCTCGTACATGATCTCGTCGGTGACCGCACGCTCAATGAACCGATTGCCCTGCATGCCCTCGTAGCGGTCGAAGTTCAGCGGTTTGCCGACCTTCACGATGACCCGGGTCGGTCGCGGCAGCACCGTCCCCGGCGGATTGAACTTGTCGGTGCCGATCATCGCGATCGGGATCACCGGCACACCGGTCTCCAGCGCGATACGCGCCAGCCCCGTCTTGCCTTTGTAAAGACGACCGTCCGGTGACCGGGTGCCCTCCGGATACATCCCCATCAGTTCACCCTTCTCCAACTGCCGGCTCGCCGCGGTCAGCGCGCCGGCCGCGGCCTCGGCCCCGGACCGGTCGATGGGGATCTGGCCGACGGCGGTGTAGAACCACCGCTGGAACGCGCCCTTGAGGCCGCGACCGGTGAAGTACTCCGCCTTGGCGAGGAAGTAGATCCGGCGCGGGCACATCAGCGGAAGGAAGAAACTATCCATCACCGCAAGGTGATTGCTCGCCAGGATGGCGGGTCCGCGGGCCGGTATATTCTCCAGCCCCTCCACCGTCGGACGCCCCAGCACCCGCAGAATCGGCCCCAGGAACACATACTTGAACGCGTAGTACCACATCGGTCTTTTCAGTACCTTCCATCACGCCGTGAGCGCGCCTCGGCCCGGTTGGAACATTACTCACTCACCGCTGCCGCCGGTGCGGCATCGGCCGTCTGTCCACGAAGTGCCGCAAGACCTTGACGGGCCACCGCGGCCGCGCCGAGGACACCGGCATTCTCCCCCAATTGCGTGCCCCGGATACGGGCGAGTTGACGGTGCCCGGCCCCGGTGACCAGACGCGCGTAGTGTTCGCGGGCCTCATCCAGGTACAACCCCGACGCCGACCCCACACCACCGGCGATCACGATCAGATCGGGGTCGAAGACGTCGGCGATCATCGCCAGGCCCTGACCGAGCGAGGCCGCGAACGCGGCGAACGCGGCCACCGCCACGGCATCGCCGTCGGCGGCCGCACCGGCCACCCGGCGGCCGGTCAAGGAGCCCGGATCGGCGGCCACATCGGCGGCCAGCTGACTGCGCCCCCAATCACCGTCGGCCAGCAGCTCCACCACGGTGTCCACCAGACCGGTTCCGCTGCAATACCTTTCCCAGCAACCCCGCTTGCCGCACGAGCATTGCCTGCCGTCCGGGACGACCGTGAGATGACCGAGTTCGGGAGCGACACCGAAACTGCCGCGGTAGATCCGCCCGTCGATGAGCAGACCGGCACCGATGCCGGTGCCGATCGCGAGCACCAGGGCATTGTGGCCGCGTGCGGCGGCGCCGAAACGCTGTTCGGCGACCGCGGCGGAGTTCGCATCGTGTTCGGTGAACACCGGAATCCCGATGCGGGCGGTCATCTCCTGCGCCACCGCCGTCTCCCGCCACGGCAGGTGCGGGGCGAAACGCACGATCTGCCGGTCGGGCGTGAGGAATCCGGCGATCGCCATCCCCACGGCCCCGGCCGACCACCGCGAGGTGAGTTCACCGACCAGCCGGTCCAGGCAGTGCTCGAGAGCGAGGGCCGTCGGCGGTGTCGCCGCGCGCAGCGTGTCGAGCATGACCCCGGCGTCGTCGACGACCGCGGCGCGAACACTGGTGCCGCCGATGTCGATTCCGATCGTCAGCTCACTCATCACATCTCACTTTCCGGCGTCCCCGGAGCCGGGCGCGGCCACGGATCGACGCGAGACCTGTCGGATGCACCCGGACCGGGACGCGCACCCGGAGCCGGGCGCGACGGCGGAACATCGAGTTGCACCGTGATCGGCTGGTAGTGACGCGGCGGCGGCGCGTTCTCGGGCGGAACGCTGCGCAGCGCCTCCACGACGGCCTCGAGCACCGTGATGAGGGCCGCGATCAGCCGGGCCAACAGATCACTGATCTCCCGGATCAGCGAACCGATCTCGCCGATGGCGTCGGCACCGAAGCCTTCGCGCACAAACGAATCCATGCCGGGCACCGAACTCGTCGAACCCGCACCCGCCGACCCCGCGGCGGCGTTGCCCGAGCCGAACCACGACGCCACGGTGTCGATCTGGGCGGCCAGCGCCAACAGCAGATCACGCAGCGGATCCCCCACCGTCTCGTCGCGGCGCGAACCCGACTGATGCGAACCGGACTGATGCGAACCGGACTGATGCGAACCGGACTGGGACCCGGGCGCACCGTTGCCGGCGTGCCCGCTGTCGTCGGTTCCCATGTGTGCTCCATCTCGGCGAGGCGATCCGGTGGGAGCCTCGGCCGTCAATGATCGTGCAGTGGCGGATCGTGTCCGGTGGTGGCGGATCGTGTAATGGCGGATCGTGCAATGGCACGGTACCCGGTGAACCCACCCCATTGCATCAGCGGGGCGCCCAAGTGAAGGGACCGCTCAGGCCCCGCGATCGCGGGGCCAGACGGCGGGGTCGGGAGTGAACTGCACCCGCACGTGCGTCCCGTCCCACCGGGCGGTTCGGACGACGCAGCGCCGCAGGACCGACGGCAGACGAACGCCGTACCGGAACCCGTCGACGGTGACCAACAGGTCGTCGCCGCTGCGCCCGAGGTCGAAGCGTTGCGGGTCCGGCAGCCGTTGCGCCCAGGCCATCTCGAACACCGAATCCACCCCGGTACCCGACACCGTGACGACCGTCGGGTCCGCGCTGCCGCGCGCCTGGCCTGACGGTTTCGCCAGTGCCACAGCAAGTCTGCGCAGTCGCGCCGGCCGGTCCACCGGCGCGTCCGCCGCGGCCACCGTGACCAGCGACAGCTGCGGATCCTGGAGTGTCACCACCGCCGCCGGCCCGGCGCACACGCCCTCGTTGACGACGACCGAACGCACCGGCAACCCCATCACGTCGGCGACGGCGAGATGCCGGGACAGCACCCGTCCGCCGCGACGATCGGCCGAGACGACAAGATGGGCGGCCACCACGTCGGCGTCGACCAGCAGCTCGGTGATGTCGTCACAGTCGCGGGCGATCGCGTCGATCGCCGCGGTCAGTTGCGCCCACAGCGGCTTCTCCGCGGCCGCGGCCAGCCGCCGGTGCCGGGGCCAGAGGCGTTCGAGCGCCTGACCGAGCACCGCGGGCGCGCGCAGCACCGCGAACGGATCACCCGTACCCGACAGGTCCACCACCACGCGCTGCCACTCGCCGCTCGTCGCTTCATCGCGAATCCGCTTGAGCAACAAGAACTCCTCGACGCCGGGCAGCGATGCGAGCTCGGCCGCGTCGATACCGGCGATGGTGCTCACGATGGGCAGTGCCACTTTGGATTCGCGCACGCTCATACCCAGCAACGACCCGAAGGCCCTCCATGAGTGTTCCAGCAGATCCAGCCGGTCCAGCGTCAGCAGGTGAAGTCCGGATGCGACCGCGACCGGTTCACCGGACACCCGGAAGACGCCGAGAAGATCCGGCGTCGCCGACAATCGATCGACCGTGATCAGCAGAGTGTGCCGGTCCGGTGGGGTCAGCGGCGTCGGAGACCGGCGTCGGGTGCCGCGGTCACGACGCATGGCTCCGGCTGCCGCGACAACCGAGATCCCGGAGCCGCCCGGACCCAGCACCAGGTGGATGGGGGTGAGATCGATCAGCCTTCGACCCTCTTCTTCAGGTCGTTGAGCGCGGTGTCGGTGATGGCCTTCTCCGCGCGCCGTTTGAGTTGGCCGATCATCGGCACCACCAGGTCGACCATCAGGGTGTAGGTCACCTTCGTCGACCCCGGCACCTGCTGGGTGACCTCGTAGCGGCCCCGCTGATCACGTTGAAGGTCGCTGGACACCAGTCTCCATGACACCCCGGAGTTGTCGTCGTCCCACTCGTAGCGCAATTCGTAGGTGTCCTGCAGGACACCGGCATCGAGGACGAACCGCACCTGCCGGGGACGGCCGGCGGCATCACGTTCGGTCACCTCGACCTCACGGGCCGCACTCACCCATCGCGGATAGTTCTCGAAATCCGCGATCACCGCCATGACGTCGGCGGCATCGGCGTTGACGATCACCGACCGCTCGGTGTGGTCGGCCATCAGTGACCCGCCTGCACGGCGTCGACGGCCGGTTCACCCGCGCCGCGGAGCCCCTCGAGGTCGGCCTTGACCTCGAACGCCATCACCTTGCCCGCGACCCGGCGTCGACGATTGAGCTCGGCCACCGCGCGCATCCGTGCCTGGTCGTCGGTGGGCAGCGCGGCGGTCGGTTCGGCGTGCAGAAAGTAATGCAGCACGAATCCGTCGAGCACCGGCTCACACCAGATCTCCATCGTCCCCGACAACGGCCCGGACACCCGCCACCGCACACCGGCGGTCCCACGGTCCTCGACGACTTCCAGACGCAGATCCGGCCACCAGCGCCGCCATCTGCCCCGATCCCCGACCACCCCGGCCCCCAGCTCCGGCGCCGCGGCGACAAAGGTGTCGTCCGCCACCTGAATGCTCGTCACGGTCTTAGCTTCACATACTCGGCCTCGGCATCGGTAGGGCACCGGTCCCCGGGGTATGCCCGGCGAGCGCGGTGAGGACGTTGGTTACCATGGAGTAACCCATGATTTCGATGCGGAAAGGGTCCACACATGAGCGAGTACAGCGCTCCCGCCTCATTCACCGTCGGGACTGACGAGAACGCCACCTCGATCATTTTCGGTATCGTCGAGCGCAATCCGGCCAAGACCGTGTTCCGCGAGAAGCGCGGCGGGCAGTGGGAGCCCGTGCGAGCCGATGACGTGGCCCGGCGCATCACCGAACTGGCCAAGGGTCTCGCCGCCGTCGGCGTCAATCCCGGTGATCGGGTCGCGCTGCTGTGCCGGACCCGCCTGGACTGGATCCTCCTCGACTTCGCCATCTGGTCGGCCGGCGCCATCACCGTACCGATCTACGACTCCTCGTCGGCCGGTCAGATCGAGTGGATCCTGCAGGATTCCGGGGCGACCACCATCATCCTCGAGGACGCCGAGCATCGCGTGCAGTTCGATCAGGTCACCGGGCTCCCACAGGAGGTCCGGGCACTCCAGATCGACGTCGCCGACGGCACCGGTGCCATCGAGTACCTCCGAGCCGCCGGCGCCGACATCGACGACGAGGAGATCGTCAAACGACGGGCTTCGGTCGGTGCCGCCACCCCGGCGACGTTGATCTACACCTCCGGCACCACCGGCCGGCCCAAGGGATGCGAACTCACCCACGCGAACATGCTCTCCGAGGTCCGCGGGGTCCTCGAAGGGGACCTGTCGACGCTGCTCGGCGACGGCAAGCGCCTGCTGATGTTCCTGCCCCTCGCGCACGTCCTCGCGCACGCCATCACCCTGGTCGCACTCGAGGCCGGCGTCGAGGTCGGTTTCACCCACGATGTCTCTGCGCTGGTCCCGGAGTTCGCGGCCTTCCGTCCCTCGCTGATCCTGTCGGTACCCCGCGTCTTCGAGAAGGTCTACAACTCCGCCCGTCAGGGCGCCCACGACGGCGGCAAGGGCAAGATCTTCGATCTCGCTGCCGACACCGCCGTCGCCTTCGCCGCCGCCTCCGAACGCGGAAACGTCGGAATCCTGTTGCGCGCCAAGCATGCCGTCTTCGACAAACTCGTCTACGCCAAGTTGCGCGCCGCTCTCGGCGGCCAGTGCGAGCTCGCCATCTCCGGCGGCGGACCGCTCGGCGCGCGACTGGGCTACTTCTTCAGTGGCGTGGGCATCCCGGTGTACGAGGGCTACGGCCTGACCGAGACCACCGCCGCCGTCACCGTCAACACGCCCGGGGCGGTCAAGGTGGGCACCGTCGGAAAACCGTTGGCGGGCAACTCCGTCCGGATCGCCGACGACGGCGAGATCATGCTCCGCGGCGCCGTCGTGTTCGCCGAGTACTGGCGCAACCCGGAGGCCACCGCAGCCGCGGTCGAGAACGGCTGGTTCCACACCGGCGATCTCGGCTCACTCGACGATCAGGGATTCCTCCGGATCACCGGCCGAAAGAAGGAACTCATCGTCACCGCGGGCGGCAAGAACGTGTCACCGGCGGGCCTCGAGGACGTGATGCGCGCGCACGCATTGATCTCCCAGGCCGTCGTCGTCGGGGACGCCAAGCCCTTCATCGCCGCGTTGATCACCATCGACCCGGAGACCTTCCCCGGATGGAAGGAACGCAACAACAAGCCCGCCGACGCGAGTGTGGCCGATCTGTCCGACGACCCCGATCTGCGGGCCGCCATCCAGTCCGCCATCGATGATGCCAACAAGACCGTCAGTCACGCCGAGGCCATCAAGAAGTTCCGGATTCTTCCCGCGGATTTCAGCGAGGAGACCGGCGAGATGACGCCGACGCTGAAGGTCAAGCGCAGCGTCGTCGTCGACAGGTTCTCTGACGACATCGAGTCGTTGTACACCAAGCGGTAGCACGGCGGTGGTGCACCGGCGAGGTCACAGGAGTTGACGCAACCGCGCCGCCATCTGTGACCACTGCCAGTTCTCCTCGACGAAAATCCTTCCCTGCCTGCCCATCTCGGCAGCGGCGACCGGATCGGAGAGGATACCGATGAGCGCGAGCGCCACACCGGCCACGTCGGTGCCGTCGACGACGGTGCCGGTGACGCCTTCCCGAACGGTTTCCGGTGCGCCGCCGGAGAGCCCCGCGACCACGGGCACCCCGGTGGCCGACGCCTCGAGGTAGACGATGCCCAACCCCTCCACGTCGAGTCCGCCGGCGCGCGTCCGCGACGGCATCGCGAAGACGTCGGCAATCGTGTGGTAGGCGGCGAGATCGGCGGCGGGAACCGACCCGGTGAAGATCACATGCTCGGCCACCCCCTCCTCCCGGGCGATCTCGTGCAATCGGTCGGCGTAGGGTCCGCCGCCGACGATGACGAGGACCGCGTCGTCGATCTCCGACCGGATCAGCGGTAACGCCCGGATCAGCACGTCCTGCCCCTTGCGGGGTACCAGACGCGACAGGCAGAGCACGGTGCGACGGTCACCGAGACCCAGATCTCTCCGAATCCGTTGCCGCGCCGCCGCATCCGGCGCGAACCGCTCGATGTCCACACCGGGTGGGAGGTACTCCAGGCAGGCCTGCGGACCGAACGCCGACGCGAAACGTCCACGCGTGTAGCGACTGACGAAGGTGACGGTGTCGGTGTGAGTCCCGATGTACCGCAACACACTTCGTGCCCCGGGCAGCATCGACCAGCCGACCTCGTGACCGTGGGTGCAGGCGATCGCCCGGCTCGCCCCGGCCTTGCGAAGATGTCCGGCGAGCATCGCGAGCGGCGCGGCGGCCCCGAACCACACCGTCGAGATGCCTTCCTCCCGAATGATCTTCGCCGCCCGTCGGGCCACGAACGGCGTCGGCAACATCAGGGTGGTGGGATGCCGATAGACCCGATACGGCACCGACGCGTCGAAGTCGACGTGGCTGTTCCCCCGCCACCGCGGTGCATACACCACCACATTCTCCGGATCGAGCCGATCCACGAGATTCTGCAGATACGACTGGATACCCCCCTGACGGGGCGGGAAGTCATTGGTCACCAACAGGGTTCGGTGCGTCACCACCTCACCATACGGTGATCAGATCACGATGGTCACCGGAGTTCACGGGTCAGCCACGCACGCCACTGTCCGACCAGTGTGTCGCGCGGAATCCCCAGTGTCGCCGCGATCGCCGCATCCTGGCGGGCCTGTTCCCCGCTCGCGGCGACACCGACGTAGAGCGACTTGAGTTTCTCCTCGCCGAAGCGTCCGGCGACGAACGCCGCCATCGACCACGCGGTTTGATACGCCAGGCGTGAGGCGTCGCTGCCCACCGCGAACTGCTCATCGGCGGGCAGACCGGCCGGTGTCCGGCCGGACCGTACCGCGGCCGCGAGGTCAGGGGCGGCATCTTCGAGGCGCGTGTAGGTTCCCTTGCGCCCCACGTACTCCGGGACGCCTTCGGTGATCCACATCGGGGCGGTGGGGGCCGTCTGCGCCCGTGTCGCGACGTGGGTGAGTTCGTGGCGCAGGACCACCTCCAGCGCGGGATCGGGGAGGTCGGCAACCTCGGGGGTGAGGACGATCCGCTGTCCGGTGGCACTGGCCGCGGACAGATCGAGATGTGCATAGATGGTGGCCGCTGCGGCACCGGTGTCCGAGGCGGTCCCGGCCAACGCCTGGAACTCGTCGTCGGTGGCGGTGGTGACGACCACCGCGCGGCGTGGCCAGCGCGGTCCCCACCAGGCGGTCACCGCGCGCACCGCGCCCGGCAGCAATCGGCCGACACGCTCGACGAGGGGGCCGGTGTCCGGGTAGGAGCCGATCACCGAGGTGCCACCGAGTGTGGGAACATCGGATGCCGCCAGCCCCGGCACGTTCCACAGCTGGGTCGGTGGCGCGGGCTCGCCGACCAGCGTGGCGTCGCCGACCACCTTCCAGTCATCGCCATAGCGCGCGACGACGAGCTGGGTGGTGACGACCACCGGGTCCTCGTCGATCCCGGGATTCGCCGCACCGCCGAGCGCACTGTGGATCTCCACCGGGGCCACCCAGTCGTCGGCACTCCCCTGTTCGTCAAGCCGTTGCCGGACATCGGCGTCCACCTGCGTCTCGGCTTCCTCGGTGGGTGCCGGCTGGTAGCGAAAGTCCCTGAGCACCAAACGGGTTCCGCGGGGTGGGCGAGCCGGACCGGCGCGGAACACCGCCGCCGACAGGTTGGCCTGCACGGTGTGCAGGCCGGCGCGGAACGCGGGCGTCGCCGAGGAATCGACGAGCGCATCGAGATCGGCGGGGGTGCCGTCGGTCAGGACCCGTGACAGTGAGGTGAGCAGGTCCCGCACGCCGGCGGTCCGCTGTTCCAGATAGATGTTCGTCGTGGTCTGCGATGTCGTCGGCGATGCCCCCGGACTCGACGGCGACGTCGTCGACGATTCACCCCCGCACGCCGACAACCCCAGTGCGACAACGATGATGACGATCACGCACAGCAACGCGGGATGGCGGATCGTTCCGCGACGGCGATCGGCGCGGCGACGGGTCACGTCGGAACTACTCAGTACCGACGACCGGCGTTGAACGGCCCGGCGTCGTCGATCGGCACGACCTTCACCGGAACCCCGAAAGTCGAGGCGTGAATCACGTAGCCGTCGCCCACGTACATCCCGACGTGGTGGGCGTCGGAGTAATAGATGATGAGGTCGCCGGGCTGCAGGTCCTGCCGCGCCACGGCCGTCCCCGAGGCCATCTGCGCCTCACTGGAACGCGGCAGCGTCTTGCCGGCCTGCTTGTACGCCCAGACCATCAGTCCCGAACAGTCGAACGAGTTGGGACCGGTGGCACCCCACACATACGGATCGCCGATGCGCGTCAGCGCGGCCTGTACGGCCACCAGCGCCGGGGAGGTGCCCCGCGGGATCGCGGCCGGGTCGAAGTCGAATCGGGGGCCGGCCAACGCGGCGAGTTGCTTGCCGGTCATCGACTGATAAATGACCCGGATCTGCGCCGCCTGCAACTGCAGTTCGGCCTGACGCTTCTGCAGGTCACCACGGACCCGCTCGGCCTCGGTGACGGCCTGGGTGGCCGTTGCCGCGGTGGCGTTGGCCTCGTCGCGGGCCGACACCGTCTGCGCCCGGGTCTTCTTCAGTGTCGCGAGTTGGGCCGCGGTCTGCCTGGAGACCATTTCCAGCCCCGACATCTGATCGAGCAGGGACTGCGGCGAATCGCTGGTCAGCACCGCGTAGAGCCGATTGGAGCGGCCACCCATATAGCTGACCCGGATCAGCGAGTCGAAGCGCTGCTGCACCGACGACAACGTCGCCTCGGACCGATCCAAGGTCGTCTGGGCTGCGGCGGCCGCCTGGCGGGACTGTACGACGATGCGTCGCTGCTTGTCGTACTCGATCTGGGCGTTGTGCATGGCCTCGGCCGACTTCTCGGCCTCCTGGCTCAGCGCACGGTACCGGGTCAGCAACTGATCGGCGGTCTGCGGTTGCGCGGCGGCCTCCGGCACACCGACCAACCCACCGAGCTGCGCAATGGCGATCATGACCGCCGCGAGGGCGGTCGTGAGGACCCATCGGGTCGATCCCCTCACGCCGCTCGTCGATCCCGCTCTCACGGTTGTCACCACACTCCCTTGCTACCCCGTCGCTCGGCCACATCCCGATAGGTGGACGTCATCCCCCGCCGACGACAGGCTCGGGCGAACCGCGCTATGCGCGATCCGCCCGATACATGTTCACACGTCCCACCGGTACGTGGACTCAGTACCGCCGAACTCCCACCAGCGACCACTCCTTGACCGATGCCTTCTGCACCGGCACCCCGTAGGTCGAGGCGTGGATGAACTGGCCGTTGCCGATGTAGAGACCCGCGTGACCGCCACCGTTGAAGATGAGGACGTCGCCGGGCTGGGCGTCGGCGTAGTTCACCGCACGGCCACCGCCGAGCTGACCGTAGCTGTCACGCGGAAGGGTCTTCCCGGCCTGCTGGTAGGACCAGTAGACGAGACCCGAGCAGTCGAAAGCGTTGGGTCCGGCTGCGCCGTAGCTGTACGGGGCGCCGATCTTGGTTTCCGCGGCCTGGACAGCCTTCTGTCCCGCGGTCAGCTGCGGGGTGATGATTCCGCCGCCGCCGGGCCGGAACTGGCTGGGAACCTGGTTCTGGTCGACGCCGGGCAGCGTGAACTTCCCCAGGTTCGGGATCTCGATGGTGGCGCTGGGCGCCGGAGCCGGTGCGGCCAGGGCCGGACCGGCGGCGACAGCAAGCGAGCCGACGGTCAACGAGCCCGCGATCATCGCCTTCTTGGCGACGCCTCCGCGATTCGGCTGTTCCAAACGATGTTTGGCCACGAAAGAGGTTCTCCTTTTGTTCTCCCCTGACCGCCTACCGAGTTAGCTGTCGGGTTCGGGCCGAGAGAATGGCCCTACACACCCGGGCACAGGCGTGCCCAGGGCGCGATTCACCCCAATTCGGATTGCTCCGAAAACGTGTGGTTCCCCGGTTCGCCCATCGGGCGATTGAGCGGTGATCTCCGCAGACCACTTCTGTTGAAGTAGGACGCTCCGCGAAGGTCTCGGAAAGGTTACGAAATCGGATGCGTGTCTGTCCACTAGGGGACAAAGGGCCCTAGCCGCCCGGAAAATCACCCCGCGCGCAGAATCGTCAATCCCGGCCGCGAATCAGGCCCGCACGCTGGGCCGATGCCCGCCCTTGCCGATCGTGCAGCCTCAGTGCTCGCCATCGAAGCAGCCGTGAACGCATCGATGGCCGAACCGATCTCGGCGTCGGCGATCGCGTGCCCGCCGCCCCCGTTCATCGCCACCAGAACCGACCCGTCCTCGCTGGTCGCAGGGGTGATGAGGACGTTCATCATGCAGCCGTCACACGCGGTGCGGCGACCTGGACAACTACTGCAGTCGATGTACATCTGTGATCTCCATCTCATTTGCGGTCTCTGGCCGTGTCGACGCCGGATTCCCCACGCGGACACCCCGAGTCATGCCTCGGGGGTCATGTCTCGGGAGCCACGTCTCGCGTGACGCCGATGCGCCGTGCGATCCGCCATCGGGAACACACGCTAGAGATGACCACCGACAGTTTTCGCCGACGCCGAGGTCGACGACGACGTCGGCCCGCGGGAGACCGCCCTTGTCGGTGGTGCGAACTAGTGTTCGCGCCGTGGTGGGAGATCCCGTTCAGCTGTCCTTCGCCGACCTGATGACCGCGGCCGGCCGCGGCGGCGATGATGTGGCCGCCGACCCGACCTTCGGCGAGGAGTCCCTGTTCGACACGACGTTCGTGGTCGTGGACCTCGAGACGACCGGCGGTGATCCCGCCCGCGACGCGATCACCGAGATCGGGGCGGTCAAGGTCCGCGGCGGCGAGGTGATCGGGGAGTTCGCCACCCTGGTCGATCCCGAGCGGTCGATCCCACCCAAGATCGTCGCGCTGACCGGGATCACCGAGGCGATGGTCTACGACGCCCCGCGTATCCCCGAGGTGCTGTCGTCCTTCATCGAGTTCGCCCGCGGGTGCCTCCTGGTCGCGCACAACGCGCGCTTCGACACCGGCTTCCTCCGGCACAACGCCACCCGCCTCGGGCGGGAGTGGCCGTTTGTCACCAGCCTGTGCACCGTCCGACTGGCACGTCGCGTCCTCACCCGCGACGAGGCACCGACAGTGCGGCTGGGTGCGCTGGCGGAGTTGTTCGACGTATCGGTCCGGCCCACACACCGGGCCCTCGACGACGCGCGCGCCACCGTGGAGGTGCTCCATCACCTCCTCGAGCGAATCGGGAATCAGGGCGTCCGCACCTACGGCGACCTGACGGCCTACCTGCCGCGCGGAAACCCTCGGCTGCGGGCCAAACGGCATCTGGCCGACGCCCTCCCCGCCCGGCCCGGCGTGTACCTGTTTCGCGGACCCTCTGATGAGGTCCTCTATGTCGGGACCGCGACCGATCTGCGCCGGCGGGTGATGTCGTACTTCACCGGTTCGGACCCGCGGGCCCGGATCGGCGAGATGGTCTCGTTGGCCACCCGGGTCGATCACGTCGAGTGCGCCCACGCGCTGGAGGCGGGAGTGCGCGAGTTGCGACTCATCGCCGCCCACACGCCGGCCTACAACCGGCGGTCGACGCAGCCGCACCGCGGCTGGTGGATCACGCTGACAGCGGAGCGCTTTCCGCGGTTACAGATCAGCCGCACCGCCACCGAGAATGCGGTCGGTCCGATCCCCAACCGCACCCGCGCATCCGAGCTCGCCGAGCTGATGTCCCGGGCATCGGGCCTGCGCACCTGTCGGACGCGGCTGCCCGCGTCCGCCGGCCACCACTGGTGCCGAACCGCCGCCGACGGTGGCGACCTCATCGGCGGGTGTGCGGCGGCATCCGAGGGCCCCCTGACCCTGCCGGACTACCTGCCCCGGGTGCAGGCCGCACACGACCTGATGACCGGCCACACCGTGGCCCTGCTGGATTCGATGGTGGCCGAACTCGACCGGCTCACCGAGGCCCAGATGTTCGAAACCGCCGCGCGGCACCGTGATCGGGTCGCCGCGACCATCGAGGTGTTGGCGCGCACCCAGCGCCTGGCGTCGCTGTGCCGCGTCGCCGAGATCGTCGTCGCCCGACCCGACGACGCCCGCGGGTGGGAGCTGGCGGTGATCCGGCACGGTCGACTCGCGTCGGCCGGCATCGCCCGACGCGGGGTGGCCCCGATGCCGGTGATCGACATGCTCACCGCATCGGCGGAGACGGTCATTCCCGCCGACGGTCCCTTGATGGGGGCCTCGCCCGAGGAGGCCGCCCTGCTCTACCGGTGGATCAGCGAACCGGGGGCCCGCATCGTCACCACCAGTGAGCCGCTGTGGCTACCCGCCGGTTCCGCGGAGGGCCGCACGAGGTGGGCGGCGTGTGCCCGGCATGCCGCGGAATCCGGTGGCCGTCGGCGGTCGCGTCCCGTGGCCGCCCGGACCCCGGTGCCGGGGTCGCCGGTACGCCGGGCGGCGTCACCGACGACCGGAGCCATCCCGGCACCACCGGCGGCGGCGCTCCCGAACACCGATGCCCCCCGGAGCACTGACGGGTTCCCAGAAATGCTGATGGGCGGAAACAGCGACCGGCTGGAACACTAGGCTGATCCCCATGATCACCGCCATCGTCTTGATCCACGCCGATGTTCATCAGATCCCGGAGACGGCGCAGGCCGTCGCGGACATCGCCGGAGTCGCCGAAGTGTATTCGTGCGCGGGCGATGTGGATCTGATCGCCAAGATCAAGGTGCGCGACCACGCCGAGATCGCCGATGTGGTGACGGGACGGATCAATCGGCTGCCGGGGGTCACCCACACCGCCACCCACATCGCGTTCCGCAGTTACTCCAGTTCCGAGGTCGAGGGCGGGTTCTCCATCGGCGAGGAGTGATCGTCTCCGGGTGCGCGTGAGCCCACCGACCCCGGGCTCGCCCTACTACTTCTGCGCGAGTTCGACGGACAGTGTGGCCCAGCGATCCAGCAGCGCGGCTGCCGCACCCGAATCGATCGTCTCGGCCGACCGCGCGATCGCCTGCGCCATCGCGCCCCGCAGCCCGGCATCGTCGAAGGGTTCGGTCATCTCCGCCGACACGATCGCACCCGCCGCGTTCAGCAGGACGGCGTCTCGGACCGGTCCGCGCTCACCGGCGAACAACTCGCGGGCGATCCCGGCGTTGACGGTGGCGTCGCCGCCCTGCAACGCCGACAGTTCGACGAAGTCGATGCCCAACTCCCGCGGATCGAGGGTCAGTTGGATCACGCGCCCACCGACGACCTGCCACACCGTGGATGTGGTGGTCGTGGTCAGTTCGTCGAGCCCGTCGTCGCCACGCACCACGAGCACCGTCGCATCGCGTTCGGCGAACGCCTGGGCGAGGACCCCGGCGAGATCGGCGAACGCACATCCGATGAGTCCGCGGCTCGGCCGCGCCGGGTTGGTGAGCGGCCCGAGCACATTGAAGACCGTGGGGATGCCGATCTCGCGCCGCGGCGGACCGGTGAATCGGAAGGCCGGATGGAACACCGGCGCAAAGCAGAATCCGATGCCGATCTCGTCGACACACCGGGCCACCTGATCCGCGCCGAGTCCGATGGTCACCCCGAGCGCCTCGAGGACGTCGGCCCCACCACTCTTCGACGATGCCGCGCGGTTGCCGTGTTTGACCACCGCGACCCCGGCGGCGGCGATGACGATGGCGGTCATCGTCGAGATGTTCACGGTGTGGGAGCGATCGCCGCCCGTACCGACCACGTCGATGGCCGGTCGCGTCACGTGCACGGGCACGGCGTGCTCGAGCATCGCCGCGGCCAGCCCCCGCAACTCCGCGGGTGCGGCGCCCTTCATCTTGACGCCTACACCGAACGCCGCGATCTGTGCTCCGGTCGCGCCGTCGGTCATGATCTCGTTCATCGCCCACGCCGCCTCGTCGGCGCTCAGATCGATGCCGTCGGTGACCCGGCCGAGAATCTGCGGCCACGTGTGGGTTTGCGCGCTTTTCACGTCAAGCACTCTATGGCATGTGCTCGGACACCCTCAGCGGGTCGCGGCAGGTGAGCGCATCTCGCTCGGTGAGCCAAATGCGTCGCGGGCAGCGGAGACGGTAATCCCCACCGGACCGAACCGACCGACCGGCCACACCCACCGACCGAATCGCCTACTGCCGCTGCAGCACCTGCCAACCGACCACCGTGCCGCCGTGTCGTGCACCGAGACTCGCCATCCGGGATCGCTCCTGGGACAGGTGCAGCGCGTCGAGCAACTGCGCACGCGCCAGGACCACGATCTCCGCCCCGGGGTGCACGACGACGTCGGCGGTGACCATCGCCAGATCGGCTGCGTCCGGCCGGGTTCGGGCGTAGCCGTCTTGCGCGGCCAGCGCCACGGCCTGCGGCACGCGGTCATGGGGCAGCACGACGAGGTGTCGCACCACCGCCTGCTCATCCGGTCGCCACGCCGACGCCTCGAGCACCGCCGAGCTCGACGCGGCGTCGTCCACCGAGGCGGCCACCACCACCAGATCGGCGGCGTCGATCCGCAGGCCCGGCGCCGGGCCGCGGCGACCGAATCGTGTTGCCATGCGCTGCAATCGGGTCGGCTCGATCGGACGCCCGTTGACGTCTCGCGGGCCGCTCGCGGCGTCGTCGTCGAATGAGTGGGTCATCCCTCGAGCAAACCACGTCCGGGCGCCCCCACGGACACGCCGAGGGGTCGGCGATGACATGCCCCGACCAGCGAGAAGAGAAAAAGTTCCGACCAATCTCGGACCCAAGTGGTCACCGCGTACTACGAACCGTCATACTTCACTCTGTGACTAGCGCTGTAGGTACCTCGGGAACGGCCATCACCGCGCGCGTGCACTCACTCAACCGCCCCAACATGGTGAGTGTCGGCACGATCGTGTGGCTGTCCAGTGAGCTGATGTTCTTCGCTGGCCTCTTCGCGATGTATTTCGTCGCGCGAGCCAATGCCAATCCGGAGCAGGGCTGGCCGCCGGAACCGACCGAGCTGAATCTCGCGCTCGCGATCCCGGTCACCACCGTCCTGATCCTGTCGTCGGTGACCTGCCAGATGGGCGTGTTCGCCGCCGAGCGTGGCGACGTCTTCGGCCTGCGGCGCTGGTATGTCCTCACCTTCCTGATGGGCGCCTTCTTCGTCTGCGGCCAGGGCTACGAGTACTACCACCTGGTGCACGAGGGAACGACGCTCTCCTCGAGCGCGTACGGCTCCGTCTTCTATATGGCGACCGGCTTCCACGGACTCCACGTGATCGGCGGTCTGGTGGCCTTCATCTTCCTGCTGATCCGCACCAAGCTGTCGAAATTCACCCCCGCGCAGGCAACCGCGGCGATCGTCGTGTCGTATTACTGGCACTTCGTCGACATCGTGTGGATCGCCCTGTTCGTCACGATCTACTTCATCCGATGATCCGCCGAGTCGACGGTCGTCGAGAAGACTCCGATCTTCACGCGGGATGACCCCGCACAGCCCAGAGTCCGTCCGCTAGTAGAGAGACCAAGATGAGTTCATCTCCACCGCGATCGTCGGATAGCGACGCAGCAGACGCCGTCGACACGGTCGCGTCGTCGACTCCGTCGCCGACCGCGGCACGCAAGGCGAAATCGCGACGCAAGCTGCGTCGGCGTGCCAGCGGCACGCTCCTGCTGCTCGCCGGCCTGTTCATGGCCGGCATGATTGCGTCGCTGCTGACACCGAAGCCGCAGGTCGCCACCGCCGACGTCGACAACGCCGCGCTGATCTCGGCCGGCAAGCAGCTGTACGAGACCTCGTGTGTGACCTGCCACGGCGCCAACCTCCAGGGTGTGCCCGACCGCGGTCCGTCGCTGCTCGGTGTCGGTGACGCCGCCGTGTACTTCCAGGTGTCCTCCGGTCGTATGCCCGCCGCTCGCGGTGAGGCCCAGGCGCTGCGCAAGCCGCCGAAGTTCACCACGGCGCAGATCGACCAGCTCGGTGCATTCGTGCAGTCGCAGGGCGGTGGCCCGACCGTGATGTACGAGCACAACCCGGACGGTTCGATCAAAACCGAGAACGGCGTGCGCGTCATCGCACAGGAATCGCTGCGCGGTGACAACCTCGGCCAGGGTGGCGAATTGTTCCGCCTCAACTGCGCCTCCTGCCACAACTTCACCGGTCGTGGTGGTGCGTTGTCCGGCGGTAAGTTCGCTCCCCCGCTCGACGGCGTGAAGGAACAGCAGATCTACACGGCCATGCTGACCGGCCCGCAGAACATGCCGAAGTTCTCCAACCGCCAACTCTCGACGGAGGAGAAGGAGAACATCATCGGCTTCATCAAGTACGTCACCGAGTCCAAGCCGCAGGGTGGCTTCGGCATCGGCGGATTCGGCCCGGTCAGCGAGGGCATGGTGATGTGGTTTGTCGGTGTCGTGGCAATTGTTGCCGCCGCGATGTGGATGGGATCTCGAGCATGAGCGCCAGCGGCAAGGACGTCCCCACCAAGGACGAACTCGATCAGATGAGCAATGACGATCTCGTCAAGCTCGGCACCAACCTTGACGGGGTGGAGATCATCCACCGCGGCGAGCGCTATCCCGAGCCGGGCACCGGCGTCGAGAAGCGCGCCGAGCGGCAGGTCGCCATCTGGCTGACCATCGCCGGGATCTCGGCCGTGGCCTGCTTCGTGATCTTCTGCTTCAACCACTGGCAGTTCGTCATGCCCAACGAGCCGAATTACTGGTGGTACACCCTCAACACGCCGTTGCTGGGCATCACCTTCGGCCTGTCGATCCTCGCAATCGGCGTCGCCCTGGTGCTGATCACCAAGAAGTTCCTGCCGTCGGAGATCTCGGTGCAGGACCGTCACGACGGTCCGGGTTCCAGTGACGTCGACAAGGCGACCATCGTCGCCGAGCTCAAGGACACCGGGACCACCTCCACACTGGGTCGTCGCAAGATGATCATCGGCAGCGGCATCTTCGCCTTCGGTGCTCTGGCACTCACCGGCACCGTCGCCGCGCTCGGCGGGTTCATCAAGAATCCGTGGGCCAAGCGTGACGACGCACCGCTGTGGAACTCCGGTTGGTCGCCGATCTACAACTCCAAGACCGACCCGAACGAGACGGTGTTCCTGCGCCGCGACGTCGGTGATCCGCTGCGGGTGGCCCTGGTGCGTCCCGAGGATCTGGACTCGGGCGCGATGGAGACCGTCTTCCCGTGGCGCGTGTCCGACGGTCTCGGTGAGACCGAAGAGTCCCGCCACAAGCTGATCTGGGGTCTGCGTTACGTCAGCAACCCGGTGATGTTGATCCGTCTGCGTCCCGCCGACGCCGTCAGCGTGATCAAGCGCAAGGGGCAGGAGAGCTTCAACTACGGCGATTACTTCGCCTACACGAAGGTCTGCAGCCACCTCGGATGCCCGACGTCGCTCTACGAGCAGCGCACCAACCGCATCCTCTGCCCGTGCCACCAGTCGCAGTTCAATGCTCTCGACTCCGCCAAGCCGGTCTTCGGTCCCGCGGCCCGGGCGCTGGCGCAGCTGCCGATCACGGTGAATGATCAGGGCTATATGGTCGCCAACGCCGCCATCAACCGCGGCAACTACATCGAACCCGTCGGACCGGCATTCTGGGAGCGTGACTCATGACCATCGCCGACCGCATGGCAACGCAGGCCGAAGAGGTCGACTCGCGGTATCACCTCGCCGCGGGCATGCGTCGCCAGATCAACAAGGTCTTCCCGACGCACTGGTCGTTCCTGCTCGGTGAGGTCGCGCTCTACAGCTTCATCATCCTGCTGCTGTCGGGTGTGTACCTGACCCTGTTCTTCGACCCGTCGATGAGTGAGGTCATCTACCAGGGCGACTACGAACCCCTCAAGGGCGTGATGATGACGCGCGCCTACGAGACGACGCTGAACATCTCGTTCGAGGTGCGTGGCGGCTTGTTCGTCCGGCAGATCCATCACTGGGCGGCCCTGCTGTTCGCCGCGTCGATCATCATCCACATGGCGCGCATCTTCTTCACCGGTGCGTTCCGCCGGCCCCGTGAGGCCAACTGGATCATCGGCTGCCTGCTGCTGATCCTGGCGATGTTCGAGGGATTCTTCGGCTACTCACTGCCCGACGACCTGCTCTCCGGCACCGGCGTCCGCGCCGCCATGAGTGGCATCGTGCTCGGTCTTCCGTTGGTGGGCACCTGGATTCACTGGGCGTTGTTCGGTGGCCAGTTCCCCGGCGAGATCATCATCCCGCGCCTGTACGTGCTGCATATCCTGCTGTTCCCGGGCATCATCCTGGCGCTGATCGGTGCTCACCTGGCCCTGGTCTGGTACCAGAAGCACACCCAGTTCCCCGGCCCCGGCCGCACCGAGAAGAACGTCGTCGGCGTGCGCATCATGCCGGTGTTCGCCGCCAAGGGTGGCGCGATGTTCGCGATGGTCACCGGCATCCTGGCGATCATGGCCGGTATCTTCCAGATCAACCCGGTGTGGGTTCTCGGCCCGTACAACCCGGCGCAGGTCTCGGCAGGTTCACAGCCCGACATCTACATGATGTGGACCGACGGTCTGGTACGTCTGATACCCGCGTGGGAACTCTATCTGGGCCACTACACAATTCCGTCGGTGTTCTGGACGGTCGTGGTCATCACGCTCATGTTCGTCGGGATGTTCGCCTACCCGTGGATCGAGAAGCGCCTGACCGGCGACGATGCGCACCACAATCTGTTGCAGCGTCCGCGTGACACCCCGGTCCGCACCGGTATCGGAGCGATGGCGTTCTCCTTCTACATCCTGCTCACGCTGATGTGTATGAACGACATCATCGCGTTGAAGTTCCATGTCTCCGTCAACGCGGTCACCTGGTTCGGGCGTATCGGCATGATCGTCATTCCGCCACTCGCCTACTTCATCGCCTACCGGTGGGCACTGGCGTTGCAACGCAGCGACCGTGCGGTGCTGGCCCACGGCATCGAGACCGGCATCATCAAGCGCCTGCCGCAGGGCGAGTACATCGAACTGCATCAGCCGCTCGGCCCGGTCGACAGCCATGGTCACCCGATCCCGTTGCCGTACGAGGGCGCCGCGGTCCCGAAGCGGATGAACAAGCTCGGTTCCGCCGGTGCACCGGGCACGGGTTCGATCCTGACGGCCGATCCGCCGGAGCAGCAGAGCCGCAACATCGCCCACGAGCACGAGCAGGAAATCGCCGAGACCAAGGCCCTGCGCGAACTCCAGGCCAAGGGCGGCAATCCGCTCGAGGACTAGTCCAGGGCGAGAATCGCGCCCGCACAATCGAATACCGAGGTCCCCGCTGGGACGCCCACCTGCTACAGGTACATCCGGGCGTCTGAGCGGGGACTTCTCGTCGGCGTTCGCCACGCCCCTCCCCTCCCCCACCCACTACCTCCACGACGGCACACCTGCCGATACGGTGAACCCATGCCCCGCATTCCACTCGGTCGCCGGCAGAGCCGCGCGGTGAGCCGCCAGATCCGCAAGGTCACCCGCGGCATGGGTTCACTCGACTCCGCGATCTACGACTCGATCGCCGGATCGCCGAGTCCGCTGCTCGATGCGACGATGCCACCGCTGACCCACGCCGCCGACCACAGCAAGCTCTGGTTCGCGATCGCGGTGGCCATGGGTCTCAGCGGCCGACCGAACCTGCAACGCGGCGCGGTCCGCGGAGTGGGTTCGCTGGCGGTGACCAGCGTGTTGACCAACCAATTCGCCAAACGTCTTCGGCGACGCCCACGTCCCTCGTCGTCGCTGGTTCCGGTCCCACGACGAGGACGGTCGATACCCCGGTCGAATTCGCTGCCCTCGGGACACTCGGCGAGTGCCGCGGCCTTCGCCACCGGGGTCGCCATCGAGAGCCCCGTTGCGGGTCTGGCCCTGTCTGCGTTGGCCGGGCTCGTCGGACTGTCGCGGGTGGCCACCGGCGCGCACTACCCCGGTGATGTCGCGATCGGACTCGGCATCGGCGCGGCGGTGGCGACCGCCGGAGCGCAGGTCGCCCCACCGATCGTGCGCCGGCGCATCTCGATTCCGGCGCCGACCACCGTCGACGGACCTTCGATCGGCGACGGCACCGGCGTCACCGTGCTGGTGAACCCATCTTCCGGGCAGGGTTCCGGCGAACAGATCTGCCGCCGCATCCTCGACGAACTCCCGGGGGCCACCATCGTCGATCTCTCCACAGTCGACGATTACGCCGCGGCCGCCCATCGCGCGGCGGAGTCCGCGCAGGTCCTGGCTGTCGTGGGTGGCGACGGTACCGTCGCCACCGCCGCGTCCGCGGCGCTGACAGCCGACATCCCGCTTGCGGTGTTCGCCGCGGGAACCTTCAACCACTTCGCCCGCGACATCGGCACTCCCACCGCCGACGACACCCTCGCCGCGATGCGCGACGGACGCATCACCCGCGTGGACGCCGCCCGCCTCAACGACGACCGGGTCATTCTCAACACCGCGTCGATCGGGGCCTATCCGCACTTCGTCCGCACCCGCCAGCGCGTCGAGAGCCGCACCGGCAAGGCGATGGGATCGGTCGTCGCCGCCGTGCACGTGCTCCGGCATTCGCGCCCACAACGTATCCGCGTCAACAACGAGGACCTCGACGTCACCCTTTTCCTGCTGGGCAGCTCGATGTACGGGTCGTCGGGATTCGCACCGGCCCGCCGTGAACGCCTCGACGACGGTCTCCTCGATATCCGGTTCCTCGTCGCCGGGCCCCGCTTCGCCTTCCTGCGCGTCGTCTACGGTCTGCTGACCGGACGTCTGCAGCGATCACAGGCCTACCGTGAGATGCAGGTACCCGAGTTCACCTTCACCGCCGATGAGCCCGTGGTGATCGCGCACGACGGCGAGATCGGCGAGTCGTACGACGAGGCCACGATCACCGTCTTCTACCGCGCACTGCAGATCTACGGGTCGAGCATCACCCCACGCTGACAGCGCCCCCTGTCCGACACTGACAGCGCTCTGTCCGACACTGACAGCGCCCTCCCCGACACTGACAGCGCCCTGTCCGACACTGACAGCGCTCTCGAGTTCGTTGACAGCGCTTACCTGACGCTGACCAGAGCGCTGACAACGATCGGGAGGGCGCTGTCAACGTCCTACCGAGCGCTGTCAACGTTCGGGAGGGCGCTGTCAACGTCCTACCAAGCGCTGTCAGCGTGGAAGGTGCTGTCCCACATGACACAACAGCCGCACCCTCACGAGGAGGATGCGGCTGTGTGATGGACCAGCTGTCAGTGACTGTCGGTCAGTGCTTTTCCGGGCCGACGTGGTACTCGAACACCAGGCCACACGCGCTGCCGATGATGCAGGCGGCCGCGAAGATGGCCAGCCAGATGTTGCCGGTGGCGAAGGCGATCGCGAACATCGCGGCCGAACCGGCGATGAGGATCGGCCACCACGAGTGCGGGCTGAAGAATCCGAGTTCACCTGCGCCGTCCTCGATCTCGGCATCCTCGTAGTCTTCCGGACGGATCTCGACGCGACGGGCGACGAACCGGAAGTACGTGCCGGCGATGAGGGTCAATCCGGCACTGAAGAACATGCCGACCACACCGACCCACTCGACGCCACGCGAGGTGAACACCGTGCACAGCGTGTAGATGACACCGGCGAGGAAGAAGAACGCGGTGAGGAGCTCGAAGAGCCTCGCTTCAACCTTCATTGGACGTCACGCTCCTTGAGGGGTGCAGCCGGGGATACGGGTGTTGTTCGGGTCGCCGGTGGCGGTGGCGGTGCCATTGCTCTTGCGGCGGGTGTCGAACGGGACGGTCACCACGGACTCGGGCTGCTGGCAGATCGCCTGCAGCGCTTCACCGTTGGTGGCCTCCGGATTCGTGTCGCGATAGCGCAGATACCGCTCGAAGTCGGCCGGCGAGACCGCGCGGACCTCGAAGTTCATCATCGAGTGATAGGTGCCGCACATTTCCGCACAACGCCCGACGAAGGCCCCCTCACGTTCGATCTTCTCGATCTGGAAGACGTTGTCGGTGTGGTTCTGCTCGGGGAAGGGCAGCACGTCGCGCTTGAACAGGAACTCGGGGACCCAGAACGAGTGGACGACGTCCGCGGCAGCCAGTTCGAACTGGATACGCTGATCGGTCGGCAGCACCAGAACCGGGATCGTGGTCGACGTACCCAGCGTCTCGATCTTGTCGAACCGCAGGTAGTTACGGATGTCGTCGTCACGCCCGCCGGCCGGCCCCGGAAGCGGCTCGCCGTGATGGGTGTTCTCCTGCAGCTGCAGATCGAACGGACTGCCCAGCGCGCTGGGGAACTCGGTGCGCTGGCCACCCAACTCGGCCTCGCGGTAACCGAACTTCCAATTCCACTGGAAGGCGGTCACATCGACGACAACCTTCGGATCGTCGGTCTTCTTCTCCACCTGGTTCTGCACGATCACGGTGAAGTAGAACAGGACCGCGATGATGATGAAGGGGATGGCGGTATAGGTCAGTTCCAGCGGCACGTTGTAAGCCGTCTGCCGGGGGAACTCGTCCTTACCTTCCTTGTGGCGATGGAAGGTGATGGTCCAGAAGATCAAGGCCCACACCAGGATGCCCATCAGCAACGCGGCGATGACCGACCACGTCCACAGCTTGCGCATCACCTCGGCCTCGGGGGTCACACCGACCGGCCAGCCGAACCGCACGATCTCCTCGCCGCTGCATCCCGTCATCAACAGCGCGCCGACGGCGAGGATCGCGACGATCCCGAGCCGCTTCACCGTCCGCGACGCGGACGAAACACGTCGGGCCGGGGGCCGTCCACCGTGTGCCAATTTCACGCCTTCCTGCTCGCTCGTCGCGACGGGACGTCGGACGAGTCGCATGCCACATGACCTGCCTAGACGCGCCACATCCGCCGACTCCCGGCCCGATCGGCCGAACGCCCACGGACACCACGATTCCCACCGTGGCCGCGCCCATGTACTACGCAGCGTAGACCAACTCCCGGGAACTTTTTCGGTTGGGGTGGATCAGCGCGTCGAATTCCGCAACCCCGACCCCAGAAGGCCTGTTCGCGTGGGATTCTGCGCACCGGCCGGGCCATGCGATCCGGCCCCTCCGGCACCGATACGGCATACTCGGACGCGGCCGGGACGCCGTGCGCCCGGAACCGTTCCATCGAGTGACAAAGGGTGACGTATCTGGTGTGTGGCTTGCTTGGTCTGCTGACCTCCGACGGTTCGGCGGCCACCGCCGTCGACCTCATCGCAACGGCCTCGCACTGCATGCGCCACCGGGGACCCGACGAGCCGGGCACCTGGCACGACGACGATCTTGTCCTCGGGTTCAATCGACTGTCGATCATCGACATCGAGCACTCCCATCAACCGCTGCGGTGGGGGCCGCCGGAGAATCCCGAGCGCTACGCCCTCGTGTTCAACGGCGAGATCTACAACTACCTCGAGATCCGCGCCGAACTGGCCGCCGACGAGCAGGCCGTCTTCCACACCGAAGGTGACGGCGAGGCCATCGTCGCCGCATTCCACTACTGGGGACCCGACGCCGTCCGACGGCTGCGCGGCATGTTCGCATTCGCGATCTGGGACACCGAGACCCGCACCCTGTTTCTCGCGCGCGACCCGTTCGGCATCAAACCGATGTTCCTCGCGACGGGGCCCGGCGGCACCGCCTTCGGCAGCGAGAAGAAGAGCGTCCTCGAACTCCTCGACCGGCTCGCCCTCCCCCACGATCTCGACCCCCGCGCGCTCGAGCACTACACCGTGCTGCAATACGTTCCCGAACCGGAAACCCTGCACGCCGGCATCCGCCGGCTCGAGTCCGGCTGTCATGCGACCCTCCGGCCAGGGCAGCCACCCTCGGTCACCCGCTACTTCGCACCGCAGTTCACCGTGCGCCCGTTCACCGACGCCGACCGCCAGAAGCGCTACGACGAGATCGCCGACGTCCTCGCCGACTCGGTGGCCAAGCACATGCGCGCCGACGTCACCGTCGGCTCGTTCCTGTCCGGCGGCATCGACTCCACCGCCATCGCGGCCCTAGCGATCCGCCACAATCCCGACCTGATCACCTTCACCACCGGATTCGAGCGCGACGGCTACTCCGAGGTCGACGTCGCCGTCGAATCGGCCGAGGCGATCGGCGCACGCCACATCGTCAAGGTCGTCGACGAGAACGAATTCATCGCCGCCCTCCCCAAGATCGTCTGGTACCTCGACGATCCTGTCGCCGACCCCGCCCTGGTACCGCTGTACTTCGTCGCCGCCGAGGCGCGCAAACACGTCAAGGTGGTGCTCTCCGGCGAAGGCGCCGACGAACTCTTCGGCGGCTACACCATCTACAAGGAACCACTGTCGCTGGCGACATTCGACAAACTGCCGGGCTCGCTGCGCCGACTCGCCGGAAAGGTCTCCGACCGGATCCCCGAGGGCACCCGCGGCAAGAGTCTGCTGCACCGCGGTTCACTGCCCCTCGAGGACCGCTACTACGGCAACGCCCGCAGCTTCGACGACGCGCGCCTGCGTGCCGTCCTCAAGGATTACCGTCCCGAATGGACCCACACCGACGTCACGGCACCGATCTACGCCCGCAGCCAGGGATGGGACCCCGTCGCGCGGATGCAGCACATCGACCTGTTCACCTGGCTGCGCGGCGACATCCTGGTCAAGGCCGACAAGATGACCATGGCCAACTCACTCGAACTGCGCGTGCCCTTCCTCGACCCCGAGGTGTTCAAGATCGCCGAAGCACTACCCTTCGACGAGAAGATCTCCCACGGCACCACCAAATACGCACTGCGCAAGGCGCTCGAACAGATCGTCCCGCCGCATGTGCTGCACCGCAAGAAACTCGGCTTCCCCGTGCCCATCCGCCACTGGCTGGCCGGTGGCCAGATGTACGACTGGGCCCGCGACACCATCACCACCTCACAGACCGAGCACCTGCTCAACAAGCCCGCCATCCTGGCGATGCTCGACGAGCACCGAGACGGCGTCGTCGACAACAGCCGACGCCTCTGGACCCTGCTGATGTTCATGGTGTGGCACGCGATCTTCGTCGAAAAGACCCTCGTCCCCGACATCACCGATCGGACGTACCCGGTGAGATTGTAATTTGGCGCCGGCTCCGCCGGCGCGTGCCCGGCGGGCCAAAGCACCACGACTTCCTCCTCATCGCATCGTCGCTTCGCTCCTCGCTCTTCGTCGTGCAGACGTGGCGCGCCCGCCGGGCGTGGTCGTCCGAAGTGCTGGGTGGGCGCCGGCTGGTTCGGCACCCGCCGCGGGCGTGGTGACCGGGTTTGCGAGGACTCACCACGACGAAAACCTTTGAGCGACAACCACAATCGGCCCACCTCGCGAGTCCGCGCCTGGCATGTTGGCGGCGCGGGCCCTAAAAAACAGCAGCGATTTCTTTGGCCGCCTCGGCTCCGTAGGCGCCTTCGATGCGGGCGATGGCCGCGTCGTGATCCCAGTTCCAGTCCTGCGTGGACACCGTCTCCAGGACGAGGACCGCGACCATCGAACCGAGTTGCGCGGCTCGTTCGAAGCCGAGTCCCTTGCTCACCGCAGTGAGAAAGCCTGCGCGGAAGCCGTCGCCGACGCCGGTCGGATCGACCTTGGCGGTCTCCGGGACCACGGGGACGTGAATGCGACTGCCGTCGCGCTCGATGATCTCGACGCCGCCAGCCCCGAGGGTGGTGATGCGGGTGCCGACCATCTCCGCGACCCGATCCTCGGTGAGTCCGGTCTTCTCGCGCAGCAGACCCCACTCGTACTCGTTGGTGAACAGGTACGTCGCGCCGTCGATGAGGGTGCGGGCGGCCTCGCCGTCGAGACGGGCAAGCTGCTGCGACGGATCGGCGGCGAACGGGATGCCCAGATCGCGGCATTCGGCGGTATGGGCGACCATCGCCTCCGGGTCGTCGGCACCGATCAGGACGAGGTCGGGTGTCGCGGTCCGCGCGATCACGTCGGCCAGCGCGATCTCACGGGCCTCACTCATCGCCCCCGCATAGAAGAAGGCGAGCTGCGCCATGGCCTCATCGGTGGTGCAGGTGAATCGGGCCGTCTGATGCCGATCGGACACGCGCACGGCCTGGCAGTCGACCCCGCGGTTCTCGAGCCATTCGCGGTAGTCGGCGAAGTCGGCGCCGACCGCACCGATGAGGACCGGTGCGCCACCGAGTTCTCCCATCGCATAGCAGATGTTGCCCGCGACCCCGCCTCGACGAACGACGAGATCCTCGGCGAGGAAGCTCAACGAAATGTGATCGAGGTGATCACCGAGCAGTTGCTCGGAGAACTTGCCGGGGAACTTCATCAGATGGTCGGTCGCGATCGAGCCACACACAAAGATGCTCACGGGTCAGATCAGCCCTTCATTCGGTCCACGTTCAACGACCCTTCACGCTACCGACCGGACCGTCGACGCAAACGACCGCATCCCCACCCGATCCATTCGGGTGGGGATGCGGTCGTGATCGCTCGAGTCGGCGGCGCTCAGTTGAAGGAGTCGCCGCAGGCGCAGCTGCCGGTCGCGTTCGGGTTATCGATGGTGAAACCCTGCTTCTCGATGGTGTCGACGAAGTCGATGGTCGCTCCCTGGACATACGGGGCGCTCATCCGGTCGACGGCGAGGGTGACGCCGGCGAAGTCGGCGGTGAGGTCACCGTCGAGGCTGCGGTCGTCGAAGAACAGTTGGTACCGCAGGCCGGCGCAACCGCCGGGCTGGACGGCGATCCGCAGCGACAGATCGTCGCGACCCTCCTGATCGAGCAGTGCCTTGGCCTTCGAGGCGGCGGCGTCGGTCAGGATGACCCCGGTGTCGGTCACGGCGCCGGATTCGTTCTGCACGGTCATCGATGCTCCTCAGTGCTTGTCAGTACCCGTCTGAAGTACTTGCTCTCATGTATTTCTCGAGGCCGGCCACCACGGTCGCCGGTACCTTCGGGGCTGGTCCGTCCGAACACCCCCGCGCACGTACGCGGGACGCACGTTTACACGCTTACGCCATCAACGGTACCTCGTCGCCCGGTATTCCCGCCGGAGGCGAGTGGTTCACCGGCAACGCCGCGGACGCTGACCTCAATCCCATGCCGCGGCGATCGTGGAGACCATCGACTCGAGTTGATGGTCGGCATCGTCCATCGCGAGCTGCACCGAACCGGCATGATCGACGATGGCGTAGGCGGCAGCGATCCCGGCACCCGCGATCTCCTCGGCGCTCAGCGCCACCTGTCCCGCGACGACGACGGTCGGGACCCCCGCGGCCTGTGCCGAGGAGGTCAGCGCCGAGACGACCTTGCCCTTCAGCGTCTGCGAATCGAACTTTCCTTCCCCGGTGATCAGGAGATCGGCCCGGGCCATGTCCCCGTCACGGTCGGTGGCCTCGGCGACCACCGATGCACCCGAGATCCGCCGACCGCCCAGCGCCAGGAGCGCGGCACCCAATCCACCGGCCGCGCCGGCACCATCCTGCGCACTGATGTCGCGACCCGCCATGGTCGCAAGCACCCGGTTCCACTGGGTCATCCGTTCCTCGAGTCGCGACAGGGCGTCCGCGTCGGCGCCCTTCTGGGGACCGAACACCGCGACCGCACCGCTCGGACCAAGCAACGGATTCTCCACGTCGGAGGCCGCGACGATGTCGACGCCGGCGCATCGGGCCTTCGCCTGCGCCGGACCGCCGAGGGCGTCGATGAGTCCGCGTCCACCGTCGCTGCTCGCGCTGCCGCCGAGTCCGACGACGATCGACGTGGCACCCGCGGTCAATGCGGCATCGACGAGTTGTCCGACCCCGACGGTGTCGGCGGCCAACGCGGTACGTGGGGTCGGCGCACCACCGAGTTGATGCAGGCCGCATGCCTGAGCGCATTCGATGTAGGCGACCGGCCGATGCGGGTCACGATCATCGAGCAGCCACTGTGCGCTCACCGCGGCACCCAGCGGGCCGGGAACCGTCTCGGTGTGCACGGTTCCGAAGCGATCGGCGAGCACCGCGACGAAGCCGGGGCCACCGTCGGATTGGGGTGCGTGGACGAGGTCGTCGTCGGGGCGCGACGCCGACCATCCCCGGGCGATGGCGTCGGCCGCGGCAACCGCGGTGAGGGTGTTTCCGAAGGAGTCCGGTGCGATCAAGATGCGCATCGCGCCCCCCGCCCGCCGATGTGGAATGCCCATGCCGCCATGCGCGGCAAGTATAGGGAGGTCTGCGCATCGCGGCAGCGCGGATCACCTACGCTCGAGGTGTGAAGCTGCCATGGAAGAAGGACGATTCCGCGCCGGCGTCCGGTGCCGACGAGGCGTCGGATGTCGATGATTCGACGGGTTCGGTGGATCTCTCCAAGTCAGAGCGGGGCAGCGCGTACACACCGGGTAAGGGGCGGCCGACGCCCTCACGCAAGCAGGCTCAGGGACGTCGACGCGGACCGGTGGCGCCCCCGCCGACGACCCGCGCCGAGGCCCGCGCCCGCAAGAAAGAGCTCAAGAGCTCGATGAGCAAGGAAGAGAAGAAGGCGGTGGCCGCCGACCGTCGGGCGCAGCGCCTTGAGCAGCGCGAGAAGATGATGGCCGGCGACGAGCGGTATCTGATGCCGCGCGACAAGGGTGATGTGCGCCGCTACACCCGCAACATCGTCGATTCCCGGCGCAATTTCGCCGGGTTGTTCATGCCCTTCGCGATCGTGCTGATCGTCGTCATGTTCGTACCGTCGATCGCGGTGTACTCCACCTTCCTGCTGCTCGCCTTCGTCGTGCTGATGGCGATCGACGGCGTGATCCTGGGCCGGCTGGTCAGCAAGCGGGTGCGCGAACGCTACCCCGACAGCACCGACGGCGGCCTCAAGCTCGGCTGGTATGCGTTCACCCGCGCCATGCAGCTACGTCAGATGCGGGCACCCAAGCCGCAGGTGTCCGTCGGCGACGAAGTCTGACGGTTTCAGATGGCCACATCGGGGACACGCACCCTCGTCCTGGGCGGCGTGCGGTCGGGCAAGTCGGGTTTCGGCGAGTCACTGCTCCGCGGAGCCGACCGGGTCAGCTACATCGCCACGGGTCCGACCCTGACTTCGGACGCCGAGTGGACGGCTCGGGTCGAACGGCACCGAGCCCGCCGCGACGCGCGCTACACCACCGTCGAGACCACTTCGCTCGCCGAGCACCTGCACGCGAATCCCGACGGCGCCACCCTCGTCGACGACCTCGGCAACTGGCTCGCCGCTCGGCTGGATGCGACGCAGGCCTGGTCGGCCCCGGTTGCCCCGGACCGGGCGGCCGAGACCGCCTACCTGTGCGCCGGGATCGCCGCACATCGTGGCGATCTGGTGCTCATCAGCTCCGAGGTCGGCATGTCTCCGGTGGCCCCGACGCCGGCCGGGCGCCTGTTCCAGGATGAGTTGGGTGCTCTCAACGAGGCGGTGGCCCGGGTCTGCGACCGCGTGGTGCTGGTGGTCGCGGGCCGCGTCGTCGAGCTCGTCGTTCCGCCGACGGTGTCCGCTCCCGCCCCGGTACCGGCGACCGCCACCCCACCGACAGCGCCCGAAACCTCGTCGACAGCGCCCGAAACCTCGTCGACAGCGCCCGAATCTTCGTCGACAGCGCCCGCGCGTCCACTGACAGCGCTCGATCCGACCGACGCCGAGGTCTTCTCCGCGATCGCCCCTCCCGACGAGGATGTCGCCGAGGCGGCCCGCGCCCGTCAGCGGGACCTCACCAAACCGGTCGGCTCCCTGGGCCGCATGGAGGAACTCGGGGTGTGGATCTCGGCGTGCCAGGGGGTGTGCCCGCCGCGGGCGATCGAGGCACCGTCGGTGGTCGTGTTCGCCGGCGACCACGGCGTCGCCCAGGCCGGTGGCGTGTCGGCCTACCCGCCCGAGGTCACCGCACAGATGGTCGCCAACATCGCCGGCGGCGGCGCCGCAGTCAATGTCCTCGCCCGCCGATGCGGCGCCCACGTGCGGGTGGTCGACATGGCGGTGGACGCCGATACCGCACCGGAGGTCTCGACCTACAAGGTGCGCCGTTCGAGCAACGATCTCCGCACCACCGATGCACTGACGGTCACCGAGGCGCGGACCGCGATCGCCGCCGGACGCGCCATCGCCGACGACCTCGTCGACTCCGGCGTGGATCTGCTCATCGCAGGCGACATGGGTATCGGCAACACGACGCCGTCGGCGGTCATCATCGGCACACTGACCCGGCACGAGCCGGTCGAGGTGGTCGGCCGCGGCACCGGCATCGACGATCTGGGCTGGATGCGCAAGACGGCCGCAATCCGCGACGGGATGCGCCGCGGGCGCAGGCACCGCAGCGATCCCCTGGCTCTGGTCGCGGCGGTCGGCGGTGCCGACATCGCCGCGATGGCCGGTTTCCTCGCGCAGGCCGCCAAACGGCGCACCCCGGTGATCCTCGACGGCGTGGTGGTCACCGCCGCAGCGCTGATCGCGATCGAGATGGCGCCGGGTGCCACCCGGTGGTGGCTCGCCGGACACCGGTCGGCCGAACCTGCGCATGCGTTCGCGTTGGAGTACCTCGACCTCGAGCCTCTGCTGGAGCTGTCGATGCGACTCGGCGAGGGTACCGGTGCGTTGACCGCACTGCCGACGGTGATCTCGGCGGTCGACGTGATGCGGTCGATGTCGACGTTCGGCGAGGCCGGGGTATCCGACGCCGCGGATCGGGATACCGACGCCGGCGACGACAATCCGGATTCGCCTGCGCCGCAGCCGATACCGACCAGCTGAGCGATTCGACGATGCTCACCGCGCGCGGCGTCGTCGTCGCCTTCTCGTGGCTGACCGTGCTGCCGGTGCCGCATCGTTGGACACCCTCCGACCCGGACCGCGCGACCGGGCGAGCGGTGATGGCCGCCGTGCCTGTGGTCGGCGTGGCCCTCGGCGCACTCGTCACCGCACTCGCGTGGGGGCTGTCGCACACCGACGCACCCCCCGCACTCATCGGAATCCTCGTGGCGGCCGCCCTGGCCCTGCTGACCCGCGGGATGCACGTCGACGGTCTGGCCGACACCGCCGACGGCCTCGGCTGTTACGGACCGCCGGAGCGGGTCGCCGAGGTCATGCGCTCGGGCTCGGTGGGACCGTTCGGGGTGGTCACGCTCATCGTGGTGATCGCCACCGAGATCATCGGATACGCCACACTCACCACCGAAAGACGTTGGTGGGAGCTGGCTTTCGCGATCACCCTGGGGCGGGTCGCCGCGGTGATCGCCACCCGTCGGTCGTTGCCGCCGGCCCACGCGAACGGTTTCGGATCGATGGTGGCGGGCACCGGGCGACTTTCCGTCGCCATGTGGTCGATCATCGCTCTCGGCGCCGCTGTGGTGATCGGCGGTCTGGCGACGGAATCGGCCGGGTTCTCCGCCGCTTCGGCCACCCGACTCGGCGTCACCACGCTCGTCGCACTCGCCGTGACCTGGGTGTTCTCCGCCCACTGTGCGCGGCGGATGGGTGGCATCACCGGCGACGTGCTCGGTGCGGTCATCGAGATCGGCACCGCGATCACGCTCCTCGGCATGCTCCTCTGACCACACCCCACTCTTGGCCGTCGGCGACCTCAGGCGTCGACGCGGGCATTCAGTTCGTACGAGTTCGCACCGTCGAGTGCCTCACGGATGATGTCGGCATGCCCGGCGTGCCGCGCGACCTCGGTCATCAGGTGGTCGAAAACCCAACGGGCATTCCATGTGTCGAGATCGTCGGGGAACCACGGCGCGTCGGGTACCGGAACCCGCGTGTCCAGGTCGATCGCGGCGACCCGCGCGGGCACCGAGTCGAGAACCCGGTCATAAATCGTCAGGACCTCGTCCAGGTTCACTTCGGGAAGCTCGGCCCCGCCAAAAAACCCGTCGCCCAATCCCATCCGCTCGGACACCGAGACGATCGTGTCCCGGGTCCGTTGTTCCGGTGCGATCTCGACGGCGTTGATCCATTGTTCGACGCCCTGGGCGATGTGGGTCAGCAACCCGAGGATCGACAGAGCGCTGGGCACCGGCGTCCGCCGCGACTGCTCGTCGGTGAGTCCGTGAACGCTGGTCCGCAGTTGACCCATCTGCTGAACCAGGAACCGGGTGATGGCGTCGTGCTCGTCGGTGACGGGCGGGGCGAGAAAACCCATGATGTTCTCCTCTGATCGGGCGATACTGCCACCAGCATCGCGCGTATTGCGGACAATCCGTGTCCGCAATGCGCGCGAGCGAGAAGTCCGGGAGAAACGTCCGGCTCAGCGCCGGTGCGGCCCCGCGCTCAGCGCCGGTAGAGCTCCGTCATCCAGCCGTGGGTGTCGGCGAACTTTCCGCGCTGGATGCCTGTAAGGGTGTCACGCAGTGCGAGGGTCACCTCACCCGGTTGACCGTCGCCGATGGCGTAGTCGTCTGTCTCGCTCTTGACGTGGCCGACGGGGGTGATCACGGCGGCGGTGCCGCAGGCGAACACCTCGGTGATGTCTCCGGAGGCCACGCCCTTGCGCAGTTCCTCGGTTGAGATCTTGCGTTCCTCGACGGCGAATCCGGCATCGATGGCGAGGGTCAGCAGCGATTCCCGGGTGATACCGGGCAGCAGCGATCCCGTGAGCTCCGGGGTGACCAGGCGGGCATCGGCTCCGGAACCGAACACGAAGAACAGGTTCATGCCGCCCATCTCCTCGATGAAGCGGCGCTCGACGGCGTCGAGCCACACGACCTGATCGCATCCCTTGGCGGTGGCCTGCTGCTGGGCGAGAAAGCTCGCGGCATAGTTTCCGCCGCACTTGGCGAAGCCGGTGCCGCCGGGCACCGCGCGGACGTACTCGGTGGACAGCCACACGCTGACGGGCCGGATGCCGCCGGAGAAGTAGGCGCCTGCCGGTGAGGCGATGACGCAGTACCGGTATTCCGACGACGGCGCGTTGACGCCGAGTCCGGCCTGCGAGGCGAACATGAACGGGCGGAGGTAGAGCGCCTCTTCGCCGCCGGCGGCGGGCACCCACTCATTGTCGGCGTCGAGAAGTGCACGCAGTGAGCCGAGGAAGTCCTCGACCGACAGCGGCGGCATCGCCAGCCGTTCTCCCGACCGCTGCAGACGCAGGCCGTTGGCCTCCGGGCGGAACGCGGCGATCGAGCCGTCGGGCTGCCGGTAGGCCTTGAGTCCTTCGAAGACCTCCTGGCCGTAGTGCAGCACCATCGCCGACGGGTCGAGCGCGATCGGACCGTAGGGCGTCACCTTCGCGTTGTGCCACCCGCGGTCTACGTCGTAATCCACCATCACCATGTTGTCGGTGAAGTACTTGCCGAAACCGGGCGCGGCGAGAATGTCCGCGCGCTGCGACTCCGACACCGGATGGGGATGCTCGGTACGGGTGAACTGCAAGGTCATTGGCCAATGGTACCGCCGCCGCGCAACGTGTTTCTCCCCCGCCCGTCGCGTGCGGTGAGCGGACGCTACACGTGCGACGGCACGAACGGCGGGATGAGGACCTCGACGGGAAGCTCTCGCCCGCGCACGTCGACGACGACCTGCGCACCCTTGCCGACACCGGACGCGGTGTCGATCAGCGCGAGCGCGATGCCCTGCTTCAGGGTCGGGGAGAAGGTGCCGGATGTGCATTCTCCGATCACCTCGCCGCCGGGTCCGCCGAGCACCGCACATCCGGCCCGGGGCACGCCGCGACCGGTGGCGCGCAGACCGTAGAGCCGGCGCTTCGGTCCGGCTTCCTTCTCCGCCAATAGTGCTGCGCGACCAAAGAATTCGGGTTTGCCCCAGCCCACCGCCCAGCTACACCGGGCCTGGATGGGCGTGATGTCCACGGACAGTTCGTGACCGTGCAGCGCATACCCCATCTCGGTGCGTAACGTGTCCCGGGCGCCGAGGCCGGCGGGCAGGCCACCGGCCGCACTGACCTGGGTCAGCAGGGCGTCGAACACCGCGCCGGCGTCGTCCCACCGCGGCAGGATCTCGTAGCCGCGTTCGCCGGTGTACCCGGTCCGGCACACCCGCACGGGGTAGGCGGCGTCGCCGACGGACAGGTCGGCATCGGCGAAGGCCATGTACTCCATGTCGGTGGGCAGACCGACGGCGGCGAGCACCTCGGGACTCTTCGGTCCCTGCACCGCAAACACCGCGAAGTCGCGGTGCTGGTCGGTTACCGTCACCCCATCGGGGGCGACCGCCGTCAGCGCCGCCACCACCGACGCGGTGTTGGCGGCATTCGGCACCAGGAAAACCTCGTCGGGCCCGACGAGATAGGCGATCAGGTCGTCGACGACGCCACCGGAATCGTTGCAACACAACGTGTATTGAGCCTTGCCGACGCCGATCTTGCCGAGGTCGTTGGTGAGCGTGGCGTTGACGAAGTCGGCGGCTCCGGGCCCGGCCACGAGCGCCTTGCCGAGGTGGCTGACATCGAAGATGCCGACCGCCTCGCGCACCGCGGTGTGCTCGGCGACGGTGCCCGAGTACGACACCGGCATGTCCCACCCACCGAACTCGGCGAAGGAGGCGCCGAGGGCCTGATGACGGTCTGCGATCGGTCCGGCCAGAAGCTCAGTCATGGCCTAGAACCTACCGCGTCCCGCCGGGTCCGCCGCCCAGTCCGTGTGTCACTGTCCGTGTGTCACCGTCCGTATGCCACCGTCCGTATGCCACAGCCCGTATGCCACAGCCCGTATGCCACCGGTCCGCTATCCGGCGGCCGGCACACCGAAACCCTGCACCCCCGCGTCGGCACCCAGATCGGTGGTGTGCAGGGTGATGCCGTCCGGCGGCTGATTGCCGCCGACGGTGCTCACCCGATCGCCGTCGACCGCGACGACGATGTTGGTGTGCTGCCCCCAGGGGCTCGGGTGGTCGTAGACGACGATGTCGCCAGGTTGCGGACGGTACTGTGCCCCGCGCCAGCGGCCGGAATCGCGCAGGTAGTCCGTCAGCGTCGCCACACCCGGGATGCGCCAGGAACCCGAATTCGGATTGCGCAGCGGCACACCGGATTCGCGCATCACGGTGCTGACGAAGTCGGCGCACCACGGTTCGTTGACGCCCTCGGAGAAGGTGGTCGCGGGCGCGTTCGCGTCGTATTCGCGGTGAACGGCCTCGATGATCGCGCGCCGCTGAGGGTCGAGCGTGGCGGTGTCGACGGCGGGGAAGGCGGGCCGGGCCGACGGCACCAGCGCACCGACCGCCCGCGACAACGGATCGCCGTCACCGCCCACCGCCCGCACCCCGATCACCGCGGCCACGCAGGCGACGACGAGCAGCACGCCGATACCGAGGGCCCATCGCGTCCGCGACCGTGGCGAGTTCACCGCAGATCTCACCGTGCCGAGAATAGAAGGACGGCGACGTGCACGCAGTGACCCCGGCCGTAACCCTCCGACGCGCGAATGACGGGCCACCCGGGCGACGTCGCTGTGGCAATGTGGACCGGGTGAGCAAGAACGAGAACGTCGACCGCACGCGCGGCCCCCAGATCACCCTGACCACGTCGCTGGACAAGAAGGACGAGGCACTCGTCGTGGGCCTGTTGTCGGCCGCCGGCGATACCGAGGAGTCCCCCACGCTGCTGCTGGCCGCCGACGTCCTCGACGACGCGCAGGCCGCCCAGATCAGCGCCGGGCTCGCGGCGCTCGGCGCGACCGGATCGCACGGTGAGGTCACCCGGATCGCCGCGCCGGAATCACTCGGGGTCTCCGTCGTCGTGGCCGTCGGCCTCGGCGACGAGGCGTCGGCCGACGATCGCGAGAAGGTGCGTCAGGCCGCCGGCGTGGTGGCCCGCGCCCTCGACGGCTTCGATCAGGTCGCCACCACGTTGGCCGCCGCCGACCTGCAGGCCGCGGCCGAGGGCTTGTTCCTCGGCGCGTACAGCTTCGACGAATTCCGCTCGGAGAAGTCGGCGCCGAAGAAACTCCCGCCCGCCACCATCGACCTGCTCGTCGATTCCGCGTCCAAGACAACCAAGTCCGATCTCGCGCACGCGCTCGCGGTGGCCGATTCGGTCGCGATCGCCCGCGACTTCGTCAACACCCCGCCGAGTCATCTATATCCGGAGGAGTTCGCCGAACGTGCCCGCGCCCTCGGATCGAAGGCCGGCCTCAAGGTGGAGATCCTCGACTTCGACTCCCTGGAGAAGGGCGGCTACGGCGGCATCGTGGGTGTCGGCAAGGGCTCGTCGCGGCTGCCACGACTGGTCCGGCTCAGCTACACCGGCAAGAAGTCGGCCAAGAAGGTCGCCCTCGTCGGCAAGGGCATCACCTTCGACACCGGTGGCATCTCCATCAAACCGGCCGCCAACATGGATCAGATGACCTCGGACATGGGAGGCGCGGCCGCGGTGATCGCCACGACGATCCTGGCCGCGCGCCTGGAGTTGCCGGTGTCGGTGACCGCGACGGTGCCGATGGCCGAGAACATGCCGTCGGGAACCGCGCAGCGTCCCGGTGACGTGCTCACCCAGTACGGCGGGATGACAGTGGAAGTCCTCAACACCGACGCCGAGGGCCGTCTGGTGCTGGCCGACGCGATGGTGCGCGCCGGCGAGGATGACCCCGACTACCTGATCGATACCGCCACCCTCACCGGGGCGCAGATGGTGGCCCTGGGCACCCGCACCCCCGGTGTGATGGGTACCGACGAGTTCCGCGATCGCGTGGCGACCCTGTCCCAGGAGGTCGGCGAGAACGCCTGGCCGATGCCACTGCCGGCGGAGCTGCGCGCCGACCTCAAGTCCCGTGTCGCCGACATCGCCAACGTCACCCCGGCCCGCTGGGGCGGCATGCTCGCGGCCGGACTCTTCCTCAAGGAGTTCGTGCCCGAAGGAGTCCAGTGGGCCCACATCGACATCGCCGGACCGGCTTTCAACACCGGCGGCCCCTGGGGATACACCCCCAAGGGTGGTACGGGCGTACCGGTTCGGACGATCGCACGGGTCCTCGAGGACATCGCCGAGAACGGCTGAGGCCCGGTCGCCGCGGGGCGCGGCAACAACATCCCGGCCGTGGCGGCGGTCAACACACGGGCACCGAATGTTCGGACACGTCAGGACTGGCCGACCCTCGCCGGGTAGGGTTTAACCGGAGGGCGGCCGACCACCCAGACGCCGCCCGGGACCGATGGCGCACACACCGTCGGCCCACCGGATCATCGGACCCACCGCGTCGAGTTCAGGAGTCAACAGCAATGGCCTTCTCCGTCCAAATGCCCGCCCTTGGTGAGAGTGTCACCGAGGGGACAGTCACCCGGTGGCTGAAGGAGGAAGGCGACACGGTCGAGGCCGACGAGCCCTTGCTGGAGGTCTCCACCGACAAGGTCGACACGGAGATCCCCGCCCCGGCATCGGGCGTGCTGACCAAGATCATCGCCCAGGAGGACGACGTCGTCGAGATCGGCGGCGAACTGGCGCTGATCGGTGAGGCCGGCGAGTCCGCGGGCGATTCCGGCGATTCGGGCTCGGACGATTCGGGCTCCGACGATTCGGGCTCCGACGATTCGGCGGGGGGCGACGAGCCCACCGCCGCCGGTGAACCCGACGAGGCTGCCGAAGCACCGTCGACCGAGGCCGACGCCCCCGCCGAGAAGCCCGCCGCCAACGGCGGCAGCGGCGCCTCCGGAACCGATGTGGTGATGCCCGCGCTGGGCGAGTCGGTCACCGAGGGCACCGTGACCAACTGGCTCAAGGCCGTCGGCGACGAGGTCGCCGAAGACGAACCGCTGCTGGAGGTCTCGACCGATAAGGTCGACACCGAGATCCCGTCACCGGTCGCCGGCACGCTGCTGGAGATCTTCGCGCAGGAGGATGACGTCGTCGAGGTCGGCGGCAAGCTCGCGGTGATCGGCGATGCCTCCGCGGCCACCTCCGCTCCCGAGCCGGAGCCGGAACCCGAGCCCGAGCCCGAGCCGGAACCCGTGAAGGAAGAGGCCGCGCCGACCCCGGCCAAGACGGAGGCCCAACCGGTCAAGGTCGAATCCGCTCCTCCCGCAGATGATTCCAACGATCTGCAGTCGACGCCGTATGTGACGCCTCTGGTGCGCAAGCTGGCCGCCGAGAACGACATCGACCTGTCGAGCCTCAAGGGCACCGGCGTCGGCGGTCGCATACGCAAGCAGGATGTGCTCGCCGCGGCCGAGGCCAAGAAGGCGCCGGCACCCGAGCCGCAGGCACCGGCCGCCCCCGCACCGGCAGCCGCTCCCGCCGCCGCGCCGAAGGCGTCCCCGGAGGTCAACCCCGACCTGGCGGCGCTGCGCGGCACCACCCAGAAGATCAACCGGATTCGGCAGATCACCGCGAAGAAGACCCGCGAGTCGCTGCAGACGAGCGCGCAGCTCACCCAGGTCTTCGAGGTCGACATGACCAAGATCGTGACGCTGCGCAAGGCCGCCAAGGATTCGTTCAAGGCGTCCGAGGGGGTCAACCTCACCTTCCTGCCGTTCATCGCGAAGGCCGTCGTCGAGTCGCTCAAGCTGCATCCGAACGTCAACGCCTCCATCGACGAGGACAAGAAGGAGATCACCTACTACGACAAGGTGCATCTCGGTATCGCCGTGGACACTCCACAGGGACTCCTGTCACCGGTGATCCACAACGCCGACGATCTCTCGATCGCCGGGCTGGCCCGCGCTATCGCCGACATCGCCTCACGCGCCCGCAGCAATGGCCTCAAGCCCGACGAGTTGGCCGGTGGCACGTTCACCATCACCAACATCGGTAGCCAGGGCGCCTTGTTCGACACCCCGATCCTGGTCCCGCCGCAGGCGGCGATGCTCGGCACCGGTGCGATCGTCAAGCGTCCGGTCGTCATCACCACCGACGGCTCGGAGTCGATCGCCGTGCGGTCGATGTCGTATCTGCCGCTGACCTACGATCACCGCCTCATCGACGGTGCCGACGCCGGTCGCTTCCTGACGACCATCAAGAAGCGACTCGAGGCCGGCGAGTTCGCCGCCGACCTCGGGCTCTAAGGCCACGATGCGGATTGCCCTCGCCGGAGCCTCGGGCCTGATCGGTTCGGCCCTGGCTCCGGCGCTGGAATCCGCCGGCCACACCGTCCGGCGACTGGTCCGGCGCGAGGCGTCCGAACCCGGCGAGTTCAGCTGGGACCCGGAATCGTTCGGGGTGCCGGACGAGGCCCTCGACGGCGTCGACGCGGTGATCAGTCTCGGCGGTGTCGGGATCGGCAACGGCCGGTGGAGCGGACGGTTCAAACAGGAGCTCCGCGACTCCCGGATCACCCCGACCCAGGTGATCGCCGAAGCCGTCCGCGACGCCGGCGTGCCGACCCTGATCTCCGCCAGCGCCACCGGTTTCTACGGTGACACCGGCGATCGGGTGGTCACCGAGGCCGACGACGCCGGCTCCGGATTCCTCGCCGAGCTGACCACCGACTGGGAGAAGGCCGCCACCGACAACGTCGGCACCGACACCCGTCTGGCGCTGTTACGCACGGCGCCCGTCCTCGCCCGCAACGGTGGCATCCTGTCGCGGTTGCGACCGCTGTTCAAGCTGGGGCTCGGTGGCACGATAGGCAATGGGCGACAGTACTTTTCGTGGATCTCACTGCTCGACGAGGTGCGTGCGATCACTTTCGTGCTCGAGTCGCAGATCAGCGGCCCGGTCAACCTGTGCGCGCCGTCGGCCGTGCATTTCGCCACCTTCGTCGACGCACTGGGTTCGTCCGTGCACCGTCCCACCCTGTTCGCGGTCCCGGCGTTCGCGGCGCGGGCGGTCGGCGGTGAGATGATCGAGGAAATGGTTCTGGCCTCCCAACGCGTTGCACCCGCTGTGCTGACCGATCACGACTTCGAATTCACCCACCCGACAATCGCCGCGGCCTTGGACTACGCCAATGGCCACTGATCTCACCCACCGATTAACACCGCCACACCGGACCACGCACATGGCCACTGATCTCGACGAGAAGTCCACCTCCCCCGCACCCGGCGACCGCCGGATATCGGTGCGGTCGGCGTCGACGCCGGTCGAGGTCCGCCACCTGGGTGTGCTCGGCTACCGCGAGGCCTACGACCTGCAGCACCGGCTGGCCGCCGAGCGCGCCGAGGGCACCCTCGATCACGATCTGCTGCTGGTCCTGGAGCACCCCTCGATCTACACCGCGGGTAAGCGCACGGAGGACTCCGATCGCCCGACCAACGGCGCCGAGGTGATCGACGTCGACCGCGGCGGCCGGATTACCTGGCACGGTCCGGGACAGCTCGTCGGCTACCCGATCGTCAAGCTCGCCGAACCCCTTGACGTCGTCGAGTACGTGCGCCGGTTGGAGGCCGCGTTGATGGCGGTGTGCGCCGGTCGCGGCGTCGCCACCACTCGGGTCGAGGGACGTTCCGGGGTTTGGGTGATCGACGGTCCCGACGTCACGCCGGCGCCGGGCCGAAGCCCCGAACGCAAACTCGGTCAGATCGGCATCCGGGTCGCGCGCGGTGTCGCGCTGCACGGGTTCGCACTCAACGTCGACCCCGATCTGAGCGCCTTCGACGCGATCGTCCCGTGCGGCATCGCCGACGCCGGGGTCACCTCGCTGTCGCGTGAGTCTTCTCACCCGGTCACCGTCGCCGCGATCACCGACGAGGTGATCACCGCGGTCCTCGACGCGATCGACCGGCCCACATCGTCGGCTGCAGACGGTGACGCTCGTACGCCGCGCGTAGGATCGGAGCAGTGACCGTGGCACCCGATACCCCCCAGTCCGCCTCCCCCGGCGTACCGCCCGAAGGCCGCAAACTGTTGCGCCTCGAGGTCCGCAACGCGCAGACCCCGATCGAACGCAAGCCGAGCTGGATCAAGACGCGGGCCACGATGGGCCCGGAGTACACCGAGCTCAAGGGGCTGGTGAAACGCGAAGGGCTGCACACGGTCTGCGAGGAAGCAGGCTGCCCCAACATCTTCGAATGCTGGGAGGACCGCGAGGCCACCTTCCTCATCGGCGGCGAGCAGTGCACCCGACGTTGCGACTTCTGCCAGATCGACACGGGTAAACCTGCCGAACTCGATCGTGACGAACCGCGCCGCATCGCCGAGAGCGTGCAGGCGATGGGTCTGCGGTATTCGACGATCACCGGTGTCGCGCGCGACGACCTGCCGGACGAGGGTGCGTGGCTCTACGCCGAGACGGTCCGGGCGATCCATCGGCTGAACCCGGGTACCGGCGTGGAGAACCTGATCCCCGATTTCCATGCGAAGCCCGATCTGCTCGACGAAGTCTTCGACGCCCGTCCCGAGGTGCTCGCACACAACCTGGAGACCGTGCCGCGAATCTTCAAGCGGATCCGGCCGGCGTTCCGCTACGAGCGGTCACTCGACGTCCTCACCCAGGCGCGTGACTTCGGTCTGGTCACCAAGTCCAACCTGATCCTCGGCATGGGCGAGACCCCCGAGGAGGTGCAGTCGGCGATCGTCGACCTGCACGAGGCAGGCTGCGACATCCTGACGATCACCCAGTACCTGCGTCCCTCGCCGCGGCATCATCCGGTCGAGCGGTGGGTCAAGCCGGAGGAGTTCGTCGATCACTCGGAGTTCGCCGAGGAGATCGGGTTCGCCGGGGTGATGGCCGGTCCGCTGGTCCGCTCGTCCTATCGCGCCGGACGGCTCTACGCGCAGGCGATGGCCCACCACGGCCGCACACTTTCCGATTCCCTCGCGCACCTCGCCGCCGAGGGTTCGGCCAGCCAGGAGGCCTCGTCGCTGATGACCCGACTGGCCCGCTGACGACTGTTCACCCCGAGTCGTGACCACGTGTCGATCGCGTCCGGTTCGGACGTATCCTGGAGGGCATGGCAAAGGCGCAGGCGGCGAGCAAAGAGGACAAGAAGGCCGCGAGGAAGGCCCGTAGGCAGGCAAGCAAGGAGCGCATCACGCAGCTCTGGCAGGCCTTCCAGATGCAGCGCAAGGAAGACAAACGGCTGATCCCGTACATGGTCGGCCTCTTCGTGCTGATCGTGGCGATCTTCGTGGTCATCGGCCTGCTGATCGGCTCTCCGTGGTTGTTGATCCCGCTCGGCGTCGTGCTCGGCATCCTCGCCGCCTTCCTGCTCTTCGGGCGACGCGTCCAGAAGACCGTGTACACCAAGGCCGAGGGCCAGCCCGGTGCGGCCGGATGGGCGCTGTCCAATATGCGCGGTCAGTGGCGAGTCCAGCAGGCCGTCACCGGCACCTCACATCTCGACGCCGTGCACCGGGTGATCGGCAAGCCGGGTGTGATCCTCGTCGGCGAGGGCTCCTCCGCCCGCGTGAAGACCCTTCTCGGACAAGAGAAGAAGAAGGTGGCCCGCGTCGTCGGTGATACCCCGATCTACGAGATCATGGTCGGCAACGACGACGGCCAGGTGCCGCTGTCCAAGCTCGAACGTCACCTGAACAAGCTGCCCGGCAACATCGATCGCAAGCGGATGGAAACCCTCGAGGGCCGCCTGTCGGCGCTCGGCAGCCGCCAGCCGGGCCCGGGTATGCCCAAGGGTCCGATCCCGGGCAACGCCAAGGTGCGCAGCATGCAGCGCACCGCGCGCCGTCGGGGCGCCTGAGCGTCCATCCGCCCCTCGATGGGCCCCGCAGTGAGTGATGACCGGATCGGCGCACCGATCCGGCAACTCCCGCGTCAGCGCGTGTGCACCATCGCCGTGCCGGTGGCGCGGTCGTGCAGGGCGCGGCCGTTGTAATCGTTCATGAGTGCGGGCACCAGGAACACGATCAGCACCTGACGCGCCAGAGCCCGGATCGGCCCGACCGACGCGATCGGCACGGCGCCGGCCACCTCGTCGGCCATCCGGTCGGGTCCGTGATCGACGCGGGCCACCCGGATCCCCACGGCGAACTGGCCGGGCGTGAATCCGAAGAGCGTCACCGAGACCACGCCGATGACGAACCAGACCGCGAGGACCGCCAGGCCGAGGTTGGGTGAACCGAAGCTCACGAACAGCAGGGCCAACCCGCCGCCGATCAGCCAGTCGATGAGCAGTGCGAGGGTGCGCGGCCAGCCCCCGACCAGGGAACCCGGCCCGCACTCGGGCAGCCCGAGATCGGCACCGCGGTACTCGAGATCGACGGGCCGGCTGGACTGTGGACCCGACAACCACGATCCGGTGGCGCGTCCCATCAGCAGATCACCTCCGCCGGTGACGTCGACGTGGCGATAGGACGGGAACAGAACTCCGGATCGTGCATGAGTCCCATGGTAGAGGCCTGATTGTGGGCCCGGCCGCCGCGCCCGATCCCGCCCGGGGTTGGTCCACGAGGGCAATGAGGGGGATCCCTTTCCCCCCGCGTGGTCGATACGGAATAGTTGCACTGGGTACGACGCCCCGACCGCCAGATCCGCGTAACACACGAGAAACATGGCTTTGACGTACGGGCAACGTCACGTCCATACGGTTCAGTCTGAGATCCGCTGTCGCCTCTCGAAAGCGGACCAGGCGTGTCAGGTCACGCTCACGCGGCCTGACCCCGACAACATGAAGGAGTCACCGCACGGTGTACAGCAGCAACGAAGAACTTCTCGAGGGCATCAAGTCGTCGGGTGTCGAGTACGTCGACATCCGCTTCTGCGACCTGCCCGGTGTGATGCAGCACTTCTCGATTCCCGCCTCGGCGTTCGACGAGTCGGTGTTCGAGGACGGTCTGGCGTTCGACGGATCGTCGGTCCGCGGCTTCCAGTCGATCGACGAGTCGGACATGATGCTGCTGCCCGACCCGGCCACCGCGCGGATCGACCCGTTCCGCAAGGCCAAGACGATGAACGTCAGCTTCTTCGTCCACGACCCGTTCACCCGCGAGGCCTACAGCCGCGACCCGCGCAACGTCGCCCGCAAGGCCGAGGACTACCTCGCCTCCACCGGCATCGCCGACACCTGCTTCTTCGGCGCCGAGGCCGAGTTCTACATCTTCGACTCGGTCGCCTTCGACTCGCAGATGAACGGCACCTTCTACGAGGTCGAGTCCGAATCGGGCTGGTGGAACTCCGGTTCGCCGACCGACCCGGACGGCAGCCCGAACCTCGGCTACAAGGTCCGCCCCAAGGGCGGGTACTTCCCGGTGGCCCCCTACGACCACTACGTCGACCTGCGCGACGAGATGTCGACCAACCTGACCAACGCGGGTTTCGAGCTCGAGCGCGGTCACCACGAGGTCGGCACCGGTGGCCAGGCCGAGATCAACTACAAGTTCAACACGTTGCTGCATGCGGCCGACGACGTTCTGCTGTTCAAGTACATCATCAAGAACACCGCATACGCCAACGGCAAGACGGTCACCTTCATGCCGAAGCCGCTCTTCGGTGACAACGGCTCGGGCATGCACGCCCACCAGTCGCTGTGGAAGGACGGCAAGCCGCTGTTCCACGACGAGGCAGGCTACGCGGGCCTGTCGGACCTGGCGCGTTACTACATCGGCGGCATCCTGCACCACGCCCCGTCGCTGCTGGCCTTTACCAACCCGACGGTGAACTCCTACAAGCGTCTGGTGCCCGGCTACGAGGCCCCGATCAACCTGGTCTACAGCCAGCGAAACCGCAGCGCGTGCGTGCGTATCCCGATCACCGGCAACAACCCGAAGGCCAAGCGCCTCGAGTTCCGTTGCCCGGACAGCTCGGGTAACCCGTACCTGGCCTTCGCGGCGATGATGATGGCCGGTCTCGACGGCATCAAGAACAAGATCGAGCCGCACGAGCCCGTCGACAAGGACCTCTACGAGCTCCCGCCGGAGGAGGCCAAGGGCATCCCGCAGGCCCCGACCTCGCTGTCGGCGGTCATCGACAAGCTCGAAGAGGATCACGAATACCTCACCGCCGGTGGCGTGTTCACCGAGGACCTCATCGAGACCTGGATCGCGCTCAAGCGCGAGAACGAGATCGAGCCGGTGCAGATCCGTCCGCATCCGTATGAGTTCGCGCTCTACTACGACTGCTGACGCGGACGGTCGGTGACCCGGCCGCATGCACGGAATCCAATGGCCCACCGGCATTGCCGGTGGGCCATTCGGCATCCGGATGCGAGAGAATCGTCAAAATCCCGGCCGTTACGTCAACTGTGTGTGAAGGATCCCACGCGGGACCTTTTCCTCTCACGCAATCACAGCGCAGGCCGTAACCTTTCCCACATGTCCCGTATGCTTTTTGTTGAAGATTTGGCTCCCGGTGATCGCATCAGCGTGGACGGCGTTACCGCTGTCGTGCGCAAGCAGGTCCCGCATGGAACCGACGAGCGCCTCGTCGAACTCGTCCACAGCTCCGATGATCGCGAGCAATTCGTTCTCAAGACCGGCTCAAAAGTCGAAGTTCTCTGACGAATTCGCCGGCGTTTCGCACACGCCGAGTTCTCCCACAGAACCACAGAACATGACGAGACCGTCTTAGGGTGAGGCCATGATCCGCATACTCATCCGCACGCTCGTGTATCTGATCTCGGCGGCCATCGGATTGTTGGTCGCCACCGCGGTGCTCGACGATATGACGATCCACTGGGCCGGATTTCTGCTCGCGCTGGTGATTTTTTCTGCGGCACAACTGATTCTGGGACCGTTCATCACCAAGTTCGTCGCCAAGAACGCCGAGGCGCTGCTCGGTGGAGTCGGGCTGGTGTCCACCTTCGTCGCCCTGCTGCTGACGCAGTTGCTCCCCGTCGGTGACGGCATCTCGATCACCGGCATCCCCACCTGGATCGCCGCCACCGTCATCGTGTGGCTGGTGACCGCGCTCGCGACTCTCGTCGTTCCCTTCTTGCTCGCCAAGGCCGGCATCCGCGAAGCCCGCGAGAACGCGTCCGACGCCAAGAACTGACCACCACTCACCCGCGGCCTCCGATCGGCGCAACGATCCCCAGTGGTTCGACGCGCCGAAGCCGTCGACGGGGCATCCAGGTTGCCCATGCGACCAGTGCCGCGCAGGCGAGGAGCACCGCGGCGCCGGTCCACGCCGCCGCCGACATCCCGCTCACATACGCGGCACGTGCCGCGTCCACCACTGTTGCGGCGTCGCCGGGCGGCAGCGAATGAGACTGGGCGACGGCACCGGCGAGACTGTCCGCCGCCGCCCCCGATCCTGCCGCGGAGGGGAACGCCGACCGATACACCACGCTCACGACACTACCGAGCACCGCGATACCGAGCGCGCCGCCGAGTTCGCTGGTGGTCTCCAAGAGTCCGGCCGTGGCACCTGCGCGTTCCGTCGGGGCGAGACCGACGACATGATCGGCCACCACCGACGTCGTCGCGACGATCCCCGACGCGAGCAGTGCCGATCCGACGAGCGCCGTGATCAAGGTGTGTGTTCCGGAGAACGCGAGCACCACATATCCCCCGACCCCCACGAGTAGCCCGCTGATCATCACCACGGGCCTTCCCATGCGTGCGGCGGCGCTCACCGCGACCGGCGCGGCGACGGCAACCGCCACCGTCGGCAGCACACTCCACACCGCGGCCCGCAGCGGACTGTAGCCGAGCACCGACTGCAGATACTGGGTGACGATCACCGAGTTGCCGAGCAGCGCGAACATGCACACCAGATTCGTCGTGACCGACACCGCGAACCGCCGTTGTGCCAGAAGCCCGAGATCGAGCATCGGTACCGTCAGACGCTGCTGGCGAACAACGAAGGCACACAATGCCACCACACCGACGACCAGCATCAGGCCACGCTGTGGTGACCAGCCGTTCGCGGCCAACTCCTTGAGCGCGTACACCGTCGGCAGCACACCGGCCAGCGCCAGCACCGCGCTGGGCAGGTCGACGTGCCGCCCGGCCACCGCCGTCGCCCCGGGAAGCACGAACGGCGCCACGATCAGCAGCAGCGCCATCACCGGCAGGTTGATCAGGAAAACCGATCCCCACCAGAAGTGCTCGAGGAGTAGTCCGGAGATGATGGGGCCGACGGCCACTCCGCCCGCCAGCACGGCATTCCAGGTCGCGATGGCCTTGGCCCGGCGCGCGTCGTCACCGTCGAAGACGTACTTGATGAGGGCCAGCGTGGTGGGCATGAGCGTGGCACCCGACATCGCCAGGACGGCGCGCGCACCGATGAGCATCGCCGGCGAAGAGGCTGTCGCCGCGAGGACGGAGGCGGCGCCGAATCCCGCTGCGCCCCACATCAACAGCCGTCGGTGCCCGACCCGATCGGCCACCGACCCCATGGTCAGCAGGAGCCCGGCGAGAACGAAGCCGTAGACATCGAAGATCCAGAGTTGTTGCACGGGAGAAGGATTGAGGTCGGCCGCGATGTAGGGCACGGCGAAGAACAGCACCGAGACATCCATCGAGACGATCAGCATCGGTAGGCAGAGGATCACCACCGACAGCCACGGGGAACGAGAGGTCATGAGAACAACTCCTTTCTGCGTATGACACATACTGTTTATGTCATATCCAGATGATAGGAGTTATCTGCGTACAGCACAAGCAATTAGTACGATGGAGGCATGCCCTCATCCGACGACGCGGACGTCGCCGCATCCCTCCCGAGATCGATCGCAGCGTTGTGGGGTCGTTCGGTTCCGACGACCAAACGCGGCCCGAGACCGGCGCTGACCGTCCGAGACATCGCCCGCGCCGCGGTGTCGGTCGCCGACGAACGGGGGTGGGAGGCGGTGTCGATGAAGGCCATCGCCGACGCCGTCGGGCTGAGCACCATGGCGTTGTATCGCTACGTCGACAGCAAGGCCGACATCATCGACCTGCTCGTCGACGAGGCATACGGCCCCGCCGACGACGCGCTGGGCACTCGCGGAACCTGGCGCGAGCGCATCGGCGAGTGGGCCATGACGGCTGCGGCGGACCTACGACGACGGCCCTGGCTCACCGAGATCCCGATGTCGCGGCCGCCGGTGGGCCCCAACGTCCTGTCCTGGACCGAGGCCGGCATCCGCTGCTTCGACGGCACAGCGCTCTCGGGTCAGCACAAGATGAACGCACTCCTGCTCGTCGACGGTTTCGTCCGTCAGACCCTCCGGCAGGCGACGCAGATGGGCCTGCTCGGCAGCGCCCGCCCGGAATCCCCGTCGGCGATGAGCTATGAGGAGATGGTCGTCCACCTCATCGACGACACCCACTATCCCGCGCTGCTCGGTGCGGTGGGCGACGCCCGGCTGACCGACGACAACGACGACTTCGTGACCGAGCAACTCGAATTCGGGCTCGAGGTGATTCTCGACGGACTGGCGCACACGATCGAGCGCGCGTGAGCCATCCACCAAACGATCAGTCGCGATCGGCCGCCAGGTCGGCGAAGAGCGCCTGATTGTGGCCGAACGCCCCGATCGCCTCGTCGACGAGACGGTCGACGCCCTCGGCATCGAGGGGCAGCGCGTCGAGGCTGTCCCGGTAGGAATCCTTGTAGCGCTTGAGCTTGTCGATGTCGAAGGCGTAGAAGGTCAGCGCGGCGTCGTCGACGCCGTAATGCTGACGCATCCGGTGCGCGACGACCTGTCCCCCGCTGAGGTCGCCGAGGTACCGCGTGTAGTGGTGGGCGACGTAGCGAGCCGGGTCGACCGCGGTGGCCTCGATCGCCGAAACATAGCCCACCACCGCCGGCGAAGGAGTGAGGGCATCGACGTCCACACCCAGGGCGGTGAGATCGGCCGTCAGCCGCGGGACCCGCCGTAGCCTCTCGTCACGGACCGCGTCGGCCACCGGGTCACCGGCGAGCCGATCCCCGACATCTTCCAGAGCGCGATAGACGAACAGCAGTTGCTGCGCCAGCCCGGCGTACGCATCGACATCGAGTCGGCCCGACATCAGGTCGTCGATAAACGGGGAACTCTCGGCCTGCTCATGTGCCACCGCGGTGGCCGCACGCAGCCGCGCGGACACCGTGGCCGGGGGGACCGTGGCGGGGGGATCGGAAATCGACGTCATGATGCACCTTTGATACCACCCTGGGCACGACGGAGGAAAGGTGTGGCAAACCTGATCACACCACCAGCCCCCGGCGCGGACGGTCAGGCGGCCACCAGGGTGACCACCACACCCCGATGGTCCGACCCCGACACCGAGAACGTCCGCACCGAGGTCGCAATGAACCCGCGCACGATCACGTGATCGATCGCCGCGAGAGGTCGGTCACCGAATCGATCGGTCGGGAAGGTCGGGCGCCATCCGGCCCCGGCCTGGGAGGTGGTGTCGGCGAATCCGTCGGTCAAGAGGTCTCGGTACTGCACGTGATCCCAGGTCGCGTTGACGTCGCCGGCCACGATCACCGGGCCGTCGGGTAAAGCCTGGAGTTGCGCTTTGAGCAGGCCCATGTCCTGCGCCCAGTCGCCGGCATGCCCGCTCAACGGCGCCGGCGTGTGCACCGCCAGCACTCTCGTCGACCGCGCGCCCGGGACCGGGGTACGTGCGGAGAGATTGTTGAGCACCATGTTGGGGATACGCTGCTCGTCGGTGAGTGGCCGACTGCTGAGCAGGACGGTGCCTGCGGCCTGCGGTCCCGGAATCGCGTACTCATACCGAAGTCGTTGTGCCAGCGCACTTTCGCGGACCCGGGCGAGTGCCTCCGGGGTGACCTCCTGCAAGGAGACGAGGTCGGCGTCCGCAGCGGCCGCCGCGACGTCGTCGACGTTGCCACCGCCGAACTGAAGATTGGCGGTGACCACGGTGAAACGGTCACCGGCGGGGGCGGTCTGGGACACCCAGAGCGGTCCTTGCGTGAAGCACAACACCGCGATCGCGACGACCGTCAGCGCCAGCGCCACCCACCGCCGAAGCACGAGGAAGAACACGAACGCCGCCACGCCGGTCACGATCGTCAGCGGGACCAGTGCGGTGGCGTAGATCGCATAGGTGCCACGGGAGGTGAAGAAGTGTAGAAAGTCGGCGACGCCGGTGGCCGCGAGCAGGATCCATCCGATGGTGATCGCGACGAAGGCAAGCAGTCTGCGCACTGCTAGGCCCCGAAGACCTTGCGCACCACGTTCTTTGCCCGGCGGGTCACCCGCAGGTAGTTCTCCAGGAACTCCGCCGCCTGATCCTCCGGCCATCCGGCCGCAAAAGCGATCTGCCGCAACTGCTTTCCGGGCGCCGGCAGTTGATCGACCGGTTTACCACGCACCAGGACCAGCGCGTTGCGGGCCTTGGTCGCGGTCAGCCATGCCTGTTTGAGGGTCGCGACGTCGTTCTCCCCCAGCAGTTCCGCAGAACCGATCGCGTCGAGGGTCTGCAGGGTCGAGGTGTTGTGCAGGGACGCGTATCGGTGGGCGTAGCGCAGCTGCATGAGCTGCACGGTCCACTCGACGTCGGCGAGTCCCCCGCGTCCCAGTTTGGTGTGGGTGGCCGGGTCGGCGCCTCGCGGCAGCCGTTCGGAGTCGACGCGGGCCTTGATCCGCCGGATCTCACGCACCGCCGCCGACGACACCCCGCCGGCCGGGTACCGGATTCGGTCGGCCATGTGCAGGAAGTCGATGCCGAGTTGATTGTCGCCGGCCACCTGATGGGCCCGCAGCAATGCCTGGATCTCCCACGGCTGGGCCCACTGCTCGTAGTACGCCTCGTACGCCGCCAGGGTGCGCACCACCGGCCCGTTGCGCCCCTCGGGACGCAGACCGGTGTCGACCACCAGGGGCGGATCCTGACTGGGCGAACCCAGCATCGACCGGACCCGTTCGGCAATGCCCTGCGCCCAGCGCACCGCGACCTGCTCGTCGGCGCCGGGTTTGGGCTGGCAGACAAACAGCACGTCGGCGTCGGAGCCGTAGCCCAGCTCCAGTCCGCCCAGACGCCCCATACCGATGACCGCGATGAGCGCCGGCGCCGCCGCGCCCCGTTCCGCTTCGGAGGCGTTGGTGGCAACGGTGAGCGCCGCGTTGAGGACCGCGGCCCAGATGCTCGACAAGGCATGGCAGACCTGCGGCACATCCATCATTCCCAGGACGTCGGCCGAGGCGATGCGGGCCAGTTCGGCACGGCGGTGCGACCGCGCCACGGCGACAGCCCGCTGCAGATCGGTCTGGCGCACCGCGGAGGCGACGAGGCCCTTGGCCACGTCCTCGGGGCGGGCCTCGCAGAGTTTGGGCCCGTTGGCCCCGTCGGAGTAGAGGTGGATGACCTCCGGCGAGCGCATCAGCAGATTCGCGATGAACTCGGAGGTCCCCAACACCTTCATCAGGCGTTCGGCGACCACACCGTCGTCGCGGAGCAGCCGCAGGAACCAGTCGTTGTCCATCTCCTCACAGAGCCGGCGGTAATTGAGCAGTCCGGCGTCCGGGTCCGGGGTGTCGCCGATGTGCTCGAGGAGCTGCGGCAGGATCAGCAACTGCACCTGACCGCGTCGCCCCGGCGCCGATGCGAGGGCCCGGATGTGGCTGAGCGCCCGCTCGGGCTGGGCGTAGCCCAGCGCGGCCAGACGCCGCTCGGCGGAGTTGTCGCTGAGCGTCAGTTCCTCGGGGTTGAAGCGGGTCGCGGCCTCCAACAGCGGCCGGTAGAAGAGTTTCTGGTGCAGCCGACGCACCCGCAGCGCCTGGTGTTTGATCTGGCGACGCAACACCGCCGTGGCGTCCAGGTCGCCTTCGCGTCGGATGTGGGCCGCGCGCGCGAGCCACCGCATGCTCTCGTCGTCGTCGAACTCGGGCAGCAGATGGGTCCGCGTCATCTTCTGCAGCTGGAGTCGATGTTCGAGGAGCCGCAGGAACTGGTACGACGCGATGAGGTTGGCCCCGTCGTCGCGTCCCACGTAGCCACCGGCGGTCAGCGCCTCGAGCGCGTCGACGGTGGCGCGGACGCGGAGGTTCTCGTTGACCCGGCCGTGCACCATCTGCAGCAGTTGCACGGCGAATTCGACGTCACGCAGGCTGCCGCTGCCCAGCTTCAGGTTGCGTTCTCGTTCGTCCTCGGGGACGAGTTCCTCCACGCGGCGACGCATCGCCTGCACCTCGTGCACGAAGTCCTCGCGTTCGGCCGCCTGCCAGACGAGCGGGTTGATCGCCTCGTAGTACGCGTTGGCCAGTTCCAGGTCGCCGGTCATCGGCCGGGCCTTGAGCTGGGCCTGGAACTCCCAGGTCTTGGCCCACCGGTCGTAATAGGCGATGTGTGATTCGAGCGTGCGGGTCAGTGCCCCGGCCTTGCCCTCCGGGCGCAGCGCCGCGTCGACCTCGAAGAACGCGAGCGATCCGACCCGCATCAGCTCACCGGCGATGCGGGCCGAGCGGCCGTCGGCGGGTTCGCTGACGAACACCACGTCGACGTCGCTGACGTAATTCAGTTCGCGCGCACCGCATTTGCCCATCGCAATGACTCCGAGCCGAACGGTCAACGGCGCGTCACCGCACACCTCTCGGATGGCCACCGCCAGTGCGGTGGTCAATGCCGCGTCGGCGAGATCGGCCAGGAACGCCCCGACCTCGGGGAACCACATCACCTGCTCGTCCTCGACGGTGGAGGCGACGTCGTGCGCGGCGAGCTGCAGGATCAGGTCACGGTAAGCCAGCCGCATCGCCACAACCGCCTTGGGCCCACTGAACCCGGCCCGAAAGACCTTGTTGCCCTTCTCCAGTTCACCGGGTTCGGCCACCGCGTCGACCGACGCCAGCATCGAGGAGTAGATCTCGTCGAGGCTCGGGAGCGTGTCGGAGATGAGCGTGCGCCACGACGACGACTCGGCGACGAGGTGATCGCCGAGGGCGTCGGAGGAACCGAGAATCCCGAAGAGCCGCCCTCGAAACCCCTTGTCCGCCCGCAGCAAGGTATCGATCTCATCCCAGTCGCCCGGCGCGGCGGCGGCACGGAGCCGGGTCAGCGCGCGCAGGGCCAGATCGGCGTCGGGCGCCCGCGACAGCGCCCACAGCAGATCGATCGACGTCTCCGAATCCCACCCCAACTCGGCCAGGTCGGCGGGCGCGGACGAGTTGAGCAGACCCAACCGCCCGGCGCTGGGGACGGCACCTCGACCGTGGAGCGATGTCACCCCACGAAAATAACGCCCCGCACGCCGGACACCGACGCCGGTCCCCCTTCAGCGTGTCTGCCGAACTGCGCGCCGGTTGCCCGATGTGCCGGGCGCACCGGCGTCACAGCGGCAGGTAATTCCTCAGTTCGAACGGTGTGACCAGGCTGCGGTAGTTGGTCCATTCGGTCCACTTGTTGCGCAGGAAGTACTCGAAGACGTGCTCGCCGAGGGCTTCGGCAACGAGTTCGGAGGACTCCATCGCCTGCAGCGCGTCGGCGAGGCTGCCGGGCAGTTCCTTGTATCCCATGGCGCGACGCTCCGCCGGGGTCAGCGCCCAGACGTCGTCCTCGGCCTCGTCGGGGAGTTCGTAATCCTCGGCGATGCCCTTGAGTCCGGCGGCGAGCAGGACCGCAAAGGTGAGGTAGGGGTTGCAGGCCGAGTCGGGGCTGCGCACCTCGACGCGCCGCGAGGACGCCTTGTTGGGGGTGTAAAGCGGCAGGCGGATGAGCGCCGACCGGTTGGCGCCGCCCCAGGTGGCCGCGGTGGGGGCCTCACCGCCGTGGATGAGGCGCTTGTAGCTGTTCACCCACTGATTGGTGACCGCGCTGATCTCGGCGGCGTGATGCAGGATGCCGGCGATGAACTTCTTGCCGGTGTCGGAGAGCTGCATCGGATCGTCGGGGTTGTGGAACGCGTTGGTCTCGCCCTCGAACAGGCTCATATGGGTGTGCATCGCCGAGCCCGGGTGATCGCTGAACGGCTTGGGCATGAACGTCGCCCAGGTGCCCTCGTCGATGGCGACCTCTTTGATGACGTAGCGGAAGGTCATCACGTTGTCGGCCATCGAGAGCGCGTCGGCGTAGCGCAGATCGATCTCCTGCTGCCCGGGTGCACCCTCGTGGTGGGAGAACTCCACCGAGATGCCCATCGATTCGAGCGCCTCGATGGCATGTCGACGGAAGTTGGGCGCCGCGTCGTGGACGGCCTGATCGAAGTAACCGCCCGAATCCGCCGGGGTGGGCACGCTGCCGTCCAGCGGCGCGTCCTTGAGGAGGAAGAACTCGATCTCGGGGTGGACGTAGCAACTGAATCCGAGATCGGCGGCCTTGTTCAACTGCCGGCGCAGCACGTGCCGGGAATCCGCCCAGCTCGGGGTGCCGTCGGGCATCGCGATGTCACAGAACATGCGTGCGGAGTGATGACGGCCGGCCGAGGTGGTCCAGGGCAGGATCTGGAAGGTCGACGGATCCGGCTTGGCGATGGTGTCGGCCTCCGACACCCGCGAGAACCCTTCGATGGCCGAGCCGTCGAACCCGATCCCTTCGGAGAACGCTCCCTCGAGCTCTGCCGGCGCGATCGCGACGGACTTGAGATATCCCAGAACGTCGGTGAACCATAGCCTCACGAATCGGATGTCGCGCTCTTCGAGGGTCCGGAGCACGAATTCCTTTTGGCGATCCATGACCGCCGACATTAGGGATGCCCTGTTAAATCCGTGTTACGTTCACAAGTCGAACGCAACATCCTGCAACTTTCGACATCTCGTCTCGCGATTCGGACGACTGTTCTCTCATCGTGGAACATGGCCCTGGGCGTCATGGACCACGGCCGGAAGCGACCCGCCCGGCCGACCAGCTCGTGATTCGCGCCGATCGCCGAGGCGCCGATGTGACCAAACCCATAGTCGACGGCATCCTGTGGGTGAACGTCGGGTGGGACAATGGGTTGTCCCACCCGCCCGGGTACCTGCCGACGCAGGACTCGAGGAAGAAAAGAGACAACGATGTCCGACGTTTCCATCTACGGTGCGTCCGCACCGGCCACTCCCGCAGATTCCGGCGCCGCACCCGCGCGCCGTCGAGTCACCCGCGTTCATCACCTCGCCCAGATGAAGGCCGAGGGCGAGAAATGGTCGATGCTCACCGCCTACGACTACTCCACCGCGCGAATCTTCGACGACGCCGAGATCCCGGTCCTGCTCGTCGGCGACTCGGCGGCCAACGTCGTCCTCGGTTACGACACCACGATCCCGGTCAGCACCGACGAACTCATCCCGCTGGCGCGCGCCGTGGTCCGTGGCGCACCGCATGCCCTCGTCGTCGCCGACCTCCCCTTCGGCAGCTACGAGGCCGGCCCGCAGCAAGCCCTCGAGACCGCGGTGCGCTTCTTCAAGGAGACCGGCTGCCACGCAGTCAAACTCGAGGGCGGCGAACGCGTCGCGGATCAGATCGCCACACTGACCGCCGCCGGCATCCCGGTGATGGCCCACATCGGGTTCACCCCGCAGAGCGTCAACGGACTCGGCGGTTTCCGCGTCCAGGGCCGCGGCGACGCCGCCGATCAGACCATCGCCGACGCCATCGCAGTACAGGAGGCCGGAGCCTTCGCCGTCGTCATGGAGATGGTCCCGGCCGATCTCGCCGGCCAGATCACCCGCAAGCTCACCATCCCCACCGTGGGTATCGGCGCGGGCAACGAGACCGACGCACAGGTCCTCGTCTGGCAGGACATGGCCGGGTTCACCCACGGCCGCACCGCCAGGTTCGTCAAGCGCTTCGCCGACGTCGGCGGTGAACTCCGTTCGGCCGCAGCCGAATACGCCGACGAGGTGCGCCGCGGAGTCTTCCCCGGCCCCGAGCACAGCTACTGAGTTCCCCGATACCACCATGACGATGCCCGCCGTGATCGGCGGGCATCGTCATGTCGCGTTCGGTGATCTTCGGGGATTTCTCAGCGGGTGGACAACCACTGACGCAGGCCGGGTTCGAGCGCAGGATTCTCCAGTAGATGCGGATGCAGTTGCGGCGCGTTGTTGGCCATGTGGACCAGCACGTGTCGAGGGGTCTGCGGGTCACGTGCCATCCGGACATCGCCCGGCAACGCGGCCGGAGCCGACGGTGCCGGCGTCGCATGCGGGACCGGAGCAGGAGCCGGGCGCGGTGCACCTGGCGACGCGGGAGGCGGGGGCGACGCGGGAGGCGGGGGCGGCGGCGGTGGCGGCGCGGCTCCGATGGGCGGCCCCGCCGTCGGCGCCGGGGCGGGCGGCATCTGACCGTACGGAGACACCGGCGGCATCATCCCCGGCTGCATCGAGCCGGGCGGCATCGCATTCGGTGACATCCCGTTGGGCGGCATCGAGTTCTGGTTTCCGAGTGCTTGCAGCTGCCGAAGTCGGCGGGCCACCATCTCCCGGTTCTGCCACAGCCACTTCCCCGCCGCGATTGCCGCGATCAGGACGATGATGCCAATGATGTAACCGATGCTCCCGGAGATGGAGTAGCTTCCGCCGCGGCGGCGGGCCAGGACGTCGACCGCTGCCGGTCCGGCCAGATGCATGTGTTCGATCATCGGCGACTGGTGGTCCTTTCCGCGCCTCGGTTCGCTTTCGCGCATCGCACGTTACGGCAGTCCGACGCCCACACCCGGTTCGTCCGCCCGGTTTCATCCGGTCGGACGAACTCACATCGCACCGTGATGTACGACCAGGACGTCGGTCGGCGCGCGATGGGTCGCACATCGATGCCCTAGGGTCGAGACATGCGCGAGTTCTATCCGGAGATCGAGCCCTATGCGTCGGGACATCTGGGCACCACGGACGGTCAGCAAATCTATTGGGAGACCTCCGGTAACCCGGACGGCAAGCCGGTGGTGTTCGTCCACGGTGGTCCGGGTGGCGGGACCGCGCCGGATCAACGCCGGTTCTTCGACCCGGCCAGGTACCGGATCGTGCTGTTCGATCAGCGCGGATGCGGAAAGTCGCGACCCCACATCGCCGACGGTGCCGACCTCGCCGTCAACACCACCCCCGGACTCATCGCCGACATGGAGGCGTTGCGCGAGCACCTGGGCATCGACCGCTGGCAGGTCTTCGGCGGCTCGTGGGGCTCCACACTGGGCCTGGCCTACGCCCAAACCCATCCCGATCGCGTCACCGAACTCGTCCTGCGTGGCATCTTCCTGCTGCGCCGCAGCGAGATCGACTGGTACTACAACGGCGGCGCCGCCCACATCTACCCCGACGAGTGGGAGTCCTACCTCGCCCCGATCCCGGAGACCGAACGCGACGGCGATCTCGTCGCCGCATATCACCGACTGCTCGCCTCCGAGGATCGGAGCATCGCGGCGACCGCCGCGCGGGCCTGGACCGGATGGGAACAGGCGACGAGTTACCTGGTACCCAAGCCGGCGGAGGCGGCCGCGGCCAAAGAGGACGCCGGCCCGCGGTTCGACATCGCCTTCGCCGCCATCGAGAACCACTACTTTGTGCACCACGGTTTCCTCGACGACGGACAACTGCTGCGCGACATCGATCGCATCGCCGACATCCCGGCCGTGATCGTGCAGGGTCGTTACGACGTGGTGTGCCCCATGCGCAGTGCGTGGGATCTACACCGGGCGTGGCCGTCGGCGACGCTGCACATCGTCGACGACGCCGGACATGCCTCCTTTGAACCGGGGATTCGTCATCATCTGATCGAGGCGACGGACGGCTTCGCCGATCGCTGAGCCTGCGACGGCCACCACGATCCACCGCATAGACTTCGGATATATCTGTTTTCTCGACAGGAGGACCCGTGGCCGCTGAGCAGGTCGAAGTTGAGCTGAAGTTCGATGTCGAGGCCGGCATCGTCGCCCCGGATCTGCGGGCTCTGCCGGGAGTGGTGAGTGCACGCACACCCGAGACCTTCACCCTCGACGCCACCTACTTCGACACCGACAACCTCGATCTGGCGGGCAACCGGATCACCATGCGCCGCCGCACCGGCGGGCACGACAGTGGGTGGCATCTCAAGCGGCCCACCGACATTCCCGGTGCCCGCAAGGAACTGCGGATCGGATTCGACGAGGCCCCCGCCGACGGTGACATCCCCGACGCACTGATGCTCCCGGTGCTCGCCCTCACCCGCCACCGCAGCCTCATCCCGGTCGCGGTCATCTCGACCACCCGCACCATCACCACGCTGCTCGGCGTCGACGACGTCGAACTCGCGGAGTTCGCCGAGGATCACGTCACCGCCCGGTCACTGCTGCCCGGCGGCGACATCCAGCAGTGGTCGGAGTGGGAGTTCGAACTCCTCGCCGGCGGCACCCCACGACTACTGAAGGCCGCCCACAAGCACCTCCGCGCGGCGGGTGCACACGAGCCGTCGAGTGCGTCGAAACTCGCGCGGGCGATCGGCTCCACCCCGGTCCACTCCGAGCCGCGGCTCGGAAAGCGCCCCACCGCACTGGAACTGGTCGTCACCGACCTCGCGATTCATCGCAACGCGTTGATCGCCTACGATCCCGAGGTGCGTGTCGACGCCTCCGACGCGGTCCACCAGATGCGGGTGGCCACCCGCCGCATCCGCAGCATCCTCAGCGGATTCCCCACCGTGCTCGACCCGGACCGCACCGGCCATCTCAACGACGAATTGCAGCTGCTCGCACGCATTCTGGGCGAGGCCCGGGACTCTGAGGTCCAACTGGAGATCGACACGAACCTGCTGCGTGGGCTCGAACCGTCCGAAACCCTGGCGGCCGCACTCACCGATACCGAATCGGCCATCCACGATCGGGCGATCCGGGCCGCCCACGCCGCGATGAACTCCCAGCGGTACTTCACACTCCTCGACGACATCGACGCCCTGATCACCGACCCGCCGGCCGGCCCGGACGCCGACATACCCGCATCGTCGGCAGTCGGTGCCGCGATTGCCAAGAACCGCAAGAAGATTCGGAAGGCGCAGGCCGAGTTGGCCTCGCTCACCGAGGGTTCGCACGAATGGGAGGAGCAACTGCACGTGATCCGCAAGCGGGCCAAGAAGCTGCGCTATGCCACCGATGCCGGAGAACCGCTGCAGATCAAGAAGTATCAAAAGGTTGCCGCTGTCGCGAAGAAGATCCAGTCGGCACTCGGCGATTACAACGACACCCGCATCAACCGCGCCCGGCTGAGCGAGATCGTCGACACCACCACCACGCTCAGCGGGCGGGACATGTTCCTCCTGGGCCGGATCGACACGCTCCAGGAGGCCGCGGGCGAACGTGCCCTGGCCGCGTATCGCACGGCCGCGAAAGCGCTGTAGCGCAACGACTCCGCGTCAGACGACCGGCGCGAACCCGACGGTGCGGCGCGTCGGATCGGCGGTGGTGAGCCGCACCGTGATGCGCGTGGCCTGCGGCGGCGTACCGTCGCAGCGCGCCATCACGGCCGGGTCGTCGATGAAGATGCGCGCAGGCTTCTTCGCTTCCGCGGCGGACAGCACGACCGCATCGAATCGGTCACCGACGCGGTCGGCGAGCACCATCGCCTCGGCCAGGTCGATGCTCTCCCGGTCGGCGGCCGAGCCGAGGGCGTCGGCCGACCGCAGCACCTTGGGCAGGGCGGGGAGCGCGCGGATCACCCAGTCGGGCACCGGTTTTCCGGCGGTGACCGCCAGGCACACCTCGGTCGCAAACCGGTCCCCGAGGCGGCGGAGCGGAGCGGTGACGTGTGCGTAGACCCCGCCGATCGCCGCGTGCACCATGGACTCCGGGGCCGCGTCGGTCGTTTCGGATCCGGTCAGGGCGAGGTATCCCGACCCGCGCATGAGTCCGCCCGCGTGGGACATGAGCGCGAGGGTCGTCGGCTCGTCGGGCGGCAGCGACGCCAGGAATTCGCCCGGAGTCGCCTCCGACGGCCACGGAACACGCAGGGCCGCGGCGGTGGCACGAAGGTCGGTGACCGATTCGGCCGGTGCGGGCGGCAGGGTGCGCAGCAATCCCACGCCGTGGGCGGCCATGATCTGTCCGGCGCTCATCCCCGTCAACAGTGAGACCTGTGAGTTCCACATGTCCGCCGCGGTGTGCGGAGCGAGCCGCAGACTCCACCCGGCGGCGTCGCGCACCACTTCCTGATCGGGCAGGTCGAGTTCGATCGCACCGCGCGACAACGCAACCCGACGGCGCAGCTCGCCGAATCGCGGCAGGTCGACGATGGAGGGATGCAGCGCCCCTGCGGCGGCGTCGGCGGTGACCTGCTCGTAGTCGAGTCGGGCCACCGACCGCACGGTCGCGCGTCGGACGTCGACATCGGTGACCTCACCCGCTCCGGCCACCGCGATGGTCCACAGCACTGCCGGCCGCGTCACCTCCGGCAGCAGCGAACCACTGCCCTCCGACAACACCCGTGGGTGCAGCGGCACCGATCGGTCCGGAAAGTAGATCGTGGAGCCGCGGCGGCGGCTTTCCTGATCGAGCGCCCCCTCCGGCTCGATCAGGGCCGCGACGTCGGCGATCGCGTAGCGGACGACGAAGCCGTCACCGACGGCCTCGATGTGGACCGCCTGATCGAGATCCATCGAGCCGGGAGGATCGATCGTGACGAAGGGGATATGCGTGTCGTCGGTGCGTTCGTCGGCGTGCCGGTCGACCGCGTTCTCCGCCTCGTCGAGTGCGGCCTCGCCGTAATCCTCGGAGACACCCAGTTCGCCGCGGATCGCGTCGAAATCGATATCCGGCGCGGAGAATCTGCGTTGCACTCCCCGACCCTAACCGCGGCGCCGCGCCGGTTCCACGGAATCCGGCGTACGCCATCTCGTTGACGACGCTGCCTCCCTCGTTGCCGGCGCTCTCGTGTTCGGCGACAGCACCTATCAGTCCCCGATTGCGCCCGGCGTATCCTGTACGGGCGAACGAGTCGGCCGGGCGGCCGCGGCGCATGGGACGACCAGTCACTGGAAACGCCAGGCGCCGAGGAAAGTCCGGACTCCACAGAGCAGGGTGGTTGTCAACGGCAACCCGGGGTGACCCGCGGGACAGTGCCACAGAGAACAGACCGCCGACCGCGAGGTCGGTAAGGGTGAAACGGTGCGGTAAGAGCGCACCAGCGATGCGGGTGACCGCGTCGGCTCGGTAAACCCCACCCGGAGCAAGGCCGAAGCACGGACCGCAGGGTGCGTGTGCGCGGGTGTTACGAGGGCTGCTCGCCCCAGCCCGCGGGTGGGCCGCTTGAGGTACCCGGCGACGGAGTGCCCAGATGGATGGTCGCCGCCGACCTATGGTCGGAACAGGATCCGGCTTACACGCCGACTCGTTCGCCCTTCCCCGAGCCGCCGCTGCGCCGATTCTGGGCGCCGTCAACGACATGGCGAGCGCCGTCGACAACATGGCGAGCGCCGTCAGTGCAGAACCGAGCGCCGTGAGTGCAGAACCGAGCGCCGTCAGCGCAGATGGGCGGTCTCGTTGACCGACCGCACAACCGCACCACCGTCCGGGAAGAACTCCGTCACCGACACCGACGCGAGGTCGAGGTGCAATCGGAAGAGCAACTGTGGGCCGACGTCGAGCGCATGCCGCAGCAGTGACTTGATCGGCGTCACGTGCGACACCACCACCACGGTCTGACCGGGGAACTGTCCGAGTAGCCGTTCTTTGGCGGCGATGACACGCTCGGCGGTCTGGGTGAAACTCTCGCCCCCCGGTGCGGGCACCGACGGATCGCCGAGCCACCGCGCGTGGATCTCCGGGTCACGGGCCTTGGCCTCGGAGAACGTCAGGCCCTCCCACGTGCCGAAGTCGTTCTCGACGAAGCCCTCGTCGACGATGACCTCACCGCCGACGCGATCGACGATGGCCTGCGCGGTCGCCCGCGTCCGCTCCAGCGGCGAACTGATGACAGCGGCCACCTCGGATTCCAGCGCGATGCGTTCGGCGGCACCGGCGGCCTGGGCGACGCCCAGCCCGGTCAGTGCCGGATTACCCCGCCCCGAGTAGCGGCGCTCAACCGACAACGGCGTCTGTCCATGCCGCACCAGCACCAGGCGGGTGGGTGCGGCCATCTGTCCCTGCCAGGAGGGAGCGCTCACCGGCCGGGTGCTCACAGACCGGATTCGTGGGTACGGATGAGGATCGCACCGCACTCCTCACACCGGATCACCTCGTCGGGATCGGCGGCACCGATCGCCGACAACGTGCCGCGGTCGAGCTCCATCCGACAGGCACCACAGCGCCGCGCCCGCAGCAGACCGGCACCGACCTTGCCCGCGGCCCGCTGGCGGTCATAGATCGGCATCAGTTCGGCGGGCACCTCGGCACCGATGTCGGCGCGCCGGGCGTCGAGGGCCTCCCGATCGGCGGTCACCGTGGCGAGCGCCTCCTCGCGCCGACCCTGCAGGGCCGCGAGCTCGGTCTCGAGATGCGCCACGGTCGCCGAGGCGCGCTCCTGCTCCGCGACCACGGCCTCCTGCCGTTCCATCAGCTCCAGCAGATCGTCCTCGAGCACCTGCCGGCGACGTCCGAGTCCGGTCAGCTCGTGTTGCAACTCCGAGAGCGCCTTGGGGGCGAGGCCTCCGGCGGTCAACAACGCCGAATCCTTCTGCTCCCGATCCCGCATACCGGTGATCTCGCTGTCCATCTTGCGATAGTCCCGATCGAGGTCCTCGGCGGAGATCTCCGCGCGCACCAGATCGTCGCGGGCGGCGTCGATGCCGCGCGTCGCCTCGGCGATCTCGGCATCCTCGGGCAGATTGCGGGCGCGGTGGTCGAGCCTCGCCAGTCCGGCGTCGACATCGGCCAACTCGAGCAGGAGTCGTTGCCGGGCGGCATCGACCTTCATCGGGTGTCTCCTTGTGTCATGGAAGTTGTGTCATGGACGTTGTGTCATGGATGCGGTGTGTCATGGATGCGGCGTGTCATGGACGTGGCAGCCTCCCGGGCCGCCCTCGTCTGTCTGGGTGAACGTTCACGCTACGCGCCGCGACGTCACGGTGCGCAAACGGTGAACGGATCCGTGGGAGTGGTGTACACCTCGACCGCCGATCCGGTGGCCGCGGCGATCAGTGTGGCGGCCTGAGCACACCACGGGAATTCGGTGGCCCAGTGTCCTGCGTCGATGAGCACCGGCCCACCGGCGCGCAGCGACTCGTCGACAGGATGGTGCCGGAGATCGCCGGTGAGATACGCATCGACGCCCGCGCGGCGCACCGCGTCGAGCAAGGAGTCGCCGGCGCCACCGCACACCGCGACGGTCTCGATCCGGCGGTCGGGGTCACCGGTGGCCCGCACACCCCACGGCGTGCCCAACACCCGGGCGGCGTCGGCGGCGAACTCCCCGACCGTCGTCGGCTTCGGTAGTCGCCCGATCCGTCCGAGTCCGAGTTCAGAAGGCAGTGACGCCATTTCGATGACGTCGAAGGCGGGTTCCTCGTACGGGTGCGCCGCACGCAGGGCGGTGAGCACCGCGGCCCGCAGACCCCGGCGCGCCACCATCTCCACCCGTGCCTCGTCGACACGCTCGCGCACCCCGATCTCACCGATCGTCGGATTCGCCCCGTCGCGCGCCTCGAACTGCCCGACGCCGACCACCGTCCACGCGCAGTCGCGGTAATCGCCGATCTGTCCGGCGCCGGCGGCGAACATCGCCTCGCTGACCTGTTCGGCATTGCCCTCGGGCACCATCACCACCCACTTGTCGAGGCGAGCAACGGGTTCGGCGTCGACGGGCCGGGTGTCGAGGAGACCCAGGGCGTCGGCGAGCGCGTCGGAGACACCGGGGCGAGCCTTGTCGGCGTTGGTGTGGGCGGTGAACAGCGCGATCCCGGCTCGGATCAGGCGGTGCACGATGCGGCCCTTGGCGGTGTCGGCAGCCACCGATTCGACGCCGCGCAGCAGCAGCGGATGGTGCGCGAGGATCATGTCGTATCCGCCGGCGACCGCCGCATCGACGACGTCGTCGGTGACGTCGACGCATACCAGGATCCGACCCGCTGATTCGGCGCGGTCCCCGCACACCAGACCGACGGCGTCCCATGTCTCGGCCAGATGTGGTGGATAGGCCGCCTCGAGCACCTCGACGACCGCACCGACCGTCACCGGCACATCCTCATGAATGGCCAACGGAGATCTCCTCTCGCGCCCGCTCCAACGCCGTGACGAGACGGTCGACCTGGTCGGCCGGCCGCACCGCCAACCGCACATGGTCGTCGCCGAGACCGACGAAATTCGCAGCGCTTCGCACCGCAATACCGTTGTTGCGCAACGACTCCCGGATGGCGAATGCGTGCGGTAGCTCGATCAGGACGAAGGGCGCCGACGGCGGGGCACTCACCGACACCCCGATCTCGTCGAGCCGCCGCACCAGATGGTCACGCTCGGCGCGAACCGCGATGGCCTGCTCGGCGCAGAACCGCACCCCCTGCTCGGACACACACGCGGCCAACGCGGCCAGCGCCGGCGATGACAACGGCCAGGCCCGCCGCCCCGATTGCAGGCGGGCCAGCAGGTCCGGCGCACCCAGCAGATAACCGGCCCGCAGCCCCGCCAGCCCGAAGGTCTTGGTGACACTGCGGACGACGATCACGTCATCGAACCGACGATGCGCCAGGGACTGGGGTTCGGTGCGCCCGCTGATCGGGTCGATGGTCAGGTCGGCGAAGGCCTCGTCGACGACGAGCACCCGACCCGGACGACGCAGCCCCGCCAGCCCGTCGGCGTCGTGCAGCATCGACGTCGGGTTGGTCGGATTGCCGACGACCACCAGGTCCGCATCGGGGGGAATGCGGGACGCGACGTCGACATCGATCGGTTGCGCCGGGTCGATCACGACCTGCGTCACCGCGATCCCCGCGGCACGCAGCACCAATTCGGGTTCGGTGAACGACGGCTGCAGGAGTGCGGCGTGGCGCACGCCGAGTTTCGGCAACAACTCGAAGCCGTCGGCGGCACCGGCCAGCAGCATCACCTCGTCGGTGGCACGTCCGTGCACATTCGCGATCGCCGCGCAGGTCCGCGCGCTCGCCGCGTGCGACGGGTATCGGGCCAGGTCATCGAGGGTGACCCCGATCGCCGACCGCACGAACGACGGCGCCGGGCCGCGGACGTTGACGGCGAAGTCGAGCATGCCGTCGCCGGCCTCCTGATCGCCGTGGCGGTCGAGTGCGTGCAGCCCCGATGTCATACCGTCAGAGACTACGTGCACCATGGACGGGTGATGTCCCGGCCAGACCCAGAGTCGTCCACCACCGAGCGACCCACGACCACCGAGCCCTGCCATGCCGCAGAACCACCGAGCGCTGCAGGGTCTCCGAGCGCTGCGGGGTCACCGAACCCTGCCGACCCGGGTACCGTCCTGCTCGTCGACCTCGACGGCACGATCACCGACAGTTTCACCGGGATCGCCAACAGTTTCCGACACGCACTCGCCGAGGTCGGTGCGCCACCGCCACCCGAGAGTGTGGTCGCCGGCGTGGCCGGCCCCCCGATGATCGACACACTGATGGCGCTCGGTCTCGACGAGGAGACCGCCGATGCGGCGATGCGCGCCTATCGTGCGCGCTACACCGACGTCGGCTGGCTGGAGAATGCGGTCTTCGACGGTATGGCGCAACTGTTGGCCGACCTGTACGCCGCCGGACGCACACTGGCCGTCGCGACGTCGAAGAACCAGAACACCGCGCGGGCCATCTTGGATCACTTCGGGCTCTCCGCCAACTTCCGGGTGATCGCCGGTGCCAGCGATGACGGCACCCGGCGTCACAAGTCCGACGTGATCGCCCATGCGCTGGCACAATTGGGCATACCGCTCGACCCGCAGACACACCGACCGCAGCAACCGGCGGTGATGATCGGCGACAGATCCCACGATGTGGAAGGTGCTGCCGGATTCGGCATCCCGACCGTCATCGTGGGCTGGGGGTATGCCCTGCCCGGCGAGCGCGACGCTGCCTCTTGGAGCGTCGAGTCGATGGAAGATCTGCGCGAGGTACTCGGTGTCTGACCTACTCCACGTCTGTTTCGTCTGTACCGGCAACATCTGCCGTTCCCCGATGGGACAGAGTATTTTCGCCCAGTCGCTACTCGACGCCGGCCTGTCCGACCGCGTCGAGGTGAGCAGCTGCGGAACCAGCGGCTGGCATGTCGGCGAGGCCGCCGACAACCGTGCCCGGACCGAACTGCTCGCCCACGGCTACCCCGACGGTCACGTCGCCGCCCAGCTGGGCCCGGAGCACATCGATGCGGACCTGTTCGTCGCCGCCGACGCCGGGCACGTGAAGGAACTCGAACGTAAACGGCTCGGCGATCGGACCCGACTGCTGCGAAGTTTCGACCCGGCGGCACCCGCCGACGATCTCGATCTGTCCGATCCGTACTACGGCACACCGGAGGATTTCGCGGTCACCCGCAGCCAGATCGAGGCGGCGATGCCCGGACTCCTCGACTGGGTCCGGGACCGCCTGGGCGACTGAGACGCCCGGCGATCAGGCCGTTCGCGCGTGCTCGGCGACCCGTTCCGAGAGGGTGAGGTCGTGCACGAACCGCATCTTCTCGACGACCGGTTCGGCCAGCACGAACGGATACAGGCCACTGTGCCCCATCGATCGATTGATCTGGTTGAACGCCCAGATCGTCGGTAACCAGCATGCGATGAGCCGGTCGAAATCCGCGACGTCGGCGGGCGTCTCGTCGAGTGCTGCCTCCGACGGCGCCATCGCGAAGCGCGCCGCGGTGTCGAGGGTGTCGCGGATGTGCAGGTAATGCGCGAATGTCTCGGCGAAATCCTCCCGCGGATGCATCGTCGCGTACCCGGACACGTGACTCGCCGACCAGTCGCGCGGAGCACCTCGGGAGTGGTGACGACGCAGCGCGGCGTCGTAGTCGGCATCGGGATCACCGAACAGCCGCCGGAACTCGGCCGCCCGGGCCGGATCGGGGGCCTCGTCGACGAGCACCATCTGGTAGTAGTGCCCCAGCTCGTGGCGAAAGTGTCCGATCACCGTGCGGTAGCGCTCGGCCAGTTCGACGCGCTGACGTTCCCGATGCACCGGATACCCTTCGGCCAGATCGAGGGTGATCACACCGGCGCAGTGCCCGGTGATCACCGACACATCTCGGCTCGACAGGAGGTCGAAGGCGAGTCCGGAACGCGGATCGTCGGCGCGCGCGACGATCGGCAGGCCCAGTTCGGACAATTCCCAGATGACTCGGCGCTTGGCGGTTTCGACCTGCCCGAAGACTGCCACCGCGCGGACGTCCTCGTCGCGGGGGCGGGTCCGGGTGAGCCGACAGGACGCGCACAAGGCGCTGCGCTGATCCTTCGGCACCAACCAATTGCATTGCGCACGAACACTGTTGGCGCATCGACGAACACTCGTCCCAGCGATGACGGCGTGCCCGGAACCATCGAGCAGCACCATCGTGCCGGCGGCCGGCCAGAATCCCAGCGCGCTCCCGCAGTGCAGACACAGACTGTTCTCGAACGTCAGGCGCTGGCCGCACCGCCGGCAGAGAAAGTCACGCATCGGAACAGCTTAGTAGCGGCGTCGCACGAATCCGGGCACAACGCGCGGACCGCTTCTCGGTACCGTTGAACCATGCGCGCACTACGAAGCATTCGGCCGGGGTGGATCGCCCTGTCGATCGTCGTGGTGGCGTTTGCGGCGGCCTGTTTCATGCTGCTGGCACCCTGGCAGCTCGGCAAGAACACGGCGACCTCGGAACGCAATGACCTGATCAAGTCCGCGGTGGCCATCGATCCGGTGCCGATCAGCGAGCTCGCCCCGCCCGGTGCGCCGTTCGCCCCGAAGACCGAGTGGCGCGAAGTCACCGTCACCGGGTCATTTCTGACCGACAAGCAGGCACTGGTCCGGCTGCGGTCGGTGGAGGAGCGGCCGGCCATCGAGGTGCTGACACCCTTCCGCGTCGCCGGGAGTGATCGTGTCCTCGTCGTCGACCGCGGATATGTCCGACCCGACCAGAGTTCCACCCCGGTCATCCCGCCACCGCCGGCCGGCGAGACGACGATCACAGCGCGTATCCGCGCCGCCGAGGGCACCTCCGACGGGCGGGGCGCCCGGGTCGAGGGCGGCGCGCTGACGGTGTACACGATCGATCCGGCGCAGCTGTCGGCGGCGACCGGGACCGCCATGGACCCGTTCTATCTGATGTTGTCGCCCGGTCAGCCGGGCGCGCTCGGTGATATCGGACTGCCGCAGCTCGATTCGGGTCCGTACCTCTCCTACGGCCTGCAGTGGCTGGCGTTCGGAATCATGGCACCGCTGGGCGCCGGCTACTTCATCTTCTCCGAGATCCGGCAGCGGCGCCGGGCCGCGGCGGCGCATGCGGCTGCCGCCCAGACGCCGGCAGCGGGCCCCGACCCCGACCGTCCCGACGCGACGCCGACACCACTCGGCGATCGGCCGCAGCCGGCTGCACCGCTCACGCCGCCACCCCTGTCGCGCTCCGAACGTCGCAAACAGTTGCGCGCCGAGTTGCGTTCCGCCGCAGGCGCACCGGCAGCGGACCCCGCACCCGTCGACGACACCGCTCCGGTCGGTATCGGCGCCGGACCCGACACCGAACACGCCACCGGGACCATCCGCGACAAACTCACCGAACGCTACGGCGGCTGAGCGACTCTGCTGCTCGCACCCGGGTCCACGCGAGCGCCGCGGCGACGACCACCGCACCCACCTGCACCCGACGCGACAGCCGCACCGCCGCAGCCAGATCGGCGGTCGTCGGCGGGTGTCCGTCGCCGAGCACCGGCCGCTGCTCGACGCGGTGCGGGTAGACGGTACGCCCACCGAGCCGCAGACCCAGCGCCCCCGCGAACGCCGCCTCCACCACCCCCGCATTGGGACTCGGATGCGCCGACGCGTCACGCCGCCAGGTTCGCACCGCGCCCGCACGATCGGGACCGAGGAGCGCGACGAGCATCCCCGACACGCGCGCCGGTAGCAGGTTCAGCGCATCGTCGACGCGGGCCGAACACCACCCGAACCGCCGGTATCGATCGTTGCGGTAGCCGACCATTGCGTCGAGGGTGTTCGCGGTGCGGTACCCGACGATGCCCGGAACACCGGCGAGCGCTCCCCACACCAACGGGCCGACCGTCGCATCCGAGGTGTTCTCGGCGACCGATTCGGTGGCGGCCCGGCAGATCCCGGCCGCGTCGAGCGCGTCGGGATCGCGCGCACACAGACTCGGGACCAGACCGCGGGCACCGGCGAGGTCGTCGTCGTCGAGCGCGTCGGCCACCTGCGTGCCGACACGTGTCAGGGTGGTTCCGCCCAGCGCCGCCCAGGTGGCCGCCGCGGTGAACGCGACCCGCATCGCCGGGCGGTCGGCCGCCAGCGCACCCGTACCGGCGCCGACCGCCACGGCCGCGCCGACGCACAGTGCACAGTGCACCACCCCGGCGGTGCGGGTGTCGGCGTAGGTCACCGCCTCCAGGGAGGCCGCCAGGCCGCCGAGCCCGGCGACGGGATGGAACCGACGGGGATCGCCGACGGCACGATCGAGGAGATAACCGAGGACCAGGCCGCTCGGCGAGGGCCGGAACGCCCGCATCAGTCGGCGGACGCGACGAGTGTGCGCACGGTTCCGCGCACCAGCAACGCCTCGTTGTCGGCGATCATGGTCAGCTCGCGGTCGGTTCCGTAATCGCGCCGCACGGACTCGATCATCGACGGCGGATAGATCGGTATCTGCCCGTCGGCGTGCGGAATGGGGACGGTGTCGATCCACCCCAACGCGTGCGGGTCCACCGGTCCCGGCGACTCGCCCGGATCGTCCATCCGCTCCACCGGGGAGATGTCGGGTCCCGCGATCACCGATCCCGCGCTGCAGCCGATGTACGGAAGTCCCTCGCGCACACGGCCGTCCAGGATCTGTTCGGCACCCGCCCGCCGCAGCGCCCACAGCAGCGCGAAGGTGTTGCCGCCGGCCACATACACCGCGTCGGTCCGCTCGATCGTCGTGGCGAACTCCGCACGTTCCTGCCTCGCCCCGGACAGATCGACGACGGTCGCGCCCAGCCGGACGAGTCGGTCGCGTTCCGGTTTCGCCCAGGACGGGTCAGCGTAGGGGATCTTGGCGTCGTCGATGTAGCCGATCGTCAACTGCGACAGAGACTTTCCCGTCGTGTCGGCAAGAAACCCGGGGACCGCACCGAAGCCCCAGGACAGCAGCAGCAGATTCACCTGCGCCACGCTACTACGCCGGCGGATACACTTCGGATTCTCATGGCACACACACGTCCGGTCCCGATCGCCGGCACCTACCCGATCGACACCGGCACCGCGGAGTTGGCGCCGGACCCGATTTCCGGTGGATGGCTGTTGCAGATCAACGGCGCGCACTCCTCACACATCGATCCCGACGATCCGACGGTGCTCGACTTCGAGTATCTGCGGCAGATGGCCGCGGTCATCGACGATCGGTTCGACACCGGGGACCGCGTGCGCGTGCTTCATCTCGGTGGCGCGGCGTGCGCCCTGGCGCGTTACCTCGCCGACCGGTATCCGGAGTCACGGCACGTCGCCGTGGAGGTCGACGCCCAACTGGCCCGGCTGGTCCGCGAATGGTTCGAGCTGCCGAGGGCGCCGCGGCTGCGTATCCGGGTCGGTGACGCCCGTGCGGTCACCGAGTCGCTGCAGCCGCGGACTCGCGACGTCGTCGTCCGCGACGCCTTTGCCGGCGACCGCACCCCGGCCCATCTGACCACCGTCGAGTTCGTGGCAGCGGTCGCCGATGTCCTCACTCCGGATGGGCTCTACCTGGCCAATTGCGGTGACGGTCGTGACCTGACGCTCGTCCGCGCCGACGTCGCGGCGGTCGCGGAGGTGTTCGGCCATGTGATGCTCGTCGGCGACTCCGCCATGCTCAAGGGCCGACGCACCGGCAACGTCGTGGTGGTCGGCTCCCGAACCCCGGTGGAGCCGTCGGCGCCCCTGGTTCGCCGGCTACTCAGCGATCCGCTGCCGGCCCGGGTGATCGCGGGCGAGGAGGCCCGCGCGTTCGGCCGCGGCGCCCGACACGACCCGTAACCGTCGAGTGGGCGCCCTTTCCCGTCGAGTGGGCGCCCTTTCCCGTCGAGTGGGCGCCCTTTCCCGTCGAGTGGGCGCCCTTTCCCGTCGAGTGGGCCCCATTAACCGTCGACTGGGCTCAGATCACATAGTCCATACGGTCGAGGATCGCCGTCCCGAGGTCCTGATCGCCGATCACGGTGACCCGTTCCCGCCTAGCCGAGGTGCGTCCCCCGGCCAGGCGCGCCAGATCCGCGGCCTCCAGGCGCAGCGTGACGTCGGCGGAATCGTCACCACCGTCGAACGAATCCACCAGCCTCGCACGCCCGTTCACCGCGATTCGGATCGTCCGCGCGGCCGGCCCGCTGATGTCGAAGACCACCGTCGTACCGTCGGGTGCACCGGCACGCTTGCCGACGACGAAGGGCAGCGACGCGGAGATCTCGTCGAGCACCCAGGCCGTCGCCGCCTCGTCGGGCGCCCCACCGATCGTCGCGTCGCGCAGGTCCACCTCGTGAATCCAGCAGTCGAACACCCGGATGCGCATGAATCGGCCGTAGGTGTCGGGGCCTGCCGGGGTGAACGCATCGGCGTCGAACTCCGCCTGGGTCATCGCCCTCAGCGCCGCGGTGCGGGCGGCGATCACCTCGTCGAATGCCTCGAGTACTTCCGCACGTGACTGCGTGCGGAAGTACTCGACCCACTTCTCGTTCAGTTCGCCGATCGGATTGCGAACGTGATCGCGGCCGGCGAGTCCGTCCGGCGCGGTCACATCGCGGCCGTCGAGCATCCTCTCGGTGCCGACGATGTGGGCGATGATGTCGGCGTTGGTCCAGCCCGGAAGAATCGACGGCGCCGACCACTGCGCGTCGTCGAGGTCGGCCGCGAGTGCTCGCAGTGCCGCCCACTCACCGATCAGCGCCGGGACGAGGTCGGTGGCCGACAGTGTGGTGGTGGGCATCATGTCTCCGCTCATGGGGCTGGTGGGAACGTCGGGCTGACGATGTGACGCTACGCCCCACGACGTTGCCGATGCAGGCGGTCGCGCGGATCACCCGGTCCCGCAGCCTGTCCACCATTCGGGTGACCTGGGACTACTCGCGGTCCGACCGCCGCTCATGCCCTAGTCTGAGACGCGTGTACGGGAGTCACCGAGGGTTGCCGCGAGTAGCCATGCTGCGTGCCCTCACCGCCGTCGCGCTCATTCTCGGTGTCGTGCTCGGACTGCTCGGTGTCGCCTCACCGGCATCCGCGGTGACGCCCGGATGTGGCGGCAACCGCGTCCCCAGCGCGGACACCACACACACCACCCGGGTGGGTGGCGTGACGCGGACCTATCGGGTGCATGTGCCCCGCGGATACACCGGACGCAGTTCCTTCCCGTTGGTCCTCGCCTTCTACGGTCACGGCGAGAAGTCACCGAAGTTCGAGCGTTACACCGGGCTTTCGGACTTGCCCGCGATCGTCGTCTATCCGGACGCCACCATCGGCACCGGCTCCACCACGTCGTGGCAGGGTGCCCCGTACTCCTCGCCGAAGGCCGACGACGTGGCCTTCACCTCGACGATGCTGCGCGAGATCCGCGCGGCCTTCTGCGTCGACCGCAACCGAACCTTCGCGGTCGGGCGGTCCAACGGCGGTGGACTGGTGTCCATGCTGACGTGCCGACTGTCCGGGGATTTCGCCGCCTACGCGATTGTCAACGGCGCCTACTACGACCAGACCTGGCGGGCCTGCCCGGGTGGACGCACCGGCGCCGGCGCACCTCCGTTGTCGGTCATCGACTTTCACGGGACCTCCGACCCGATCATCCACTACGACGGTGGCGTCCGCTTCGGTGAGCGCTACACGCCGATCCCCGACGTCCTCACCGCATGGTCTCGGCGAAACGCGTGTCTACCGGCTCCGGTGCAGGCCCCCATCAGTGCGACCACCACCATCGTCGACTACCCGCTCTGCGCCGCCCTCGGCCACGAGATCGTGCACTACCGGATCACCGGGGCCGGCCACGGCTGGCCCGGCGCACGACTGGCCACCGCCACCGGACCGGGAACGAAAGTCGCTGCCACCCAGCTGATCTGGCAGTTCTTTGGCCGGCACCCGCGGACGGTATGAACCGATGAGTACCGACGACCGATCGATCTCGGATCGATCCGGGACCACCCTGGGGCCCTACTCCATCGGGGAACTGCTCGGGCGCGGCGGCATGGGACAGGTATATCGGGCCACCGACAACCGCAAGGGCCGGGTCGTCGCCCTCAAACTTCTCAATCCAGATCTCGTCGACAACGACACCTTTCGCGACCGATTCGAACGCGAGTCCCGCATCGCGGCCAAACTCAACGATCCGCATGTCGTCCCCATCCACGACTGGGGTGAGATCGACGGACTGCTCTACATCGACATGCGATTGGTCAACGGAACCGATCTGCGCGGCATCCTCAATCGTGAAGGGGCACTGCCACCGACCCGCGCGGTGGCCATCCTCGCCCAGGCCGCCGAGGCCCTCGATGCCGCCCACGCCGACGGCCTCGTGCATCGTGACGTCAAACCCGACAATATCCTCGTCGACACCCGCGACTTCGCCTACCTCGCCGATTTCGGTCTGGCACAAGCCGATACCGACACCCGACTGACAACGGCCGGCGCCGCGATCGGGTCGTTCGCCTACATGGCACCCGAACGGTTCGGCCCGGGCGAGGTCGGCGCCGCCGGCGATGTGTACGCCCTGGCCTGCGTCCTCTACGAAACACTCTCCGGCTCACAGCCTTTCGTGTCGGCCACCACCTTCGAACAGCTCATCGCCGCACACCTGAACCAGGACCCACCACAGTTGGGATCACCGATCGACCCGGTCATCGCGCGTGGCATGGCCAAGCAACCGGGTGCCCGCTTTCCGACCGCGGGCGCGCTGATCGATGCCGCGCGCGCCGCCTACGAGGGTGCCACCGGGCATCACCGGATCTCCCCACCGACGATCCTGCCCGCCGGTCCCGTCGTCGGCGGCGGCACCGGCATGACCCCGCCCGGATCAGACTCGCCGGGAAAGACCCCATCGGGCCGCTCGGCACCGTCGACCCGCTCTCCGGCACCGTCACCGGCCGGGCGTCCCGCCCAGGGCGGCCAAGCGCCCGGCCCGGTTCGACTCAACAAACCGAGCACACCCGTCGCAGGGGGCTATACGTCGGCACCCCCGACCGCCCCACCGCAACCCGCCCCATCCCAACCCTTCCCGTCGCAACCGTTTGCGCCGCAACCACAGCCGACGCCGAGCGGACACTTCGCCACCCAATCGGCTCCATACGCGCCGACCGGGCACTACACCTATCCGGCGCCGGCGGCCCCACCACGCCGCACCTCACCGGTGCTGATCATCCTGATCATCATCGCGCTGCTGCTCGTCGCCGGGATCGGGATCGGCGCGTGGGCGCTGGTACGCGGATCGAATTCCGGGGGCGGCGCCGACACCCAGGTGCCCGGCGCGGCCGGGACGACGACACAACCGGTAATCCCCACCGTGGCACCCACGACGCCGGCCGCGACCACCGCGCCGACGACGATCGCTCCCACCATCGCCACCCCCACGACCGCCACCCCCACGACTGCGGCCCCCACCGGACGGGCTGCCTTCGACCTCGGGTTGTCGACGCCGATCAGCATCCCCGCCTGCGACGGCACCGGCATCGTCGTCGTCGGCAACGCCGTCAACGAGGCGACGTGGGCGAGCGAGGTGCAGGGTTACCTGAACGCATATCCCGGCTCGAGTTACCTGCGCACCGACCAGTCGTGCTCGTCGTTGCGTCGTCGCGACGACAACGGCAATGTCATCTACGCCGTATATCAGGTGGCCGGCCGGACGATCGACGACATCTGCCGACTGCGCAATCAGCTCGGCGGACAGTCCTACGGCAAGTGGCTCGACAACACCACCGACCCGACCACCAACATCCCCGCCGCCCAGTGCGGCGGCTGACGGGTCGGCCCTCGACGGTGATCGCAGACCCCGAATGCGGACAGTGATCGTCCGCATTCTGGGGCACCATGGGTTCCATGTTGGAAACCTCGGCCCGGCTGCTGCACCTGCTGTCCCTGCTGCAGATGCGGCAGGAATGGTCGGGGCAGGAGCTCGCCGACCGCCTCGACATCACCACCCGCACCGTCCGCCGCGACGTCGACAAACTCCGTGAGCTCGGCTATCCGGTCGATGCGACGGTTGGCGTCGGCGGCGGCTACCGGCTGGGCGCCGGGGCGGAGATGCCACCGCTGCTACTCGACGATCAGGAGGTGCTCGCCGTCGCGCTCGGTCTCGACGCGGTGACCACCGGACCGGTGGCCGACATGGCCGAGGCCTCGGCGGGCGCGTTGAGCAAACTCCGGCAGGTGATGCCGTCGCGCCTGCGCCACCGACTCGACGCGTTGTCGTTGGAAGCCGTTCCGCGCCAACCCGGTCCGGGCGCGGTATCGGCCGAGACACTGACCGACATCGCCACCACCTGCCACCGGCGCGAGCGGCTGCGCTTCGATTATCGCCGCGGCGACGGCACCGAGTCACGGCGCGATGTGGAACCCTACCGGTTGGTACGCAACGGGATGCGCTGGTATCTGGTGGCCTTCGATCCCGACCGCGACGACTGGCGGTCCTTCCGGGTGGATCGGATGAAACCGAAAACCCCAACCGGACCCCGGTTCTCGCCTCGAGAACTCCCCGACGGCGGGGCCGCGGAGTTCTTGGAACGCAGTATCGGGTCGGTGTACCGGAAGGCCTCGGCCCGGGTCCGCATCCACGCCCCGCTCGCCGTGGTGGCACCAATGATCTCGGATTCGTGGGGCACCCTCGAGTCCGCCGACGAGACGACGTGCGAACTCCGGGTCTTCTCCACGTCACTGGCCTCCATCGCACGCTGGATGCATGCCTTCGACGCGGACTTCTCGGTGATCGAGCCCGATGCGCTGCGGGTCGAGTTGGGCGCCGTCGCCGACCATCACGAGACGTTGGCGGCACGATACCGTCGCGCGTGCGGAGGGTCGTCGTGACCTTTTCGTGACCGATGCCGGCGGACCCGTTGCGACTACGCCACGAGTCGCGTGGGCCGATTCCGCAGCGCGCACATCGCACCTACGTTGTCCTCATGAAGCTCTTGGTCACCGGCGCAACCGGTTACGTCGGATCACGACTCGTGTGCACGCTGCTCGCAGCCGGGCACGACGTCATCGTGACCTCCCGGAACATTGATCGGCTGGCGCGATTCGACTGGTTCGACGACGTCACCGCGGTGTCGATGGACGCCGACGACGCCGACTCGGTGTCGCGTGCCCTGAGCAGGGCAGGTGACCTCGACGCGATCTACTACCTGGTGCACGGGATCGGTCGCTCCGACTTCGCCGACGCCGACCGCCGGGCGGCCTCCCACGTCGCCGCGGCCGCCCGGGACGCGGGCGTGCGGCGCATCATCTATCTGGGCGGTTTCGTCCCCGACGACGAGAAGCTCTCGGCGCACCTGCGCAGCCGCGCCGACGCCGGCGAGGCGCTGCGCGTCGACGGTGGCGCCGACCTCGTCTGGTTACGGGCCGCGGTCATCGTCGGCGCGGGTTCCACGTCGTTCGAGATCATCCGGTACGTCGGCGATCGTCTGGCGGTCATCCCGGAACCCTCGTGGACCCGAAACCCCATGGACCCCATCTCGATTCGCGATGTGCTGCACTACCTGTCGGCGGCCTGCGATCCGGGCCTGCCACCCGGCGACTACGACATCGCCGGGCCCGACTCCTGCCAGTACCGGTCGGTGCTCGACGCCTACCTCGACTCCATCCGGATGCCGCGCGTGCGCTTCTCGGTACCGTTCGTGGGCACCCGACTCGTCGGGAAGGTGGCCGGTGTCCTGGTGCCCATCCCGTCGTCGCTCACCGAGGAACTGATCACCTCGCTCGATCACCCGATGCGTGCCGCCGAACATCGCATTCGCGACCTGGTACCCGATCCCGCCGGTGGCCTGACACCGATGCGCGACGCCGTGCGTGCGGCGGTCTCGTCGCCGGCCCCGCGATCGGTGTGCGCCCTGCGCGATCCGCACCATCTGGCCACCACCGACCCGTCCTGGGCCGGCGGCGACGTGCCCCGGTTGCGTCGACGCATCGCCGGGGCGATCATCTCTGCCGCCGGCACCGCGGGTCGACTCGGACGCACTCTGCTGCCAGTCTGACGACGTGGACTCACACGCCCGACTCACCGCCGCCTACCGCGCGCTCACCGCCGACGGCGAGACGACCGCACCGACACATCAACGCCGACGACGCCAGATCGTCACCGGTGTGCTCGTGGTCGGCGCCGTGCTGCTGGGGTTCTCGCTGTCGGCGACGCCTGGCGACGCCTCGTTCTACCCACTGACCATTGCGTTGGGCGTGGTGTGGGTGATCGGTGGTGTCCTCGGCGGCCCCCTACGAGCCGGCCGATTCGCCGTCACCGGAACCGCCGACGTACGCACCGCTGCCGGTCTCGGCGTCGTGGTCGGTGTCGCGGTCGGCGTGTGCTTCGTCGTCGGCGCCTTCCTCACCCGCCTCATCCCCTCGCTCAACGACCTGATCGGTCAGGTGCTGGCCTTCGCCGACAGCGGCAACCTCGCCCTCGTCGCGGTCATCACCCTCGGCAACGGGGTCGCAGAAGAACTGTTCTTCCGGGGCGCGGTCTTCACCGCCGCCGTCCCCCATCGCCCGCTCATCACCTCGACGGTGATCTACGTGGCGGCCACGTTGGCCAGCGGCAACGTGATGCTAGGGTTCGCCGCCATCATCCTGGGCACCGTGTGCGCGGTCCTGCGACGCGCCACCGGTGGCGTTCTCGCCCCCGTGTGCACACACGTCGTGTGGTCGACGATCGTGCTGTTCGCGCTGCCGCCGATCGTCGGGTGAGCCCGCCACGGGATCTCGGGATGATCTGGGTTTGGGTGTCACACACCCAAACCGCTACATTCATGTGTTGGTACGGCACTCACCAACCGACCCGCGCGTATAGCTCAGCGGTAGAGCTCTGGTCTTACACACCAGCGGTCAGGGGTTCGAATCCCTTTGCGCGCACCACGATCGACGCATGTCCGGCCTTCTGCATGCCGAGCGATCCCGACAGCATCCGTTTCGGATCATCGAGGGCCGGCGTGACGTCACGCCCCCTCCTCGGACACCGCAACACGGTCCGGAATTCAACAAGGCCACCCGCGGCGCGGCGGGCACGGTTCAGCTCGTCGTCGGTTGCGGCCACACCGCGATCGCGGTTCTGAAGATGAAGGACAGTCGGCCGACACCCCATAAGTCCGGCGATCCCCACGTCCCCCGCCCGAATGAACCGACGCGACCCCGAAGCCACGGCAAACACGCCACGTCGGACCATTACCCTCGCGAAATCGGTCTCAGGTGTCTTTAATTATCTGCATGGAGTCCGCACAGACACGTCGTGGCCGGGGTCGCCACGCCAGGATCGTCGTCGCAGTTCTTTCCGTCATCGTCGGTCTGACGACCGCATGCTCGGTGAGCGGTACGCCCGTCGCGGCCGGGCCCGCCATCGACGGCTTCGTCACCGGCGTCACCGCGATCAACGATTCCGGGGCGAGTTCGTCGACGGTCAGCGGCACTCTGAGCGGCGGCGACGACGCGGGCCCCAAGCTGACGCTCCGCGACAACGTCACCGCCGTCAACGGTGGCTCGTTGCTGCAGGACACCACCTCGACAGCCCCGATCCAGTCGATGCGCATCGCCTTGGAGGCCAAGCGCAACGGGCAGCCCACCGGAGCGCCGGCACCGGGATACACCGAGGTGAAACTGGGGTCGGCCACCTCCAACGCGTCGGTAGTGATGACCTTGGCACAGACCTTGCCGTCGGAGGACTTCGCCTTCTACTTCGCCGGCGTCGACGCATCCGGCAATCAGGGACCGTTGGTACGCCAGGAGGTCAAGGCCATCAAGGTGGGCACCGGTGCCGTGCAGGTGACCGCGTCCTGGGACGTCGACAGTGACCTGGACCTGATCCTCGTGGAGCCGTCGGGCAGCAAGATCTACTTCAACGAGAAGACCTCGTCGAGCGGCGGTGAACTCGATCTCGACTCCAACGCCGACTGCGATATCGACGGCAAGCGCAACGAGAACATCACCTACCCGCAGGCCGCTTCGGGCACCTACACGGTGTATGTCAACCTGTACGCGTCGTGCGGCACGTCCTCGACGAACTATGTGGTGACGGTCAGTGTGGGTGGGCAGGCACCACAGACCTATACGGGCAATCTCTCGACCCCGAACCGGACTGCCGACACCTCCGAGATCCACGAAGTCACCACCTTCCAGGTCGGCTGAACCACACTCCGTCCCGCACGCCGCGTCGACGCGCGAACGTGCCGTCTGCGACAGTGCGATCGAATGACCACCCGGGAAATCCGCGACATCGGTTGGGTATCGTGACGTCGACATCGCGGATGGCGCACCAAAGGGGGTCTGGTTGAACGCGAGCACGGGCGGGACTGTCGGCGGCTACCGACTCGTCGCGCCCATCCGCGCCGACGCCCTCGGCCAGATGTTCATCGCCGACCACTCCGCACCGCCGCGGCGTGAGGTCTTGCGGATTCTCACCCTCGACACCCGCACGCCGGAGGCCCCGTCGCAGTTCGCCCACCGGGCACGAGCGATGCAGGGTGTCATCCATCCGGGCCTGGCCGGAGTCCTGCAGTTCGGCGTCGACGCCGGCCGGGAGTGGCTGACCAGCCGTTACGTCGACGGCCATCTCCTCACCGGCGACCGACGGCCCGACGCGCAGGCGCTCGCGATCGCAGACCTGATCGCCGACGCCCTCGATCATGCCCACCGTCGTCACCTGGTCCACGGGGACCTCGCGCCGAATCAGATCCTGCTCGCCTCCGACGTCGCGGCCGGGGCGCCCGGCAGCGCCGTCCTGCTCGACCTCGGCGTCATCGGCCTCACCGGACGCCCCACACTCGATCCGCTGGCGGGCACCGCGATCTACACGGCACCGGAGGTCATCGGCGGGCAGACCGCCGGCCCGGCCTCCGACCAGTACTCACTCGCGTGCATCCTCTACCAATTGCTCACGGGTACAGCACCTTTCATCGGATCATCGGATTCGGAGGTGATCGACGGGCACCTCCATCGGCCGGCACCGCCGCTGAGCGCCCGCCGCCCCGATCTCGCAGCCGCCGACCGGGTGTTCGGACACGCCCTCGACAAGGCGCCCACCCGTCGCTATCCGGACTGCCGGTCGTTCGTCGCCAGTGTCGCTGCGGTACTCGGCGGTTCCGGCGCGGCAGCGCCTTCGGTTGCACCCGAGGCGGCACCGTCTCTGCGTGGACGCGGCCAGTCATCCACGCCCGCGCCCGAGGCGGCACCCGTTCCACCGCCATCCGCGCCCGCACCGAGACACACCACGGCGCCGGCCACCACACCGCCGGAGTCCGACTCCGGGACAACAGGTACCCCGTCGGCCGGTGCACTCGCCGCTCCACCGGCCGCTCCCTCGGCATCGGCGCCCACCCTGGTGCCCACCGACACGACGCCTCCGCCACCGGTTCCGTCGGCGTTCACCGAACCTCCGCGCCCGCCCGCGGCTGCGCCGCCGGTGAGCGGACCGCCGCAGACCTCCACCTCGTCGCAAGCCCTCCTCACTCCTTCGGCGACACCATCGGGGACGACCTCGCCCGACGCGCTACCCCCAACGGCCGACCGCTCACCCGGCCCGGAGCGTGTCGGCCACACCTACCCCGGCAGCGCAGCCCCGACGGCACCGAACCCCGACGCCGCCACACCCACGCCGCGCCGTCGGCCGCGACGCGCTCTGGCGATCGGCCTCGGCGTCCTGGCCGCGGTGATCGTCGCGGCGGTTGCCGTGGGCGCCACCCTGCTGGTCGTCGGCGACGGGTCCGGTGAACTGACCCAAGTGACGGCCACGACGCTGTCGACCGGACACGGCACCACGTGCACGATCCGCGACAAACAGGCCTTCTGCTGGGGCGATTCCGCCGACGGCAAACTCGCGACCGGTGCCACCACGCCCGCGATGACGCCGGTGAAGGTCGAGGGACTGAGCAATGTCACCGCCATCTCGGTGGGCTGGACCTCGGCGTGCGCGGTGGCGGGCGGTTCGCTCTACTGCTGGGGCGGCAACGCCGACGGCCAACTCGGCGACGGCACCACCACCGACCACCCGACGCCCGTCAAGGTCGGCTCGTTGACCCACGTGACATCGGTGGCGGTCGGCTCGGATGTGTACCTGTCCGGCAACGACGTTCGCTCCGCGTCGACGACCTGCGCGGTCGCCGACGGCGGTGCCTACTGCTGGGGAGCCAACACCCACGGTCAAATCGGCAACGGCACCACCGACCCGAGCACCACCCCGACCAAGGTCCGGGGCGTCACCGACGTCACCGCAATGACCACCGACTCTGCCCAGACCTGCGCGTTGACCCGCTCGGGGGATGTGTACTGCTGGGGCGACAATCGGCAAGGCCAACTGGGCGACGGCACGATGACCGACCAGCGCTCCCCGGTCCGCATTCCGAACATCGCGTCGGTCACCGACCTCACGACGTCGGTCGGCACCACGTGCGCGGTCAGCGAGTCCACCCTGTGGTGCTGGGGCAACAACACCTACGGCCAGATCGGCGAGGGGACACGACGACTCACGCGCGTGCCGACACAGGTGGCCGGGGTATCGAATGTCCGCAGCGTCGCGCTGGGAGGCCAGACCATCTGCGCCACCACCGACGACGCACCGTATTGCTGGGGCAACAACAACAGCAACGCGGCGGTGAAGGACCCGCGCGGGTACCTGCTGACACCGACCAAGGTCACCGGCATCACCGGAACGGCGACAGCGGTGACGACGGCGGCCGCGACGACCTGCGCCGCCACCGACCAGTCGGTGTACTGCTGGGGCTACAACCAGGACGGTGAGGCCGGTATCGGTACCGCCGACTACATCGAGTCGCCGACCGAGGTCGCGTTCTGATGCGGGCCGACACGCTGCCCTCGCTGGTGCGGACTGAGGGGATCCGGTAGAGATGGCACAACTGGAGATCGGCAGCTCCTTCGCGGGCTACCACGTCCTGGACAAACTGGGTTCCGGCGGCATGGGGGCGGTGTATCTCGTCGAGCACCCGCATCTGCTGCGCCGCGAAGCCCTCAAGATCATCTCCCTGTCCGTCAGCGACGACACCGAATTCCATCAGCGCTTCGTCAACGAGGCCCGCACGGTAGCGATGCTGAACCATCCCGGCATCGTCGCCATCCACCACTACGGCGTCACCGACGACGCTCCGTGGTTCACCATGACCTACGTCGACGGCACCGACCTGACCCACGGCGGTCTCCCCGACACCGATGTCGCCACCGTCGCCACCCGCGCCGCCACCGCGCTCGATTACGCCCACCGGCACCAGGTCATCCATCGCGACATCAAACCCGCCAACATCATCTGCACCCGCGAACCCGACGACTCCATCGACCAGGTCGTCCTGCTCGACTTCGGCATCGCCAAACTCGCCGATTCGACCCGGATGACCGCCACCCACGCGTTCATCGGCACCCTCGCCTATGCCGCGCCCGAGATCATCGACGGCCAACCTGCCGGACCAGCGTCCGATCAGTACTCACTGGCCTGCACCATCTACGAACTCCTCACCGGCCAAGCACCTTTCGAGGCACCCACCCCGTCGGCGATGATGGCCGCCCTGCTGGCGAAACCGGCGCCGCCGATCTCGACGCTGCGACCGGACCTCGCCGCTCTCGATCCCATCTTCGGGCGGGCCCTGGCCAAGGACCCCGCGCAGCGTTACCCCGACTGCGCCGCGCTCGCCGGCGAACTCGCCGCCGTGCTGGCCGTCTCGTCCGGCCACGGTCCGGCCGCCGACTCCGTCCCACTCACCTCGGGCAGCTTCGGGGCATCTGCGGTCGCGTCGCCCGTCCCCGATGCGCCCGCAGCCGGTCTGATCGACGGCAACGCCCCGACCCTCGAATCGCGTGACCGGTCACCGCATCGTCGACGCCACCTGCTCCTGGCGGCGGCCGCCCTGATCCTGGTGGCCGCCCTCGCCGTGACCGCCACCGTGTGGGCGACGCACCGGTCCGATTCGTCGCCGGTGGACGCGGTGGCCGCTCCGTCGTTCACCGACATCTCCATCGGGGTCTTCGTGTCCTGCGCCATCCGGGACCGGGAGGCCTACTGCTGGGGCCAGAACGATCACGGTCAACTGGGTGACGGCACCAACAGCAACCGGACGACTCCCACCAAGGTGGTCGGCATCACCGATGTCACCGACATCTCGGCCAGCGGCAGCAGCGTCTGCGCGGTGGCCTCCGGTGACGCGTACTGCTGGGGAACGCTGGACAACATCCTGACCCCCACCAAAGTCCCGGGCATCAGCGACGTCACCGACATCTCCACCAACGGGTCGAGCTTCTGCGCCATCGCCGGCAGCTTCCTGTACTGCTGGGGCACCAACTCCGAGGGACAACTCGGTGACGGCACCACGACCGAGCGCACCGCACCCGCCAAGGTCGAGTCACTGCAATCGGTTACCGACGTGTCCGTGGGCGACGAGACAACGTGCGCCATCGCCGACAGCGACGCGTACTGCTTCGGCCACAACGAACAAGGACAGATCGGCGACGGTACGCGCGTCAACAGGCTCACCCCGACCCAGGTGAAGGATTTCACCTATCCGGCGGCGATATCGTCCGGCGACACCTTCGACGACGGGACGACCTGTGCGCGCCGATCCGACGATGCCGCGTATTGCTGGGGGGACAACACGTCCGGGGCCATCGGCGACGGTACGACGACCACTCGACTCACCCCGGTGACGGTGCTGCCCGACACCTTGGCGGTCGTGACCGGCTACGGGTCAACCTGCGCGATCACCACCACACGAACCCTCAAGTGCTGGGGAGACTCCCGCGGGCCGCGCGGCTTCGACGATCAACTGACCCCGGCCGACGTCGCGGGTCTGAAGAATGTGACAGCGGTCTCGATCGCCAGCGGAACCACATGTGCCATCGCCGACGACGACATCTACTGCTGGGGACTCAACAGCTACGGCGAGATCGGCAACGGAACCACCGACTCCGTTCGAACGCCGACAAAGGTCACTTTCTCCTGACACGGATCATCCATTCGTGATCAACCTGTAGCCCGCCTCGAATTGCAACAGGAGTTACTGATGTAGTTCAGTGGGACTATTGTGACTCAATTCTTTGGTACCAGACCCGGAACCACCGGACGCCGTCGCCGCCGGACCCTGCGCCGTGCGGGCGTGGCCGCGCTCGGCGCGTCGGCGGCCATCGCCTTCCTCGGAGCGGGAACGGCCTCGGCCGACCCGATCGACGACATCGCCGGCGCGATCGCCGGGCAACTGCCCAACTCGTCGTCGGAGCTCGGTGGGCTTCAGGATCTGCTCCCCGCGATCCCCGGGCTGGGCGATCTGCTGCGCCCCGACGGCGCACCCGGAACCACACGTTGCACCTCGGTCATCCAGATCGGTGACTCCACCTCGGTCGGCGTCGATGACACCTCCCACGTCCCCACCGCCGCCGACACCCTCTCGGCACAGTACAAGCGCGTGGGTGCGACGACGGTCGAGCTCGACGCCGACGGTGGCCGCTCGATCGTGGAGAAGCTCAACGGACGCCCGAACGCCGACGACGCCGTGGCCGCCCATCTGGCCAAGGGACAGCAGGGCTGCTGGGTGATCGCGATGGGTGTCAATGACGCCGCCAACATCGCGGTCGGCAGTTCGGTGGACGCCGATGCACGAATCGACCGCATCATGGGTCAGCTCCAGGGCCGGCCGGTGCTGTGGCCGACGGTCGCCACCTCCGACCCGAGCAATCAGGCCTACGACGCCGCGGCGATGACGTCGTTCAACAATGCGTTGCGTCGGGCGTCGGTGCGGTATGCGAACCTGGCCGTCTACGACTGGGCGGCGGTCGCCCAGCCGGGCTGGTTCGCCGACGGCATCCACTACACCGCCGCCGGTACCGCCGAACGCAACCGTCGCTTCGCCGACGCGCTGGCCACCGCTTTCCCTCCCGGAACAGGTGCCACACCGACGGTGAAATGGGTCGCGGGCTGAGTCCTCGAGACCCTTGCGGATGCAAAGGACCTCCGCATCGAAAACCTTTGTGACACACTCTGATTTCGCGAATCGGACAGACCTTCACCCGTCCGGACGACAGTCCCGTGACGGCGCTGTGGAATTGTCGGCGGACATGGCTACACTGATCGGCTGGTGCACCCTTTCGGCGCACCTGGACACAGTTGTCACCCCCGCCCGCCTCCAGAACGAAGCCGCAGTCTGCCCGTATGCCACGTCCCACCCACAAGGGGTCCACGTACCTCCCCGCACTCGACGGCCTCCGCGCGCTCGCGGTCGGCTTCGTCGTGCTCTACCACCTCCACGTCCCGGGATTCTCCAGCGGACTGCTGGGCGTCGGGGTGTTCTTCACCCTCAGTGGATTCCTGATCACGTCGCTGTTGCTGGCGACGCGGGCACGCACCGGCGGCTTCGAACTCAAACGTTTCTGGCTCGCACGTGCGCGCCGACTCATCCCGGCGGTGTTGCTCGTCCTGGGCACCTCGCTGATCGCGGCCGCGATCGCGATGCCCGACAAACTCGCGAAGTTCTCCTGGCAGGCGCTCTCGGCCCTGTTCTACGTCAACAACTGGTACAACATCGGATCGTCGGACTCCTACTTCGACAGGTTCAGCGGACCGGGCCCGTTCGATCACCTCTGGTCGCTGTCGATCGAGGAGCAGTTCTACCTGTTCTGGCCGCTGCTCCTGGGGCTGCTCCTGCTGGTCTTCAAGAAGCGGATCTGGGTCACCCTGGTGATCCTCGCCCTGGCGCTGGTCTCGTTCCTGCTGCTCAACGGCGTGGCGCACGCCGGCTTCGACAACACCCGCGCCTACGAGGGCACCGACACCCGCGCCGGCGGACTCCTCCTCGGAGCGGCGTTGGCGTTCTGGTGGCCGGCCCGCGCCCGGACGGTCAGCCACAATCAGCGCTGCACCATCGACGTGTTCGCACTGGCCGGACTGGGTCTGATGGTCTACCTGATCGCGACCACCCCCGACGGATCGCTGTCGCTGTATCAGAACGTCATCGCGCTCCTGTCGATCGCAACGGTCGCGGTCCTCATCGCCACGGTGGTACCGGAATCGCTGGTCGCGACGGTGCTGGCGATCCCACCACTGCGATGGATCGGTGAACGCTCCTACGGCATCTACCTCTGGCACATGCCGATCATCGCGTTCATGCCGGCGACCTTCCGGTCCGAGAAACCCGTGACCACCGGCATCATCGTCGTCGTCACGACGCTGATCCTGTCGTCACTGTCCTGGCGGTACGTCGAGGACCCGATCCGACGTCAGGGTTTCCGCAAGGCCTTCACCACTCCCCGCGATCCAGAAGACACACTCATGAACCACTTCCTGGCCTGGTTGATCGCCCTCACCACCCGCTTCACCGGATGGCTGGACGCCCTCCAGCAGCGCGTCGAAGCCCGCGCGGCGCAGACCGCGACACCGGAGATCGTGACCCCGGACACCCTGACCCCGGACACCGCCGGTCCCCTCGCGCAGGCCACGTCGTCGACCGCACCGGAGACGGTCCCGGCGACGTCGGGCTGGCAACTCGGCGTGCCCGGCGACACCGCGCCCGAACCGGCCGACGTCAGCACCGGCGAGAACTCACCCACCGGAGACCCCACACCGGCCGAGGCACCCGATCCGATGGAGGTCGAAACGCTCTCGTCCGCGGACATGCCCATCGACGTCGAAGCCGCACTCGACGAGGGCTACCTCTCGGCCACCGAGACCGTCGAAACCCCGGCCGTCTCGCTCACCAAGGCCGAACCCGACGCACCGGCAGACGAAGCACCAACGGACGACGACGCCACCGCCGAGATTCCGGTGGCCCGCGCCGCCGCCGATGCGGACCTCGAGGAGACCGCGACCGTCGATGACGCAGCCGTCGATAACGATGCCACGATCGAGATTCCCATCATGCGGGTTGTCGACACCCCGGACTCGATGAGCAGTGAGCCGAGCAGCGCGGCCGATCACGCCCCGTCTGACACCGGCGAAACCCTCGGCGGTTCCGAACCGACACCCGCGGTCGGACCGACCGACGCCGACACGGTCCAGATCCCGGTCGCCATCGACGTGGAGGCCGCGCTGGACGCCACCGATTTCGTGGCGAACGAGCAGCCGGTGAACGACGCCCCCGTTCTCGAAAGCCCGGTTCACGAGAGCCCGGTTCACGAAAGCCCGGCCTCCCCGGCCGACGCCGAGACCGCCCGCATCCCGGTCGCGCCACCCCGACCCGGTCAGCCGCCGCATGGTCCGCACGGCCCGGCTCCGTCGACACCGAGTCTGCGGCGACGTCGCCGGCAGTCGCATCTGATCATCTCGATCGTCGTGGTCGCCGCGCTGGCGGTCGGCGGACTCGTCGCGCTCGGCGGACTGCATGCCGACACCCCGGATTCGCTGGACAATGCGTCCCTGGCCGAGGATCTCCCGACGACGCCGTCGACCCGACCGGCCGGGCCACTGCTGCCGGTCACCCAACGCCGCACCAGCTGCACGACGGTGATCCACATCGGTGACTCGACATCGATCGGTATGAACGACCCCGACAACCTGCCCAACCCCGCCGACCGGATCGCCGGACGGTACCGGGCAGTCGGTGCGAAGAACGTCATCACCGACATCCAGGGCGCCCGGTCGAGCCTCGAACTGGTCAACGGCGAGCCGAACGCGGTGACCGCGATCCAGGGTCACCTGGCGCGCGGCGAACGTGGCTGCTGGGTGATGGCGATGGGAATCAACGACACCGCCAATGTGGAGGTCGGCGGCCAGGGACCGGTCGACATGCGCATCGACCGGCTGCTCGGCCCCCTGAAAGACGAGCAGGTGCTCTGGCCGACGGTGATCACCAGCCCGTTGAACCAGAATCCGGCGTACAACAATGCCGCCATGCAGCGGTTCAACAAGGCGCTGCTCCGCGCCTGCAAGCGCTACCCGAACCTGCGTCTGTACAACTGGGCCGCCGAGGCGCGTCCCGACTGGTTCAGCGACGGCATCCACTACACCCCGGCCGGCTACATCCAGCGCGCCTACCGATTTTCGATCGCCTTGGCGTCGGTGTTCCCGGCCACCGACGCACCGCCTCAGGGATGCCTACTCGAGTCGTCGGGCGTGCAGACGATCCCGCCGTCGCCGACACCGCGTCCCGCACCGACCAGCCCGCAGACCGCAACGCCGCCCCGCCAGGGCTGACCCACCGGGTTGCGTCGCGAGCGAAACCCACTGTCCCCCATTAGGATCACCCATGAACGGGGCCTGTCCCCCGCGTGATCGACAGGGCCGGAAGCCGATGATGTCGCGAAGGTCGCAGCGGTCTACACTTTGACCGGCCGCTGCCGCGAACCAACCCTCGTCTCGAACCACCCAACGCCGACGTGTCCCCGGGGGCCACACCCATCAACGATTTCCTGCTCGCCCTGCTCACCGTGGTCAATCGTCTCGTGTCCTGGTTGACCGGCGTACAGGCACGTCATCTGGCCCGGCGCACCGAGGCCGCCACGGTCACCGGCACCTCGGAGCCGGTCGTCACCGCTCCCGCCGCCGAACAGGCCCATGAGCTCGTCGGAGCCGGTGTCGGACCCGCCATCAGCGGATATCCCCCGCCGCCGGTCCCATCGACGTCGCTCGTCGACGACGATGAGTCGGACCCGGCAGTCGATTTCACGACTGCCGACGATCCGGCGCCCACCACCGAGCCGGACGCCACCGAACCTGACACCACCGAGCCGGACACCACCGCGTCGCCCACCACCGACGCGGAATCAGCACCGACGCTCGAACGCGACGACGCCATCGGGGTCCCCGACACAGCGCCGTCGGTAGGCGATCCGGACGCGGCAACGCCTGCGAGTGATCCGGCCGATCGTTGCGCCCACGATGATTCTCAGGGCGAGCTGTCCACGCCCGGGAGCGACGTCGCCGACGACCACGCCGACACTCACACCGACGCCGACGCCGACGCCGACGCCGACTCGGATGAAACCCCGGCCGACGACACCGGCCCCGAGACGGATGCTCGGGTGGAAGTCCCGATGCTCGCAGTCGCCGCCGAGGCCACCGACGACGACCACATCACCGCCGACCACATCACCGACGACATCACCGCCGACGAGGCCGACGAGGCCGCCGACGAGGCCGAGGTCGACGCCTCGGATTCCCGGGTCGGAAACGTCGCCGAACCAGCCGACGACCTGGCCCCGATCCCGGCGCCGATCCCGATGATGCGACAGCGACGCCGAGAGTTGATGCCGCCCCTCGGTGCCCGACCGGACACGCCCGTCCCGGACTCGCCGCTCGCCGCCACCGCCGTGGAAGCCGACGCCGCCACCGAACCCTTCCCCGTCCACGTCGACGAGCCGGCCACACCCGCCGCGGCCGTCGCCGCCGAGACCGAGCCGGCCCCGCCCACCCCCGCGGCGCCCGGTCGCATCCGGCATGCGCTCGCCCTCGACGGTCTGCGGGGTATCGCGGTGCTGTCGGTGGCCGTGTATCACTTCTACGGACCCGCGATGCCCGGTGGATATCTCGGCGTCGACATCTTCTTCGTCCTGTCCGGGTTCCTCATCACCTCGCTGTTGGTGCGCGAGCGCGGCGCCACCCACGCCACCTCCCTGTCGCGGTTCTGGCAACGGCGAGCGCGACGCATCCTGCCCGCGGCGATCACCGTCCTGGTGATCTGCACGGCGGTCGCCGGCCTGATGAGCGGTGACGTCGCCGTCGCACTGGTCAATCAGTTCCTCGGGTCGGCGTTCTTCGTCAACAACTGGGTACAGATCGCCCAGTCGCACAGCTACTTCGCCGACACCACACCGCAGATCTTCATGCACTATTGGTCGCTGGCAATCGAGGAGCAGTTCTACCTCGTCTGGCCGTTGGCGTTCATCGCGATGCTGTGGCTGCTCCGGCGCGCTCGACTGCGGACACGGCTGCGCACCATGGCGGTGGTCGCGGCCGGCCTCGCGTCGGCGTCGGTGGCGGCGATGGTGCTGCTCTACGACCCGAGTACCGACCCGAGCCGCGTCTACTTCGGCAGCGACACCCACTCCTTCGGGCTGCTCATCGGCGTGGTGCTGGCGTTGCTGGTCACCACACCCGACGCCGACGCCCACGACTCGTGGCCGCGACGGGTCGGTGCCCGTGCGGCGACCGTGATCGGGTGGACCCTCGCACCGTTGGCCTTTGTCGGACTCGTCGTCCTGTTGTTCACGCTTCCCGACACGGCGCCGATCACCTATCGCGGCGGCCTGGTGGCGGCGAGCATCCTCACCGCCTGTGTCGTCCACAACGCCATCCGCGACACCGGACCGGTGGCGGCGTTGCTGCGCATCCGGGTCCTGCGGTGGCTGGGCGAGCGGTCGTTCAGCCTGTACCTGTGGCATTGGCCGGTCGTGGTGTTCCTGCGGCAATGGCTCGACGGCGGCAACGCCCGCGCCCACGAGGCGTGGCCCGACTGGGCGATCGGCATCCTCGCCGGCGTGGTCACCCTGGTCCTGTCCGAGATGTCCTACCGCTGGATCGAGACACCGTTCCGACGCCGCGGTTTCCGTGGCGTGCTTGCCGGCCTCGGTTCGTCGGAACGCGTTCCGTCCCTCGCCGCCGCGATGGCCGCGTCGATGGCCGTGGTGCTCTTCGCCGGCGTGTCCCTGGGGACCAGCCCGGCCAAGTCGCAGTTGGAGACCCAACTCGAAGAGCTCGCCCGACTCCAGCAACAAGCGAATCTTGTTGCACAGCAACAACCTCCACCGCGTCCGACGCCTGTCGCCCCGACCCTGCCGGCCGGTCGGGACATCACCGGCATCGGCGACTCGGTGATGCTCGCCTCGTCGCAGGCCCTGATCGCCCGATTCCCCGGGATCTACATCGACGCGCAGGTCTCCCGCCACTATTCCGGCGGCGAGGGCGTCATCCAGAATCTCGCCGCCACCCGAGCGCTACGCAAGTACGTGGTCCTCGGATTCGGCACCAACGGGCAGGCCTTCGACGGTCAACTCGACCGCATCCTGAAAGAGATCGGGCCCGGCCACAAGATCATCCTGCTGGTTCCGTTCGGTCCCGTCGACGGCATCCCGCAGGCGGCACAGCAGGTCCTGCGCTACGCGCCGCGACACGCCGACGTCTTCCTCGCGCCGTGGTGCCAGGCGGCCGCCGCACACCCGGAGAATCTCGGGCCCGACGACGTCCACCCGATCGGGCCGGGCACCTGGATGTATGCCGACGCCGTGACCGCCGGTCTACGGCAGGCGGTCACCGGGCACCGGGATCGCTCGATCTCCTGCCCGATCTGAGGGCGGTCGACGCCCGGACCCGCCGACCGATCAGCCGGTCACCCACCGGGTCGACGGGGTGGCGCCCACACCGGGCGGATAAGCGACCGACAAGGCATCGGCGAACCCGCGGTTGCGGTCGGCGGTTCCGGCTGCGGTGTAGTGGATACCGTCGCCACCGAACTCGTCGGCACCGGCGTGTCCGGCCCAGTCGTAGACGGCGAGATTGCCGTATCGGGTGGTCGCATCACGCAACGCGGTGTTGAAGGTGGCCATCGCGGCCGCCCCGAAGGCCTGGTTGCTCGGGTGGGATGAGGTCACCGTCGGCCACAGCACGGGCTGGCCCTGCAGTTGCGTCATGATGCGGTCGATCCGTTCGGCGGCCCCGATCCCGCCACCGGCGATGGCACCGGCATCGTTGACACCCATCGCGATGACCCAGCATCCGCGCTCACCGGCGGCGAGACGCGATGCGACGGCGTGTTCGGCGTCGGGTGACGGTCCGCCCACGACGGCCCGGCCACTCACCGCGTCGACCGTGACCTTGGTGGCACCGATCCGGCGGTACTGCGCGGTCGCGGTGTCCCCGGCGGTGGGCAGCATCGCCGCATTGTCGGCGGCCACCGATGTCGAGTCACCGATCTGGATCACCGTCGTACACCGTGAGGTGCCGTCGCCCCGCTGTGTGGTTCCCTCCTGTGTGGTTCCCTTCAGGGTCCCGAGGAGCCCGTCGACCACACCCGGCAGATCCTGCAGACCCGGCAGATCCGTCGTCGACGACCCGCTCGGCAGCTGGGTGAGAATCCCGGAGAGGTCATCGAACGGTGCGGCGCCGGCAGGTCCGGTGCCGAGCACGGCCAGCGCGACGCCGGCACTGATCGCACCGAGACCACCCCTGGCGATGATCCGGTGACGACTGAACTGAGAACGGAGAAATTTCATCACAACAGTCACACTGAACTACACCAGTCACTTCTGTCGCAACATCTGGCGGGCTACGAGTTGGTCAAGAACCGATGAGATCCGGACCGTACGGAACCGGGAACGCGCCCGGGCCCGGGATCAGCCCAGCGTCGCGAGGGCGCTGTCCCAGACCGCCTCGGTTCGCGCCTCCCCCGGCCCGACGACGTCGGCGAACAGAATCCGTCCGTCCGCGTCGACCACGAAGGTGCCGCGATCGGCGTAGCCACGCTCGACGCTGAACACCCCGTAGGCCCGCGCGACGGCACCGTGCGGCCAGAAGTCCGAGAGGATCGGGAAGAGAAACCCCTGCGTGGACGACCACACCTTATGTGTCGGTGGCGGCCCGACCGACACGGCGACGGTGGTGAGGTCATCGTTGCTGAACTGCGGGAGATGGTCGCGGATGTAGCCGAGTTCGCCCTGGCAGGTCCCGGTGAACGCCAACGGGAAGAACACGATCAGCACCGAGCGACCCTCACCGAGCAGTCGCGAGAGGGATACCCGCTGATTGTTCTGATCACGCAGTTCGAAGTCCGGTGCGAGATCACCGACCTCCAGGGGGGCACGCCGGTCCCCGACCGCGACGTCGGAGGCCAGGCTGTCGGCGTCGTGGACGGCCGGATCGCTCATTGCCGCTTGCCGGCTCGCGACTTCGGCTGTACCAGACGAGAACCCGACCAGTCCCCCAAACTCACCACGTTGGTCTGCGTCAGTCCGGCGGTCGGCGCCGCCTCGGCGATCTCGCTCGGGTCGACGTAACCGGTATTGCCGGTCTTCGGCGAGAACACCCAGACGTACCCGTCGTCGGCGAGTGGGGTGATGGCATCCATCAACCGGTCCACCAGGTCACCGTCATCGTCACGCCACCACAACACCACCACGTCGATGACGTCATCGGCGTCCTCATCGAGCATCTCGGCGTCGATTGCGTCCTCGATGTCGGCCCGCAGGTCGTCGTCGGTGTCGGTGTCCCAACCCAATTCCTGGACCACCATGCCGGGGTCGAACCCCAGCTTCTGTGCACTGCTGCCGTCGGAGCCAGTGCTCCCTGAGGCGGCTACCACCGCGCGAGACCTCCTGAGGTGTGAGTGTGTGCCTGTCGGCTGTTTGGAATCAGCGTAGTGCACCAAGGGGTGGTTCACCGAGATGAATTCGCGGACACGGCGATTTCCTCATGCCCGTCACACACCGGGTCAGCGGGTCGGCGTCGGCGTCGCGGCGGCGCTCGACACGCCGGACAAGCCCGGCGGCGTGGGCAGATACTGGGCGCACACCGTCAGCACGGACTGCTTGTCACGCGTCCACGTATCGGCAATCGGGTTGAGGCCCACCAACTCTCGACGGGCGATCGCCTGGCCGAGTCGATCCGAACTGGCGAGGAAGGCGTTGACGGGGTCGGTTACCGTCGCCGGAATCGACGCCGCGACCTCGGCCCGGATCTGATCGGCACCGGCGATGAGACTGGCCCGCGCCCGGTCGTCGAGGTCGCCGACACGATCGTAGGACTGCACGTCATTGAGCTTGTCGACGAAGGTGTTGTAGCCGCGCACCATCACCACCATCGACGACATCGCCTGACGGCACAGCGCCACCGTCGACTCGCGTTGCGCGGCCACCGCCGATGCGGACTGCTCCGACGAATACAGGGAGACCTCGTCGGAGTCGGCGCCCGGCGAGCCCGGGACCGTCGTCGCACAGGCACCCACCATCAGCAGAGCACCCGAGCAAACGCACGCCACGAACAGACGCACCCGCCGCGACGCACCCGGGTAAACCCGTTGATGGCGCACAGCCTCTCCTTACTCGTCGGTAATCGAAGTCGAACGCTACCGCAGGTCAGTGGGTTCATGCCGAAACCGACGCAGCCGGTGCCAACCGCACCGTCATGGGGCACGATGGGAAACGGATTCCGTCAGCGTCGACAACCATTCGCCGCGCGGAGCCCGCGTGTCATCGACTGCCGGGCACCACCCCGTCCCGGCCCCGATCGAGGAGTAGGCATCACCGTGACCGAACAGGCAGAGACGACCGAGCGTGCAGCGACGACCGAGCAGGCGACCACGGACGTCAGTGCGACCGATGGCGTGGCGGCCTCCGGAAGGCCGCAGGGACCCCGCGTGCGCGTCATCCGCGAGGGCGTCGCCTCGTATCTGCCCGACATCGACCCCGACGAGACCAGTGAGTGGCTGGAGTCCTTCGACAAGCTCGTCGAAGAACAGGGCCCGGCCCGCGCCCGCTATCTGATGCTGCGCCTCCTCGAGCGCGCCGGCGAGAGCCGTGTGGCGATCCCGTCGCTGACCTCCACCGACTACGTCAACTCCATCCCGACCGAGAGCGAGCCGTGGTTCCCCGGCGACGAGCAGGTGGAACGCAGCTTCCGCAATTTCCTGCGCTGGAACGCCGCGATCATGGTCCATCGCGCCCAGCGTCCGGGTGTCGGCGTCGGCGGCCACATCTCGACGTACGCGTCGTCGGCCGCCCTCTACGAGGTCGGTTTCAACCACTTCTTCCGCGGGATCGATCACGCCGGCGGTGGCGATCAGATCTTCATCCAGGGACACGCCTCCCCCGGCATCTACGCGCGGGCCTTCCTCGAGGGCCGCATCGGCCCCGAGCGGATGGACGGTTTCCGCCAGGAGCACAGCCACGCCGGCGAGGGCGGCGGACTGCCGTCGTATCCACACCCCCGGCTGATGCCCGACTTCTGGCAGTTCCCGACGGTCTCGATGGGCCTGGGCCCGATGAACGCGATCTACCAGGCGCGCTTCAACCACTACCTGCACGACCGCGGCATCAAGGACACCGCCGACCAGCATGTCTGGGCGTTCCTCGGCGACGGCGAGATGGACGAGACCGAATCGCGCGGCTTCGCCAGCTTCGCGGCCACCGAGGGCCTGGACAACCTCACCTTCGTCATCAACTGCAACCTGCAGCGCCTGGACGGACCGGTCCGCGGCAACGGCAAGATCATCCAGGAACTCGAGTCCTTCTTCCGTGGCGCCGGCTGGAACGTCATCAAGGTCATCTGGGGTCGCGAGTGGGACGCGCTGCTGCACGCCGACCGCGACGGCGCCCTGGTCAACTTGATGAACACCACCCCCGACGGCGACTTCCAGGGCTACAAGGCCAACGACGGCGCGTTCGTCCGTGAGCATTTCTTCAACCGCGATCCGCGCACGAAGGAACTCGTCAAGAACATGAGCGACGCCGACATCTGGAAGCTCAAGCGCGGCGGTCACGACTACCGCAAGATCCACGCCGCCTACGCCGCGGCGATGGCCCACAAGGGGCAGCCGACGGTGATCCTGGCCCACACCATCAAGGGCTACACGCTCGGCAAGCACTTCGAGGGCCGCAACGCGACCCACCAGATGAAGAAGCTGACCCTCGACGACCTCAAGGCCTTCCGCGACTCGACCCGCATCCCGATCAGCGACGCCGAGCTCGAAAAAGATCCCTACCTGCCGCCGTACTACCACCCCGGGATGGACGCCCCGGAGATCGAGTACATGCTCGACCGACGCAAGCAGCTCGGCGGTTTCCTGCCGGTGCGCCGCACCAAGGCCAACGCGCTGAAACCCGACGTCAGCGGCGCACTGAAGACCGCGGGCAAGGGTTCGGGCAAGCAGCAGGTGGCGACGACCATGGCACTGGTCCGCATCTTCAAGGAGTTATTGCGCGACAAGGAGATCGGCAAGCGGATCGTACCGATCATCCCCGACGAGGCCCGCACCTTCGGGATGGACTCCTGGTTCCCGACGCTCAAGATCTACAACCGCAACGGCCAGCTCTACACCTCGGTCGACGCCGAACTGATGCTCGCCTACAAGGAGAGCTCGGAGGGTCAGATCCTGCACGAGGGCATCAACGAGGCCGGATCGGCCGGATCGTTCACCGCGGTCGGCACGTCGTATGCCACCCACGACGAGCCGATGATCCCGCTCTACATCTTCTATTCGATGTTCGGGTTCCAGCGGACCGGCGACAGCTTCTGGGCGGCCGGGGATCAGATGGCCCGCGGTTTCGTCATCGGTGCCACCGCGGGGCGGACCACCCTGACCGGTGAGGGACTGCAGCACGCCGACGGCCATTCGCCGCTGCTGGCGGCCACCAACCCGGCGGTCGTCGCCTACGATCCGGCGTTCGCGTTCGAACTCGGCCACATCATCGCCGACGGTCTGAAGCGGATGTACGGCGAGCAGCCGGAGAACATCTTCTACTACATCACCGTCTACAACGAGCCGATCAGTCAGCCGGCCGAACCCGAGGATCTCGACGTCGAGGGCGTCCTCAAGGGCATCTACAAGTTCGCCCCGGCACCGGAGGGCAAGCAGTACCCGGCCAACATCCTGGTCTCCGGCGTGACGATGCCCGACGCCCTCAAGGCGCAGGGGATGCTCGCCGAGGACTGGAACGTCGGCGCCGCGGTGTACTCGGTGACGTCGTGGTCCGAACTCGCCCGCGACGGTGTCGAGGTCGACAAGGCCGCGGTCCGCAACCCCGCCGACGACCCCGGCCAGGCCTACGTCACCAAGGTCCTCGGGCAGTCCGACGGTCCGTTCGTCGCGGTCAGCGACTACATGCGGGGCGTCCAGGACCAGATCCGCGCCTACGTGCCGGGCACCTATCTGACGCTGGGCACCGACGGCTTCGGCTTCTCCGACACCCGTCCGGCCGCCCGGCGGGTGTTCAACGTCGACGCCGAGTCGATCGTGGTCGGCGTGCTGGTCGCGTTGGCCCGCGACGGCCACATCGACACCTCGGTGGCCGCGCAGGCCGCGGAGAAGTACAAGATCACCGACGTGACCGCCGCGCAGGTGTCCTTCGCCGACACCGGCAGCGCGTAGCTGCCACTCCGAGTTCTCGGCAGGCCGATGCGTCGCGGTGAGGGCAGTCATGACCGCCCTCACCGCGGTCGTCGTCAGGTGGTCAGGTAGCGGTGGGTTCGCCGCGAAGGCGGTGGTGAGCTCGTCGATCATCCGCTGCGTGATCGGGTCGAGATCGTCCAGATCGTCGGGGTCCTCGCCGAGGTAGTCGAGTCGTTCGGCGATCATGGTCTCGGCGGTGAACTCCCGGCCGAATGCATGTCGATGTCGATGCTCACGGCGGGTGACGAGTATGACGATCACCGCGACTGGTCGGTCGGACGTATGGCACCGCCTACATTGGAGAGATGTCCGACGCGCGCGCCAACCAGACGCCCCCACCCACCGACGTCTTCGGTGAGCGTGGCGCCCACGTTCCGGCACCGGCGACCGTGCACGACGCACTGCCCGACACCCTGCTGCGTCGGGTCAAGCAGTACAGCGGTCGCCTCGCGACCGAGGCCGTGCACTCGATGCAGGATCAGCTCCCGTATTTCGCCGATCTCGACGCCGCACAACGCGCCAGCGTGCAGCTCGTGGTGCAGACCGCGGTGGTCAACTTCGTCGAGTGGATTCAAGATCCCGAGGGCAACGTCAAGTTCACCGTGCAGGCCTTTCAGGTGGTCCCGCAGGACCTCGCCCGCCGGATCACGCTGCTGCAGACCGTCGAGATGGTCCGTGTGGCGATGGAGTTCTTCGAGAAATGGCTCCCGTTGCTGGCCCGCAACGACGCCCAGCTGCGCGCCCTGACCGAGTCGGTGTTGCGCTACGGGCGCGAGATCGGCTTCGCCGCGGCCGCCATCTACGCCTCGGCGGCCGAGTCACGCGGTGCCTGGGATTCTCGCCTCGAGGCCCTCGTCGTCGACGCGGTGATCCGCGGCGACACCGGTCCACAGTTGATGTCGCGGGCCGCGGCACTCAACTGGGATTCGGACGCGCCGGCGACGGTGATCATCGGCGCGCCGCCACCCGAACAGAACGTCTCGGTGCCGCTGGCCATTCACAACACCGCCAAAGCCCATGAGCGAGCGGCACTTTCGGTGGTTCAGGGCAGTACCCTGGTGACCATCGTGAGCGGCGCGATCCGGCCGACGGACCCGTTCACGACCGCTCTGCTCGGGCATTTCGCCGACAGTCCCGTCGTCATCGGTCCCACCATGCCCAATCTCGGAACGGCCCACACCAGCGCCACCGAGGCGATGGCCGGCATCGCCGCAGTCGTCGGATGGCCGGGCGCCCCGCGACCGGTGCACAGTCTCGAATTGCTTCCCGAGCGGGCCCTCAACGGCGACGCGTCGGCCACTGCCACGCTCATCGACACCCTGGTTCGCCCGCTCGCCCACGGCGGCGCCGTCCTCAACACCACCCTCGAGGCGTACCTCGACTCCGGGGGTTCGGTCGAGGCCTGCGCGCGCGAACTGTACATCCATCCAAATACTGTCCGGTACCGACTGAAGAAAATTGCAGAAGTCACAGGACGTGATCCAACTAACCCTCGCGACGGGTACGTCTTACGTGTCGCCGCAACGGTGGGTCGTTTGACACACTTCAGGAACGAATCATCGTCTGCAGCCACTTGAGAAACATTTGCCACACCCCTGTTTCCACATTTCTGCTGGCAGACGCCCAAAGGACACGTTCGTGTAACGAATCTCAGAGTGATGACGATGCGGGTGGCGCACCGGTCACCTTTGTGGGAACCCTACAAATCCTTGTTCTGAGGTTCATAAACCTCTACACCGCCATCGGGCGGTCAAACAGTGTTCTCTGGTCACGTGCTCACGATGCTTGCGCCCGGTCAGGGCTCTCAGACTCCCGGCATGTTGACTCCTTGGGTCGAGCTTCCCGGTGTGCGAGACCAGCTCGCCACCTGGTCGAAGCTGATCCGTCTGGACCTGCTCCGCCTCGGCACCACGGCCACCGCGGAGGAGATCACCGACACCGCGGTGACGCAGCCGCTGGTGGTCACCGCGGCGCTGCTCGCCTACGAGGAGTACTGCAAGCGCGGCGAACTCCCCGCCGACGCCGTGATCGCCGGCCACTCGGTCGGTGAACTGGCCGCCGCGGCCATCACCGGTGTCATCAGCCCCGACGAGGCCGTGAAGCTGGCCGCCATCCGCGGCGGCGAGATGGCCAAGGCATGCGCACTCGAGGACACCACCATGGCCGCGGTGCTCGGTGGTGACGAGCAGGAGGTGCTCGCCCGCCTCGACGAGCTCTCGCTGGTCCCGGCCAACCGGAATGCGGCCGGGCAGATCGTCGCCGCCGGCCGGGCCGCCGCGATCGACGAGTTGATCGCCGCCCCGCCGGAGAAGGCCCGTACCCGCAAGCTCGCGGTCGCCGGCGCCTTCCACACACACTTCATGGCACCCGCCCAGGACGCGGTGGCCGAGGCCGCCGCCGCCATCACCCCCGCCGACCCCGACCGGACCCTGCTGTCGAACTCCGACGGCCGCCCGGTCACCGACGGCGCCGACGCCCTGGCCAAGCTGGTCGCCCAGGTCACCCGCCCGGTGCGGTGGGATCTGTGCTCGGCGTATCTGCGCGAGAACGGCGTGTCCGCTCTCGTGGAACTGCCGCCCGCCGGCGCGCTCGCCGGCATCGCCAAGCGTGAACTGAAGGGCACTCCCACCGTCGCGTGGAAGGCACCCGAGGACATCGAAAAGGTCATCGAACTTGGATAGCGGTCGCGGCTGACCGCGACCCCCGGAAATCCGGCTTCGTGCCGGATGTCCAAGCAACGTGTGAGTGCGTCGTGCACGCATGGTGCTCCGGAGTTACACATCACTTTCGAATTCAGAAGGGATCCACCCACGTGGCTGCCACCCAGGAACAACTCATCGCCGGCATCGCCGAAATCATCGAGGAAGTGACCGGCATCGAGCCGTCCGAGGTGACGATGGACAAGTCGTTCGTCGATGACCTGGACATCGACTCGCTGTCGATGGTCGAGATCGCCGTGCAGACCGAGGACAAGTACGGCGTGAAGATCCCCGATGAGGACCTCGCGGGCCTGCGCACCGTCGGCGACGCCGTCGGCTACATCCAGAAGCTCGAGGCCGAGAACCCCGAAGCCGCTGCTGCCATCCAGGCCCAGATCGAGGCAGAACAGAACTCGTGAGCTCGCCTTCCCTCCGCGAGTACTCCACGCTGGGCGGGAACTTCCCGAGTGTGGTGGTCACCTCGATGGTGGCCACCACCTCCCTCGGCGTCGACCTCGACTCGACCTGGCAGGGTCTCCTCGACGGCAAGACCGGCATCCGGGAGCTGACCGACGACTTCGTCACGAAGTACGGCGAACTCCCCTGCCGCGTCGGTGGACGGCTGCTGGCCGATCCCGCCGAGGAGGTCACCCGCGTCGAGGCACGCCGCATGGCCTACGTCGAGCGCATCGCACACGTCATGAGCAAGCGCCTGTGGGCGCACGCCGGTGAACCCGAGGTCGATCCGGAACGCCTGGCCGTCGTGCTCGGCACCGGTCAGGGTGGCGGTGACGCCATGGTCGACGCGGTCAAGGCCATCGAGGAATCCGGCAATTACCGCAAGGTCTCCCCGCTGGCCGTCTCGATGGCCATGCCCAACGGACCTGCTGCCGTCGTCGGACTCAACGTCGGTGCCCGCGCCGGCGTGATCACGCCCGTCTCCGCCTGCTCGTCGGGTGCCGAGGCCATCGCGCACGCGTGGCGCCACATCGTCATGGGTGACGCCGACATGGTGGTCACCGGTGGCGTGGAAGGTCACATCGATGCGATCCCGATCGCCGCGTTCTCCATGATGCGCGCGATGAGCACCCGCAACGACGACCCGGCCGCGGCCTCACGTCCATTCGATAAGGACCGGGACGGCTTCGTCTTCGGCGAGGCCGCCGCGATGCTGGTCCTCGAGCGCGAAGAGCACGCCAAGGCGCGCGGTGCGCACATCCACGCACGCGTCCTCGGTGCCGGGATCACCTCCGACGGTTTCCATCTCGTCGCCCCCGATCCCAGTGGTCAGGGCAACGCACGGGCGATGGCACGCGCCATCCAGACCGCCGGGTTGACCAAGAGCGACATCGCCCACGTCAATGCGCACGCCACCTCGACCCCGATCGGCGACACCGCCGAAGCGGTCGGCATCAAGGCGGCCATCGGCGATCACGCCGCGGTGTACGCCCCGAAGTCGGCACTGGGCCACTCCATCGGCGCCGTCGGTGCACTGGAGTCGGTGCTGACGATCAAGAGCGTCGAGGAGGGCATCATCCCGCCGACGCTCAACCTGGAGAATCAGGACCCCGAATGCGAGATCGACGTCGTACACGGTGAGGCCCGCAAGGGTCAGATCGATTACGCGTTGAACAACTCGTTCGGGTTCGGTGGACACAACGTGGCCATCGCCTTCGGGCGATACTGACGCCCACCTCTGTCCGACAGGAGACGACGCGTTGACCATATTGGCCCCCATCGACGGCCAATCGGGATCTGCCGATCCCCGCGACCCCGTGTTGCGGCTGACCACCTTCTTCGATGAGGGTTCGATGTCGCTGCTGCATCCCCGCGACAAGTCGGGTGTGCAGGCCGCCATCGGTCTGGTCCACGGCGTACGCACCGTCTCCTTCTGCACCGATGGCACCGTGATGGGCGGTGCCATGGGTGTGGTCGGATGTGCCCACATCGTCGGCGCCATCGACACCGCGATCACCGAACAGGCTCCGGTGGTGGGCATCTGGCATTCCGGCGGCGCCCGGCTCGCCGAGGGCGTCGAGGCACTGCACGCCGTCGGCGGGGTGTTCGAGGCGATGGTGCGCGCGTCCGGATACGTCCCGCAGATCTCCGTCGTCGTCGGTTTCGCCGCGGGTGGTGCGGCCTATGGTCCGGCGCTGACCGATGTCGTCATCATGGCCCCCGAGGGCCGCGTCTTCGTCACCGGTCCCGACGTGGTGCGCAGCGTCACCGGCGAGGACGTCGACATGGAAACCCTCGGCGGCCCACTGACTCACGGCAAACGCTCCGGTGTCAGCCACATCACCGCCGACTCCGAATCCGACGCCTACTGGCGGGCGCGGCGCCTGGTGGACACCTTCGCCGCCCAGGGCAGCATCGACCCCGCCCACGCACAAGCCCGCGACACCGACCTCAAAGCCCTTCTGCCCGAATCGAATCGGCGTGCCTACGACGTGCATCCGGTCATCGAGGCACTCCTCGACGGCGGGCTCGCCGCCGACGGCCGCACCGAGATCTCGAGTTTCGAAGAGCTGCAGGCCAAATGGGCACCCAACATCGTGATCGGATTCGGCCGGCTGGCCGGGCGCAGCGTCGGCGTCGTCGCCAACAATCCGCTGCGCATGGGCGGCTGTCTCAACTCCGAAAGCGCCGAGAAGGCGTCCCGCTTCGTCCGCCTCTGTGACGCCTTCGGCGTCCCGCTGGTGGTCATCACCGACGTCCCCGGCTACCTCCCCGGCGTCGGGCAGGAGTGGAACGGCGTGGTCCGCCGCGGCGCAAAACTGTTGCACGCCTTCGCCGAATGCACCGTCCCGCGCGTCACGCTGGTGACCCGCAAGATCTACGGCGGCGCCTACATCGCGATGAACTCCCGCGCCCTCGGCGCCACCGCGGTGTTCGCCTGGCCGGGCTCCGAGGTCGCCGTGATGGGCGCGAAGGCCGCCGTCGGCATCCTGCACAAGAAGGCCCTCGCTGCCGCACCCGATCACGAACGTGACGCCCTGCACGATCGTCTCGCCACCGAACACGAGGCACTCGCCGGCGGCGTCGGCCGAGCGCAGTCCATCGGCGTCGTCGACGAGGTGATCGACCCCGCCCGCACCCGCAGCATCATCGCCGATGCTCTCGCGGCCGCGCCGGCACGACGCGGGCGGCACAAGAACATTCCGCTGTAGCGCCCGGCACACAGATGGGTCCACGCAGATAGGTCCAAGTACCCAAAAACGCTGCGATGGCGCCGATTTCACGCGCGTCCGATTCCGCTGGGCCTACACTGGACCCAGATGAGCACCACCCGAGGCAACAACATGTCAACGACGACACCCGCCCGTATTCGCACCCTGACGGCGATCGTGGCGTGCCTGTCGGCGGCACTCGTCGCGTTGTCCCCGGCTCCGCAGGCTCACGCCACCTCGCCCACTCCCCCGCTGGTGGGTGCCGGTCTCATCATCGCCGGCACCCCGGAGCCCGACCAGGTGGTCTATTGCGTCCTCGCCGGCGCCGGACACGACAGCACCGGGCAACAACTCGCATTCACCGCGGGCCACTGCGCCGGCCTGGGGTCGACCGTCCGCGCCATCGACCAGACCGCGGAGCTCGGCACCGTGATCGCACGGCGGGTTCCCGGTACGCAGGTCACCGAGATCGATCAACTCGACTACGCCCTGATCCGCCTGCATCCGGGTGTGCGCGTGGGCCCGGTCCCCGGTTCACCGATCCATCCCACCCGGATCGGTGCACCACACCTCGGCGAGATCGCCTGCAAATACGGTCCCGGAGTGATCTTCCCGGGTGAACGGTGTGGGGTGATCGATCGGGTCAGCGCGGTCGAGTTCGACACCTTCGCCTTCGCGATCTACGGCGACTCCGGCAGCCCGGTGTACAACCCTTCGCACACCCTGATCGGCATTCTCTCGCGTCCGTGGTCGGTACCGATGCTCTCCACCACGACGGTGACCCGTATCGACGCCGCGGTCCGCCATGCCCGCACCAGTGGCGCCCTCGTCGGCCAGTTCACGCCGCGGGCGTAGTCACGGCACCCACCAACACATTTCGGCCCCGGGCAATCCATCCCGGGACCGAAACATGGTGTCCTCGTCGGTGTTCGAAGATCAGCCGTTCGAAGCTCAGCCCACCCGCTGCGCCAGCCAGGTGACCTCGGCGCCGTAGCCGCCCATCCGGTAGTTTTCCAGGGCGTTGTCCCACGCGGTGCCGAGCGCCGACTCGATCTCGCCGGCCAGGCCGGCGCTGTCGGGTTGCGACTCGATCATGGCGCGCAGTTGGGTCTCACCGATGATCACGTCACCGTTGGCGCTCATCGAACCGCGCCACAGACCCAATCCGGGCACGTAGCAGAAGCGTTCGCCGTCGACGCCCTCACTGGCGTTCTCGGTCACCTCGAAGCGCAGCGCCGACCACTCGCGCAGCGCGGTCACCAGACGCGCGCCGGTACCGACCGGGCCCGCCCAGTCGACAGTGGCACGCTGCAGACCGGGCTCGGCGTCCTGTGCCGACCACTTCAGGTTCGCGCGTGCATTCAGGGTCGACGACAGAGCCCACTCCACATGCGGGCACAGCGCCACCGGCGCCGAGTGGATGTACACCACTCCTGTCGTCATGTCCGCAAACTGATTCAGATTGCGCACCTTGTTCACCTCCGGTTGTCGACGAGGAACGTCTTCCCCAACACACCTCGCAACACCGGATATCACAGTTCTGCGTTCAATTGTGCCTGACGATGCACGTGTTGCGCTAGTTCCTGGTGATAATTCGTGCGTTCAATGTGGTCAACGAGACGCCCGTAGTTCGGCGACGACGGCGTCGTTGAACTCGCTCCACAGCGGTTTCGCCCAGGTGCCGAACGGCCGGTCGGTGAGCACAACGCACGCCGCATCGAGGTCGGGATCGACCCACAGGAAGGTTCCCGACTGACCGAAATGACCGAACGTGGACGGCGAGTTGGTCGTCCCGGTCCAGTGCGGCGACTTGTGGGACCGGATCTCGAACCCGAGTCCCCAGTCGTTGGGCCGGTGCTTTCCGTATCCCGGGACGAAGCCGTCGAGACCGGGGAACCACACCGACGTCGCCGACGCCGACAACTCCGTCGAGATCAGTCGCGGCGACAGCAGGTCGGCGGCGAACACGCCGAGGTCGGCCGCCGTCGAGGTTGCCCCGTGGCCGGCCGGACCCACCAGCGCGGTCGCCGACAAGCCCAACGGCGCGCACACCGCGTCGGCGAGGTAGTCGGCGAACGCGATGTCGGTCGCCTGTTCGACGGTCTCGGCGAGCACCTCGAAGCCGGCGCTGGAGTAGATCCGGGCGGTGCCCACCGGCGCCTGCACCTCGCGACCGTCGAACGCCAGCCCCGAGGCGTGGGCGAGCAGGTGTGCGACGGTGGCGCCGGGTGGTCCGGCGGCGTCGTCGAGTTCGACGGCGCCCTCTTCGACCGCGACGAGAACCGCCTCGGCCACCAGGAGTTTGGTGACCGAGGCGAGTTCGTAGACGCGGTGCGTGTCGCCGTACTCGGCGACTATCCGGTTTCCGCTGACACAGGCCGCCGACACGTGGTCGACCGGCCACTGCGCGAGGGCATCGAGTGCTGACACATCACGCAGCGTACGCGGATCGACTCACCGATCCTCGTCGGTGTAGCGGATGACGCCACGAATGTTCTTGCCGTCCAGCATGTCCTGATAGCCCTGGTTGATCTGATCCAGACGGTACTGCCGGGTGATCATGTCCTCGATGTTGAGCTTGCCCAGCCGGTACATCGACAACAGCTGCGGGATGTCGAGCTTCGGGTTCGCGCCACCGAAGATGGTGCCCTGCAGGTTCTTCTGCAACAGGGTCAGCATCGCGAGGTTGAGGGTCACGTCGGATTCGAGCATGTTGCCCATGCCGGTCAGGACGCAGGTACCACCCTTGGCGGTGATCCCCATCCACGAGTCCACATCCTTGCCGTGCACCTCGCCGACGGTGACGATCACCTTGTGTGCCATGTGGCCGTAGGTGATCTCGGCGATCGCCGGGGCGGCCTCCTCGACCGAGGCGAATGTCTTTGTGGCACCGAACTTCATCGCCTGTTCGCGCTTCCACTCGACCGGGTCAATCGCGAAGACGTTGCGCGCGCCGGAGATGACCGCACCCTGCAACGCCGCGGTTCCGACGCCGCCGACGCCGACGATGGCGACGTCCTCGCCGGGACGCACATCGCCACTGCGGGTCGACGAGCCGTAGCCGGTCGGGATACCGCACCCGACGAGCGCGGCGACCTCGAAGGGGATCGACTTGTCGATCTTGACCGCCGATGCCTCGTGAACCACCATGTACGGCGCAAACGTCCCCAGCAGCGTCATCGGGTAGACGTTCTCACCCTGGGCCGTGTGGATGCGGAAGGTGTTGTCGGAGACAGCTTCTCCCTGTAGGAGCATGGCACCCATATCGCACAGGTTGGCCATCCCCGACTTACAGGACGGGCATTTGCCGCAGGACGGGATGAACGACAGAACGACGTGGTCGCCGACCTCGAAGTCGGTGACGCCCTCACCGATCTCCTCGACGACACCGGAGCCCTCGTGGCCGCCGAGGATCGGGAAACCCGCCATCGGGATTCCGCCGGTCATCAGGTGATGATCGGAGTGGCACATTCCGGCCGCTTCCATCCGGATCTTGATCTCGTGTGCCTTCGGATCGCCGATCTCGATCTCTTCGATCCCCCACGGCTTGTTGAGTTCGCGCAGCAGCGCGCCCTTGGTCTTCAACGTGAACCTCCACTCGTGACCGGCCCGGAACGCCACTGCCGGCCACGTCAGACGCGACCGGGGCGGATTCCTCACCAGCAGAACCAGGCAGCGTGACCCGTGTCACGCCTCCGGTCAGAATTGTAACGTGTTTCAGTTTTGGTGTGTAACGTGTTGCAGTTTTTCTCCGTGCGCACCGCGTCCACCGACGCCGACAGCCGCGGCACACCCCTCCCGACCAGGAGGGAACGCGGTGCCGCGGCTGTCGTCGCCGATGTCGATCCGGATCAGTCGGAGAGTCCGGCGTCCTTGCTGCCGTAGCTCGACCGCAGGGTCGGCTTGATGACCTTGCCACCGGCGTTGCGGGGCAGCTCGTCGACGATGACCAGGTCCTTGGGATGCTTGAACCGGGCCAGGTTCTCGTTCAGGTACGGCTCGAGATCGGTCAGCGTGAGGTCGTCGACGCCTTCGGCGAGCACCACGACGGCCACCGGGACCTCGCCCCACTTCTCGTGTGCCCGACCGATGATCGCGGCCTCGGCGATCTTGTCGTGGCCGAACAGCGCGTTCTCGACCTCGGCGCAGTAGATGTTCTCGCCGCCGGAGATGATCATGTCCTTGGCGCGGTCGACGACGTAGAGGAAGCCCTCCTCGTCCTGACGGACCAGGTCGCCGGAGTGGAACCAGCCACCGTGGAACGCGTCGGCGGTGCCCTGCGGGTTCTGCCAGTAGCCCTTCATCATGTTGGGTCCGCGGTAGACGATCTCGCCGACCTCGCCGGGGGCGACGTCGTTCATCTCCGGATCGACGACGCGCGCGGTCACCGCCGGGACCACCTTGCCGATCGATCCCAGCTTGCGCAACGCGTCACGACCCTCGAGCACGCAGGTGATCGGCGACATCTCGGTCTGACCGAACACCGCGACGTTGAGCGCCTCGGGGAAGGTCTCGTTCATCGCGTTCAGGACCGAGTCCGACGCGGGTGCGGCACCCCAGCTGATCACGCGCAGCTTGAGGTCACGCGGACGTGCCTGCTGCGCGGCGCAGACGGCCTGCCACTGCGCGGGCACCAGGAAGATGGAGGTGGTGCCCTCCTTCTCCAAGGTGTCGAGCATGTCGTTGGGGTCGAACGCACCGAGCGGGTGGATGACCGACAGCGCACCCATGTAGATCAGCGGTGCCATCGCACCGAGACCGGCGATGTGGAACATCGGTGCCACACACGAGCCGATGTCGTCGGTCCGGGTGTGCAGCGCCTGCAGACAGGTCACCGCCTGCGCCTGCAGGTTCTGGTGGGTCAGCATGGCGCCCTTGGGCTTTCCGGTGGTGCCGGAGGTGTACATGATGAGCGCGATGGTCTCTTCGGGGACGTCGATCTCCGGGAGATCGGCGGAATCCTCGTTCGCCAGCGCCTCGAACGACAGATGCGCGTCGTTGGCGGTGTCGCCGACGACGATGATCTGCTCGATGGCCCCGGTCGCGGCACCGACGGCGTCGGCCAGCGGCGCGAGCAGCGACTCGGTGACGATGACCTTCGCGCCGCTGTCACTGACGAGGAAGGAGATCTCGGCCGGGCTCATCCGCACGTTGACCGGCACCGGGATGGCCCCGATGAGGTTGGCGCCCATCACGGCCTCGACGTACTCGGTGCGGTTGAGCAGCACCAGCAGGATGCGGTCGCCGAAGCCGACGCCGCGGCGGCTCAACGCCGCCGCGAAGGAACGGGAGCGCTCGTCGAGTTGCTTCCAGGTGGTGACCTGGCCGAGGAACTTCAGCGCGGCCCCGTCCGGGTTCATCGCGGCATGGCGCTTGACCTGGTTGTTCCAGTGATTGCGACGTGACCGCAGCGGCTCGGTGGTCAGGTCCTGGTCGTTGTCGAGGGTGGCAGTCATCGGCGATGGCTCCTTCATGCTTGGCGAGCAACGGGGCTCGGTTGTCGATCGAACGGGGCGTGTCGGGGTCAGACGCCGTGGGCGTCCAACCGGGAGTCAGTGACGCGCGGCGGCGAATGCCGCGAGCGCCGCGGAGAATTCGGGAGATTGGAGCAAGGTGGCCTGGCCGTCCAGTTCGCGGGCGAGTGCCGCTTCGAATCCGGCCATCGTATGTGCGTCGAGCGCCGCCTTGGTCAGCCGCAGGGCGGTCGGCGAGGCGGCAGCGAGTTTGGCGACCACGGCGCCGACGGTCTCGTCCAGCACGTCCCGGTCGGCCACCACATCGGTGATCAGTCCCGCGTCGAATGCCGCAGGCGCACGCAGCTTTTCGCCGAGCAAGGCCATGGCATTGGCCCGTGCCCGCCCCACCGCGGCGGATACCAGCATCGACGCCCCGCCATCGGGCATGAGTCCGATGTTGATGAAGGCGAGCAGGAAATACGAGCGCGCGGTGGCATAGATCAGGTCGGCCGAGAGCGCCAACGAGGCACCGATACCGGCGGCCGCACCGTCCACCGCGGCCACCACCGGCACCGGAACCGCTCGCACGGCGCGGGCCAGGTCAGAACCGTTGGAGATGATGCCGCGCGCCTGAGCCTTGCTGAATCCGTCGATCGCCCCGCCCTCGGCCATCGACGTCACGTCGGCACCGGTGGAGAAACTGCCGCCGGCACCGTCGAGCACGACGACGCGCACCGCGTCGTCGGTGGCCCAGCGGTGCAACGTGTCGATGATCGTGGTGCTCGCCGCGGTGTCGAGTGCATTCATCCGCTCGGGGCGCGAGATCGTCAGTCTGCCGACGCCGTCGTCGTCCAGCGTGACCACGACACCGGTCGCCTCACCATCGTTGATGTTGTCGCCCACCACTCCCCTGACGTCGTTTCCCAACCCGCGTCAACACGGGTCACACAGCGCTCACCGTACACCATGGTGAGATCTGAATCACGAGAATATTGGTTAACATATATGATTGCTAGGGCCCGTTTGCCTGCAGTTTTTGCAACTTTGCCCGTCATTACGATGGTGAAGCGGGTCTCCGGCTACGCTGACCCGTGTGACCGTCCGCAGCTCTGTTGACTCCCCCGACGACCCGCGCCGGGCCGAGTCGGCGCAGCGCCGGGAGCGGGTACGCCGACCCGCCGATCGTCGACGTCACCTGATCGAGGTCGCCGCGCGCCGATTCAGCGAGGGGGGCTATCACGCGGTACGCCTCGACGACATCGCCGAGGCCGCGGGCGTCTCGGCGCCCGCACTCTATCGACACTTCCCGAACAAGTACGCCCTGTTCGCCGAGGCGACGTCGACGTTGGCGCAGCGTCTGGCCGATGCGATTGACGGCATCGACGTGAACACCGACGATCCGCCGACCGAACTGGCACGGTTGCTCGCCGCCATCGCGGCGACCGCCGTCGACAATCGCCGAACCGGTGGCCTCTACCGCTGGGAGTCGCGATATCTCCTCGGCGCGGACCGCGAGTACGTCCGCAGCGTGGTCATCAACCAGCACCGCCGCCTGCGCTGCGCCCTCGTCGGCGTGCGCGCCGACCTCGACCGCCACGATGCCGACCTGTTGACCGCGGCGATGACCAGTGTGGTGGCGAGCCCCGCCACCCACCGCGCGTCGCTGCCGGCCCGCGAGGTTGCGTCGCTCCTGCGCGACGCGGCGATGAGTCTGGTCGATCTGGATCTGCCCCGCCCGGCGAAGAGCGCCGGTCAACCGACCGGCCTCGCGCCGAGCGCCCGCCGCGAGACGATCCTCTCCCAATCGATCAACCTGTTCGCGGCGAACGGTTTTCACGATGTGACCATCGAGGACATCGGCCAGGCGTCCGGTGTCGGCGCGTCCGGTGTGTATCGCTACTTCCCGAGCAAGGTCGCGATCCTCGAGGCAACGTTCCTACGGGCACAGGACCGGACGGCCGCCATCATCGCCGACGCCCTCGCCGCCTCGCGCACCCCCCGCGAGGCGATCACCGAACTGGTGCGCCGATACGTCGATTTGTGTTGCAACAATCCACAACTCATCGCCGTATACGAGACGGAGGTGGGTCATCTCGGCACCGCGACCCGCACCACGCTGCGCCATCACCAGCGCCTCAATGTCGAGGAATGGGCGACGTGGGTGACCCGCGAGCGTCCGGACATCTCGGCCACCGCCGCCCGTTTCCTGGTGCATGCGGAACTGGCCGCCATCGCCGACCTGGTGCGCGACAACGCCGCGCCCGATGCCGACCGGATCACCGCGGTCGGAGTACGAATCCTGTTGGGGAAGAACTGAACTGGTGGCGATGCTAGTTGTCGACCTCGAAGCCGTCGAGCAGCCAACGACCGTCCTCACGGGTGAGGGTGACCAATGCCCGTGACTGATAGGTGATCCCGTCGGGCACCTGACTGGCCACCTCGGGTGAGGTCACCTTCTGATCGATCGAGACCAGCACCACCGCATGCGTATCGCTCATCGACTCGATCCCGGCATGGTCGACGGTGCCCGTCGACGCGGCCTTGGCGTTGGCATTGCCGGCACGGGCATCCTGTGACGACGCGATGAAATTCTTGGCGAATGCGGGCGTCGACACCTCCCGGATCCGGCGATCGAGATCGTTGTAATCGGCAGCGTCGTAGGTACTCAGCGACGCCGCGTACCGCTTGGCCGCGTCGATGACGGCGACGCGGTCGGCGTTCGACGGTCCCGCGGCGGCCGCCTGTTTCGCGTCGGCGAGTTGATAGGCCAGGACACCCGTGGCCACGGCCAACGCGATCACCACCGCAACCAGAGCTGCCACCAGCGCGAACAGCCGCCGGCTGCCCGCGACCTGCAGCTTCCGTCGGCGACGCCGCGGGCCGGATGACAACGAGCCGTCCATCTTGCGGGGAATCCGATCAGGATCGGTGACCTGGGACGACGCCTCGGCGGACGCGTCGCCGCCGGTCTCGTCCGTCGCGTCAGTATTCTTCAGGTCGACGGTGCGTCCTCGTCGCTTGTCGGCCTTGCGCTCGGCGTCGGCACGGATCTGTTCCCGGTTGCGCCGATTGGCGTCAAGGAAACTCTGACCGTCCAGCGGGGTCACATCGTCGTCGGCGGTATCGGTGGCCGACGCTCGCCCTTCGGTGTCGCGGGACTCTGTTTCCGACGGCTGCGCGTCGGGGTCGATGGCGGCTGGGTCAATGGCGGCTGGGTCGATGGCGGCTGGGTCAATGGCGGCTGGGTCGATGGCATCGGGGGCGATCGCGTCATTCAGTGCGTCAGGGTCACCGGCGGGGCTCGGCCGTCGGGGCGCAGGCGCGGACTTGGGCATGGCCACCAATGTAGCGACTGCGGCTGTGGCGCCGATCACCACTAGTGATATCACATGTATGTGATGCGATGGGAGATCCGGCGTGACGCGGTGTCCCACACCCCCCTGATCACCGCGACCGCCCATCAGAAGTTCGCCGACGAGCAGCTCAAGAAGGAGTGCTCAGCGCGGGCGCGACGGGGATTCTCTGTCGATCTCGGTGTCGGAACCCCGACTCGGACACGCCAACCTGACGTGCGGCGCCGAGACGGTCGACGGCGGCTGGATCATCAACGGCCAGAAGAGCTGGTGTACCAACGCCCACTTCGCCACATCGATCCTGCTGATCGCCCGCTGCCCCGCGAGGCGCCGATGGCCGAGTTTGAAGGTCACCGAGACGTAGCGTATGACCATCGAAGCCGCGCAGATGATGGGCGGTTACGGCTACGCAACAGAGTTCGCCGCGGAACACCTCGTGCGTGGCGCAATCATCTCGACGGTCTACGGTGACACCAATGAACTCCAGCGCGACATCATCGGCAAGACCTTCGGACCCTGAGCGTCCGAAGGCAGCCGCAGGCAGGACCGACCGGTCCCGCCTGCGGCGCCGACCACAGTTGTCCGAAGAGGTGGCGGCCCATCTCCGTCATCTGATCATGACCGCCGACTTCCGACCCGGCGAGTTCATCCGTCTGGACGAGACCGCCGAACGGCTCGGCGTCAGCGTCACCCCGGTCCGCGAGGCACTGCTCACCCTCCGCGGCGAAGGGATGGTCAGCCTCGAACCGCACCGAGGCTACCGGGTGTCCGATCTCGGCCGCATCGACGTCGACGACCTGTTCTGGCTGCAGGGCGAGATCGCCGTCAAACTCGCCCTACGCACCGCCGAGGTGATCACCGAGGAACAACTCGCCGAACTCGAGTGGTGCAACCGCACTCTCCGCGAGGCCGTCGACGCCGGCGACACCGCAGCGGTCACCGACGCCGAGTTCGAGTTCCACCGCACCCACAACCTGATCGCGGCCGGCAAGAAACTCGCCTGGTTCCTGTTGTCGGCGACGCGGTACACCCCGACCCAGCTTTACGCCTCCGATCACGAATGGGGTGAGGTCGCCGTCGACAGCCACGACCGACTTCTGACTGCCTACCGATCGGGCGACCACGACGAGATCATCACCCAGACCCGCCGTCAGTTCATCGACGGTGCGGCGCGTCTCGTCAAACACCTTGAGCAGACCGGCATCTGGAACTGATTACGCTTCAGCCGCGGATGTGGGCGGGTATGGGAGAACTCGGCGATTCGGAAAGCTCGGTGCTCTGAAGAACTCCTGCTCTGAAGAACTCCTTCCCACCAGGGCCCGCATTCGCCGCGACCGAGGACACGATGGCGATCAGACCGGGATCGGGATCACCAGACCCTTCAGCGCCACGTCGGGGCTCGCCGCCCCGATCGGGTCGATGGTGTGCCCGTTCCCGAGTGCGCGTTTGGCCGCCATGTGCTCACGCGGGTTGTTCACCGTGTCCGCGGCGATCAGGGCACCGTCTCGGTAGTAGAGCACGGTCATGCGATCCTCGGCACGACGAACCACAAGCTGGTCATACCCGTCGGAGATCCCGGCGATCTGTATCTTCAGCTCACCCTGATTCGACCAGAACCACGGCACGCCCGCCGGTTCCGGGGGTAGGCCGAGGAGGCTGCGCGCCGCGGCCTTGCCTTGAACCACCGCATTGTTCACCGACTCCACCCCCAGCACCCGGTCGGCGTCGTACGGGTGCGGTCCCACCGCGCAGTCCCCGGCCGCCACGACGCCCGGGTGGCTGGTGCGCGCCCACGCATCAACAACGATGCCACCGTCGCACGTCAACCTCAGGTCCTGCGCGATTCCGATGGTCGGGATCGCACCGACCCCGACCACCACGAGATCGGCGGGCAGAACCCGGCCGTCCGCCAGCACCACCTCGCGGACCCGGCCGGCGTCGCCGCGCACCTCGCTCACCCCGGTTTCCAGGAGGACGGTGATGCCCTGCGCGCGGTGATGATCGGCGACGAAGGTGGACACCGGCCCGGCGACCACCCTCGCCATGATGCGATCTGCCGCCTCCACCACGGTGACGTCGGCGCCTCCCGCCCGAGCGGTCGCGGCCACCTCCAGGCCGATGAAACCACCCCCGACCACGACCACATCGCGCGCGGTCCCCAGGCCGACCCGCAACGCCTGGGCGTCGTCGAGCGTGCGCAGGTTGTACACCCCCCCCAGATCACTGCCGGGTACCGGGAGCTGTCGCGGCACCGAGCCGGTCGTCAGCGCGAGTCCACTGAAGACGATGTCGCTGCCGTCGTCCAGAACGGCAACACCTCCGGCCTCCTCGAGAGCGATCCGACAGACGCGTCGTCCGGCCACCAGGTCGATGCGCTGCTCGGCGAAGAACTCCGGCGAGCGCAATTCGAGGCCGGCCGGATCGGCGTCGGTCTTCAGAAATTCCTTCGACAGCGGCGGCCGCTGATAGGGCGGCCGCGCCTCGTCCCCGACGATGACCACCTCGCCGGCAAAACCCAACTGCCGCAGTGTAACCGCCACACTCAGACCTGCCTCGCCACCACCGACGATCAGGATGCGCTCGGTCATTGCTCGGGCGCGATCGTCAGGACGAGTCCGTCGAGTTCGTCGGTCATGCGGATCTGGCAGGACAGCCGGCTGCAACCGGTGGCCGGCGTGGCGGCGTCTTCGAGCATCTCTTCCTCGAAATCCTCAGCGGGACCGGTACGTTCGAGCTGGACGGCGTCGACGAACACGTGGCAGGTGGCACACGACAGGCCGCCACCGCATTCGCCGACGATGCCGGGCACGCCGAATTTGACCGCGGCCTCCATCGCCGACGCACCGAGTTTCGCCTCCACATCGTGTGAGGTTCCGTCGGGACTGATAAACGTGATGGTGGGCATCAGATCTCCTCTCAGGCGTGCCCGGGCAGAAACTCAGAAGAGCTCGAAGTACTCGCGATGCTCCCAGTCGGTCACACCGTTGACGTAGGTCGACTCGTCCGGATTCTCCGCGAGCCAGGCCTCGTATCGGGTCACCTCACTGCGCTTCATCGTGACGAGATAGTCGATGAATCCGTCACCGAAGGTCTTGCGGTAGAAGGCATCCGACGCCAGCTCATCGATCGCCGCACTCAAGGTGGCGGGCAGCTGGACAACGTCGGCACTGTACGGGTCGTCGCTCGGTGCACCCGGGTCGGTCCTGTTGAGGATGCCGTCGAGACCGGCGGCGGCCTGTGCCGCGATGTAGAGATACGGGTTGGCGGCCGAATCGCCCACCCGGTTCTCCACGTGCGAGGCCGGATCGTTCGGAGCACTGATGACACGCATCATGGCCGCGCGATTGTCGCGACCCCAGGTCAGGCGGTCGGGAGCCAGCGAATAGGGACGACGACGACGGTAGCCGTTGATGGTGGGCGTGGTGAACACCGACGCCGCCGCGCCGTGCGCCAGGGTGCCGCCGATGTAGTGCAATCCGACATCCGACAGCGCCGCGCCGTCGGTGGGGGTCATCAGGTTCTTACCACTGTTGACGTCGGCGATGGAGGTGTGCAGGTGCCAGCCATTCGCATAGAAGCCCTCGATGGCCGGGGTGCACATGAAGGAGGCGAGATAGCCGTTGCGCTTGGCGATCTGCTTGGTGGCCGTCCGGAACAGTGCCGCCGAATCGGCAGCCGCCAGGCCGTCGAGGATATCGAAGGTGGTCTCCATCTGGCTCGGTGCCCACTCGTCGTCGAAGGATCGCAACGGGAGACCCATCTGCGTCAATGCGCTTCGAATCGGGCGCAGGATGTCGTCGACCTCGTCGAGATGGTCGACGAGCAGATAGTTGTAACCCCGGGACACCGGTGCGACGGTCGGCGGGTCTGCCGGCGAGCCGGGCGCACCCAGTGACGCCGTGCCGAGGCCGTCGTTGACCAGACGGGTGAGGTACCACTCCATTTCGACACCTGCGATGAGCTGACAACCGCTGTCGGCCATCGCCGCGAGGGCCTGCTTGAGGATGGTGCGCGGCGCCAGCGGGAACGGTGTGCCGTCCGTCATGTACAGGTCACAGAAGACCAGCGCGGTCTTGGGGGCCCAGGGCAGGACCACAAAGGTCGACGGGTCGGGAACCATCTTGACGTTGGGGCTGCCGCCGAGCCCCTCGATGGTGAATCCACCGTCCGGGGAGAACGGGTTGAACACGATCGCGTTGGCGGTGTCGAAGAAGAAGGGCGCCATGGTGATCTCGTTGCCGGATTCGAGCGCGGCGAGGAAGGCCGGCACCGTGAGCGCCTTACCACGCAGAAGTCCGTGTTGGTCGGGCCAGACAACGCGAACGAGTTCGATGCCCTCGCGGTTGATGGTCTCGATGGCGCGCTCGGCAGCGCGATGATCCTCGGGCCGGTACAGGTTGTACCGTTCGACGAACTTGGCGGTGGACATGGCTGTCTCCTCTTGCGGTCGCCGGACCGGACGGTCGGCTTTGGCTGGTGTAGGGATGTTCGGATGGATTGTTATGTGCGATTGACGAATTCGGCGAACCAGGCGTCGAGCAGACGCCGCCCGGGTAGCGGCGGCGTGAGCTCGGCACCCACCGAACCCCGGATGGCCTCGGCGTCGATGCCGAAGTCAGCGAGTTTGGGACCTTCGAGTGCAAGGAGGGCATCGACGCCTTCCGCGTCGAGTTCCGGATGGAATTGAATGGCGACGGAGCGATCCAGCCGCCACGCCTGCACGTAGCGGCCGGAGGTGGCGAGCAACGCCGCGCCTCCCGGCGCGACGGCGGTGTCGGAATGGAAGGAGAAGTATCGGCCCGCCACCGGCAGCGTGCCGGTCGTCGCAGTCACATCGATGAAACCGCATTCCAGTCCCGACGCGCCCGGTTCACTCCGTCCACCCAGCGCGTCGGCCAGCAGATGCGAGCCAAGACACAGGGCCAGGAGCGGGACGCCGTGCTCGTGAACTTTTGCCAGATAGTCGATCTCGCCCGCAAGGAACGGATGAGCGCGGGTGTCATAGGCGCTCTGCGGGCCGCCGAGCACGACCAAGGCGGTGAGTTCGTCGACCGCGGGCGGCACCTCCCCGCGAAACGGCCGGACGATGTCGATGGTCCAGCCGGCTGCGGCGGCGCTGTCCGACAGCACACCGATCGACGGATCGTCGACGTGGGCGATCACCGAAAGACTTCTGGCGGCAGGGGAAACGGTCATGGTTGCGGTCTCGGCTCCAGTCGGGTCCGCCACGGTGTCCAGTGATCGATCGCTGCCAGCGTGGCGAGCAACTCCTCGGCCTGGGTGCGGTCGATCGCGACCCAGTCCGATCCGGGATTCACCCGGTAGGGGGTGTAGTCCCAGATCGTTAGTCCCCGAACGACTTCGACGAGCGGACCGGTGGCCTTGAGGTCTTTGTCCACGCGCCTCAGATGCGCGCGCAGCAAGGTGACCTCACGGCGGAGCGTGTCGACCTCGGCGGCGAGGCCTTCCACGGTGGTGGTCGCATTTCCGACCTCCTGGAGGTCGGAGGCGCTGAATTCAATCATGTCAGAACACCAGGGTCAGATTCTCGTGGTACTGCTCGGAATCGATCAGGTGTGCCGACTTCAGCCGGACCTGCCAGTCATCTCCGTTGCGTCGCAACACATGTCCATACCAACCGACGTAGCTCTTCGCAACGCCCGCACGGTATTCGTGGATCACGAAATTCGACCGGATCAGTCGTTGCCCGCCGGCGTCGTCGATGGTCTCGACATTGGAGATGATCCGTCGGGTGCGGGACGGCGGAAGCTGGCTGTAGGCAAGGCCGGTGCGCAACCAGTAGACGCGGTCGGTGAGTCGGCGGTGATCGTCGAAGGCGTGCGATACCTCACGCCGCGGATCGCCGCCGCCTGCGGTGACGGGCACCCAGTACAGGCAGTCGCCGGCAAACAGGTCGAGCCAATCGTTGAAGCGACCCTCGTCGATGAGGCGCGCCTCGCGCGAGAGGAATGACGTCGCGGCATGCGAGTCCGCCAGGTCAGCGACCGGCCAGTCATCGTCGAAGATGCCACGGAATCGGTCAAGTTCGTCATACCAGTTCGCGTCGACGTGATAGGAGAACGACGAGGTGTCGGCGTAGGCATCGGGTAGTTGTTCGATGGTCATCAGATCTGTCCTCGCATCCGGCGCTGCCATTCCTCGTAGTAGCCGCGCATGTGCAGTTCGTCGGTGACCGCGGTGACGATCACCCCGTCCTCGCCGATCGATTGCCAATCGGTGACGTCGAGTCCGCGGTTCATGTAGATCCATTCCGCCTCGGGGACGGCCAGGCCACGTTGGGCCTCTTCGAAATTCGCTTGGTCGTCGGGCTCGCCGAACGCCGGGAAGTCTTCCTGACTGCGCATGCGCATGGTGTTGATCGCATCCGGCACCCCGGCGATCGTGGTGGCATTCCAGGTCAGCTGGGTGCGGTCGACAGACAGCGGCTCGATCACCTGGATCTGATTGCCGATGATCAACAGATTGGGAAAGATGCTGAGGTTGATCTGGGCTCCGATGGTGAGGTCGAGCAGCCGGTCGGCGTCATCGCCGTACGCGGCTCGAACATCCTCCTCGAAACGTTCACGCCCCGGCTGCGGCCGCTGGTTCTTCCAGAACGTGCCCGGACCACCCGAATGCGCCGGGCGCTGATCGATCACGCTGTGCCCGTTGCCGAGTGCGTACACCTTCATGGGTCCGTCGTCGGGGGTCTTGCCGAAGTACGACATATCTTTGGTCTCACCCATGCGTGAGGCCATCTCCAGGAGCGAGCGGTGCGAGAACGACGGGTGGTAGCCGTCGCCCGCATTGTCGAAGGCCAATTTCCAGTTGCCGCGGAATCCCATCCGGTGGGCACCCGCTCCGACGATCACCTCTCCGGTCGGAGCACGGTCGATCCAATAGTCCAGCCACGGTGTGGCGTGCCCGAGCCAGTCCTCGACCGATGGCGCGTCGGCGTTCATGGTGCCGAAGATGAATCCGCGGTAGCTCTCCACCCGGGTCACGACGCCGAGCCCGAATCTCGTCTTGTCGAAGTCGGGTCCGTACCCCTGCGGCCACGGCGCACCGACGAGTTCGCCCGTGTTGCGGAAGGTCCATCCGTGATAGGGGCACTGAAAACTCTTGGCTGTGCCGGCTTCTTCCCGGCAGATCGTCGCCGCACGGTGTGCGCAGCGGTTGAAGATCGCGTGCAGCTCACCCTGACGGTCGCGTGTGACGATGACCGGCCGCAACCCCATCCGCACCGAAAGGAACGAATTCTGCTCGGGCAGTTGCGATTCGTGTGCGAGGTACACCCAGGACTCGCCACCGAACACCTTGACCATCTCCTCATCGAAGACTGCGGGTTCGGTGTAGAGCGTGCGGTGGACGCGGTCGGTCTCGATGAGATCGCCCCACGTGTCGTGTAGGTCCGAGGCATCACTCGGGCCGCCGCGCAGCGCGGTGCGAACGGGATTGTCGTGCAGGGTCATCGCGGAATCCTTCGGGCTGGGAGCGTACGTTTGACGTTACTTTCATTACGTCGCAGTGTCACGGCGTAACGCGTTAAACGTTTGTTACGGCAGATCTGAGAGATGAAGAATATGGAACGCGCATCGGCGGGACCGGGTTGCACCCTCGCCGTAGACTTGGCGCTCATGACCGACGCCGACCGCATCGAGGGGACTGTCGCACAACGCATACGACAAGTCCGCCACAGTCTTGCCCCGGGAGAACTGCGCGTCGTCGCCGCTCTCACGGACGCCTACCCCACTGCCGGGCTTGTGCCCATCGCGCAACTCGCGGCCGATGCCGACGTCAGTGCCCCTACCGCCCTTCGGCTGGTGAGCAAGCTCGGATTCGCCGGCTACGGGGCATTTCAGGAAGCGCTGCGCGACGAGGTGCAGACCCGACTGTTCTCCCCCGTCGCGGTATACCCGACCGGCGAGGCGACCACAGAGTCCGAGGAGTCCGACCTGTCGACGGCCGCGCGGATCTACTCCGAGGGTCTGCGGTCCACCATCGAGAACCTGGCATCGGACGACCTCGACGACGCGGTGCGCGCACTGGCCGATACCGATCGGACGATCATGATCGTCGGCGGCCGGTTCACCACGGTGCTCGCCACCCAACTGCACCAGTACCTGCGCATGCTCCGACCCGCAGTGCGCATGGTCATGCCGACCTCGGCAGACCATCTGGCGTCGCTGATCGACGTCGACGAGAACACTGTCGCGGTGGTGTTCGACCACCGGCGCTATCAGCAGACCACCATCGAGTGGGGCGAATCCGCTGCCGACCGAGGCGCGTCCCTGGTGCTCGTGACGGACGTCTACCTCTCGCCTCTGGCGTCGCGGGCAACGTCGGTGCTCACCGTGAGCCACGCAGGACCGGGTCCCTTTGACTCGATGGCCCACGGCTTCATGCTCGTCGAACTCCTCGTCGCCATGCTCATCACCGAACTCGGGGAGCCGGCCAGAGACCGCCTCGCGGAGTTCGAGGAGATGGCACTGGCGTTGGAACAGCCTCCAAACCGAAGGCGTCGCAGGTGATTCCAGGATCTGCCGCGCTGTGAGCATTGCACCTCGTCCACCCACCGACCGTCCACCTCCCTGCGATCATCCACCGGTGTCGTCACCGGTGTCATGGACCGTAGAGTCGGGTCGCCCGATCTCACCAGATCTTTGGGGCGCGATTCTCTTCTGGGGAATCGGAGACGTCTCAGTCGGCGCTCAACGCCGATTCGGTGCGCTCGACCGCGATACGCAGGGCGTCGACATACTCCGGCAATGCCGATCGGTCGAACCGAGAGCTGGGAATCGCCAGGGAGATCGCGAAAACCGGCCGGCCATAACCGTCTTTGGCGCTCACCGCGACTCCGTCGACACCCTGCGCGGACTCCTCGATGCTGATGGCGTAGCCACGGCTACGCACAGAGCCGAGATGACGTTTCAGGGAGCGCAGACTGCTGATCCGCGACGACCTGGCCGGCGGTAGCCCAGCGGCGAACACCTCTTCGAGTTGCCGGTTGGTGAGCTCTGAGAGCAGCGCCTTTCCTGCGGCAGATGCATAGGCGGGTACCCGATCCCACCCATCCGGACTGACGTGGGCGGGTGCGGCCCCTTCCACACCGTCGACCCAGCGCAGGAGGGGTCCCTGCCGAATCCAGACGTGCACGGTCTCGCCCATGGAGTGTCCGAGATCCTCGATCGCCGGCCGAACCGCGGCCCGTAGGTCACCGATCTTGATCGGACGCGACTCGTCGGGCCGGAATTCGGGTCCGAGGCGGTAACGGCGCTCCCGATCTTGCACAGCGAAACCGTCGAAGCACAGGGCATTCAATAAACGATGCGCGGTCGACGGCGCGACCTCGAGGAGTTCGGCAGCGTCGGTGACACCCAGCGTCTGCCCGTCCCGCAACGCCTTGAGCAGGACCAGTCCGCGATGCACCGATTCGATCGGCGGGTGCGCACCTACCGCATCCCTCGCACCAGGGTGTGAATTCTCCACACCGAAAAAACTAGCGCGCTCCGTTGTCCGCGCCAATCGAAACGACATAGTCTCGCCACACCGAGACGATCACGGGTGCAAGCCGTTCCCGGCCCTGCGCTCCGTCCGAGCCTGGTCTGTCACCACCACACAACACCGCACTGGCACATGCCTTTTCGTCAGTGGATACGTATATCCACGCGGGGACGCGTAGGAGAGAGGACACTTGACGATGACGACATCACTGACCGAACGGGATCGACGCTGGGCGGTGCTGAACAAGGCGATGGCCGATCACGGGCTCGACGCGCTGGTGTTCGCGGCCAACGATTACCGCGGCCACAAGGGCTCGCTGCGCTACGTGGCGGACTACAACCTGTGTCACCGTTCGGGAAACGCGGTCATGTTTCGTGAGGAGGAGCCCTTCCTCGTGCTGTCCGGCAACCTGATCGGTGCGCGCAAGCCGAAGTCCGGCTGGGTGCAGGACTACCGATTCCCCGGCACGATCGCCGAGGGCCTCGTCGAAGCGTTCGCGTTGCGTCCCAAGTTCCATCGGGTCGGGATCGTCGGACTCAACCAGGTGATGAAGGTGAGCGAATACCTGGCGCTTACCGAAGCCTATCCCGGCGTGGACTTCGTCGACTTCTCTGCCGAGTTCGAGCGGATTCGCGCGGTCAAGAGCGACGCCGAGCTCCGGGGCGCCGAGGAATCGGCCTACATCCTCGACCAATGCTTTGCGCGACTGGTCGAGATCGTGCGGCCCGGGATCACCGAACGCGAGGTGGCCGCCGAGATGTACCGGGTGGGTTGCCGGCTCGGTGGCGAGGACCCGCTGTTCCTCTCGATGCACACCGACCTGGACAATGCACACTCCCACTCCACCTTCGACACGCCCAGGGACCGCGTCCTCAGCGCCCACGACGTGCACACGTTCTCCTTCGAGATCGTCGGGCCGGCCGGCTACTGGACCGAACTGGCCCGGATGGTCACCTTCGCCCACCCGGACGAGACGACGCAGAGGATGGCACGAGCAGCCGCCGATGGCATCGCCGGCGGCGCGAAGGTGATGCGCTCGGGTGTCCTTCCCGGCGACATCCAACGGCGGGTGCTCGACGGAGTGCATGCGCAGGGTGCGAAGTCGTCGTACTGGACCGGGCATTCCCTGGGGCTCGACGTTCTCGAGCAGCCGATGATCGGACTCGACGTCGTCGAAGATGGCGAACAGTCGATCCAGGACACGATTGAGGCGAACATGGTGATCACGTTGCACCCGATGGTCGCCGACCGCACCGACGTCGCCAGCGGCTACATGGCCGATACCTTCGTGGTGGCCCGCGACGGTAGCCGCAAGCTCTCCGAGCATCCGACCGGTCTCTACCGGATCGGGCGCGGTGAGGTCAGCGTCGACGAATCCTGATCAGTCGTGCCATCGGTCGATGGCACGACTATCATGGCGGCAATCCCACCGAGTTCGACAGGGGTTTCGAGATCACCACCGACCTACTCACCCGCTATCGTGCCTGCGCAACGACCGACCTGGACCAGGCACGCGAGTCCGTAGCGCGCCGCTACTGCCCGCACCGCCTGACCCTGGGCGTCAACAGCCGCCTCGATCTGGTACACAACTCTGCCCCTATCGGCGCAGACGTGACGCTGAACTACATGCGCTACGGCGGTGAAGTGCACATCACACCAGGACGCCTCGAGGATTTCTATCTCGTCCAGGTCCCGGTGGCGGGCAATGCCCGCCTTCGGATCGGTGCTCGCGAATTGCATTGTGATCGCCAGACCGGTTCGGTCACCTCCCCCACCGAACCCATCGACATGATCTGGTCGAACGGGTGCGAGAAGCTGGTGATCTACATCCGCCGCGGGGCGCTCGAAGCCGCCGCCGACACAGGTGGTGCCCCAGTCATCTTCGACGCACGGCTGGATCTGACAGCACCGGCGACGCAAGCGTGGACCAGGTTGGTGCACTTCGCCGTCGACTCGCTCAGCAGCCCTGCGACCGGTCTCTTCGACTCCCCGCTGGTGACCACCAACTTCGAGCAGACCCTGATCTCGGGGTTGCTGTCGATTCAGGCCAACGACGCACACACGGAGATGCCGACGCGGACACCCGTGTCGCGTGCGGTTCGCGCCGCCATCGCGCTCATCGAGGATCGGCCCGAACATCCGTGGCGCGTGACAGACCTGGCGTCCGAAGTGGGCGTCTCGACCAGATCGCTGCAGGATCTGTTTGCTCGTGAGCTCAACACCACACCACTGCATCGACTCCGCAGCACTCGGCTCGAACGGGCCCGGCAGCAACTGGTCGAGTCCTCACCTGCCGACACCTCGGTCACCGATGTCGCCGCGCGATGGGGATTCTTCCACGCCGGCCGATTCGCCGACGCCTACCGCGCCACATTCTCCGAGCTCCCGTCGGAGACGTTGGCGCGTTGAGCGTGCGGTGGTATATCGCCGCCGACGCATCGCGGACGAGGTGATCCGCTCACGGCATGATCGGCCCTGATTCGCACGCCGTGGCAGGGTCGTGCGCACGGGGCACGACACATGACATCCGCGCGGCCCAACACAATCGCCCAATATGAAAGCGGGGGACGATCATTCGTCCCCCGCTTTCGTCCGTGCATCAGAGCTTGAGCTTGGCGATGACCTCGTCGGCGCGATCGCGCAGATACATCACGAACGACCCGGAACGATCGACAACGCAATCGTATTGATCCAGAACGATGATTGTGGTGGTACCCAACTCGATGACCGCGGGACCGGAGATCTGCGTGCCCGGCCCCATCGCCGTCCCTCGGTAGACCTCGGCCTCGACCATCTCCCGACGCAGGGGCGAGTAAATCTCCCGGCGTCCCGCGCCGAACGGCATGTCCACTGCCACTTCGGAACTGAGGCTGATTCGCTCGTCGGAGGTCTTCCCGACCACCGAGAGTCGAATGTTGAGGATCTCGATGGACATCTCGAGGTTGTTGTAGCCGAACAGCACCGCATGCTCCTCGTGGAACGCCTGCGCGATCGCGCCAAGGTCGGGCGAGGCGCCCACCGCCCCGGGGTCCACCGAGATCGTCAGCTCATACCACTGACCCTTGTAGCGCATATCCATCGACGGTTCGTAACTGATCGCGTCGTCGGTGACGCCCTCGACGTGCAGTGTTTCCCGGCCCTCACTGGCCATACGCTGCCATATCGCGGCCAGCGCCGCCGGGTCGAGCGTGTCCAGGCGGTCGTGCGCACTCTGCACGTAGTCATGCTTGAAGTCGCACACCAGCATTCCCGCTGCGCAGAAAATGGAGGAGTCACGCGGGGTCACGAGCACGGGGATCTCGAGTTCGTGCGCAATGGCCGCGGCGTGCACCGGTCCGGCACCACCGGCGACGACGATCGGGAAGTCGCGGGGATCGAGACCGCGCCGGACGGTGATGTCGCGGACGCCAGTGGCCATCGACACGTTGACCATCTCGTAGATGCCCGCCGCGGCATCGATCACCGATAGTCCCAGCGGCTCGGCCACATCGCGGCGGATGGCCTCTTCGGCTGCCGCACGGTCGAGCGACATCTGCCCGTTGAGGAAGCTTTCCGGATCGAGATAACCGAGCACCACGTCGGCATCGGTGGTGGTGGCGCGGACTCCCCCACGCCCATAGCACGCGGGACCTGGTGCGGCACCTGCACTTTGCGGCCCGACGCTGAGCATTCCGCCCTCGTCGACCGACGCGATGGAGCCACCGCCGGCACCGATGGTGTGAATGTCGACCGCGGGCAGCGCGATCGACCAGCGGTCGATCTCACCGTCGGTCATGATGAGGGGCTTGCCGCCCTTGACGACCGCGGCGTCAAAGCTCGTGCCACCCATGTCGACGGTGAGGCACGAATCCCACCCATGTTCGCCGACGACGAGGAGCCCCGCGGTGGGTCCGGACGCCGGTCCCGACAGCAGAGACAGCGCCGCCCGCTTGGCGAGCTCGTCGGGTGTGGCGACGCCGCCGTTGGATTGCATCATCAGCAGCAGCCCGGCGAAGTCGACCGAGTCCAGAATGCCGGCGAGCGTGGTCAGGTAGGTGCTGATGATCGGTCCCGCATAGGAATTGAGCACCGCAGCACTGGACCGCTCGTAGTAGCGGGCTTGCCCGAGGAGTTCGGCCGATTCGGTGACATAGATGTCACCGACTTCTTCGCGGAGCAGTTCGGCTGCACGGTTCTCGTGCGCGTTGTTGGCGTGCGAGTGCATGAACGACACCGCCACCGATTCCACTCCCTCCTCCCGGAGCAAGCGGGCAGCGGCGCGGACGTCGCCCTCGTTGAGGGGGGTGAGTTCCTTACCCTCGTAGTTGATCCGCCCGCCGACCGGAAGGCGCAGCGCCCGCGGCGTCAACGGCTCCGGTTGGGCCAGGCGGTTGTCGTAGGGCTCCTCCCGCGTCCCGTGCCGCATCGGCAGCACATCACGGAACCCCTCGGTCACCAGCATGGCGGTGGTGGGGCCGCGTCGGGTCAGCAGAGCGTTGGTGGTGACGGTGGTGCCGTGCACGATCAGGCCGATCTGTGCGACGAACTCCGGGAGCGAGGTCTGCTCGATCGCGGCGAGTTCGGTCAGGCCGTTGAGCACAGCCTGGGGCGGGTCGGACGGAACCGAACTGGTCTTGTGGATACGGCGACGGCCGTCGGGATAGATGACGAGGAAATCGGTGAAGGTGCCACCAACGTCGATTCCGATTCGAATACTCACGGTTTCCTACCTATGTCGAAGAGTTGTTCGGTGATGGGTGACCCGGCCGGGGTCACAAGGGTTGCGGATCAGGAGCGCAGCGTGGCGGTCAGGGTCTCGTCGATCTCGCCGGCATCGGTGATCGCAACGCCGTAATCCGAACGCGCACGCGCGGCCGACAAGATCCCGGCGATCACCTCGGCGCGCACCTTGGCTGCCGGTCGCAGCCTGGGATCGCCGTACCCGGCGCCGCCACCGGCCCGGGAGACGATGCGCGTGCCCGGCGGAAGGTCGACGATCTCCTTCGACCCCCAGTCGGCAACGGTGCCGTCCGGGTATTCGATGGTCAGCGAGTTCAGTCCGGAGTCGTGACCACCGAACATGCCACGCGCCGGGAATGCCCCTTCGGCGGCCATGTTGTCGGCCAGGGTGACACCGATCTGCCCCTCCCCGTATGACTGCCACGCCGAGCGCGTTCCGAGTCCGCCGCGGAATTCCCCGGCGCCCGCCGAATCCGGCAGGTACTCGTGGTATTCGAGGAACAGCGGAGTCGTCAGTTCGAGCATTTCCGGATCCGGTGCACGCATCTGTCCGGCTGTTCCCGTGAAACCGAGTGCATCCCAACCATCTTGCCCGGAAACGCCACCCGGTCCGGTGCGCTGGAAAACCGTGAAGGTGCCAAATGGCTCTCCCGTGCGGGGATCGATGCCGTTGGTCGCGGTGCACATGAATTTGTTCCAGCCCGCGGTCACACGGTCCGGGAGCGCATCGGCGAGAGCCAGCATGATCGCCTCGACCACCTCGTCGCAGAGCTGATTACCGTAGATGGTGGCCGCGGGAAACTCAGGGTCGATGATCGAGCCCTTGCGGAACTTCGTCACGATCGGCTCGAACAGCCCCTGATTGGTGGGGATTCGGATTCCACCTGCCGCCATCAGCATCAGGAAGGCGATGCGCACCGCACCCTTGGCGGCGGCAGCCGGCATATTGGTGATTCCGGGTGACTGGTCGTCGCTGTCGGTAAAGTCGAAAACGATTTTCTCCTTGACGATTTCGATGTCGACGGCGATCTTGTACTTCTTTTTCGTGTCGAATCCGTCCGACGTCATGAAGCTCTCGCCGTGGTAGTGCCCGTCGGGCCACCGGCCGATCTCTGCCTCGACCTGCTTGCGCGAGCTATCGATGACGTAGGCCCAATGCGATTCGTAGGCCGCCAGCCCGTAACGGCTCATCACCTCGACGAGGCGTCGGCCACCCACCGTGCAGCACCCGATCATCGCCCGGATGTCTTCCATCACGAATCCGAACCGGATGTTGGCGGCGATGAAATCCCACACGTCCTTTCGTAGAACGCCGCGATCGATGACCTTCACCGGCGGGATCCGCAGGGCTTCCTGCCAGATATCGCGAGCGTTCGGGTTATATCCACCGGCTGTCATGCCGCCGATGTCGGCGAGATGACCTTTGGCCGCCGTCCAGCCGATCAACTCACCGTCGGCGAACACCGGCATGTAGATCCCGGTGTCCGCGTTCTGGTTTCCACCGTGGTAGACGTCGTTGTGGATGATGACGTCTCCCTCGTGGATGTCGTCACCGAAGTAGTTGATGATGTATTCGAGAGACGGATGCGCACCGAAGGCGATGATGGCCGCGAATTCGGCCTGCGCCAACGTGTTTCCTTCGCGATCGAAGATGACGGTCACCAGGTCGCCGATCTCGTTGAAGATCGGCGAGCGGGACGAACGCATCAGCATCGTCGCCATCTCCTTGGTGATCGAATCCACCCGGCGCTGCAGTACCGAGGCGGTGATCGGATCGACCGTGGTGGTCGGATTGTTGTCAGTTGTCATGGGGTTCTCCGGTGATTGATGTGTGGACTAATCAGCGTTGTGCAGCAATGCGTTTGCCAAGTTTTCGGGTGACCTTTCGGTACGACGACGGCCGCACCGGCAGCAACCACTGCATTGCCCTGGTGACCGCGCCCAGATTGAGGTCCGCCTCGTCGAGCAGTTCGTCGATGTTGTGCAGCGAGAACGGCACCACGTTGGTGCCGCGCGCATGGTGACCGTCGGTCCGTTGCTCCATCCAGGCCACACGCTCGGCGACGAATGCCCTCATTTCGTCCTTCGACGGCACGGTGTGCTGGCCTGCCAGATACGACCCCGTCCATACCGCGGCCATCTCGGCCGACAGCGGCGAGAAGAACGACGAGTTGTAGCCGGCGAAACTGAGATTCGGCACGTCGATCGGCAGGATGTGGCGATAGAGCTGGAAGTTGCCGGCGTCATCGGTGAGACGAGCCTGGACGTCGTCGTCGAAGAACGGCACCTCCTGACGGAAGCCGGTACCGCAGATCACCACATCTGCCGGGATCACGGTGCCATCGGACAGTTCCGCGAATGGCTTGGAGTCCTTCTCCAGGAACCGGGCGACGGTCCGATCCCGACGGACGGTGATACTTCCGTCGTGGACGCCTTCGTAGAATCCCTCCGACGCCAAACTGACCGATGCCTTGGCGATGGTGTGGAACGGCTCGTCGGGGACGAGGTCGGCCTTGTCGAGCCCGAGTTGACGGACAACCACCTTCTCCACCGAGTCCGTCAGTCCACGGGCGATGGCAGAGTCGTTGGCGTGTAACACTTTCTCCATGCCGGAGACATTCTGGTAGCGGAACAGTGCTTCACCCATCCGGGTGAGCAGCAGGTACTTGTAGTTGAGGACGCCCAGGATCTTGCGAGGCACCTTCCACAGCAGGCCACGTGCGATCACGGTGGTGCTGGCGGCCACCGGTGCCACGACCGCTGCGACATCGCAGGACGACTTTCCATACCCGACCATGACCACGTTGCGTCCGGCCACCTCGTCGAGTGAGCGCAGATCGCCGGTCGTGATGAGTCGACCACCGGCCGCCTCGAGTTCGGCGACGCCCTCGTAGTCGGGGAGCACCGGCGTGGAGAAGATGCCGTTTGCGACGACGAGATGATCATAGTGATCGGTGACGGTACTGCCGGGCTGTTGAGAGCAGGCCGATACGACCAGCCAGCCCGTTTCGTCGTCGTTCGGAGCAGCGTTGACGACGGTGGTGCCCAGACGGAGATACGGTGCGAGACCGTACTTCTCGACGTAGGTCTCCAGGTACTCCTGCACCTGCTCACCACCCAGCCACTGCGGATATGACCGCGGCATCGGGTGATCGGACATGTGATAGGTCTGCTTGTTGTTCTGGGTGGTCAGACCCGGGTAGCGGCGGATGGAACTCCATACCCCACCGACGTCGGGAGCCGCGTCGTAGACGACGACGTCGTGGCCGAGTTCAGTGAGGACCTTTGCGCTGGAGAGGCCGGCGAAGCCCGCGCCGATGATTCCGATTTTCATGTCACTCCGTCAGTTTCGGGATTGCGGGAACAAACGACTCCGGGCCCATGGCGGAGTAACCACCGTCGACGGCCCAGTCGGCGCCGACGACGACGGAGGCGTCATCCGAGGCGAGGAATGCGACGACGCGGCCGATCTCGGACGGATCGGCGACACGACGGGTCAGATGGAATGGCGCCGCGACGGCGTCGGTCTTGGTCCGGTCGCCGTTGGAGAGTTCGTCCATGACCTTCGACCAGGTCCACCCCGGGTTCACACTGTTGACGCGAATGCCATGAGGCACAAGGTCCATCGCCATCGATCGGGTGAGCTGGGCGACGGCAGCCTTGCTCGCCGGGTAGGCCCATCGGCCGGTCTGTGCGACCTTGGCCGAGGTGCTGGTGAAGTTGATGACCGAGGCGTGCTCGCTCCGTTCGAGATGGTCGAATGCGTGCCGGACGACTTCGACCATCGAGACCACATTGACGTTCAGCGCGGTGAGCCAGTCGGCCCGCGATGTGTCGAACCCGTCGTCGACGTAGACCGCGGCGAGGTTCACGACGATGTCGATGCCGCCGTGGCGATCGACGACGCTCGAAACCATCCGGGCCAGTGCGTCGTCGTCGGTGATGTCGGTCTCGATGAAGTCGATACCGGGGGCCTGGGCTGCGGCCTTCTCGCCGCCGACGACGTCGACGTCGACCACCACGACGGCGGCACCGGCCGCGGCGAGTTCGGCCACCACCCCGTGGCCGATGAGTGTGGCGCCACCGGTGACGATCGCGGTGCGCCCGGACAGATTGGGCATTGTTCCTCCCAGGGGGCTGAGTCCTGTGACGTGAATGGCTGTCGCGCAGTAGTGCGTCCAACAGTGCACGGAACGTTAGGTGCCGCCCTGATCTGCGACAATGCAGAATGCGCAGGCAACATCCGTTGTGCGCGAGATGAGCCGGTAACGGGATGGAAACGTATACCCAGACGCAGTTCTGCGTAGTGATGAACGATGTTCCCCGATGCACACATCGCTGCGGAGCAACGTCATTCGTGACAGATCTGCGGCCAGGGCTTCTCCCCTGTCTGGAATCGAAGCAGCAACCTGGCTGTGCGGAAGTGTGTGACCGACCTGTGATCCAGACGTTCTGACTCGCAGTCAACGCCACCGGTACACCCCGAATGGCGTGCAATGTCACGGACGCCGATGAACTGCTGCTCTGGCATGCAATCTGCACAGTGAGGACGCCGAGCACGCGCGGATTCGGCGACGTCCGCAGACTGCCGAGGGGCCGATATCAGGTCCGCCACACCGACCCCGACGGCACCGAACACGGGTGCGCGCCATCGTCGACGGACGGTCTCCTGGCGTGCTCCTCTGCGCACTGCCACCGGCGGACCCCACATCCGATCTGGGCTTCCCGGGCCGCGCGGGCCGAATACCCGGCTCGGTGAATGTCCCGGCAGTGACCCTCATCGACAAGAACTCTGGCCACTTCCGGTTCGATGGCGCATTCGGTCAACTGAACCCCCATGACGGACCCGTTGCGGTCTATTGCGGCGGCGGAATCGCGGCGAGTCTCGACGCATTCGGCCTTGTCAACCAGATTCACCAGGATGTGCGGGTCTACGACGACTCCTTGAACGAGCGGGCATTGGACCCGGATGCGCCGATGACCTGACACGGCAGGTTCACTCGGCGGGTTGGGAGGGCTCACCAGCCGGATCTGGCGGGTTCACTCGGCGGGGGCGGGGATGTCGTTGCCGCCCACGACAACCCCGCCGAAAGCTTGTGAAGATTGGGGTTCGCCCCGTTTGGTACCGGACGGGGCGTGAAGGTTCCGTCTCGGTCGCGTGGCATGTTCAACGCAACGGGCCGACCTCCGACGGCTCGGAGCCGATCTCGTCCTGACTTCCGGCACGGGCATGCGTGGACCGGCGGGCGTACGCGGTGCCGGCGGCCAGCATCGCCGGCGAGATCGCTCCCGGCGTTGCTGTGCCCGATCTGCGCACTCGGGATCACCAAGCCTGTTCGGTGCGCGCGCCAAGGCGTAGGAGCGCCGCATACAGATTCATTGGACGCGGCCGACGAGGATTCGCCGGCAGGCTCCTCGGGACGCTCAGCGGTCCAGCCTCGGCGCGGTTTCGACTTCTTGGCATCAGCTCATCTGAGTCGAGCGACTTCAGAACCTCGGAGCCCTCGATGCTCATCGACACAGTTTGTTCCGGCAAGCCCGCATGGGCGCGGACTGCATTTGTGAACTCCTGGAGCGGCACTTGATACGCGTCGTTGCTCGCCTTCACCAACTCTCTTGGTGCTGCCCGATCCCACGACCTTGCGGACGAGGGCGGTATAGGTGAGCTTGACGGCCTGTTCGGCTGTCTGATTGACACCGATGAGCTGGAGCTCGTTCAGTATCGTCATGAGCTTCGCTATGTCCCCTCGATCGACCACGTGAGGACCAAACAAGAAAGACCCGGTTGAAAACCGGGCCTGACCTGCGAAAACTCTGCTCCCCCAACTGGACTCGAACCAGTAACCGTTCGATTAACAGTCGAATGCTCTGCCAATTGAGCTATGGGGGATTGCTCGTTTCGGTCCGTCCGGCCCTCGTTCGGGGTCCTTCAGAACCGAACGCTGACTCTAGCGCATGGGGCGAGCAAACGACAAAACGCCAGCTCACAGCCTCGGCGGCGTCGACACTCAGCTGAGCGCCGACGCCGCCGAAACCACCTCCCCCGGTTAGTGACCTGCCACCACGTCGGCCTCGTCCACGGTGACCGGTGTGCGGGCGTTGGGCAGGAACCAGTACCCGAAGCAGACGATGCCGAAGAACAGGTAGCCCAGAGCCACTTCCGGGTTCGCCGCCCACGCCACCTCCGGCGCGTGGATCAATCCGATGAACGACAGCACCGCTCCGACGGCGCACGCGATCGCCGCGAAGTGGAACTTCTTGTCCAGGATGAACGTGACAATCGCGCCGAGCACCAGTCCGACCAGCACGGCCCCCTGACCCAGGGTGGTCAGGCCGCTGTAGACAAGACCGGCGTTGGTCAGGGCCTCACCCCCGACGTCGGCGGCGGTGGTGTTGGCCGCCGCCAGCGCATTGTCGATCAGACCCGACCCCCATTGGGCGAGGTTGGGCAGGATCGCGGCGACGACGGCCACCGCATGCAGGCGCGGCACCGCCTGGAAGGCCTGTGCACCGATCAGCAGGCCGATGTAGAGCAGGATCGGCACGATCGCGGGCACCGGCAGTAGTGCCTCGAGGACACCGAACAGCCCGGCGAAACACAGCACGCCAACCGCGACGCCACTGGCCAGCGAGTAGCTTGATCGTCCGCCGGCGTCCTTCCATCCGGGGTGGCCGATGTACACCGCGGGCGGGAACGGCGACCCGAAGGCCGCACCGATGCAGGCACCGGCACCGTCGGCGAGCAGGACGCTGCGGAGGTTGTAGTTGTCACCGGCCGCCGCGGCGCTCTCGACGTTGCTCATCGCCTCGGTGAAGTTGTAGACGCCCAGCGGGATCGCGGTACCGAGCAGCGGCGCGAGATCGCCGAGACCGGAGAAGAGCATGTCGAAGCGCTGATCCGGGATACCGACCGCGATGTCGGACACCGCCTGCGACAGATCGGGCACCGACATGAACCCACCGATCCAGCCGATCGCGGTACCCACCAGCAGGGCGGCCAGGCCTACGGGGATGTTGCCCGGCAGCTTCACGTCGGTGAAGAAGCCGATGAGGATGATCGCCAGCACCGGCAGGCCGATCCATGCCGCATCCCACATCTGCCCGGCCGGCCGCATGGCGATGAACGTGATGGAGATACCGGCCAGGGTGCCCAGCATCGCCGCACGCGGTGTGAGCTTGCGGACGTAGGGCCCGATGAAGGCGCCGATCATCACGATGACACCGATCATGAACGCCCACGCCACACCGGCCTGCCACGCCTGCATCGCGTCATCGGTCTTCAGATAGACCGGCAACATCACCACGAAGACGACGATGAACATGTGCGGGACGCTCGGCCCGTACGGCAGCGCCGTCACATCGGTACGCCCCTCGCGTTGTGCCAGTCGCCGCGCCAGGAACGTGTAATACACGTTGCCCAGCACCAGCGCCACACCGAGAGCCGGCAGGACCGTCCCCAGGACGTCGGCGGCGGGGATCTTGACGACGGCGATCATCAACCCGGTCAGCGTGAGGACGTTGACGAGGATGTTGAATCCGAGCCCGACGAAGGCGTTGGTGTCGCCCCGGGTCCACCACGGAACGGTGGTGGGCGCGGGCGTCTGCGGTGCTGGCGGCGCGGTTTCGGCGGTGGCACTCATGACGGAAATCCTTTCGGCAGAACAGATGTGGCGAGACAGGTGTGGCGAGGGTTGGGTACGGATCGTCGGAGGGTGTCGGGGATGGTGAAGAGGGTTGTCGGGTCAGGAGGCGGCGACGATGCCGGGGCGCTCGCTGCCGGTGAGGGCGGCGATGATGTCGGCGCTCGCGGCGGTCCAGCCGAAGATGCCGCCCTGTGCGGCGATCATGTCCAGGCCGACGCGCTGGAACTCGGGGAAGTACGAACCGACGCAATCGGCGACCACGACGCACTCGTATCCGCGGTCGTTGGCCTCGCGGGTGGTGGTGTGTACGCACACCTCGGTGGTCACCCCGGTCACCAGTAGTTGCGTGATCCCGTTGTCGGACAAGATCTTTCCGAAATCGGTGGCATAGAACGCGCCTTTACCGGGTTTGTCGACGACGTACTCCCCCTCCATCGGGGCGAGTTCGTCGATGATGTCGTGGCCGTACTCCCCGCGAATGAGGATGCGTCCGAACGCGCCGGGATCACCGATGCGTTTGCTCGGCGCACCGCGGTGGAGTTTGGCCGGTGGACAATCCGACAGATCGGGTAGGTGACCCTCCCGGGTGTGGACGATGACCATGCCGGCCGCCCGGGCGGCTGCCAGCAACTCCACCAGGGGCGGCACCACCTTCTGCAGTTGACCGACATCGTTACCCAGGGTTTCACCAAAACCCCCGGGCAACAGGAAGTCTCGCTGCATATCGATGATCACCAGCGCGGTGTGGTCGAGATCGAGCTCGATGGGGGCGGGTTGTGCGGTGATGGACACCATGAGAATCCTCTCGGGGCGGGGTACAACGAACGGGAGATCGGGGGCCGACGGGTCAGGACGAGATGGGCGCACCGGCCGCGGTCTCGGCGCCGACGGCCGCGTGCGGCCGGGGCTCATCGAGTAGCGCCGCCGCCAGACCCAGGGCGGCATCGTCGGTGAGCGCGTTGCCGAGAAGCATCGCGCTGTGCGGCCGGCCGTCGGCGGTATGACCTTGTGGCACCGCCACTCCCATCAGATCCAGGAGGTTGCCGAAATGGGTGTAGTGGCCGAGTGCGGTGTTCGCTGCAAGCGGCTCGGCGAGCACCTCCTCAACGGTGAAGGTGCGGCCGATGGTCGGGACCACGAGCACGTCGATCCCCCGCCATAACTGCGCGGCAACACCTTTGAGTTCCTGCAGCCGTTGCATCGCGGTGAAGGCGTCGACGGCGGTGTAGTCGAGGCCGCTGCGCAGGATGTCGCGGACGACCGGATGGATGGAGTCGGGATGTTCGGCCAGGAACTCCCCGAACACCACCAGCCGTTCGGCCACCCACGGTCCGGCGTAGAGCAACTCCCCCGCCGCGAGAAACGGCCCCAAGGAGACGTCGACGATGTCTATGGGGGTCGGCATCTCCATGTGCGACAACCGGTTCCGGAACGCCAGGTGCGCCTCGCGCATCTGCTCGTCGCCGAAGAACTCCAGCTCGTCGACCGGGGGCAATCCGACCCGCAGCCGATCCCCTTCCCAGGCCGCACCGGCCGGACGCGACCAGGGATCGGCGTCGTCGACGGCGGCCAGCACCGCCATCACGCGATCGACATCATCCACGCACCCGGCCATCAGGGTGATGCAGTCCAACGACTTACACGCCGGCACCAGTCCGACCGCACTGATGAGACCGCGCGACGGTTTGTACCCGACGACGCCGTTGAGGGCGGCGGGCACCCGGCCCGATCCGGCGGTGTCGGTGGCCACAGCGAACGGCACCTGCCCCAGCGCCACCGCCAGCGCTGATCCGGAACTCGAACCGCCGGAGATCATTTCGTTCCCGTACACACTGCGGGGAATGGTGTACGGGGTGCGGGTTCCGTTGAGGCCGGTCGCGAACTGATCGAGGTTGGTCTTGCCGACATACAGCGCTCCGGCGTCGAGGAGGCGCTGCACCGCGGGCGCGGTCTTCTCGGCGACATAGGCGAAGTCCGGGCACGACAACGTGGTCGGCACCCCCGCCACGTCGATGCTGTCCTTGACCCCGAACGGCACGCCGTACAGCGGTAGCCCACGAGCCCCCAGACGCGACTCCAATTCTGCTGCCGCCGAGAGCAATTGATCGCGCGGAACGGTGGAGAGCCAGACCCCGTCGTCGCCGCGCGCCTCGATGGCGTCGGCCACCCGACCGGCCGTTCGTGTCGGCGACCCACTTCCACTGATGTGACTGTCGATGATCTCGGCCACGGATGGTCCCGATTGGGGACCCTGGCCCGTCGTTGAAAATCTCATAACGTCGATTGTCGACAGAATCATGGCGCCTGGGGAACGGTTATGTGTCGTTTGTGTTAGCGACTGTCCGCCGCGTCACGCACCGATCAGGTGGCTCTCAGGCGGACACATCGGCGTCGTCGCCGGTCGCCGCAACGAGATCCAGATATCGGAGGTGCCCGTGATCATGCATCGCCGCGACCACAGCGTCGGGATCATTGGATTCCAACGCCTCGAGAATGGTCCGATGCCTGCGCAGTCCGTCGTCGGACCCGTGGTCGTCGGCCTCGGACCGAAGGTTGACCGCCATCGGCAGTTGCAGTTTCAGCAGGATCGGCGCCAGGGCGATGTCGAGTTGCCGATTGTCGGCCAGCGCCATCACCGCCGCGTGGAACCGGCGGTGCGCATCGTCGCGTTCCAGGTCGTCCGACGCCCGCCGCAACTGTTCGTAGGCCTCTCGGACGGCGGCGAGCTGGGTGTCGGGGTCGCGCAACGGCAACGCCGACTCGATCGCGAACCGCTCGAGCAGCGCCCGGAGCTCGAACAGTTGCAGGATGTCACGCGGCGACCATTCCGCCACCCGCACACCCCGCCGCGGTAGGTGTTCGACCAGTCCCTGCTGCGCGAGGAGACGAAGCGCCTCACGGACCGGGGCACGGCTGAACCCGAGATCGGCGCACAGGTTCTCCTCGACGACCTTCTCACCGGGTTGGAGTTCGCCGGACAGGATCGCGTCGCGGATACGGCGGGCGGCGACGTCGACGAGGCTCTCCGGAAGCCCGCGCGCCCTCTCTGCCCCGTCGTGCCCCGCCATCGTCGAAACCGCTCCCTGGTGTCGGCGCCCGTCGGATTCGTCGGCGCTCTCGTGCAAACTCCCGTCGAGTCTAGTCATGGGCGATCGCGCCCAGCGACCACGACGCCGCAGGCATCCGCCGAGCGGTATGCGCGGTGCGGTAATCTCGCTGCCCGGGCATGTTTCACGCCCCACGGGGCGGTAGCTCAGTCGGTTAGAGCCGCGGACTCATAATCCGTAGGTCGCGGGTTCGAGCCCCGCCCGCCCCACCATCGAGGCCGCAACCGGCTTCCAAGCGCGTCGTCGTCCCGTCGGCAATCCAGCCGTTGCAGGCACGCGACGACGCCAAACATCATGCGAACGGGCCGGGACATCTTCCGGCCCAAGCACATTCACGGTTAGGCCCTCCACCACCCGGATGTGGACGATCGCCGTCACCGGCGAGACCAAAGACCCCATTCCGCCATCGGAGGTCCCGACCTCGCCGAAAGCGCTCCCGGCGCTGCGTGCCCGGGCGTAGCGTCGCCGCCATGAACGCAATGTGGGTGATGCCGGCAGTGGCCCTCGTGTCGTGTGTGATCATCGGGATCGGATTCGCAATCGGAATCCCGGGCAACAAAGACTGACGCCGACACAACGAGCCCGCGCCCGATGAGGTCATCGGGGCGCGGGCTCGTGTAGTCGCCGACCGCGCAGCCGTCGCAATTCTGACCGCCGCTCCCCCGTTGCATTCTGCTACAGTGGCGCATGTAGCAGAATGCAACACCGACAGTGGGAGTCCGCGATGGCCGATACGGCAGACAAGGTCACCCGTTTCTCGGCCGCCCTGGTCGAGGAGGCCGGCACCGAGGGAGCCCGCGAACACCGCTCGGCGCGTCAGCAACTCGAGCACTGGGCCCGCGTCGGCCGTGGAGTGTCGCTGCGCACCAGCTCCGCGCGACGACGAGTCGAGGCCGCATTGGCCGGCAGCCTCCCGATCGGCGAACTCACCCCGGAGGAGTCGGTCGTCTTCGACGCCGAGATCGACGCGCATCTCGAAGAACGACTCGCCCGCACCGACGTGGTGACCGATCGTGCCGCACAGGGATTTTCGTCGGTGGCACTCGATGAGCTCGGCCGGATGGTCGAGTACCGGCCGGACGGGTCGACGGTCATCCTGGAGTGAGCCCTCGCCTCGATCTGGTCATCGGGTGCAATGGCGCGGGCAAATCGACTCTGGCGCAACAACACCTGATGCCGCTGCTGCACACGCCGTTCGTCAATGCCGACGAGATCGCACGCCTGCGCTGGCCCACCGCACCCGCCGAACACTCCTACGAGGCGGCGCAGGTCGCCGCCCGCACCCGCACGACGCTCATCGGGCTGCACAAATCGTTCATCGCCGAGACCGTCTTCTCCCACCCGTCGAAACTCGACGTCATCGACGCCGCCCACGAGCACGGGTTCCGCGTGATGCTGCACGTCGTCATGGTTCCCGAGGAACTCGCCGTCCACCGCGTTCGACTGCGCGTGACCAGCGGCGGCCATACCGTCCCCGAGGACAAGATCCGCGCTCGCTACGCCCGTGTCTGGCCGCTGGCGGCCGAGGCCGTGCGCCGCGCCGACCAGGTCACCGTCTACGACAACAGCATGTCGCGACCTCGCATCGTGGCGCGCTTCGTCGACGGCACCCCGGTGGGCTCGCAGGACTGGCCCGAGTGGACGCCACATGCTCTCCTACCAGCCCCGTCATCTACCGAGTGATATACCCCACACCGGTCACGACGAGTGAAACGCTGCGCTCACTGCCCATCCGGACAGGTCACACCCCATACTTTCTGGCAATCGAGAAGGAGCAGCGCCGACAGGCGATCAGGGGGCGAGGACACTCATGCGGAGTATCGATCACATCTGGGGACGGCCCGCGCCGATCCCCGATCGCTGCGGCATCATCCACACCTACGCCGGCGGATGCACCTACAACGCCGACGACCCGCACCGACCCCTGTATCCGCCGGAACTACGCCCGGGTAGTCGTCTCGACGACGCCGCCTGAAGGGTTCCGGGACGCCGCGTCCACGGCGAGCCCCAATGATCGCGAGGTCAGCCGGCGTCGGCGGCACCCGGGTCGACGGCCTGCTCCAACAGACTGCGGCGGTAGGCCTCGAGGGCCACGAGATCCCCGAAGACCGCGTTATAGGCGTCGGGATCCTCGCTGGGCGACATGCGACGTAGCCGCGACTTGATGTCGGCGATCTGCGCGCCGACCCACACTTCCTGCAGCCGGGCCAGCACGCTGTTGATGTAGCGCGGAATGTTCTCTTCCACCACCGGCATCGGCTCGACCGCGAGTTCGGTGACCAACGGCGAGAGCACCGGATCATCGACCTCGTGATTGACCGCGTCCACCCATTGGGCGCCACCCATCCCCGACGACGTGCCGCCGAGATCGGCCATCACCTGGCGCATACGCGCGTACGCGGGATCGGTGAAGCATTCGCCGGGCAGTGAGTCGAACACGGTGCCGGCGATCGCCGGATACTGCAACGCCGCCTTGAGCGCCTCGCGCTCCGGCCACAGTCGCGGGTCGTCGGCGCGGGGCTTGCCCGGTTCGGGCGGCTTGGCGGCCTCGGGTCGCTCACGACGATTCGTCCGGATGCCCGTGGGCGGCGTCCGTCCGCTGGCGCGGGCATGCCGGGCCCCCTCTTCACGAACCCGTGCGAGCACCTGCGGTACCTCTTCCCAGCCCACCCAGCCGGCCAGCTGCCGGGCGTATTCGTCGCGCAGCGCAACGTCTTTGATGCGTGCGACGACGGGCACCGCCTCACGGAGTGCGTGCACCCGGCCTTCGGCGGTGTCGAGATCATAGGCCGCGATCAACGTCTTGATCGCGAACTCGAACATCGGTACCCGGCGGGCGATGAGGTCGCGGACGGCGGCGTCACCGCGCCCCTGGCGCAGTTCGCACGGGTCCATCCCGTCGGGCGCGATGGCCACGAAGGTCTGTCCGGCGATCGACTGTTCACCCTCGAAGGCCTTGAGCGCGGCCGCCTTTCCGGCGTCGTCGCCGTCGAAGGTGTAGATGACCTCGCCGCGGAAGTACGTGTCGTCCATCATCAGCCGCCGCACCAATGCAAGGTGGTCCTCACCGAAGGCTGTCCCGCAGGACGCCACCGCGGTGGTGACACCGGACAGATGCATCGCCATGACGTCGGTGTAGCCCTCGACGATCACCACCTGATGCCCCTTGGCGATGTTCTTCTTCGCCAGGTCCAGGCCGAAGAGCACCTGAGACTTCTTGTACAGCATGGTTTCCGGCGTGTTCATGTACTTGCCGAGGTTGTCGTCGTCGAAGAGTTTGCGAGCCCCGAATCCGATGATGTCGCCGCCGAGGTTGCGGATGGGCCACAGCAGGCGTCGATGGAATCGATCGATCGGCCCCTTACGCCCCTGCTTCGACAACCCGGCCGCCTCGAGCTCGGAGAACTCGAATCCCTGCGACAGCAGGTGCTTGGTCATCGTGTCCCACCCGCCGGGGGCGTAGCCACATCCGAACTGGGCCGCCGCGGCCGCATCGAAATTGCGGTCGGTCAGGTAGTCACGGGCCGTCTGCGCCTCGGGTGACTTCAGCTGTTCGACGTAGAACGCATGCGCCGCGGCATTGGCCGCGGCCAGCCGGGCCCGCGTCCCCCGATCACGTTGGACGCTGGTGCCGCCGCCCTCATAGTGGATCTGGTATCCGAGCCGGTCGGCAAGTTGCTCGACGGCCTCGACGAAGCCGATGTGCTCCTGCTTCTGCAGGAAGCTGTAGACGTCGCCACCCTCACCGCACCCGAAGCAGTGAAAGTGCCCATGATGCGGGCGGACATGAAACGACGGGGTCTTCTCGTCGTGGAAGGGACACAGTCCCTTGAGCCGATCCGGACCGGCCTGCCGCAACGCCACGTACTCGCCGATGACGTCCTCGATGCGGGTCTGCTCACGGACTGCCGTGATGTCGCGATCGGGGATTCGGCCTGCCACTTTGACCAGTGTAGTGACCGCCGTCGCGGGCGTCGGCACGGTGTGCACTGCGGCCGAATGGGACGGGGCGACCCGGGATCGCCGCTACCGTCGGATGCGGAGCGACCGACCATCCTGGTCGCCGATCGACAAGGAGCACCATGACATCGCTGTCACCGACCGATGACCTGCCCGTCGACGCGCAGGCCCGCCTGACCAGCGGACACGACTTCTGGACGACCAAGCCCGAGGGGTCGTTGCCGTCGATCCTGATGACCGACGGCCCGCACGGTCTGCGTCGTCAGTCCGGGGCCACCGACAACCTCGGGATCTCTGGCAGCGAACCGGCGACGTGTTTCCCGCCCGCGGCCGGGTTGGCGCAGTCGTGGGATCGGACGCTGGCGCGGCGGGTCGGTGCTGCCATCGCCGACGAGGCCCGCGCGCAGGGCGTCAGTATCGTGCTCGGACCCGGCGTAAATCTGAAACGCTCACCGCGCGGTGGACGCAACTTCGAGTACTACTCCGAGGATCCCCACCTGACCGCCGCGCTCGGCGGTTCCTGGGTGCACGGGCTGCAGAGTCGCGGGATCGGGGCATCGCTGAAGCACTTCGCGGTCAACAATCAGGAAACCGATCGGATGCGGATCAGCGCCGACGTCGACGAACGGTCCCTGCACGAACTGTATCTGCGGGCGTTTCGCCAGATCGTCATCGACGAGCAACCGTGGACGGTGATGTGTTCCTACAACCGCATCAACGGCGTGCACGCCGCCCACAACCGTGAACTGCTGACCGAGATCCTGCGTGAGAGTTGGGGTTTCGACGGAGTGGTGGTCAGCGACTGGGGTGCGGTGGCCGAGCGTGTGCGTTCGATCGCCGCCGGCCTCGATCTGACCATGCCCTTCCCCGGGCCACGCTCCGACGAGCGGGTCGCCGCAGCCGTCGCCGAGGGCACCCTGGACGCCGGCGCGCTGCGAGCCGCCGCGCGTCGCGTGGTCGCGTTGGTCGGCCGGGCCACCGAGTCGAGCCACCGATGCCCCGACCGACCCCGTCGACCTCGATGCCCATCATGCTCTCGCCCGGGAGGCCGCCGCCGCGTCGATCGTGTTGCTGCGCAACGACGATGCGCTGCTGCCGCTGTCGACCTCCGAACGCATCGGCGTCATCGGCGCCCTGGCGGCGCAGCCCCGGTATCAGGGTGGCGGCTCGTCGCATGTCAACGCCACCCGCGTCGATGTGCCGCTCGACGAGGTCGGTCACCGCGCCGACGGGGACGTGCCATTCGCCGCGGGCTACCGACTCGACGACACCGACGATTCCGGTCTCGCCGAGGAGGCGGTGACACTGGCGCGGTCGGTCGACACGGTGCTGCTGTTCCTCGGCCTGGCCGACCGTCAGGAGTCGGAAGGTTTCGACCGCACCGACATCGACCTGCCCACCGATCAGATCGCCCTCGCCGCCGCGGTGACGGCCGCCAATCCGCGCACGGTGATCGTGCTCGCCCACGGTGGTGTGCTGGCGGTGTCCCCGCTGGAGGCACCGGCCATTCTCGACGGTGCACTGCTCGGCCAGGCGGCCGGTTCCGCGATCGCCGACGTTGTGTTCGGCGAGGTGAATCCCTCGGGGCGACTCGCCGAAACCATTCCGATGCGGATCGAGGACACCGCCGACTTCCTGAACTTCCCCGGCGAATCCGGGCACGTCCACTACGGCGAAGGACTGTTCATCGGATACCGCTGGTACGACGCCCGCGACCTGGACGTCGCCTTCCCCTTCGGACACGGGTTGACCTACACCAGTTTTGACTACGCCGACCTGCGCGTGTCGGTCGACGCGGAGGCGACGATCGAGGCCACCGTGACCGTAACCAACACCGGTCCGAGGCGCGGCCGCGAGGTCGTGCAGCTCTACGTCGGTGTGCCCGGATCGGCGGTGAGCCGACCGATCCGAGAGCTGCGGGGATTCGCCGACATCGTCCTCGACCCCGGCCAGAGCGGCGACGTGACCATCACCGTGGAGCCGGATGAGCTGGCGTACTGGGATATTCGCGCCCACCGATTCGTGGTGGAATCCGCACCCCACACCATTTCGGTGGGAGCGTCGAGCCGCGACATCCGGGTGACCGCCACGGTGGACATCGTCGGCGATCAACCCCGCATCCCACTGACCATGGAATCCAGCGTGGCCGAGGTCCTCGCCGACCCGGTGGCCGCCGAGGGCATGGCACCGATCGTCGGCGCCATGTTCGACGGCGCCGATTCCGGTGAGGGCATGGATCTGGTGACGATCATGGGATCGGTGCCGGTGGGTCGCATCGTCGACTTCTCGGGCGGCCTGCTGCCACCAGAGGTGTTGCGCGACATCCTCGATCGGGCCAACGCGGCTCACTGAGCGGCGTACCGACCCGCCCGGCGACTACCCGAGGTGCGCTTGCGCCCCGGAGTTCTGCTTGTCCATCCGTTCCAGACGGCCCTCGGTCATCGACGCAATCTGATCGACGATGACCCGCTTGCGGGCCACGTCGTCGGCGGCCTGCTCCCAACTCGGCACAAAGACCGGGTCGAGGCCCCCGGGGGCTGCGGCGGTCAGCCACTCCCCCACCCGGTGAATGCGCTCCCGTTGCCGCGCCTGATGCGCCTTGTGCCGCGCGTTGGAGAAGATGAAGCGCAGCGCAAGGGTTTTCAAGATCGCGACCTCTGCCGCAATCAACGGGGGTACCTGCAGGTCCGCGTCGTACCGGGAGATCGACCGATCACCGACCACCTCACGGGTCCCGGTGATCGCGGCCGAGGCGAATCGTCCGATGAGCTCACTGGTGAGACGCTTGAGTTTCACCGAGGCATCCAGGCTACCGTCGAACACGCCCACCGCCGCCACGATATCCATCCGGGAAAGGCGTTGGGCCGCATCGATCAACGGCTCGGGTTCGAGTTCGGGAAACTCCTTCACACCGATCTCGGCGAGGGTGCGCTGATCATCCGGGTCGGCCAGGGTCCGCAGATCGATGCGGTTGGCGATCACACCGTCCTCGAGGTCGTGCACGGAGTAGGCGACGTCGTCGGCCCAGTCCATCACCTGCGCCTCGATGCATTTGCGGTCCCCTGGCGCGCCACGTCGAATCCAGTCCAGCGCGGCGGCGTCGTCGGCGTAGGCACCGAACTTCACCTTCGGTGGCCGCCGCGTCCACGGATACTTCAGCGTCGCGTCGAGCGATGCGCGGGTCAGGTTGAGTCCGGCGCTACGACCCTGATCGTCGAGGAGCTTCGGTTCGAGCCGGGTCAGGATGCGCAGATTCTGCGCGTTGCCCTCGAATCCGCCGATGTCGGAGGCGAAGTCGTTGAGCGCACGTTCGCCGTTGTGACCGTACGGCGGGTGCCCGATGTCGTGGGCCAGCCCGGCGAGCTCGACCAGATCGGGTTCACATCCCAACCCGATACCCACGCCGCGGCCGATCTGGCCGACCTCCAGCGAGTGTGTCAGCCGGGTTCGCGGCGTATCACCCTCACGCGGCCCGACCACCTGCGTCTTGTCGGCGAGCCGACGAAGCGCAGCCGAATGCAGTACGCGCGCACGGTCGCGCGCGTACTCACTGCGGTGATCGGTCCGCGTTCCCGGAAGACTCGCCACCTTGGCACCCTCGGGCACCATCCGTTCGGTGGCCTCATCGCCGTAGAACGCGGTGGGCGGTATGCCGGACCGCCCCGCGATGGGGGTACTAGTCAAGCACCCAGCCCCGGCCGACGGCGAAATCGGTGATGCGACGACGGATGGCGACGATCTGCGCTGCGGTCAGGTCGTCGGCGGAGTCGAGCAGCAGTTCGGTGAGCTCCTCGGTGAATGCCGCCGCATCGAGGGAGCCGCTACCGGCGCGAGGACGACGCGGACGTTCGTTGCCCTGCCGGTCACCGCCATGGCGATCATTGTGCGAACGTCCACCGTGGTGGTCGTCGCGACGATGCGGGCGCGCACCGGCGGGCGCGTCGTCGGCCGGTGCGGCCTCGGTGACGGCGACGTTGATCGCCTTCGCGCCGCGGTCGGTCTCCTCCACGTCGAAGGACACCTTGGCGCCCGGCTTCAACTCGTTCTCGTCGATGTCGATGTCGTTGATGTGCAAGAACACATCGGCCCCACCGGATTCCGGTGCCAGGAATCCGAATCCCCGATTCGCGTCGTAATGAACGACCTTGCCACTGACTGCCACGACTCTCCCACTCACTCTCTCACTCCGCGCACCACGGACCCCTTGCCCGTGCGGCGGTATGGACTCCAATTGTGACAGACAGCCGCAGGTCAGGCCCAGTCGGGAAATCCATGCCCGGTCCGGGCCCCGGTCAGGCGCCGAGCAGCTTGCCGCCGAGGTACTCCGCCACGCGATCGATGCCGACGCGTTCCTGGCTCATGGTGTCGCGTTCGCGAACGGTGACGGCATGGTCGTCGAGGGTGTCGAAGTCGACGGTCACGCAGAACGGTGTACCGATCTCGTCCTGACGGCGATACCGCTTGCCGATGCCTTGCGCGTCGTCGAACTCCACGTTCCAGTTCTTGCGGAGTTCGGCGGCGAGGTCCTTGGCCTTGGGCGAGAGTCTCTCGTTGCGTGAGAGCGGCAGCACCGCCACCTTGACCGGCGCGAGTCGCCGGTCCAGGCGCAGCACGGTGCGGGTGTCGGTGCCGCCCTTGGCATTCGGCACCTCCTCCTCGGTCAGCGCGTCGCACAGGAAGGCCATCACCGAGCGCGTCAGGCCGGCGGCGGGTTCGATGACGTACGGGGTGTAGCGCTCACCGGTGGCCTGGTCGAAGAAGGACAGGTCCTCGCCGGAGGCCTTCGAGTGAGTCGACAGGTCGAAGTCGGTGCGGTTGGCCACGCCTTCGAGTTCACCCCACGGGTTGCCGGAGAACCCGAACTTGTACTCCACGTCGACGGTGCGCTTGGAGTAGTGCGACAGCTTCTCCTGGGCGTGCTCGTAGAGTCGCAGGTTCTCCGGATCGATACCGAGACCGACGTACCAGTTGAACCGCTGATCAATCCAGTACTGATGCCACTGCTCGTCCTCGCCGGGCTTGACGAAGAACTCCATCTCCATCTGTTCGAACTCGCGGGTGCGGAAGATGAAGTTGCCCGGGGTGATCTCGTTGCGGAAGCTCTTGCCGATCTGGGCGATACCGAACGGCGGCTTCTTACGCGCGGTGGTCATCACGTTCTTGAAGTTCACGAAGATGCCCTGCGCGGTCTCCGGACGCAGGTAGTGCAGGCCCTCTTCGTCGTCGACCGGACCGAGGAAGGTCTTCATCAGTCCGGAGAACGCCTTGGGTTCGGTCCACTTGCCGGGCTGCCCGGTATCCGGGTCATTGATGTCGGCGAGACCGTTCTCCGGCGGGTGACCGTGCTTGATCTCGTACGCCTCGAGCAGGTGATCGGCGCGGTAGCGCTTGTGGGTGTAGAGCGATTCCACCAGCGGGTCGGTGAACACTTCGACGTGTCCGGAGGCCTCCCACACCTGACGGGGCAGGATCACCGACGAGTCCAAGCCGACGACATCCTCGCGGGAGGTGACCATGGTGCGCCACCACTGCCGCTTGATGTTCTCCTTGAGCTCCACACCGAGCGGACCGTAATCCCACGCCGACCGGGTTCCGCCGTAGATCTCACCACTGGGGTAGACCAGACCGCGCCGCTTGGCGAGGTTGACGACGGCTTCGACTTTGGACGGGGCGGCGGCCACGATGAATCGCACTCCAGGTGACGTTGGGACAGGTCACGGCCGGGTTCGTCGGCGGGTACCCACCGGCGATCGGCAACCCTTACAGGGTAGCCGCCGGGGTTGCGGCGGCAGAATCGTCGTCCGGTTACCACCTCGGCATGGGGCGGACACCGGCGGGGCAGGCCTATCCCGAGGTCCTCGAGGCGGTGCGGGGCGGCGACACCGACACCGTGCTGGGCTGGCTGCACACCCTCGACCACACCACCACGATCGACGCGCGACGCTGGTATCGCGCGGTCGGACGCAAGACCGCACGCTTGGCCGTTCACAGGCGATAGGGATGGGGTTGGCGATCGGCCTGTCCGAGTCCGTCGACGACGCAGTCCGCAACTGCCGGTGGACACATGAGTAGTCCGGTGAACGGCTCGGCGACGCCATCGCCACCTTGGTCGCCGACGGTCGTCTCGATCGCGACGAGGTGATCACCGCAGCGCTGAACGCCCTGTCCGGGACGGAGTCGGCGACCTCACAGAAGCCCTTGGCCTTCGTGCTCCGCGGCTGCCGTTTCGGGGCTACGACGTCACCGGGGCACGAGTCCCTGGTGTCCCAGCTGATTCCGCTGGTTCACGCCAACGCGCGGCCGGTGCTCCTCGACGCCGTCCTGTCGGCCGACCTGACCGACGGGACCTTGCTCGACATCGGCACGATGATCCTGGCGCGGAGTGAGAAGGCTCCGAAGAAGTCACGGGTGTCCCCACCTCGCCGACGCCCGGGATCATTCACATGACCCTCACGCCAAACGACAACGACTTCCTTTAGCATGGACTGCATGGAGCACATTCCCCGGTCATGCGATTCCGCGGCGGATCGCCAGGACACCGCGGCCCGCGAGGCCGCCAGCGAACTCCTTCGCGCCCTGGCCTCCCCCACCCGCATCGCCATCGTGCTGTCGCTGCAACAAGGCAGCAAGTGTGTTCACGAGCTTGTCGGCAGCCTGCAATTGAGCCAGCCACTGGTGAGCCAGCACCTCCGCGTCCTCAAGGATGCCGGGGTGGTCCGCGGGCACCGCAACGGTCGGGAGATCATGTACGAACTCCTCGACGACCACCTCGTCCACATCGTCACCGACGCCCTGGTCCATGCGACGGAGACACACGTGGCGTCTGCCGATCCCGATGTCGAGGCCGCCTCATGAGCGCCGACAGTTCCACGGCGCCGTCACGCCCGGTCACCGGCGTGCGATCCACCCGGCAGCGCGCCGCGATCGCCGACGCGCTGGCGGCCAGCGACGACTTCCAATCCGCGCAAGAACTCCACGAAAAGCTCAAGGCGCGTGGCGAGTCCATCGGCCTCACGACCGTCTATCGCAATCTGCAGGCACTCTCGCAGGCCGGCCAGATCGATTCCCTGTGGGACGGCTCCGGCGAGACCCGCTATCGACACTGCTCCAATGGACACCACCATCACCTGGTGTGCCGCGAATGCGGGACCACCGTGGAACTGCAGGCCGATACCGTCGAGCGGTGGGCCGCCGCCATCGCTAAGAAACACGGATTCACCGACATCCACCACACCGTGGAGGTCTTCGGCGTGTGCGAGCGGTGTCACGCCTTGGCGGCCCAGGAATAGACGCGCCTGCCAGAACAGGCCGGTGCCGCGCACCGAGTCACGTACCGACGAGCGCCCCGGCGATGTCGGCACCGGTCACCAGCACCACATGCAGCACGGTGAGCAGCGCGACGTCGGAGATCCCGCCGATCGGGAAGGTGTAGTACAGCAGCACATCGGTGGTCACGCCGGTGGGATCCGAACGGCGCAGGCTCCCGAAACTCAGTGTGGCGTCGTGATTTTCGACGTCATCGCGGAGATCCGAGGTGTTCGGGAGATTCACCGCGACGAGCTGGGTGACGCTGAGGACCTCGAGATGCTCACCGAGTTCGACCACCCGGATCGAGGCACGCGTCAGCCCCACCTGCACCACCACCGAGTCCGCGTCCACCTCGGCGACGTCACCCACCTCGGCCAGCAGGGCGGAGATACGCCCGATCGAGGTGCCACCGGCGGCGCCCGCCGACGTCGAATCGTCGTGGCTCACCGGGGTTTCACTCCGCCGAAACGGCGATCACGCGAAGCGTATTCGAGGCAGGCATCCCACAGATCACGCCGGTCGAAATCGGGAAACAGCTTCTCCTGGTACACCATCTCGGCATAGGCCGATTGCCAGAGCAGAAAATTGGAGATGCGCCGCTCCCCGGAGGGACGCAAGAAGAGATCGACGTCGGGCATGTCCGGCTCGTCGAGATAGCGCGCGAACGACTGCTCGGTGATGCGTTCCGGATCGATCTCGCCTGCCGCCGCACGACGAGCGATTTCCTTTGCGGCGTCCGCGATTTCGGCACGGCCACCGTAATTGACGCACATCGTCAGGGTCATCACGTCGTTGTCCTTGGTGAGTTCCTCGGCCACCTCGAGTTCTTTGATGACGCTGCGCCACAGGCGGGGTCGGCGTCCGGCCCACCGCACCCGAACGCCCATCTCGTTCATCTCGTCGCGGCGACGGCGGATCACATCACGGTTGAATCCCATCAGGAAGCGGACCTCGTCGGGGCTGCGCGACCAGTTCTCGGTGGAAAAGGCATATGCCGACAGCCATTTCACGCCGATCTCGATGCACCCGCACACCGAGTCCATCAGCACGGCCTCACCGCGTTTGTGTCCCTCGGTGCGTGGCAGCCCGCGATCGGTGGCCCAGCGACCGTTGCCGTCCATCACCAGGGCGACATGATTGGGGACGAATTCGGCCGGGATCGCCGGTGGAGTGGCTCCGCTGGGATGCGGGTCCGGTGGTCGTACCTGTGTCCGCGCCTCGGCGGTCTGCCGTTTGGCGGAGCTACCCGGCCGCAGCGCCATCGTCGACTCCTCTCACACCCGATTCCACCAGCCTATGGGGAGCGGTGCGTTCGATGAGCGGCAGGGTGCGCAGCTGACGTTCCAGATGCCACTGCAGATGGGCGGCGGTGAGGCCACTGGCCTGTCGCCGCAACGAATCACTGGTCTCGACGGTGTGTTCCCACTGCCCACGGAACAAGGAATCCATCAGATCGAGCACCCCCGGCGACGGGGTGGCGGCGCCGGGCGGGCGGCAGTGCAGGCACACCGCGCCGCCGGCGGCGACGTGGAAGGCACGATGCGGGCCAGGCTGGGCGCATCGCGCGCACACCTCCAACGCCGGCATCCACCCGGCGCAGTGCATGGCCCGCAACAGGAAGGCATCGAGAATGAGTTGCCCGGGACGTCGGTCGTCGGCCAATGCCTCCAACGCGCCGACGGTCAGGCGCTGCAGTTGGGGGGCGGGTGCGCGTTCCTCGCCGGCCAGCCGTTCGGCGGTCTCGAGCACCGCGCAGGCGGTGGTGTAGCGGCCGTAGTCGGCGACGATCGCGTCGGTGAAGGCGTGCAGACTGTGCACCTGGGTGATGACGTCCAGGTTGCGACCCGGGTAGAGGTGGACGTCGACGTGGGCGAACGGCTCCAGCCTGGCGCCGAACTTCGACCGGGTCCGCCGCACGCCCTTGGCCACTGCCCGCACCAGACCGTGTTCGGCGGTGAGCAGGGTGATGATGCGGTCGGCCTCGCCCAGCTTGTGCTGGCGGAGCACCACACCCTCATCCCGGTAGAACCTCACCGCGACATTCTGTCACCGACCGACGACAGGCACCCACGGTGACACACCCGAAGTCGGCATACCCGAAGACGACCCGCCCAGGTTCCGCCTCAGGTCCGTTCGACCGGCGAGTGATACGGCGCGGGTGAGGTGACGGTCGGTGTACCGGTCTTGTCCAATTGTGCGGCGAGCCGCGTCGGCAGGGTCATCCCGCCCGGAAAGCGGTGCCAGCCCTTCCGGTCGTACAACCGGGTGCCGGCCCAGCCCAGCAGCGCACCGATCGCCAGTCCGATGAAGATCTGGATGATCGACCGGCCGAGCCCCGCCGACCAGTCGGCGTCGAAATAGAGGATGGCGCGTACCCCGAGGTAGATCAGGTGCATCGGTTCGACCGCGGCGATCCAGGTGAACACGCGTGGACTGGCCTCGAGCGGCACCGTGCCACCCGAGGAGGGCAGCCCCAGGATGACGAAGAAGATGAGGTTGAGGATGAGGCCGGGATTGCCGAACACGGCCATCATCGCACTCGCCGACACGCCCACCGCGAAGATCGCCAGGACCGAGAACGCCCACAGGCTGAAGGCATTGGGCAACGATGTGCCGACGAGCGTGCACACCCCGATGAACAGCGCCGACTGCACGAACGCGATGAGCGCCATGACGACCCACTTGGCGGCCAGTGTGCCCCACCGCGAGATCGCCAGCCGTACGCGCAGTTGGTAGAACGGCCCGAACTCGATGGGCGTCTGGCCCAGGATGGCGTCGACGACGATGCTCACCATCATCGCTCCGGTGAATCCGGCCAGGACGAGCAACAGGGTGAAGTAGAACGCGGACAACCCGTTGGCCGACCCGGACGGCAGCGGCGACGGTTCGATGACCGACACCTCGACCGGTTGCCACAGGGCGAGTTGTGCCGCACCGGAGAAGGCCACGTCGGCCTTGGCCAGTTGTTCCCGCACGGTGTCGGTGAGTTGCCCGCCCATCTGCTCGTTGACCGCCGTCGACACCCGCTCGGCGAAGGTCGTGGTGACCGCCGAGGCGAAGGTGCCCGAGCCGCGGTTGATGAAGACGTCGATGGCCACCGGTTCCGGCCGGGCCTGCAGCACGGCGGCTTTGCCGAGCGCGATGGTCGAGTTGGTGAAGTTGGGCCCGATGAAGACCACGCCGTACACCCGCCCGCTGTTGAGCTCGTTCAGCGCGGAGGTGCGGTCGGTCCGATGGACCGAGATCCCACTCTCGGCGGCACTGGTCACGATGCCGTCGGCCACCTGGTCGCCGTAGTTGACCTTCGTGGAGGTGCCGTCACCGTTGTCGAGTGTGCCGCCGCTGTCCTCGTCGACCATCGCGATCGGGAAATCGTGCAGGTTCTTCTCGGGATCGGCGATGGCGCCCATGTACAGCGCCGCCATGAACGACATGATGACCACCACCAGCAGGAGCGGTAGGAGCCAGAAGCGCGGCGATCCCAGTACCTCGGCGATGGTGGTGGCCACCGACGCGTCCCGTTCGACCCCGGCGTGCTCACCGAGGTCCGCCGTGTCATCGGCCTCGACTGATTCGTGCCTGCCCATCGACCGCCCTCCCTGTAGAATCCATGCCCGGTGGAACCCCTGTGCGCCGGCCCGAGGAGCTCTCAGAAGCCCATGCGGCCCAACTGTTTCGGGTCGCGTTGCCAGTCCTTGGCCACCTTCACATGCAGGTCGAGGTAGACCTTCACCCCCAACAGTGCCTCGATCTGCCGACGCGCCACGGTGCCGACCTCCTTGAGTCGCGCACCCTTGCGTCCGATGATGATGCCCTTCTGACTGTCACGTTCGACGTACAGAATGGCATGGACGTCAACCATCTCCGGCTGATCGGGGCCCCGATCGTCGCGCGGGATGATCTCCTCGATGACCACCGCCAGCGAATGCGGCAGTTCGTCGTGGACTCCCTCGAGCGCGGCCTCGCGGATGAATTCCGCCATCAGCACCTGCTCGGGCTCGTCGGTGAGCTCGCCCTCCGGATAGAACGCGGGCCCCGGCTCCATCAGCGACACCAGCACGTCGGTGAGCACGTCGATCTGCTTTCCCGACTTCGCCGAGACCGGGACCACCTCGGATTCCGGTCCCAGCAGTTCCGAGAGCGCCATCAGTTGGGTGGCGACCTGCTCTCGTCCCACCCGGTCGATCTTGGTGACGATGCCGATCACGGTGGTGCGCGGCGCCATCTCCCGGACCTGCGTGATGATCCACCGGTCCCCCGGTCCGATCTTCTCGTCGGCGGGTACGCAGATGCCGATCACGTCGACCTCGGAGTAGGTGTCGCGAACGAGGTCGTTGAGCCGTTGTCCGAGCAGTGTGCGCGGACGATGCAGGCCCGGGGTGTCGACGAGGATCAGTTGTGCATCGGGACGATTGACGATGCCCCGGATGGTGTGGCGGGTGGTCTGCGGCCGATTGGAGGTGATCGCGACCTTCTCACCGACCAGCGCGTTGGTGAGCGTCGACTTGCCGGTGTTGGGTCGTCCCACGAAACAAACGAAGCCGGAACGGAATTCGGTCATCGGCCGGCACCCAGCCGGTCCTGCACGCCGCCGGCGGCGTCGGTGATGATGAGATCCGCCGACGGGCTGATCTCGGCGAGCGTCGCCCGGCCCGGATCGTCGGGATCGCCACCGATCACGACGGCCGCCTCGAACGACTCGGCGCCACTGGACAGTGCGGTGGCCACGGCGACCTGCAACGCCGACAGCGACAGCGTCGTCGCCGCGATGTCCGCCCCGGCATAGGTGCGACCGTCGCCGTCCCGAACCGCCGCGCCGGTGGCCGATTGCGCCCGGCCGCGGGCTCCGCGGGCGAGCACGACCAGCTTCTGGTCCTCGTCGCTCAGTGGTTCGTGGGTGCGCGCTTCGGTCACATCGCCTCCTTGCGTTGTCTCGACGACCCGGCGTATTCGTCACGACGGTGGCCGTTGCCACCCGACCGCGACCGCTCCGCCCGGCCCGTTCCGGGGGCCTCATGCTCCTCGGCTCTTGCCTCGTCATCATCGGTGGCCCCGGCGTCCTCCTCGGATCGGGTCGCCAGCACCGTCGTGATGCGTTGACGCCCTTGCCGGTTGGGCCCTCCCTCGGCCACCAGGTCCAATCCGTGTGAACTCACGCGCGCCCCGGGCAGCGGTACCCGGCCCAACTCCAGGCCGACGAGCCCGCCGACGGTTTCCACATCCAGTTCGTCGTCGTCGATGTCGATGTCGAAGAGCTCGCCGAGGTCGTCGACGGGCAGTCGCGCCGACACCCGGTAGGTTCCGTCACCGAGATCCTCGATGGGGGCGACCTCACCGGAGTCGTACTCGTCGGTGATCTCCCCGACGATCTCCTCGAGCACGTCCTCGATGGTGACCAGGCCGGCGATCCCGCCGTACTCATCGACCAGCAGCGCCATGTGATTGTGGGTGCGGCGCATGTCCTCCAGCACCCGGTCGAGCGGTTTGGAGTCCGGGATGAATTCGGCCGGGCGCATCACATCGGCGACCGAAACCGCCCGCGCGTCGTCACCGGCTAGTGATCGCTCCACGAGATCCTTGAGGTAGACCACGCCGAGCACGTCGTCGGGGTTCTCCCCGATGACGGGTATTCGCGAATGTCCGCTGCGCACCGCGAGACTCGTCGCCTGCATCGCACTCTTGTCCCGTTCGATCCACACCATCTCCGGGCGCGGCACCATCACCTCGCGGGCGTTGGTGTCGCCGAGTTCGAAAACGGACTGGATCATCCGACGTTCGTCGGCGGCCACCACTCCGCTCGCCTCGGCGAGATCGACGACCTCGCGGAGCTCGACCTCGGTGGCGAACGGCCCGTTGCGGAATCCCTTGCCGGGGGTCAGTGCGTTTCCGATCAGGATCAGTAGCCGGGTGACCGGCCGCAGCAGCACACCGACGATTTGCAACAGTGGCGCGGCGGCCAGCGCGATTGTGTACGCGTGCTGACGGCCCAGGGTGCGCGGGCCGACCCCGGCAGCGACATAGGAGACCACCGCCATGCCGACGATGGTGGCCACCAAGCCCCAGCCGACGCCGAGTTCCTCGACGAGGACGACGGCGATCAACGCGACCGCCGCGGTCTCGCACACCACCCGCAGCAGCACCGCGAGCCCCACGTAGGTGGCGCGTGATGACAGCACCCGCATCAGCCGTACCGCACCGGCGCGTCGTTCCTTGACCATGTCCTCGACACGGGCGATCGACACCGTCGACACCGCCGTGTCGACGGCGGCGAACAGACCACTGATGCCGACGAGGACGACCGCGCCGATGACGAACCAGGTGTATTGCGAGGCGGTCACTGCTTGTCCGGGCCCGTGTGCGGTCCGCGCACCGAACCCTCGTCACCTCCCGCGTCGGTGAAGCCGATGTTGGTCAGGAGTCGGGTGTCGCGGTCGGATTGCCGCTGCTGCTGCGCCTGACGGTGCCGCTCGTCGTAGAAGCGCTCGAGCAGTTGGTTCTGCAGCCCGAACATCTCCTTCTCCTCCTTGGGTTCGGCATGGTCGTAGCCGAGGAGATGCAAGACACCGTGGATGGTCAGCATCGCCAGTTCGTGATCGAGTGACCGTCGGGCCTCGCGGGCCTGCTTGGCCGCGAACTCCGGGCACAGCACGATGTCACCGAGGATCGCCGGGCCGGGGTCGGCGGCGTCGGGACGACCGCCCGGCACGAGCTCGTCCATCGGGAAGCTCATCACATCGGTCGGTCCGGGCAGATCCATCCACTGCACATGCATGTCGGCCATGGTCGCCTCGTCGACGCATAGCACCGACAGTTCCGCACCGGGATGCACATCCATTGCCTCCACGGCGAAACGTGCTGCGGCAAGGACCAATTCGGCGGGAACGTCGACGCCCGACTCGTTGGCGAATTCGATGGTCATGACCGCCGCCCCTGGTTGGCCGCCCGTCGGGCGGCCCGGTTACCGCCTCCGATCCGGTCGGAATCACGAAGTCTGCCACCGCGTTCGGCCTCCTCGGCGCGGCCGTAGGCGTCGACGATGTCGGCGACGAGCCGGTGGCGCACCACGTCGGCGCTGGTGAGGGTGGCGAAGTGGATGTCGTCGATACCGTCGAGGATCTGCGACGCGGCCACCAGGCCGCTGCGCGCACCGCCGGGCAGATCGACCTGGGTGGTATCACCGGTGACGACCACCTTGGAACCAAAACCCAAGCGCGTCAGGAACATCTTCATCTGTTCGCCGGTGGTGTTCTGCGCCTCGTCGAGGATGATGAAGGCATCATTGAGGGTGTTGTGCGTGAGCAGGAAGTCTTCGGTGACATATAGCGAATCCTCGGCGGCGACACGGATACAGACGGCCTCCTCGGTACCTGCGGGCTCGATGCTCTCGATGTAGCGCCTCGGCTGTTTATGGCCGGCACGTGCGTACTCCGCTGCCCTGTCCGGCGAACGGAATGGCGCAAGTTGCTCGGGCAACCCGATGTCAAGAACGTCACCCTTGACCCCGTCGAGGTCACGGGTATGTCGATCGACGACTCCGCCGAGGGACCGGACCAGGAATGCCATGTGATCGAGCCGTTGTGCCGACCGGCCGCGATACCGCACCACGACCGAGTCCGCCGACGCCTCCACCGACCCGTCACGGTCGAGCATTCCCTGCAGCACGCCCAACCTGACGGCGGGGCTGTTGAGGAGATACTCGTCGGGAATGCCGCGCTCGCCCGGCGCCAGGCCGAGCTGATAGGGATCGGTCATGACCGGCCGCGCATCGAATTCGACCGGGGCATCGAGTACCGGCAGCTCGTATCGATGACCGTGCGCCGCATGGAGATTGCCGATCATCTCCTTGGTCTCCAGAACCCGGGGGCCCTTGCCGCGGCGTCGATCCGATCGTGTGTACACCGACCAGAGGTGATCGGTGGAGCACAGTGTCGACGATCCGTCCTGAGTCGTCACGCGGACGATGTCCTTGAATCCCTGCGGGTACACACCGAGGACCTCGGTGGGTGTGCCGTTCGAGCCGATCACCTGGTCGCCCACCACCAACTCGCCGATGGCGCGGAAACCGTGCGGGGTCGCAACCTTGGTGGTCAACGGTTGTGCGCGACCACGCATATATGCCAGCGGTGCCACCTCGATGACCCCCGCAGCCATCAGCTTCGGGATCGACTCGGGATCCATCATGTCGTGCAGCGCGTCGTACAAGGGCCGCAGATACGGATCGATCTTCTCGCTGAGCGTGCCGGGCAGGAAGCCGAGTCGTTCGCCCGCCTCGACCGCCGGCCGGGTGAGGATGATCCGGTTGACGCTCTTGGACTGCAAAGCCTGGACGGCCTTGGCCATCGCGAGATAGGTCTTGCCGGTACCGGCCGGGCCGAGGCCGAACACGATGGTGTTGTTGTCGATGGCGTCGACGTAGCGTTTCTGGTTGAGCGTCTTGGGCCGAATCGTCTTGCCGCGCCGCGACAAGATATCCAGCGACAACACGTCCGCGGGAGACTCTCCCGATCCCTGCGACATCATCGAGACACTGTGGCGGACCAGATCCGGGGTCAGCGGCGTGCCACGACCGACGAGATCGACCAACTCGGCCAGGACCCTCTCGGAGACCGCGACATCGGCGGAGGTACCGCGCAGTGTCACCTGATTACCGCGCACGTGGATGTCGGCGGGCAGGAGTTGCTCCAGCGTCCGCAGGTTCACATCGCTGGTGCCGAGAAGCCCGAACACCACCTCGGAGGGGACGTCGATGTTGGAGGTGACCACAGGTCTGCCCGTTTCGTTGCCACGCGTCGTCGCGCTCACGTCGGGGTTGTCGTCACTCACGTATCAGATCACTCCTGGCTGTCGGGTCTGCGATGTCGGTTCTGCCATGCGGCAATGCCCTAGTGTATCCCGCGTCAACCGCTGATCAGCGACCCATTATTCCGATCGCGGACGCTCGATGAGGACATGAGCGCCGTCAACGGAGTGGCGAGCGCCGTCAGTGACGTGGGAGGCGCTGTCAACGTGCAGCCGAGCGCTGTCGGGGACGGTCAGAGCCCGAGAGCACGGATCGTCTGGCGATTGCACACGCTGCGCGGATCGACGAAGGCGTCGTGGCCTTCATCGGCGACCACCACCAGTTCCACCGACTGACCACGCTCCCCGACGGCGCGGACGTACTCGCGGGCCAACTCGACGGGGATGGCGGTGTCCTTGTCGCCGTGGATCACCACGACGTGGGCGTCGAACGGCTCCTGATGCATGGGCGACGCCGCCCGGTAGCGGTCCGGGGCCTGATCGAAGGGTCGTCCCATCAATGCGCACACCGATTCGCGGCCGACCTGCCCGGCCGCCACCAGATCGAGCGCGGCACCCTGGGCGACGACGGTGGTGATCCGAGCCTTCTGCGTGTGCGCCCGCAGCTGGACCGTGGCCCAGATCGCGAGTTGCCCACCGGCCGAATGTCCCACCACCGCAACCGAATTCCAATCCACCCGATGCGCCACCGCTTCTGGGAGCCGATCGCGGACCGCGTCGTCGAACGCCCGGATCGCGGCGACGACGTCACGGCCGGTGTTGGGCCAGCCGCCACCGTCCTCGCCGACGCGGCGGTATTCGATGTTCCAGACCAGCGCGCCGCGTTCGGCGTACTGCCGGGCGATCGCCGACTCGATGGTCAGACCGAATTCCGTCGTCCAGTAACCACCGTGGATCAGCACGACCGGACGCATCACCGCGGGGAGGTCGGCCTCCTCGAGAGGGTGATAGATGTGCCCGAACTGCGACGGATGCTCGCCGTAGGCAACGCGCGTGCGATGCACCGCGCAACGCCGCACGCTCACCGCGCCCACCGGTGGGTGAGCACGCCGATCGCGCCGAGCGCCACCGCCGCCGCGGTGGAGGTCCGCAGGACCTCGGGCCCCAGCAGCACCGATTGTCCGCCGAGCGCGGTGAGGTCGGCGATCTCGGCGTCGTCGAGCCCGCCCTCCGGCCCGACCACCAACATGATCTCGGGGGCGTCGGCGCCGATCGCGTCGCGCAGCGAAGTCGTCGCATCCTCGTGCAGCACGGCCACCGATCCGCCGGCCGCGATGATGTCGGCGGCACGTGCCCGGATGTCGGTGGTCGTCGCGAGGTCGGTGACCTCGGGAATCCAGGCGCGTCGGCTTTGTTTGGCCGCCGCCGACGCCGCCGCCCGCCACTTGGCGACACCCTTGTCGGCCTTCCCCGCCCAGCGCGACACGCAGCGCACCGATTGCCACGGCACGATCCGATCGACGCCGGCCTCGGTGGCGAGGTCGACGGCGAGCTCGGAACGTTCCGACTTCGGTAAGGCCTGTACCACGGTGACCACCGGTCGCGGACGGTCGGTGAAGTCGAAGCGGCGGACCACCGCGGTCAGCGTGTCCTTGCCGTGCACCTCGGATACCTCGCAGGTCCCCACGGAGCCGGCCCCGTCGCCGAGCGCGATGACCTCTCCGGGGTTGACGCGAGCGACCGTGACCGCGTGGCGACCCTCCGGGCCGGTCAATGTGGCGGTCGAGCCGGCGGGCGGAACCTCGTCGATCCAGAACAGCGGCGGACTCACGCGAGCCCGATCAGCGTCCGGCGAAGGCGTTGCGCAGACGCGAGAACAGCCCACCGGGGGCGGCCGCCGCCGACGTCGTCACCAGATCGATGGAGTCGTCGGACGCCTCACGCAACGCGGCGAGGGCCTCCGACTGTGCTTGGCTGAGTTTGGTCGGCACGGTCACGTCGAGGTGGATGTGCAGGGTGCCGCGCACACCGGTGTTCACGTGCGGCATGCCCTGGCCACGCAGCTTCACGACCTGGCCGGGCTGTGTGCCGGGTTCGATGGTCACCGTGGTGGTGTCGCCGAGAATCGTCGGGATGTCGAAGCTGCCGCCGAGCGCGGCCTCGGCGATGGGTACCCGAAGGGTGGCGTGCAGGTCGTCCTTGTCGCGGATGAACACCTCGTGCGGGCGTTCGCTGATCTCGACGTAGAGGTCGCCGGCGGGACCGCCGCCGAGGCCGATCTCGCCCTGTCCGGCCAGTCGCACGCGCATGCCGCTCTCGATGCCCGCCGGGATGCGGACGGTCATGGTGCGGCGCGACCGCACGCGCCCATCCCCACCACACTTGTGGCAGGGATCCGGGATGATCTCACCGGTGCCGTGGCAGGTCGGGCATTCGCGGACGGTCATCACCTGGCCGAGCAGCGACCGCTGCACCGCCTGGATCTCACCCGCGCCGCGGCAGGTGTCGCAGGTGACGGCCTTGGAATCACCGTTGGTGCCGGCGCCGTGGCACACATCGCAGAGGATGGCGGTGTCGACGGTGATCTCCTTGTTGACCCCGGACGCACATTCCTCGAGGTCGAGTTCGACGGTGACCAGCGCCGGTTCGCCGGGCTGCACCCGCGAACGCGGACCACGGTTACCACCGAAACCGCTTCCGAACCCACCGCCGGACCCGAAGAACGCCTCGAACACGTCGCCGAGGCCGCCGCCGCCGAAATTTCCGCCGAAGCCACCTGCTCCCGGACCGGCCAGCGGATCACCGCCGGCATCGACGATGCGACGCTTGTCCGGGTCGCTGAGCACCTCGTATGCGGTGGTGACCTCCTTGAAACGCTCCTCCTCGTTCGGATTCACGTCGGGATGCAGCTCGCGGGCCTTCTTGCGATAGGCGCGCTTGATCTCCTGGTCGGTCGCCCCCTGGGCCACGCCCAGGATTCCGTAGTAATCAGTTGCCACGGTCGTCTCGGTCCTTCGTCCTCACACACTCACGTTTGTTTCACCGGCCGGCCTCGCACGCGCGTCCCTGCGCGGCGGCCCGGGGTATACGGCCCCTGTGGTCACACCGGCTCGGTCGCACCGGGTGGGTCCCACCGGGAGGCCGCTCACCGCTCGGCGAGTACCTCGCCCACGTACTTTGCAACGGCGGCCACCGACGCGATGGTTCCCGGATAGTCCATGCGGGTGGGTCCGACGACACCCACACCGCCGAACACGGTGCCCGAAGCACCGTACCCCGTCGACACCACCGACGTTCCACGCAGGTTCTCGGTCTGGGTCTCCTCGCCGATCTGCACGGTCACCCGACCCATACGTTGGCTGGTGGCGAGCAGTTTGAGCACCACCACCTGCTCTTCCAGCGCTTCGAGGACGGAATCCATTCCGCCGTTCACCGGCGCGAAGTCGGCCGCCGCCCGGGCCAGGTTCGAGGTCCCCGAGAGCACCACGCGGTCTTCGCCGCGTTCGACGAGCGTCTCCACGAGCACCGTCGCGACGTTGACCGTGGCGTCGCGGATATCGGCCGGGGCGGAATTGGCCAGTTCCGCGACCGACACCGAGGCCTCCTCCAGCCGCTTGCCGTGCAGCGCGGTGGAGAACATGTCACGCAGCCGCACGATGTCGGACTCATCGAGGTCCTGCGCGAGGGCAACCATGCGTTGTTCGACCCGGCCGGTGTCGGTGATGACGATCAGCAGCAGCCGCGACGGCGACACCGTGATGACCTCGAGGTGACGGACCGTCGCGGTGGACAGCAGCGGGTACTGGATGACCGCGACCTGCCGGGTCAGTTGGGCGAGCAGGCGCACCGATCGGCGCAGCACGTCGTCGAGGTCGACTCCGGAGTCCAGGACCGACAGGATGGCGCGGCGTTCGGCCGCCGAGAGCGGCTTGACCTCGCTGATGCGGTCGACGAACATCCGATAGCCCTTGTCGGTGGGCACCCGACCGGAACTGGTGTGCGGCTGAGCGATGTATCCCTCCGCCTCGAGGACAGCCATATCGTTGCGTACCGTCGCGCTGGACACCCCGAGCGCGTGCCGCTCCACGAGCGCCTTCGAGCCGATCGGTTCCTGCGTCGACACGAAGTCGGTGACGATCGCCCGCAGGATCTCGAACCGCCGGTCATCGGTGGTCGACACGGCTGGACCTCCTCTCGAACCCGCTGCTGGCCTACAGTGAGTGAGTTCCATTCTACGAAACCGCAGCACGAAGTCCGGTGCGGGCGAATCTCGGCGGTTCACCCCGGCGCGTCGCCCGACACCGACGGCAGGCAGGAAGAGTCGCGATGATCTTCAAGGGGGTCCGGGAGGGCAAGCCCTATCCCGACCATGGGGTGTCCCATCGCGGCTGGGCGACGATCCCGCCCCGCCAGTTCCGCCTCGACGAACTGATCACCGTGACCACCGTGTTGGCGCTCGACAAACTGCTCAGCGAGGATTCCACCTTCTACGGCGATCTGTTCTCGCATGTGGTGCGCTGGAACGGGGACCTCTATCTCGAGGACGGTCTGCACCGCGCCGTGCGGTCGGCGTTGCGCAATCGCACCATCATCCACGCCCGCATGCTCGACCTCGACGCACTGGACATGCGGCCCGGCGCGCCGTCGATCGATGAACAGCTCGCGGTCACCGACGAGTTGCCGCCCACCCGCGACACCACACCCCCACTGAGAGACATCTCGGGTGGTGGTTCGCATCGTCGGGCGACGCGCAGCACCGGGTGGACACCGCCGCAGCGCTGGTGACCGAACACCCGAATCCGCTTCAGCCCCAGAGGATCTGACGCACCACCCGGTCGGCGACCAGTCGTCCGGCATCGGTCAGCCGAACCCGGTCGGTGTCGGTCGCGAGGTGGCCCTCGACCCGTGCCCGGTGCGCCCGTCGCAGTTCGTCGGCGCCGAGATCATCATCGGCAGACAATCCCTCGCGACAACGCAGTCGCAGCATCACCGCTTCGACATGCTTGTCATCGGCAGCGAGAACCTCATGATCGTCGGCCGGGAACCGCCCCGCATCGAGGCTCTGGGCGTAGCGCGCCGGATGCTTGAGGTTCCACCACCGGACACCGTTGACGTGCGAATGCGCGCCCGGTCCGACACCCCACCAGTCGTGGCTGTGCCAATAGGCCTGATTGTGCCGGCACTCCGCACCGTCGCCGCGGGACCAGTTCGACACCTCGTACCAGTCGAAACCGGCGTCGCGCAGTCGCCGGTCCAGACGCAGATACCGGTCGGCGAGGACATCGTCGTCGGGTGCCGGGAGTTCCCCGCGCCGTACTCGGCGGGCCAGCGCCGTGCCGTCCTCGACGATCAGCGCATACGCCGACACGTGATCGACCGGTGTCGACAGGACAGCGTCGAGGCTGAGGTCGAGATCGGCGTCGGTCTCGCCGGGCGTGCCGTAGATGAGGTCGAGATTGACGTGGACGAAACCCGCCGACGCCGCCTCCCGCGCCGCGGCCACCGCACGGCCCGGGGTATGTGTGCGATCCAGGGTGGCCAGCACGTGCGGCGCCGCCGACTGCATACCCAGCGAGATGCGCGTGAACCCGGCACGCAGCAACCCGTCGAAGAACTCCGGCGACGTCGATTCCGGGTTGGCTTCGGTGGTGATCTCGGCACCGTCGGTGAGATCGAAGTGGCGGCGCACCGCATCGAGAAGCCGGGTCAGTCCGTCGGCGCCCAGCAGCGACGGGGTGCCCCCGCCGACGAAGATCGTCGACACCGGGCGCGACGGCCGCATCGTGGCCGCCGCGAGGGCCAGTTCGCGTTCAACGGCGGTGAACCAGGACTCCGGCGACGCCGAACTGCCCAGCTCACCGGCGGTGTAGGTGTTGAAGTCGCAGTAGCCGCAGCGCGAGGCGCAGAACGGGACGTGCAGGTACAGACCCAGCGGCGCGGCCGGGTCGACGGCCTCACAGGCCGCGTGGACCTCGGCCGGGATCGCCGGGACGGAAGTGCTCGTCACGCCTCCATGATGCGCGCCCGGACCGTCGGCGACCCAATCGCGACGCGGGGAATACCGGCGGCGCGGGCCGCCTTGCCCCTCATATCGCTGTGATGGCGACCCGTGCCGGCTCGGCCGGATCACCGGTGGCGATGTCGCTGCGGGGCGAGTTTGCCTCATCGTGGTCAAAAGTATTCCCAAGTAGACGCAAGGCGGATGGACGTGGCACTATGGACCGCGTGAATTTCCCCGGGGTGTGGCTCGCCGCTCGGCGCCACGTCGATCTCAAGCGCGTCTGCAGCGCTACCTGTCGTCCTTAGACGACGTCCGGCCCCGGAGAGTCCCCGCATTCTGTACGCGGGGTGCCGCCACGTCACAGCCCAAGACCGTGCGATAGCCGGTGCATGCGTGTGCCGGCCCAGGAGAATTCATGACGTCCACCACAGACATCACCGCGACCGGGGATTACGGCTCATCCGAGAAGCCCACGCCGCCGCGGGCCGCTCCCACCGCCCGGGCTCGTGCCGCCACCGACTCGGCGGCTACAGCAGGCGAACGCCCCGCACGCAAGAAGGCCCGCCCGGCCAAGCGTCGCGCGGAAGGCCAGTGGAAGCTCGGCTACCGCGAACCCCTCAATCCCAATGAGCAGGTCAAGAAGGACGACAACCCGCTCAACGTCCGCGCGCGTATCGAGAACATCTACTCCAAGCAGGGCTTCGACTCGATCGACAAGCAGGATCTGCGAGGCCGGATGCGCTGGTGGGGTCTCTACACCCAGCGCGCCGAGGGTTACGACGGCACCTGGACCGGCGACGAGAACATCGACATCCTCGAGGACAGCCACTTCATGATGCGCATCCGCTGCGACGCGGGCGCCCTCAACGTGAAGCAGCTGCGCACCCTCGGTCAGATCTCCACCGAATTCGCCCGCGACACCGCCGATCTCTCCGACCGCGAGAACGTGCAGTATCACTGGATCCGGATCGAGGACGTACCCACCATCTGGGAGCGGATCGAGGGCGTCGGACTCAAGACCACCGAGGCCTGCGGTGACTGCCCGCGCATCATCCTGGGGTCCCCGCTGGCCGGCGAGGCCGTCGACGAGGTCCTCGACCCGACCCCGGCGATCGACGAGATCGTCCGCCGCTACATCGGTGACCCGCAGTACTCGAACCTGCCCCGCAAGTTCAAGACCGCCATCTCGGGTCTGCAGGACGTGTCGCACGAGACCAACGACATCGCCTTCATCGGCGTGAACCACCCCGAACACGGCCCCGGTCTGGACCTGTGGGTGGGCGGTGGGCTGTCGACGAATCCGATGCTGGCCCAACGGGTCGGCGCCTGGATTCCGCTCGACGAGGTCCCCGACGTGTGGGAGGCCGTGGTCTCGATCTTCCGCGACTACGGCTACCGTCGCCTGCGCACCAAGGCACGCCTGAAGTTCCTGATCAAGGACTGGGGCATCGAAAAGTTCCGTCAGGTCCTCGAGGACGAGTACCTGGGACGCAAGCTGATCGACGGGCCGGCCCCGGAACCGTTGACGCAACCCCGCGACCACGTCGGTGTGCAGAAACTCAAGAACGGCCTCAACTCGGTCGGTTTCGCCGCCATCGCCGGCCGCGTGACCGGCACCAAACTGACCGCGGTGGCCGACGCCGCGGAGCGGGCGGGTTCGGACCGCATCCGGTTCACCCCGTACCAGAAGCTGGTCGTTCTCGACGTCCCCGACGACAAGGTCGAGGAACTCATCGGCGACCTCGCGAAGCTGGGCCTGCAGGCGCGGGCGTCGAACTGGCGTCGAAACCTGATGGCCTGCAGCGGAATCGAGTTCTGCAAGCTGTCCTTCACCGAGACCCGTAAGCGTTCACAGGTCCTCGTCCCCGAACTCGAGGAGCGGCTGGCCGACATCAACGCCGACCTCGACGTGCCGATCACCGTCAACATCAACGGCTGCCCCAACTCGTGTGCGCGGTCCCAGATCGCCGACATCGGCTTCAAGGGTCAACTGATCGAGGACGGCGAGGGCGGACAGGCCGAGGGCTTCCAGGTCCATCTCGGCGGAAGCCTCGGCCAGGACGCCGGATTCGGCCGCAAGCTGCGTCAGCACAAGGTCGCCTCCTCCGAGATCGGCGACTACATCGACCGCGTGACGCGCAACTTCGTCGCCCAGCGTGAGCCCGCGGAGCGGTTCGCGCAGTGGGCGGTTCGCGCCGACGAGGAGGCACTGCGATGACCACCGGCACCACCACCCGCGCCACCAACGGGCGCCGGTTCAGCGAGGACGAACTGCGGACACTCGCCGAACGCGGTGCCGCCGAACTCGGACCCGACGCCACCCCGGAAGAGCTGTTCGCCTGGACCGCACGCACCTTCGGCACCAACTTCGTCGTCGCCTCCAACATGCAGGACGCCGCACTGGTCGACCTCGCGGTCAAGCACGTCGACCGCGACCTGATCGACGGTGACCCGGTGAAGGTCCTGTTCCTCGACACCGGCTATCACTTCGCCGAGACCATCGGCACCCGCGACGCCGTCGAGCAGGTCTACGGCGTCGAGATGGTCAACCTCACCCCCGAGCACAGTGTCGCCGAACAGGATGAACTGTTGGGCCGCAACCTGTTCGCCCGCGATCCGGGCGAATGCTGCCGACTGCGCAAGGTGGTTCCGCTGAAGGCCGGGCTGTCCGGCTACGACGCATGGGTGACCGGCATCCGCCGCGTCGAGGCGCCCACCCGCGCCAACGCGCCGCTCATCTCGTTCGACGAGGGTTTCGGCCTGGTGAAGATCAACCCGATCGCACCGTGGTCCGACGACGAGATGCAGGACTACATCGACGCCAACGGGGTGCTGGTCAATCCGCTGGTCGACGAAGGCTATCCGTCGATCGGTTGCGCCCCCTGCACCGCCAAACCCGAACCCGGATCCGATCCCCGCAGCGGCCGCTGGGCCGGCCGCGCCAAGACAGAATGTGGGCTGCACGCATCATGACCATCACCGAGACCACCGGCATCGAATCTCTCGAGGCCGACGACTTCAGTACCCTCGACACGCTCGAGTCCGAGGCCATCCACATCTTCCGCGAGGTCGCCGGCGAGTTCGAGCGTCCGGTGATCCTGTTCTCCGGCGGCAAGGACTCCACCGTCCTGCTGCACCTCGCACTCAAGGCGTTCTGGCCTGCGCCGCTGCCGTTCTCGCTGCTACACGTCGACACCGGGCACAACCTGCCCGAGGTGCTCGAGTTCCGCGATCAGGTCGTCGAACGACACGGCCTGCGTCTGCACGTCGCCAAGGTGGAGGACTACCTCGCCGACGGTCGGCTCACCGAACGTCCCGACGGTGTGCGCAACCCGCTGCAGACCATCCCGCTGCTCGATGCCATCACCGAGAACCGCTTCGACGCGGTCTTCGGCGGCGGCCGCCGCGACGAGGAACGCTCCCGCGCCAAGGAGCGGATCTTCTCGCTGCGCAACGCCTTCGGCCAGTGGGATCCGAAGCGTCAGCGCCCCGAGTTGTGGAACCTCTACAACGGCAGGCATGCGCCCGGCGAGCACGTCCGCGTGTTCCCGCTGAGCAACTTCACCGAACTCGACGTGTGGCGCTACATCGCCCGCGAGCAGGTGCTGTTGCCGTCGATCTACTACGCGCACGAGCGCGAGGTCTACCAGCGTGATGGCATGTGGATGACCGCCGGGGTGTGGGGCGGACCGCGTGATGGCGAAGCGGTGCAACGACTTTCGGTGCGATATCGCACCGTCGGCGACGGCTCGTCGACCGGCGCGGTGCTCTCGGATGCCACCACCAACGAGGCCGTGCTCGCCGAGGTCGCCGCGTCCCGGCTGACCGAACGCGGCGCCACCCGCGGCGACGACCGCGTCTCCGAGGCCGCCATGGAAGACCGCAAGCGCGAAGGATACTTCTGATGACCCACTCCCCCGACCTCCTCCGCATCGCCACCGCGGGCAGCGTCGACGACGGTAAGTCCACCCTGGTGGGCCGGCTGCTCTACGACACCAAATCCGTTCTCGCCGACCAGATCGACGCGGTCACCCGCGCCTCGGTGGACCGTGGCCTGCAGGGCCCGGACCTGTCGCTGCTCGTCGACGGACTGCGGGCCGAGCGTGAGCAGGGCATCACCATCGACGTGGCCTACCGCTACTTCGCCACGCCCGCACGGTCATTCGTGCTCGCTGATACCCCCGGCCACGTGCAGTACACCCGCAACACGGTGTCCGGCGCGTCGACCGCGCAACTGGTGATGTTGCTCGTCGACGCCCGCAACGGTGTCGTCGCCCAGACCCGCCGCCACGCCGCGGTGATGGCGCTGCTCGGCGTGCCGCAATTGGTGCTGGCGGTCAACAAGATCGACCTCGTCGACGACGCCGGGAGCGGAGCGAGCGGGTCGAATGACAGAGACGCGGCATCCGTTTTCGCCGAGATCTCCGCGGAGTTCGCCGAGCTGACCCATACGCTGGGCTGGTCGCCCGAACAGGTGCAGGCCATCCCGGTCTCGGCGCTGCACGGCGACAACGTCGCCACCCGATCGGACAAGACCCCGTACTACGACGGCCCGACGCTCATCGAGCATCTGGAGACCGTGCCGAACGTCACCGACCGCAAGCAGGTCGGACTGCGCTTCCCCGTGCAGTACGTGATCCGGCCGCGCACAGCGGAATTCCCGGATTACCGCGGCTACGCGGGTCAGATCGCCGCGGGCCGCGTGTCGGTGGGCGACGAGGTCGTCGTGCTGCCGTCGGGGGTGCGCACCACCGTCACCCAGATCGACACCGCCGACGGCCAGCTGGCGACCGCACACACCGGTCGCAGCGTCACGCTGTTGCTCGCCGACGACGTCGACATCTCCCGCGGTGATCTCATCGCTGCGGTCGCCGATGCTCCCGAACCCGCCCAGCAGTTCACCGCGACGGTGTGCTGGCTGGCGGACAAGCCGTTGCGGCCGGGTGCGCGGGTGCTGCTCAAGCACGGCACTCGCACCACCCAGGCTATCGTCGGCGCCCTCGACGCCCTTTTCGACGAGCAGAACCTGTCGGTGTCCGAGACACCGGACACCGTGGAGCTCAACCAGATCGGGCGTATCTCGATCCAGACCGCCGAGCCGATCCCGGCCGACGACTATCAGGTCAACCGCGAGTCGGGCAGCTTCCTGCTGATCGATCCGCAGGGCGGTAACACCCTCGCGGCGGGGCTCGTCGGCGACGCACTGGCCTCGTTGCACCTCAAAGAGCTGGTGTGAGTCCGACCCTTCTGCTGGTCGCCCACGGGAGCCGGGACCCACGTTTCGGCGACACCGCTCGGCGTGTGAGAGCGGCTGTCGCCCAGCAGCTTCCGCACGCCGAGGTGGTGTTGTCGTTCCTGGATCTCGACAGCCCGACGGTTTCCGAGTGCCTCACCGGACTCGGCGACGACCGTGAGATCATCGTCGTGCCGTTGCTGCTTGCGCCCGGTTACCACAGTGAGGTCGACCTGCCCGGGATCGTCGCCGAGGCCGACGCCGCCGCTTCGGTGACGATCACCGATGTCGTCGGTCGCACTTCGCTGACCGACGCACTGAGCGACCGCTTGCACGAGGCGGGCCCGCGGCCTGACGACGGGATCATCCTGACCGCGGTCGGCTCCACGAATCCGGCGGCCGAGTTACTCGTTCGACGCCGCGCCGTCGAACTGTCCACCCGGCTGCACCGCCCCGTCGACGTCGTCTTCGCCACCCGACTCGGCGGCGGAGACCGGTACCTGCGCAACGCCATTCGCCGCCTGAAGAAGGCCGGCGCCGCGCGGATCGCGGTGAGTCCCTACTTCCTGTCGGCCGGCCTGTTGACCGAACGCGTCGAGACCGCCCTGGACCGTCTCACCCCGGATTGCCTGGTGGCCGGTCCGATCGGTGCCCACCCGGCACTCGTCGATGCGGTGACCACCGCCTACCGTCGGCAAGCCTGGACAGGTATCTCCGTCCACTGACGGCGCTTCAGCGCTGACAGCGCTCACCTCAGCACTGTCAGCGCCCTCGACGCTCAGATCTCCGAGAGAGCCGCCACCTTGGTGGCTCGCGCGTATACGGTCTCACCGGCGTTGAGGTTCAACGCGTTCTGGTCGCCGCGGGTGATCTGGGCCGCGAATTCCTCGCCGGTGGCCGCCGACGTCAACTCGACGCGGGTCTCGAATCCGAGGTTCACCACCCGGTTCACCGTCGCCTTGATGACCCCGGTGTCCAGGCTCGGGTCCGCGGCGGGCAGTGCCAGTTCGGGTTTGCGTCCGATGCGGATGTCGTGGGGCCGCACCAGTTCTCCGTTGAGGCGCACCGTCGATCCGAGGAAGGATGCGACGAATTCGTTGGTCGGTCGGTCGTAGAGATCGTCGGGCGTGCCGACCTGCTCGATGCGGCCCTTGTTCAGTACCGCGATCCGGTCACTGACGTCGAGCGCTTCCTGCTGGTCGTGGGTGACCAGCACGGTGGTCACGTGGACCTCGTCATGCAGGCGACGCAGCCAGCGGCGCAGGTCGTCACGCACCTTGGCATCGAGGGCACCGAAGGGTTCGTCGAGGAGCAGCACCTTCGGGTCGACGGCGAGCGCGCGTGCCAACGCCATCCGCTGCCGCTGGCCGCCGGAAAGCTGTGAGGGAAAGCGCTTCTGGAACACCGTCAGACCGACCACCTCGAGCAGTTCGTCGACCTTCGCGTCGACCTCGGCCTTCGGTCGCTTGCGGATCTTGAGGCCGAACGCGATGTTGTCGCGCACCGTGAGGTGTTTGAACGCCGCATAGTGCTGGAACACGAAACCGATGTCCCGCTTCTGTGGTGCCTTGCCGGACACGTCGTTGCCGTTGATGACGACCGTGCCGGAATCGAGGGTGTCCAGCCCTGCGATGGCCCGCAGCAACGTCGACTTCCCCGACCCGGACGGCCCGAGCAGCGAGGTCAACTGACCGTCGGCGATCTCGATCGAGACGTCATCGAGGGCGGCGAAATCGCCGTACCGTTTGTTGGCACCGATCACCGAGATGGACATGTCAGACGCCTTTCTTGCCTGCGGCGGAGTGGGAGTGGGTGTGGACGACCTGCTCGGCGTCGAGCGATTCGGGGCCGTGCGGGACCGTCAGTTCCGGTTCGACGGTGTCCACCTCGCCGGTGACGGACGTACTGGCATCGGCCAGACGCGATTTGGCCCGTCGTTCGATCAGCGACATCAGCACCAGCACCAGGATCGCGACCATCATCAGCAGTGTTGCGGCCGCGTAGGCGCCGAATTCGTTGTAGTCGTCGGTGTAGCGGGAGTTGACGAGCAGCGTCAACGTCTGCGAGATACCCGGATAGTTCGACGACACCATCGTCACCGCGCCGAACTCGCCGAGAGCGCGGGCGACGGTCAGCACGATGCCGTAGGTCAGGCCCCATCGGATCGCCGGCAGGGTGATCCGCCAGAACACCTGCCAGGCGTTGGCGCCCAAGGTGGCCGCGGCCTCTTCCTGCTCGGTGCCGATCTCGCGCAGGACGGGTTCGACCTCGCGTGCCACGAACGGCAGGGTGACGAAGAGGGTGGCCAGCACCAGTCCGGGGAAGCCGAAGATGACACGGAAGCCGAGGCTTTCGATGCCACCGAACCAGCCGCCGTAGCCCCACAGCAGGATCAGCGCGACACCGGCGACGACCGGGGACACCGCGAACGGCAGGTCGACGACGGCCTGCAGCACCCCCTTGCCGGGGAAGCGGCCACGCGCCAGGGCCAGGGCGATCAGCACCCCGAAGATGACGTTGAGGGGCACCACGATCACCACGATCAGCAAGCTCAATTGCAGCGCCGAGATCGCCGCCGGGGTGGTGATCCACTCCCAGAACTGCACGATGCCGTGCTCGAAGGCGCGGTAGAAGATCGTGCCGACCGGCACGACCAGCAGGATGAACAGGTACACCAGTGCGATCGTGCGCAGCCCGTACCGGGTCAGTGGCGAGACTTTCATCGGTCGGCATCCTCCCGCTTGGACTGCCACCGGCCGGCGATACGCAGGATCAGCAGGGTGACGAAGGCGATGAGCAGCAACACCACCGAGATCGCCGCGGCACCGACCGGGTTGTCGATCTCGATCTGCTGCTGGATGTACTGCGAGGCGACCTGCGTATCGCCGGGGATGTTGCCGCCGATCAGGACGACCGAACCGAACTCACCGATCGCGCGGGTGAATGCCAGTCCGGCGCCGGTCAGGATGGACGGCAGCAGCGCCGGCAGGATGATCTTGCGGAAGGTCGTCCAGTTGCGCGCGCCGAGCACCGCCGCGGCCTCTTCGACGTCGACGTCGAGTTCGATCAACACCGGCTGCACCTGACGCACCACGAACGGCAACGTCACGAAGGTCAACGCGATGATCAACGCCGGTTTGGTGGCGTTGAGATGGATGTCGATCGGACTGTTCGGCCCGTACAGACTCAGCAACACCAGGCTGGCGACGATGGTCGGCAAGGCGAACGGCAGGTCGATGATCGCGTTGACGAATCCTTTGCCGGGGAAGTCATCCCGAACGAGCACCCAGGCGATCAGCGTGCCGAAGACGACATTGATCAGTGCGGCGACGAGAGAGACGAGCACCGTGATCCAGAGGGTGTCGAGTGCCGCGGGAGCGGTCACCGCATCCCAGAATCCACTCCACCCGTCGTCGAAGGACTGCACAGTGATCGCCGCCAGCGGCAGCAGCACGATGAGGCTCAGCCACAGCCACGCCACCCCGATGGTGATCGGACTGACGCCGGCGAAGGTCCGCGAACGTCCGAGGAATCCGCCCGGCGGCTGCGAACCCACCGCCTCCGGTCGCGGGGCCGGTACGGTTTCCGAGGTCACTGGACACCCCCTGCGTCGTAGATCTTGGTGATGGCGCCCTTGGTGCCGAAGAGTGCGCTGTCGACGGCCTTCCATCCCGTGAGGTCCACGCCGTCGTTGTCCGCGGCGGTGCCCTGGCCGAGGACCTTGCCGAGTTCCTTGATCGTCCACAACTTCTCGATGTCACCCGGGAAGAGGTTCGCGGTGGCCGCGGCGACCGCCGGCACCACCGGCCGGAAGCCCTGTCGCGCCCAGATGTACTGGGCCTCATCGGTGAACAGGTAGTTGACGAAGGCGCGCGCGGCGGGCAGGTCATCGGAGGTGTTGACCACCGCGACCGGGTTCTCGATCTTGAACGTCTGTGGCGGAATGACGTACTCCACCTGCGCGGACGGCGCCGCCGAGGCATTCGCCCGGTCGAGCATGATCGCCTCGTTCTCGTAGCTGATCAGCACATCGCCCTGTCCCTGCTCGAAGGCGGTTGTCGCCTCGCGGCCCGACTTGGGCACCACGCGCACGTGGTCGCGGACCAGTTCGGCCACGTAGTCGAGGCCGGCCTGCGAGTTCTGACCCCCACTACTCATCGCCGCGTAAGGCGCCAGCAGATTCCATTTCGCCGATCCCGAGCTGCCCGGGTTGGGTGTCACCACCTGCACGCCGGGACGCAGCAGATCGTTCCAGTCGTGGATGTTCTTGGGATTGCCCTTGCGCACGACCAACGCCACGACCGACCCGAACGGGGTGCTGTTGTAGGGCGCCTGGGTCTTCCAGTCCTTGTCGACCAGACCCGCTTTCACCAGTCGGGTGATGTCGGGTTCGACGGAGAAGTTGACGACGTCGGCGGGGACGTGGCGGGCCACCTTGCGGGATTGGTCTCCGGAGGCCCCGTAGGAGGCCGAGAACCCGATGTCGTGGCCTTCGGGGGTGGCACGGAAGGCCGGGATGATGTGGTCGAATCCGAGCTTGGGCGTCGCGTAGGCGACGAGGTCCAGGTGGCGGGAGCCGCTGGAGATGTCGACGCCACCGGGTTCGTCGGTCGATCCGCCGCCACAACCGGCCACCGCGACCATCGCCAGGGCCAGCAGACACACCAGTATCGGCGTCCTGCGTCGCGGGATGGATGCAGCGTTCACTACAGGCTCCTCCGAGGATGTGATTTCGACGCCGGTCGACATGGGCCGCGACCAGCGGACGAATTACGCTAACAACCCTCGTGGGGCTCACCGAAACCTGCGAGCAACCTTCTGGCCCTCGCCGGCGGAAGGTGCTATCGAGTGAGGAGCCAGGCCAAGAGAACGAGAACGATGAGCGCGACGAGCGCCCAGGTCACACGCGAGCGGAACACCACCTACAAACCTTTCTGGTCGTCGTCGGCGAACCGGCGACGATCAATCACCGACATCACGCCGTCGACCAGCGCATTCAGCGCGATCGCGGCGGCGATGGCGCAGGGAACCAGGACCACCAGGGTGACCAGGAGTTGGGGAACGAAGGCCAGACCGGTCAGCCATTCCTCGACACCGTCCCACCAGGCGAGTACCCCGTTCACACCCATCACCTCGTCAGTCCCCGCTCGGCTGTGGACTTTCATTCAGCCTGATTCGAACTCTCCGATCCGGCCGTCGCCACTCAAGTAGCGGCATTGCGGACCGGTCGCAATGATATATCCATGACGGCCACAGACGACTCCGCCCTCGACTCGGATATCACCGATGCGGCGGTGGCCGAGCCGGATGTACCGCCCATGCCGGTCGAGCCGGAGGCCGCAGCCTTCTCCCCGGCGACGCATACCGTCACCTCCTTCCCGCCGATCGGCGACTACGCGTTCCTCTCCGACACCGAGACGAACTGTCTCATCGCCCGCAACGGGTCAGTGGAATGGATGTGCGCACCACGACCCGACTCGCCGAGTGTGTTCGGGGCGATCCTCGATCGCAGCGCGGGCCACTTCCGTCTTGCGCCGTACGGCGTGAACGTTCCCGTCGATCGTCGGTATCTGCCGGGCAGCCTGATGGTGGAGACCACCTGGCAGACCGACACCGGGTGGATCGTCGTGCGTGACGCGCTGGTGATGGGCCCCTGGCATGACAACGAGCGCCGCTCGACCACTCATCGCCGTACACCGACCGATTGGGACGCCGAGCACATCCTGCTCCGCACCGTGCGCTGCGTGTCGGGCACCGTCGAGTTGGCGATGAGTTGCGAACCGGCCTTCGACTATCACCGTGCCCGCACGAAGTGGGAGTACTCGGGTCCCGCGTACGGCGAGGCGATCGCCACGGCCATCAACACCGACGCCACCTGTCCGACACTGAAGTTGACCACCGATCTGCGGCTCGGCCTCGAGGGTCGCGAGGCTCGGGCGCGGACCCGGCTGGTCGAGGGTGACGACCGGTTCGTCGCCCTGAGTTGGTCCAAACAGCCCGCCCCGCAGAACTTCACCGAGGCCGCGCAGAAGATGTGGGCCACCTCCGAATGCTGGCGGCAGTGGATCAACATCGGGTCCTTCCCCGACCATCCGTGGCGTACACATCTGCAGCGTTCCGCGTTGACGCTCAAGGGGCTGACCTACTCCCCGACCGGCGCACTGTTGGCCGCGGCCACCACATCACTGCCGGAAACACCTCACGGCGAACGCAATTGGGACTATCGGTACGCCTGGGTGCGTGATTCGACCTTCGCACTGTGGGGGCTCTACACCCTGGGCCTCGACCGCGAGGCCGACGACTTCTTCTCCTTCATCGCCGACGTCTCCGGCGTGACCAGCGGCGAACAGCATCCGCTGCAGGTGATGTACGGGGTGGGTGGCGAACGCACCCTGGAGGAGGAGGAACTCGGGCACCTGACCGGCTACGACGGCGCCCGACCGGTGCGGATCGGCAACGGCGCGTACAACCAGGCGCAGCATGACATCTGGGGCACGATGCTCGACTCCGTGTACCTCAACACCAAGTCCAGCGAGTCGGTGCCAGAGACGCTGTGGCCGGTGCTCAAGGCGCAGGTCGACGAGGCGGTTCGCAACTGGCGCAAGCCCGATCGCGGCATCTGGGAGGTCCGCGGTGAACCGCAGCACTTCACCTCGTCGAAGGTGATGTGCTGGGTGGCCCTCGACCGCGGCGCCCGACTCGCGGCGTTGCACGAGGAGAAGGAGTACGCCCGGGAGTGGGCGGAGATCGCCGATGAGATCCGGGAGGACATCCTCGCGTTCGGCGTCAACGACCGCGGCGTGTTCACCCAACGCTACGGCGACGACGCTCTGGACGCCTCGCTGCTCCTGGTTCCGCTTCTGCGATTCCTGCCATCGGACGACTACCGCGTCCGCAACACCGTCCTGGCCATTGCCGAGGAACTCACCGATAACGGCCTCGTCCTGCGCTACAAGGTCGAGGAGACCGACGACGGCCTGTCCGGCGAGGAGGGCACCTTCACCATCTGCTCCTTCTGGCTGGTGTCGGCGTTGGTCGAGATTGGCGAGTTGGAACGCGCAAAGACCTTGTGCGAGAGGCTGTTGTCGTACTCGAGTCCACTGAAGTTGTACGCCGAGGAGATCGACGCCAAGACCGGTCAGCACCTGGGAAACTTCCCGCAGGCCTTCACCCACCTGGCGTTGATCAACGCGGTCATGCACGTCATCCGCGCTGAGGAGGCCGCCAGCCATGGGCAGTTCCAGCCGGCCAATCACTGAGTCGGTGCGCCCGCTGGTCTCAGTGCAACGCTCGTGCGAGCTTGCGAGCCCGTGGCGTGTCCGCCGGGCCGAGCTTGTCGAGGTCGAGGCCACTTTCGCAACCTGATGCCGGAAACCGATTGCAGCGCAGCACCACCCGACGGTAGACCGACGGCAGCCGCCTACCGCGGGTAGGTGGTGATGGTTTCCCCGGTGACGGGGTCGCGCCAGATGACCGCCCGATCGGCGAGCATGGTGGGGATCAGCAAGCCCATGTGTTTTCGTTGGTGGTCCGGGGTACACAGCGGCATCAGGTTGAATTCCACCGTCCAGCCACCGGTGATCGGATCGCGGTGCACGAACTTCACCAGGTGATCGATCTGGCAGTCACTGGCCGGCCGCCCGCACTGCGGATACCGGCAGGTGCCATCCAATTCGATGATCTTCTCCCGCAACCAGGCCGGGATCCGATATGTCAACGCACCCGGTGGTGGGAGGAGATAGCCGCCGTGTCCGGTCGGGTCGATCGGGGTTGTGGGGAACGGGTCGTCGAGGCGACGCCAGGCCGCCGGTATCCGTTCCAGCGAGGTGGCGGTGCTGATGGTGGGTATGTCCAGGGTGGGAAACTCGGTGACGGTCACCAGCTGTCCCGAATTGATCAGCGTTCGGGCGTGAGCTTCGTCAATCACGCCGAAGTATTCCAGCCGGGCTTCCCGCTGCCCGGACGGATCGGTGATCAACGACAGCGACAACTGCAAATCACTGTCGGGTTCGGTGTCGGGGTGCGCCTCGACGGTATCTGTTGCCGCACAATCAGCGTCGTCACAACCAGCGTCGTCGTCGGTGATCATCTCGGGATCGTCGGTCGTCTCGGGTTCGGTGGTCTCGTCAGCCTCACCGCGCTCGGCGTCGACATCGCCAGACAGATCAGTCGCGTCGGGGTCGATGTCGAGGTCGGTCAGGCTACTGGGTTCTTCCGGCAGCGGGATCGCGCGCGAGCAGTCACCCCGCCCGCATTCACACGACAGGTACGCGCCGGGTAGTCCTTGGATTTCGGCGAAGGCCGCGACCTGCACCTGTCCGCGGCGGCGTGGATCACGTGGGCAGATCCGCTGACTGATCATCTGTGCGATCCGCGCTGCCAGATGCGCACCCATCTCGCCGGGGGCGTAGACGGAGATGCTGCAGTGCGCGTTGGTGTCCCGACGGACCCGCACATTCTGATCGCGTGCGGCGGCTTCCTCGCGGCGGTCGGCGGCACCGTCGGGATCCAGCGCGATCACCATCTCGACAACCTGATCCCGCAACGTCGTATCCGCCTGATTACGTCCGGCCAGTTGCAGTGCACGGGTTTCGGCGAACGCACGCACATCGTCATCGGACAGCACGACGATCTCGTCGGCGATGATGCGGATACGTTCCAACGACTGGTCACCGGCCAAGAACGCCGCGGTCACCGTCGGAAGCGTCGACAGCAAGAAACTCAACCTCATCCACGCGGTGGCCTGCGGCACCGACACACCCAGCGCGGCCGACACCTTGCCGGTCGCAGCCTTGTCGACGCCACCGGTGGTGTGCACGTTGGTCTGATGACCCGACAGCAGCATCTCGTCGTACACGGCGTACCCGACCCGCGCCGCCGACAGCACCTTCCGGGCGATCACCTGCCGTTCCTGGCGTTGCAACGATCGGGCCAGAGCGGTGGCCTGCTCGACAGGAAGGTGATCGATCAAGGCCGCGTCGTCGGCGGTCATCGACAGTTCCGGCGCGGTAGTCGTGCGAATTGTGGTGTCGGCCATGATGTTCACCCCCTCTGCTCGGTCGCTCCAACTGAACTGACTCAAGTGTAGCGACGACCACCGACAAGTTTCTTCGGCGCGGAAGCGTTTGGGGGTGAACGCTGTCCGCGTCAGCAGATCTGTGTTCGGTTGGCGGCAGGATGGTTTCGCTGTCGGGCTGCGGATTCTCGACACGATCCTCCGTTTCGACGGAGCTCAACGCGGCGGCTATCGCTCCGGACCGACTCGACCGACGGAAAGGCCGGCTCGGCCGGCGGGACAGGTGGATCGGCCCGCTCATCCTCAGAGCTTGAGCATGCCTTCGGAAAGCTGCCTACAAATCCGCATGCCAGGACCAGACGGGTCTGCAGGATCTGGGAATCCCCACTCGCAAAGACCCTGTTCAAGTACCGACGAACGGCATCTGAAAGTCGTCGGCGACCAGGGTCCTCTGGCCGATCGATCGGGCAGGAAGAAACCTTAGGGAGCGCCGCCACTGATACTGGCCTTGTGGAGCCGATCGGGAGCCGCTACGAACCGCTCGACCGGCCATCTCGTCGCAGACACTCTGGGCGTCTTCGAGAACGTCTGGGTGACGGACGGAGCCGCCGAGCTGACGAAGTTCGTGCCACACCGCAAGGCGACCCCCGCCCGATACCGCTCGAGAAGGGTCACGCCCCGCCCGACTCCGAACCGGCCGCCACCAACCCGCGCCGACGCATCAACGGACCGATCTGCGGCGTATGACCGATCAGATGCTCATGCGCCACAAGTGGATCCACGCTGTCGCCGCGCGACAACGTCGAGTCGGCGAAGCGTTTGCCGTTGTTGCGTAGCAAGCCGCCCTCGGCGAGGAACCACTGTTCGGTCTCGGCGTCGAGAACCTCGGACCAGATGTAGGAGTAGTAACCGGCCGAGTAGCCGCCACCGAAGATGTGGTTGAAGTAGGCGCTGCGGTACCGCGGTGGGATCAACTCGGTACCCACACCGGCCTCACGTAATGCGGTGGCCTCGAACACCTCCACATCGTCGACGGCCGCGGCCTGCTCGACGGAAAGCCGATGCCAGGCCAGGTCGAGGGCAGAGGCAGCCAGGTATTCGATGGTGCCGTGCGCGGTGTCGGCGCCCGCGTTCGCGCGCGCCGCGTCCGCGAGTTCTGTCGGGATGGATTCTCCGGTCTCGTAGTGGCGTGCATAGTTCGCCAGGACGTCGGGATGCAATGCCCACATCTCGTTGACCTGCGACGGGAATTCGACAAAGTCCCTGGGCACCGACGTTCCCGACTGCGAGGGATAGTCCACCGCCGACAGCAGCCCGTGCAGTGCGTGGCCGAATTCGTGGAACAGGGTGGTGAGCTGATCGATACTCAGTAGTGCCGGTGAATCCCCGTCCGGCTTGGGCACATTGAGCACGTTGACGATGATCGGCTGGGTTGCCAGGATCGTCGACTGATCGACGATGTTGCTCATCCATGCCCCGCCCCGCTTGGACGGCCGCGCGAAGTAGTCACCGAGGAATAACCCGATGCTCGTGCCGTGCTCGTCGAAGACCTCCCACACGCGGACGTCGGGATGGTAGGCGTGCAGATCGGGTCGTTCGGTGAAGCTCAGTCCGTAGAGCTTGCCCGCCGCGTAGAACACCCCGCGGGTGATCACGGTGTCGAGTTCGCAGTAGTCGGCGAAGGCATCGAGGTCGATCTCCGACGACGACCGCCGCTGTCGTGCAAGCCAATACGTGACGTCGGCGGCCCCGATCTTCGCATTGGGGTCGACCGAACGCGCGAACTCGGTCAGGGTGGTGAGTTCGGCACCACCGGCACGCATCGCAGCCGTGATCAGTTCGCCGAGAAGATCATCGACGGCCGCCGGATTCGGTGCCGTCTGTTCGGCGATGACGTACCCCGCATGATCGCGGTACCCGAGCAACTCGGCACGCCGCGCCCGCAGGCGCACGATCTCCAGAACGGTCTCGCGCGTATCGAAGTCATTGCCACGCGAACACCGACCGACCGATGCGTCGAACACCCGCTGCCGCGTGCCGGCATCACCCAACTCGGTCAGCACCGACTGACTGGTCGGGAGTTCCAACGTCAGAAGGTAACCCGATTCGTGGCCGGCGTCCGCCGCGGCACGGCGGGCCGAGGCGATCGCTCCCTTCGTCATCCCCGCGAGTTCCGCGACGTCGGTGACGAGGACCGCCGAATCGTTGGTGTCGTCAAGGATCTTCTGCGAGAACGTGGTGCTCAGATACGCCAGACGCGACGAGATCTGACGCATCTCATCCTGCTCGGTCCCGTTGAGTCCGGCTCCCGCCCGCACCGCGTCGCGGTAACGAGTATCGAGCAGCCGCCGCTGCGCCTCGGTCAGGCCGAGATCGTCGGCCTTCTCGTGCAGAGATGAGATCCGTTTGAACAGTTCCGGATTCATCGCGATGGAGTTCGCATGATCGGTCAGCCGGGTCGAGAGCTCCTGCGAGATCTCGTTGCGCTTCGGATTCGTATCCGGGCCGACGAGATTGAAGAAGATTCCCGAGGCCCGCGCCAGGTCGCGGCCGGAGAACTCCAGCGCCTCGATGGTGTTGGCGAAGGTGGGCGCCACCGGGTTGCCGGCAATCTCGGCGATCTCGTCGAGATGCGTGGCCATCGCCTCACCGAACGCCGGCAGAAAATCGTCGTCGGTGATCGACGCGAAGTCCGGTAATCCGTGCGGCAGATCGCTATGGGCGAGAACAGGGTTGACTGCAGGTCCGGCTGAGGTCATCACTTCCCCTTCGGTTTGTCACCCATCGAGTCGGTCGACAACGCCGCAACGAACGCCTCCTGCGGCACATCCACGCGACCGATGGTCTTCATGCGCTTCTTGCCTTCCTTCTGCTTCTCGAGCAGCTTGCGCTTGCGGCTGATGTCGCCGCCGTAACACTTGGCGAGCACGTCCTTGCGGATTGCCCGGATATTCTCGCGCGCAATGATCTTCGAGCCGATGGCGGCCTGCACCGGCACCTCGAACTGCTGCCGCGGGATGAGTTCCTTGAGTTTGGTGGCCATCTTGTTGCCGTAAGTGAACGCCGCGTCGCGGTGCACGATGGCACTGAATGCGTCGACCGCCTCACCCTGCAGCAGGATGTCGACCTTCACCAGGTCGGCCTCCTGCTCACCGGCCTCCTCGTAGTCGAGGCTGGCATAACCGCGTGTCCGCGATTTCAGCGAGTCGAAGAAGTCGAAGATGATCTCGGCCATCGGCATCGTGTACCGCATCTCGACGCGGGTTTCCGACAGGTAATCCATCCCGCCCAGTTCACCACGCCGCGACTGACACAGTTCCATGATCGCGCCGATGAACTCACTCGGTGCGATGATGGTGGTCTTGACGATGGGCTCGAAGATGTTGCGGGCCTTGCCGTCCGGCCAGTCCGACGGATTGGTCACGACGTGCTCTTCGCCGTCCTCCATGACCACCCGATAAACGACGTTGGGGGCAGTGGAGATCAGGTTCAGGTCGAACTCACGCTCGAGGCGTTCCCGGGTGATCTCCATGTGCAGCAAACCCAGGAAACCGCAACGGAATCCGAACCCCAGCGCCACGGAGGTCTCTGGCTCGTAGGTGAGTGCGGCGTCATTGAGTTGCAGCTTGTCCAAGGCGTCGCGAAGCACCGGATAGTCCGATCCGTCCACCGGGTACAGACCCGAGTAGACCATCGGACGCGGTTCCCGGTAGCCGGTCAGCGGCTCGGTGGCGCCGTGCCGGGCGGTGGTCACCGTGTCACCGACCTTGGACTGACGCACGTCCTTCACGCCGGTGATGAGGTAACCGACCTCGCCGACGCCGAGTCCCTTGGACGGTTTCGGCTCCGGCGAGACGATGCCCACCTCGAGCAGTTCGTGGGTGGCGCCGGTCGACATCATCGCGATCTTCTCGCGGGGCACGATCTTGCCGTCGACCACACGCACGTAGGTGACCACGCCCCGGTAGGTGTCGTAGACGGAGTCGAAGATCATCGCGCGGGCCGGGGCGTCGGGATCACCCTGCGGCGCCGGTACCTGCCGGATCACCTCGTCGAGCAACTCCGGGACACCCGCACCGGTCTTGCCGGACACCCGCAGCACCTCGTCGGGTTCGCATCCGATGATGTGCGCGATCTCGCCGGCGTACCGGTCGGGGTCGGCGGCGGGCAGGTCGATCTTGTTGAGCACCGGGATGATGGTGAGGTCGTTCTCCATCGCCAGGTACAGATTGGCCAGGGTCTGCGCCTCGATCCCCTGGGCCGCGTCGACGAGCAGCACCGCACCCTCGCATGCCTCGAGCGCCCGCGACACCTCGTAGGTGAAGTCGACGTGGCCGGGGGTGTCTATTAGGTGCAGGACGTAGTCGTCGTCGCCGACCTTCCAGGGCAGCCGGACGTTCTGCGCCTTGATGGTGATGCCGCGTTCCCGCTCGATGTCCATCCGGTCGAGGTACTGGGCACGCATCTCACGTTCCTCGACGACGCCGGTCAACTGCAGCATGCGGTCGGCCAGCGTCGACTTGCCATGGTCGATGTGGGCGATGATGCAGAAGTTCCGGATCTGCGCGGGATTGGTGAAGGTGGTGTCGGCGAAACTGGGGATGTCACTCACTCCTTGGACGGCGGGCCGGGACACCGGCACATATCACCTCTGAGTTTCTCACGCCGCCACCCGTCCCAGCGAACTCGACGCCACTCACTGCCCCTCAGCCTTGACAGGCGTACACCGAGAACGCAGCGGTGGCGGTACGGTTCACGCCCCGTCGGGTGGCGTGAGGTCCGCCATGACGACGACGAGCGGATCGACTTCGACGACCGCGGACAATTCCCTCGACCCACTGAATTAAGTTGGCTGGCATGATCACCGAGTCCCGCTCCGCCGACGGCGTCGTCGCCGATGTGCACCGACCCGACACCGAACCGATCGGCGTCGTGATCCTCGCCCACGGCGCCGGCGGCAATCGTGACGCGAAGATCCTGCACGCCTACGCCGACGAGTTCTGCCGCCGCGGCTATGCGGTGGCGCGAATCGACCTGCCGTATCGGCAACGACGACCCAAGGGCCCACCGAGTCCGTCGACGGCCGCCGCCGACCGCGACGGCATCCGCGCGGCGATCACACTGCTGCGCGACGAGGCGTCCGGGCCGCTCGTCGTCGGTGGGCACTCCTACGGCGGACGCCAGGCGTCGATGGTGATCGCCGAGGACGGCGGCGGCGCGGACCTGTTGCTCCTCAGCAGCTACCCGTTGCATCCGCCCGGCAAACCCGAACGGGCCCGTACCGAGCACCTGCCCGACATCAGCGTCCCGACGGTGATCGTGCACGGCTCGACCGACCCGTTCGCCACCACCGACGAGATCACCGCCGCCATCGCACTGATCGGTGCGCCGCACCGACTCGTCGAGATCGACAAGGCCGGGCACGACCTCAAACCCGACCGCAAGCCCACCGCTCCCCTGGCCGCCGACGCGGTCGCCGACCTGCTCACCGGAGGAACCCGATGACCCCGACGCCGCAATACCGGCCCACTGCCGACCTCGCGCGCCACGTCGTCTACGCCCCTGACATCGACGGCGCAGCCGACCCGGGCGAAATCGTGTGGACGTGGGTGGTGTACGAGGACGACCCGCATCAGGGCAAGGACCGGCCGGTCCTGGTGATGGGCCGCACCGCCCGCGCCGACGCCGACGCCGACGACATGCTGCTCGGGCTGATGTTGTCGAGCCGGGACCGCCGGCGCGACGACGAGAACTGGATGGAACTCGGCAGCGGCACATGGGATGCCGAGGGCCGCGACAGTTTCGTCCGCCTCGACCGCATCATCCTCGTCGCCGAAACCGGCATCCGTCGCGAGGGCGCGATCCTCGAGCGCGCGCGCTTCGATCGCATCGCCGCCCGGCTGCGCAGCGAATACGGCTGGGCCTGAGCACGGCCGGCCCTGAGGGCCCGCGGCTCAGGCCAGTCGGGTGATCTCCACGACGACGTCGAGATCGGTGGCCTGTCCACCGGTGTAGATGCCCTTGAGCGGCGACACGTCGGAGTAGTCGCGTCCGACCCCCACCGAGACATGCTGTTCGCTGATCGGGGTGTCGTTGGTCGGGTCGTACCCCCACCAACCACCGGTCCACGCCTCGATCCACGCGTGACTCTGCCCCTCGACGGTCTTGTTGATCGCCGCATTCGGCTTCGGATGCAGGTAGCCCGAGACGTATCGCGACGGGATGCCCAGGCCACGCAGCATCAGCAGGGTCAGGTGGGCGTAGTCCTGGCACACACCCTTGCGTTCGTTCCACGCGTCGACCGCGGTGGTGTGCACGCCGGTGGTGCCCGGAACGTACTCCATCTCCTGATGGACGTACCGGCAGATCGTCTCCACCGCCTCCTCCGGATCCAGCCCCTTGGTCAGGCGCCGGGCGGTAGCCACCAACGACCGGTTGCGTGGCACATAGGCGGTGTTGGACAGCATCTCGTCGTAGCGGTCCTCGACCTCCGCGTTGCGGATGCCCTCCCAATCGCGTTTGCGGTCGTCGTCGGGGCGTTCGCCGGCCTCGGTCTCCACCACCGACATCCCCGACACCTCGAGTTCCTCGTGCGGGGCGTGCAGGTCGAAGGCGGTGACCGCCGACCCCCAGTAGTCGGTGTATCGGTAGGAGCGGGTGGCGGGCACCGTCTCGACGCGGTTGACGATGACGTTCTGCCGGTTGTCGCTGCGCGGAGTCAACCGGGCCTCGTTGTACGACGAGGTCACCGGGCTCTTGTAGGCGAAGCCCGTCGAATGCACGACCCTCAGTCGCCAGCTCACAGTTCACTCTCCTCGATGACGTGCTCTTCGCCGTCGCTCACCCGGGCATCGGCCCACGACACATATGGCGACACATGGAAGTACTGGTTGGTGACGGCCTCGTTGACCGCTCGGCAGGTGTCCTGCAGGTCGAGTAGGCGGTCCTGCAGGCCGTCGAGCAGATCGCCCGGCTCCAGGAATTCCAGCGAGCTACGTGCCCGACCCAGCAGGAGCACCGCCTCGGCCTGGGCGCCGGTGCGGCTGGGGCCCTTCTCCAGGTCGGCGAGGTTGTGTTCGGCGACCGACAGGGCATGGAACACCGACCGCGGGAACAGGCGATCGAGCAACATGAACTCGACGATGTTCTCGGCGTTGAGCACGCCTCGGTAGGTGCGCAGGAAGGTGTCGTGGGCCCCCGCCGACACCAGCACGTTGACCCACGCGGGCGAACCGGCCCGGTCACCGGCACGGGCCAGCAGCATGCGGATCGTCATGTCGACCCGTTCCACCGACCGCCCCAGCAGCAGGTATCGGTAGCCGTCGTCGTGGCTGAGGGTGGCGTCCGCCAGGCCGGCGAACATCGCGGCACGATTCTTGACGTAGCTGAGGAACTCGTGCGGACCGAGGCGCCGGGCCCGGCGCTCGGAGTCGGCGAGGCCGTTGTACGTCGTGTTGAGGCACTCCCACATCTCGCTGGAGGTGACCTCCCGGGCGCCGCGGGCATTCTCGCGGGCCGACCGGATCAGATCGACGATCGATCCGACGGCATCCTTGTTGTAGGCGACCCGCTCGGTCAGCGCCCACACGTCGAGTTCGTCGTCGATGTCGGGAACCTCGAGACCGAGGACCTGGATCACCCGGCGCACGTGTTCGTCGACATCGGCCGTGGTGTCCTCGAGCAGCTGATGAATCGCCACGTCGAGGATGCGGGCCATGTCGTCGGCTCGTTCGACGTACCGTCCGATCCAGTAGAGCGACTCGGCGTTACGCGCGAGCATCATCGGAGATCACCGCCTTGTCGGGAACGCTTCTGCGACTGGGATTGGGATTGGGACTGCGACTGGGATTGCGGGTGACCCTGCCCCGACTGCTGTTGTTGCTGCGTCTGCTGGAGCAGCGGATCCGGGGCACTCTCGGCCGGGCGTGCCGCGGCCACCCCGCTCTTGTTGACCACCTTCACCCCGGCGAGTTCACGCTCCCCCTCGGAGCTGCGCGAGGCCAGCACCCAGGTGTCCTTCGATCCACCGCCCTGGCTGGAGTTGACCACCAGCGACCCCTCCGGCAGGGCGACTCGGGTCAACCCGCCGGGCAGCACCCACACCGACTCGCCGTCGTTGACCGCGAAGGGCCGCAGATCCACGTGCCGCGGGCTGAGCTGATCGCCGGCCTTCGTCGGCACCGTCGACAACTGCACCACCGGCTGCGCGATCCAGCCGCGCGGATCGCTGCGGACCTTGCGCGCCAGGGTGTCGAGTTCGGCCTTGGTGGCGTCGGGACCGAAGACGATCCCGTATCCACCGGAACCCTCCACCGGCTTGACGACGAGTTCGTCGATGCGATCGAGGACCTCCTCGCATTCCTCGGGCAACCAGCATCGCAGGGTGTCGACGTTGGAGATGATCGGTTTCTCACCGAGGTAGTAGTCGATGATCTCGGGCACATAGGTGTAGATCAGTTTGTCGTCACCGACGCCGTTGCCGACCGCCGAGGAGATCACCACGTTGCCCGCCCGTGCGGCGTTGAGCAGGCCCGCCACGCCGAGCATCGAATCCGGACGGAACTGCATCGGGTCGAGGAAGTCGTCGTCGATGCGTCGGTAGATGACGTCGACGCGTTGCTCACCCTCGGTGGTGCGCATGTAGACCACGTTGTCGCGACAGAACAGGTCTCGGCCTTCGACGAGCTCGACGCCCATGAGCCGGGCGAGCAGCGAATGCTCGAAGTAGGCGGAGTTGGCCACACCCGGGGTGAGCACGACGATGTTGGGGTCGGCCTCGTTGAAGGCCGCCGATGCGCGCAGGGCGCGCAGCAGGTGGCCTGGGTAGTCGGCCACGGCCCGGACCCGGTGGGAGGAGAACAGGTCGGGGAAAACCCGTGCCATGGTGCGCCGGTTCTCCATGACGTAGGACACGCCCGAGGGCGATCGCAGGTTGTCCTCCAGCACCCGGAAGTCGCCGTTGGCATCGCGGATCAGGTCGATGCCGGCGACGTGGATACGAACCCCGTTGGGCGGACGGATGTTTGCGGCCTGCCGATGGAAATGTTCACACGAGTGCACCAGACGTTTGGGCAGCACACCGTCACGCAGGATCTCCTGCTCTCCGTAGATGTCGTCGAGGAACAGTTCCAGTGCCTGCACCCGCTGGGTGATCCCGGCCTCGAGTTTGGACCACTCCGATGCCGAAATCACGCGTGGCACAACGTCCAACGGGAAGGGACGTTCCTTTCCCGACAGCGAGAAGGTGACACCCTGATCGATGAAGGCGCGTCCGAGCGCGTCGATACGCGCGTCGATGTCGGCGCGTTCGGATTGCGCCATGACCTTGAAGATGCCGCGGTAGGCCGGGCGGACCTCGCCGTCGGCGTCGAACATCTCGTCAAAGGCCCGGCCGAACGACTTGGCATTCTCATATCCCGCGAAAATCCCTGTTGCCGTGGGCTTTTCGGATACCTTGACCGATTTCGACCGGCCACCCCGCCCATTCGACGCCGACTTGGCATCCGCGGACTTCGGGGTGGAGGCCTTTCCGGCGGCAGTCTTGCGCGCCTTCTTGGCCGACGAATCAGTCGATGTAGGGCTCATGGGTGACATGTTGCCTCAGATCGCCCGACTCGGCATGGTGGTCGGGCCGCGCGTCGCGGCCACCACCACCATCACGCGTCCCGCGAAACCCGACGCAGGCCGAGCAGGCGTCGTCGGGAGCGCCGCACGACATCCTTCGCCCGCGTGCGCAGACGCCGCGCCTCGACCGGGATCGGCATGACCTTGATCACCTCGGCCAACGTGTCCAGTGCCACATCGAGGACCTCGTCGGTGGACGGTTCGAGCGTCGCCGAGTCGACGTCACGGCTCACCCCGAGATCGGTGATGCTGCCGACCACCCGATATCCCGCCGAGGTGATCGCCGCGGTCATCGCCTGGGCCTGACTGGCCGCCCACACCCGGTGCGATGCCGAGAGTCCCTGCGCCGGCCCCCGGGGTTGAGCGCCCATGATCTGCGCGACGACGATCTTCTTGACGATGTTCTCGTAGCGCTGCCACTCGATGTCCTCGGGCTGCAGCCGCAGGTTGAGCGCGCGGACGCAATCCGCCTGCGCGGCCGACAACGACAGGTTCAGCTCGGCCACCTCAACGGTCAACGGGTCGGGATCGACGCCGAGGACACCCAGGAATCGCTCCCACAGGCCGTCACCTGCCACCCCGCGGGTGCGTGGCACCGTCACCACGTGGACCCGATCGCCGCCGACCTGCGCGGCCCATCGCGCCAGGATCGCGACGTAGTCCTGGAATTCCCAGAAGGGTTCCTCCTCGACCGCCACACCGGCGGGCAGGTCGGCGGGAGCGGGTTGCCCCGGCCCCGGCCGCGAATGCGCACGCACCGACTCGACGAACTCGGTGAACGAGGCCCGGCGCTGATTCTTCACATTCTCCTGCCACGACGACGGAAGCTGGCGGGCGAGGTCACGAACGGTGGCGATCACGTGCACCTCGTCGGCGAAGGACACGTCGTCGAGCAGGGTCGCGATCTGTGCCTCGTTGGCCGTCGAAAACAACTCGTGAGAGATCAACGACGACCCCGGCCACGCCTTCATCTGAGCGACCATCGTCGGCCAGACGTCGGCGAACGCCGGATCGACCCAGTCCAGATACCGCTCGGGCTGCAGATGAACGGCGGCGTGGAAGTGATCAGCCATCGAGTTGCCCGGATACAGCAGTCCGGACTCCCGCAGCGCGAGGTCACGGTTACGCCAGAGCCGGTTCTGCACATGGGTGGTGCCGGTCTTGGGAAGTCCTACATGGATGTATACAACTGACATGATGGGAGTCACCGTAGCGGTGATTCCCCTACGTTCACTGTGCACCGCCCCGGAGGTGCTCCCGCGACGATTTGGGTGCGCCGGTTTCCGGCTGGTAAACTCGATCGCTGTCGCAGTGTCGATCCGGACCGTCCCTGGCCACCGTATCCGACCTGCTCGGGGCTGGACCCGGACGCGGCGCGCGAGCGCAACTCCGGAACCCGCCGACGAAGACCAGACACCGAACGACCAACAACACCGAACGAACAGACGAGGTAGACACGCGTGGCAAACATCAAGTCGCAGATCAAGCGTAACCGGACCAACGAGGTCCGCCGTCAGCGCAACCAGTCGGTGCGCTCGTCGCTGCGTACCGCCATCCGCGGATTCCGCGAGGCCGTCGACGCCGGCGACAAGGACAAGGCCGGCGAGCTCCTCGCCAGCACCAGCCGCAAGCTGGACAAGGCTGCCGGCAAGGGCGTCATCCACGCCAACCAGGCCGCCAACAAGAAGTCGGCGATGGCGCTGGCTCTCAACAAGCTCTGATCCTCGACTGAGCCGACAACGGCCCGCAGCGCGCCCCAACCGAGCGGCAGCGCCGGGACGTTGACACGCACCTTCCACCCCGGTGACTCCCACGCGGTCACCGGGGTGGAGTGCGTGGTGGCGCCACGACATGTCGACGCGACGCCGAGTACTGGAGCAGGTCGGGCGACGATGCGCCGGAATTCGCCTCGCTCAGCCGGCGCGGCGCCGGCCACCCGGACGCAGCGAGGCCACCCGCGCCACGGCGTCCGTCAGTGCGAAGTCCGCGTCGGCAGCCTGACCCTTCACATCCCCGTTGAGGCCGGCCACCACGACCACCGCCGCGGCGATCGACTCCGAATCCCACGCCCGGCCCTGCGCCTGGGCGTTCTTCACGCGTTTCGGTGACATGCCGAGTTCGGCGGCCGCGAAGGCGTCGACGTTGCCCAGGGCCCGGACCCGGGCGATGGCGTGCACGGCCTCGGCGAGCGCATCGGCGAGGAGCACGCGGGGGACACCGTGATGCATCGCCCAGGCCAACGACTCCAGCGCTCCCGACCGATCCCCCGCCACGGCCTTGTCGGCCACCTCGAATCCCGTCACCTCCGGCCGGCCCTGGTAGTACAGACGCACCGAGTCCTCGTCGACCTTGCCGCCGGTGTCGGCCACCAACTGACTGCACGCCGCGGCCAGTTCTCGAAGCTGAGCCCCCACCGACTCGACGATCAATTCCACGACGTCGTTGGACACCCGCACCCCCAGGGTGCGGAACTCGTTGCGTACGAAGGCAATCCGCTCCGACGGCCACCGGGGCGCGACACATTCGTGTTCGACGGCACCGGCCTTGCGCAGATCGCCGGCCAACGCTTTGGCCCGGCCGCCGCCGGTGTGGATCACCAGCAGGGTGATGCCGTCGGGCAGAGCGCGTGCCGTCTCGGCGATCAGCGCGGCCGGTTGTTTCCCCGCCTCGGCGGCGGACTCGATCACCACGATCCGCTCGTCGGCGAACAACGACGGACTGAGCAGTTCGGCCAGCTCGGGACCGGTGACATCACCGGCCCGCACCCGGGTCACGGGCACGTCGACCCCACTCGCCGCCGAGCGTTCGGCGGCGACGGCGTCGACGACGCGGCCGGTCAGGAAATCGTCGTCGCCGGTGAGCAGATGCAGACGTTCGGTCACGGCGCCCATCGTGCCAGACCGCGCCGACACCGGGCGAGGGCTCCTCGCCCCACCGCAACGCCATGCGGTGCACCGAACCGGATGAGGACCGCCGCCACCACCGTGGCCACCCCGACCCACAGCGCGCCCATCGCACCGTCGGGCACCTCGAACACCGCCCACCGCAGCCCACCGAGGTGACGCGCGCAGCCGATCAGCCACCACATCTCCGGTGCCATCGTGCGAATCAGGAACTCCGAGAACATGATCGGCAGCCCGTCGTCGACGCCGAAGGCACCGACGACCGCCGCCGACGTGCCCACCAGCCCGATCACCGCCACCACCGGCGCCACCGCCACATTGGCCACCACCGACACCACACTCACGGTCCCCGTCAGATACGCGATCATCGGCGCGGACACGAGTTGCGCGGCGATGGCCATCGCCGCCAGCTCCGCCACCCCGGCCGGAACCCGAATTCGCCGCAGTCCGTCGCGCAATCCCGGCGCCAGCACAACCAGTCCCGCGGTCGCCACCACCGACAGCACGAATCCCGGTTCCCTGGACAACTCCGGCCACCACAACACCGCACCGATCACCGCGGCACCGAGCGCCGGCAACGCCTGCGCGCGCCGCGCCGACAGCACCGCCAGCAGGCCGACGGCGCCCATGATCGCGGCACGCAGCACGCTCGGCGACGGCCGCACCAGAATCACGAATCCGAGGATCGTCACCGCCCCCGCGACGGCGACCACCCGGGGCGAACCACCCGCGAGCCGCACGGCCACGATCACCACACCCACCACCAGCGAGAAGTTGGCGCCGGAGACGGCCGTGAGATGGAGCAGTCCGGCGGCGCGGAAGTCCTCCCGCAGATCCTCGGACACCGCGCTCTCGTCTCCGAGGACGAGCCCGGGAAACAGTCCCGACGCGTCGGGGGCCAACGCACGGGACGCGCTCTGCTGCAGACGGTTCCTGATGTGGGAAGCGGCCCGCTGCAGCGGCGGCGGACGGCCGAGGAGGTGGGGCGCTCCGACCGCGTCAAGTCGGGCCACCGACAGGGTGGCGGGGCGGGGTGGACGCACCGAGACCACCACCTGCAACCGCTGTCCGGGCACCAGCCCCACCCAGTCCTCGGTTCGTCCGGTGAGTTCGGCACTCGCCCGCCGGACCGGCCGACGGGCCAGGGTCTCGATCTCGACCCGGGCCCGGATCCGTCCCGCCGCCGCCGGACCGAACGCGGTCGGATCCTCACGCAGCGTGATCACCATCGTCGTCTTGCCGTGCACGTCGGTGACGGGGTGACGATCGGACACTTCCAACCGCAACGCGATGGCAGTCGCGGCGCTCACCGCCAGTCCCGCACAGATCACCACGGGGCCGACGAGATCCCACCGCAGGGTCCCGGACCACCACAGCCCGGCCATCACGACCCCGCCGACCGCGGCGATCACGGCCACCGTCATCGCTCCGGCCGGCGAACACGACAGGCAGAGCGCCGTCACCGCCCAGACCACCACCGCGGGCCCCACCAACCGCGCATCCGCGTCCCGCATTCACACGGTGACCAGATCGCGCAGCTTGGCCAGGCGGGCCGGACCGATTCCGTCGACCTCGCCGAGCTGATCCACCGAAGAGAATCCCCCACTGCGGCTGCGCCACTCGATGATCGCCTTGGCGGTCACCGGCCCGACACCCGGCAACGCATCCAATTCGGTTTCCGACGCCGTGTTCAGATTGACCAGCCCACCACCGGACGCCGTCGCACCCGACCCACCCGCGCCGGAGCCCGGTGCCCCGCTTGATGCGGTCCCGGAATCCGTTGCGCTCGAAGCGGTTCCCGCGCCCGACACGACAGCACTGCGCATCGTCATCCGACCTTCCGGCCCGGCATACCCGACCAGCACCTGATCGCCGTCCCGCAGCACCTGCGCCAGATTGAGCGACACGGTGTCGGCACCCGCGCGCGCACCGCCCGCGGCCGCGATCGCATCGGCCACCCGGGCCGAGGAGCGCAGCGTCACCAGTCCCGGACGGTGGACGAGCCCGACGACGCTGACCACCAGGGTGGCCGTCGGCGTCGGCGGTGCCACCACCTCCGAGGATGCCGAGGCGCCCGGTGACGCCGGCGCCGGTGCCGGCGGTGAACTCGCCCCCGGTGCCGGGAAGTCCACGGCCGGGGCCGCTTCCGATGTCCGAAGAAGTCCGAATCCTGCTGCGGCACAGGCGATGATGCCGATCAGAATGATGGCGATGGCCGCCGGGGGCGCCACCGCGAACCGCCGCGCCGGCGGATCGCCGTCCGGCTCGTCATCGTCGTCCCGCCCGTCGGGATCATCGAGGTCACCGATCCCGAAACCGGTCGGACCGGGCGACGACGACAACGGCGACGACGAACGAGGCGATCCGCCGGCCGGGGTCAGCCAGGCCGGCGTCGCCACCACGGGCCACCCGTCGCCATCACCGCCCGGGCCAGGCCCCGCGTCACCATCCACATCTTCCTCGGTGGAATCATGTTCGGGCGCAACATATTCTGGAGGAACATACTCTGGAGGCACGTACTCTGGAGGCACATGGTCGGGCTCGCCGTGGTCCGGTGCACGATAGTCCGGCACGGGGGAATCCGCATCGCCCGGATCAGGGCCGTCACCTCCCGCCGCTGCGCGGCCGACCACCTGCCGGGCGGGGACCGCGGCCAATCGATCCAGCGCGGATCGGCGTCGAGGGTTGCGGTGACCGCCATCGCCGCCCGATCGAGGGATCTGTGCCGAATCGCTCATGGCGACGACGGTAGGAGATCACCCTCGCCCCGATCGTGCGGATTCCGCCCGGCCCGCCCGATCCTGTGGACGCAGGCCCGATTGTGGACAGTCGCTCGTCGCGCAACGCGGTGCCGTCGGTGTCAGGACAGGTCGTCGGCGCCCACGATCGGGTCGAGATGGCTGGTCAGCACCACCCCGACCGCGCCCGGCCCGATGTGGCTGCCGAGGATCGGTCCCAGATCGACGGTCAGCTGAGATGTCACCCCGCGGAGTCGACCGCGCAGCGTCTCGGCGACCTCGGCCGCGAGGTCGGGGGCCTGACAGTGCTGGATACCGAGGGTCATCGGGCGGCCGTCGGCGAACTCGACGGCGGCGTCGACCATCCGCGACATCGCCTTCGAGAAGGTACGCTGCCTCTCCCGCAGGACCAGCAAGCCGTCGTCGATCGCCAGGATCGGTTTGATCGACAGGGCCGACCCCAGCAGTTTGCTGGCCGCGCTGATCCGTCCGCTGTTGCGCAGATTGTCGAGATTCTGCACACAGATCATCGACTCCGTCACCGACGCCTGCCGGATCGCGGCCTCGTACACCCGGTCGCGATCGTCACCGGCCGCAGCCCCCTGGGCGGCCCCGATGGCGGCGAAACCCAGTCCCAGCCCGACCGCACGTGAATCCACCACCCGGATCTGCCCGGGATACTCCTCGGCCGCCAACCGCGCCGCGCTCCAGGTGCCGGACAAGCGCCGCGACATCATCACCGCCACCACACCGTCACCTGCGCCGGCGTCCACCGCCCGGCCGAAAGCCTCGGTCAACTCCTGCGGATTGGCACCCGAGGTGGTCACCCCGGCACGGGTGATCAGGTCGTCGGGGATGTCGTCGACGCCCTCCCGGAAATCGTCGCCGTCGAGCGCCAGATGCAACGGCACCACCGAGATCCGGTAGTGATCGGCCACCGCTTGCGGGATCCGCGACGAGGAATCTGTGACGACAACGACAGGCACTCGTCTACGTTAGCCGGTGCATCCACACCCGCCGACGACGGTGCAGATCACCGGCGGCGCCCCGGGTCAGGACGCCAAACCGCCTCACCGGCGGAGGGCGGCCTCCGCGACCGCGGCGACGGCGTCGGCGATCTGACGATGACAGTCGAACCCCCAATGGATGCCGTCCGGATTCATCTCGGCCGCCGGATCGGCGAAGGCATCACGGGTGATCGGATGGAGATCGACGATCGGCAGGGCATGCTCACGAGCCCACCGTCGCATCGCCGCGGTCGTCGGGATGCGACCGGAATGCACATGCCCGTAGTACGGACTGTGATGCGTCGACGGCAGACATACGACGATGGGCAGGTCGGGCCGCAGGTGGGACAGTGCCGCGCGCGTCTTCTCGAGGTACTCGACGGTGACCCGCGGCGGCAACGCCATCGGCCACCCCGCGCGCGACGCCCGCGGTTGCACCCACTGATAGCCGTCACGCACCACCTGCCGCAAACGTGCCGGGCGCACATAGCGGATCTGCTCACGCAGCGCAGTCGGCAGCGGCGACGGCAGACTGTCCATGCCACCCACGGCCAGGATCACCAGACGGGCGCTCGGGACCGCCGCCCAGATGTTCGGGTCCTGCGTCAAAGCCCACCAGATGTCACGACTGGTCCAGCCGACCCGCCCGAACAGGCGAGTGTGCAAGTGGAGCTCTCGTCCCACGATCGACGGCCAGATACGCTCGTCGTCGGCGGGCAACCCACCCCGGGGACCGTAGTACGCCAAGGAATCTGACAGCACCAGCAGCCCGGGCTCCGCGACCGGATCCGTTCGCCGCTCCCCCGTCGACGCCGATGTCACTGAATCGCCGTCACTGGATCGCCGAATCGGCCACCTCGGCCGAGGCATTCCAGACGTCCAGACGCCACTTCGGCGGTTCACCCGCCGGCCCGTGACCCGACAGCTGCACCCAGCTCGTGTTGGCGAGGCCGCCGAGCACCGGCCACCGCGCCACCGGCAGATCCAGCAGCGCCGCCGTCAACGCCGCGATGATCCCACCGTGGGCGACCAGCACCACCGGACCCTCACCCGACTCGCCGGTACCCCAATCCTGTGCCTCCGCAACCAGTTCGGTCACCACCGGCACCGACCTGGCCGCCACGTCGACACGACTCTCACCACCCGGCGGACGCCACGTCGCATCATCACGCCACACCGCACGCGCACCCGGCATCGCCGCATCGACCTCCAGATGCGTCATGCCCTGCCAGTCACCGAGATGGGTTTCCCGCAACCGCTCGTCGGTGCTCACGTCCAGCCCGGTCGCCCGCGCCAACGCCTCCGCCGTGTCACGGGCACGACGCAGATCCGACGACCGGATGCTAATCGGATTCTTCTCGGCCAGAGCCGAGGCGACCGTTTTCGCCTGCTGCACACCGAGTTCGGACAAATCGGTGTCCAACTGTCCCTGCATCCGGCTCGTCGCGTTGTACCCGGTCTGACCGTGCCGCAACAGAATCAACCGACGCACCACCGGCGTGAGCCGTTCGACCGAGGTATCCCCCTGGTCGGGATCGCCGCTCACTGCCCGGAACCGATCTCGGTTTCGGACGCCTCGGTTTCGGACGCCTCGGTATCGGACGCCTCGGTTTCGGACACCTCGGGATCGGACTCAGCGGTGATCTCGACCGTCGGACAGTCCTTCCACAACGCCTCGAGCGCATAGAACGCACGCTCGTCGCTGTGCTGGATGTGGACCACCACATCGATGTAATCCAAAAGCGCCCAACGACCTTCGCGGGTACCCTCGCGGCGCACCGGTTGATACCCGGCCTCGCGCATCTTGTCCTCGACCTCATCGGTGATCGCATTGACCTGCCGCTCATTGTCGGCGGATGCGATCACGAACAGATCGGTGATGACGAGTTGCTCGGACACATCGATGACCGACACGTCATGGCCGAGTTTGTCCTCGGCGGCCAACGCGGCCACCCGCGCCATCGCCAGTGCCTCCGGTGATGCAGTCACACAAGTCCTTTCACTGCGTTGCACTCCACTGCCGTCGGCGCCGAACACCCGACGACCGATACTTCCGTCACGGCGCCGACACTCTCGGCGAGTTATTCCGGAGCGGACGGTACAACCGACGTTTCGCGATGTATTGCACCACACCATCGGGCACCAGGTACCACACCGGGCGGCCTTGCGCCGCCCGCTCACGGCACTCCGTCGACGAGATGGCCAGGGCCGGGATCTCCAGCATCTGCAGGGTATCCGGCGGCAACTTCTGCAGATGCTGGGCCAGATGGCTGGCGTTGAGCTCATATCCGGGGCGGGACACACCCACGAAGTTCGCGAGCTCGAACAATTCTTCCCAGTTCTGCCAGCCCAGAATCGACTCCAACGCATCCGCACCGGTGATGAAGTACAACTCGGCATCGGGGAGAATCGCCCGCAGATCACGCAACGTGTCGACCGTGTAGGTGAAACCCTCACGATCGATGTCCACACGACTCACCGAGAACCGCGGATTCGACGCCGTGGCGATCACCGTCATGAGATACCGATCCTCGGCCGGACTCACCGACCGGCTGTGATCATCCTCGCCGGACGCCGTCGCAGCGCCATCAGACCCATCGGCCCCGCTCGCTCCGCTCCCGGCGTCGGCCACACTCGACCCGCTCGCTCCGCTCCCGGCGTCGGCCTCACTCGACCCGCTCGCTCCGCTCCCGGCGTCGGCCAACTTCTGCCACGGCCGCCCCGTCGGCACGAAGATCACCTCATGCAGCGAGAACCGGTGCGCCACCTCGCTCGCGGCCACCAGGTGACCGTTGTGGATGGGATCGAACGTCCCACCCATCACACCGATACGACGGCGCACCTGCGGGCGGTCGGAGGACATGAAGGGTCAGTCTAGCCGGTCGGGCGGTTCGAGCCGCCGATCACGGCGCTCATACCGGCAGCAACTCGCCGATCACCTTCGCCAACTGCATGGCGTTGCGGCACTCGAACATGTCGATGACCTCGGAATACTCATCGGCGGCGGAGTCACCGGTACCCCAGTCCCGACCCTCCTCCGGGTTGAGCCAGTACGCATGCCGGGCCCGCTCCACCAACTGTGCCAGCAACTCCACCCGCGCGAACCCGAAGTTGGTGCGGGCGTCACCGAGGATCAGCAACGCGCCACGATGGGTCAACGAATCCGCGTACTCCTCGACGAACCCGCGCAGCATGTTCCCGTAGTCGGAGTGGCCGTCGCGGGTGATCAACCGGGCGGTCGAGATCATCCGGTGCATCGCCGCCTTCGCGTCACCACCGAAGCCGACATCGGCGTCGTTGCGCGGGTCGAAGAGATCGGTCACCTCGTCGACGGTGTCGATGAAGGCGAACACCCGCACCTTGGAGAACTGCTGACGCAGCGCATACACGAGGTTGAGGGTGAACTGCGAGAACCCCGCCACTGACCCCGATACGTCACAGATCACGATCAGTTCGGGCTTACCGGGACGCGGTTTACGGTGCCGCAGGTCGATCGGCACGCCCCCGGTCGACATCGACGCACGCAACGTCGACCGCACATCCACCGCACCCCGATGGGCGCGTCGGCGGCGGATCTCCAGACGAGACGCCAACAACCGCGCCAGCGGATCGATCGTCCGACGCAACTGCGCCTGCTCCTTGGCACCCGCGGTGAGGAAGGTGATGTTCTCCGGCAACGACGGCACCGCGTACTGCCCGACCCGCTCGCGGCCGTTGCGGCCGGCCATCCGACGCTGCGTCTCCCGCTCGATCGCCGCCCGCACCGCAGCCGCCCGGTCCCGCGCGGCGCGACGGAACATCGGTTCGGTACCGACCTCGAGATCGGCCGGGGCCCCACCGGCCATGGCCGCCGCGATCCGCGCGATCAGGGTCTGCGGATCGATGGACGACAACGCCTGATAGGCCGAATATGCTTGGCCCCGAACCGATTCGTACCGCCCGAGCTGCTCGACGATCTCGGCGACCATCGCATCGAGACGGCCGTCTGAGTCGGCCTCCGGATCGGCGAGCAACGCCGCCAACGCGTCCCGCGTGGCCGCGATGTCGACCTCACCCTCCTCGGTGGTCGGTAACTCGTCGACGACGGTCCGCGCACCCGGAGCGGCGGGGAACCACAGATCGAAGAGCCGATCGAAGGCCGGACGATGCAGATGATCGTCGAGCAGGGTGGCGGCCAGGCCCTCGCGCAGACTGGTGCGGTCGAGCAAATCGAGCACCTCCACCGCGCGCGCCGCATCGATCAGATTCGACGGACCCACCACCATCCCGCGGCGACGCAACTCGTCCACGAAGCCCGTCAGATGCGCGATGAACGGCGCGGTCTGCACCTCGGAACCCATCACCGCCTCCGATCCCGAGGTGTCACCCCAGTTTGAGTTCTTTGATCGCCGTCGTCAGATCCGGCCGATGCTTGAGCACCACGCCCAGGGTCCGCGCGATCAGTCCATTGTCCAGACCCCGCACGGACGGGGCGCCCTCGACGCCGTCACCGACACCGAGGGCCAGCAGCGTGTTCGCCCAATCGATGGTCTCGGCGACCGACGGCTTCTTGCGGATGTCGAGGGTGCGCAGCACGCCGACGACGCGCACCAGTTCCGCCGCCAGCGAATCCGACAGCGCGGGCACCCGGGACGCGAGAATTTCCTTCTCCCGCTTGGCATCCGGGAAATCGATGTAGAGATACAGGCAGCGACGTTTGAGCGCCTCCGACAACTCACGGGTGGCATTGGAGGTCAGCAACACCACCGGACGTCGCGCCGCGACCACCGTCCCCATCTCCGGGATCGTGACGGCGAAATCGCTCAGCACCTCCAGCAGCAGACCCTCCATGTCCACGTCGGCCTTGTCGATCTCGTCGATCAACAGCACCGTCGCCCCCGGCCGCGAGATCGCGGTCAGCAACGGCCGCGGCAACAGGAACTCCTCGGAGAAGATGTCGGTCTTCGCCTCGGCCCAGTCACGGGTGCCGGTGGCCTGGATGTGCAGGATCTGCTTGGCGTGATTCCACTCGTAGAGCGCGCGGGCCTCGTCGATGCCCTCGTAGCACTGCAGGCGCACCAACTCGGCGTCGGTCGCCGCCGCGATGGCGCGGGCGAGTTCGGTCTTGCCGACGCCGGCAGGCCCCTCCACCAGCAGCGGCTTGCCCAGCCGGTCGGCCAGGAAGGTGGCGGTGGCCGTCGCGTCGTCGGCGAGATAGCCGGTGTCGCGCAGCCGGGCGGCCACATCGGGCACACCGGAAAACGACGGCTGCACAGACGATTCGGTGGCAGTCATGACGTCGACTCCCCTCACGCCGGCCGGATGTGGCCGTCGCCCCACACGACCCACTTGGTGGAGGTCAGTTCCGGCAGACCCATCGGACCCCGGGCATGCAGCTTCTGCGTAGAGATCCCGATCTCGGCGCCGAAGCCGAACTGCTCACCGTCGGTGAACGCGGTCGACGCGTTGACCATCACCGCAGCCGCATCCACCCGGTCGGTGAACTCTTGTGCCGCAGCCAGATCCGTGGTGATGATCGCCTCGGTGTGTCCGGTGCCGTAGGTGTCGATGTGACTGATCGCGGCGTCGATGTCGTCGACGACCTTCATCGCGATATCCAGGGACAGGTACTCCTCCGCCCAGTCGGTGTCGTCGGCGGGTTCCATGTCCGACTCGTCGCCGTGGATCACCACCCCCTGCGACCGCAGGGCCTGGGTGATCTTCGGCATCGCCTCGGCCGCGATCGTCTTGTCGATGAGCACGGTCTCGGCGGCATTGCAGACACTCGGCCGCCGCGTCTTGGCGTTGAGGACGATGCGTGTCGCGACGTCGACGTCGGCGAGGGCGTGAACGTATACGTGGCAGTTGCCGGTGCCGGTCTCGATCGTGGGCACCGTGGCACCCGCCACCACCGCCTGGATCAGGCCCGCACCGCCGCGCGGGATCACCACGTCGACGAGCCCGCGGGCGCGGATCAGTGCGGTGACGCTGGACCGATCCTCGCTGGGCAGCAACGCCACCGCATCCGGGGTCACCCCGTTGTCGCGCAACACCTCCCGCAGGATGCGCACCAGTTCGGCGTTCGACGACGCCGCCGACGACGATCCGCGCAGCAGCACCGCGTTGCCGGATTTGAAGGCAATGCCGAAGGCGTCGACGGTGACGTTGGGCCGCGCTTCGTAGACGATGCCGACCACACCGAGCGGCACGCGTTCCTGACGCAACCGCAGCCCGTTGGGAAGGGTCTTGCCGGCGATCACCTCACCGATCGGATCCGGTAGAGCCGCCACCTGCCGCAGTCCACCGGCGATGCCCGCGACGCGTTCGGGCGTCAGGCGCAGCCGGTCCAGGAGACTGTCCTCCATACCGGATTCCTGCCCGCGCTCGAGATCGTCGGCGTTGGCGGCGACGATCGACTCGGTGGCCGCCTCGATCGCATCGGCAGCGGCGATCAACGCCTCGTTCTTGGCGATCGTGGTCAGCCGGCCCAGCGATCGTGACGCGGACTTGGCGGCCTTGGCCAGCGCGGTGACCTCCTGCTCGACGTCGGTGTCGGCGGGGCTCACGGCGGGTGCGCTCATCGGTTCCTCCCGGGGGATCTCGCACGGTCGGGCGCGGACTATGTCGACCACCAGACTACGTGCGGTGTGCCCCTCACCCAACGACGACCCCGACTCCCACATTCCGGTGTCCACACCGACGCGATCGGGTCAGTCCTGCACCCGGAAGACCCGGCTGTGCCATCCGGTGGCGCCGTCGGGGATGGGCGGCACCCGATCCTCCGGTTGAGTGGCACCGGTGGCGTCGGTGGCCCGGCATTCGACGGTGTGCAGTCCCGGTGCGGCGTCCCACTCCCAGGACCATTGCCGCCACGTGTCGGTGGAGTACTCGCGGGCGAGCGTCGCCGTCTGCCACGGTCCGCCGTCGACGCGGACCTCGACCCGACGCACCCCGCGATGCTGTGCCCACGCGGTACCGGCGACAACCACCGGGCCGGGCGGCAGGACCGCCAGCGGGGCCGGCCGGTCGATGCGGGAGGCGGTCTTGATCGGCGCCCGCACGCCCCACCCGCGTCGCGTCCAGTAGGCCTGCGCCTGATCGAAGCGCGTGATCTCCCAGTCGACCACCCACTTGCATGCCGAGACATAGCCGTAGAGGCCGGGAATCACCTGCCGCACCGGATAGCCGTGTTCCAACGGCAACGGCTCACCGTTGAGTCCGATCGCCAGCATCGCGTCACGACCGTCACGGACCGCCGACAGCGGGGTGCCGCCCGTCCACCCGTCCACGCTCGTCGACAACAGCATGTCGGCGTCCGGGTGGATCCCGGCCCGCTCCAGCAGCGGCCGCATCGCGTACCCCAGCCAGCGACCGTTACCCGCCAGGTCTCCGCCGACCTCGTTGGAGACACACGTCAGGGTCACGATTCGCTCCATCGCCGGTAGTGCGGTGAGGTCCTCCCACGTCAGTGTCACCTCCTCGTCGACCATGCCGTGAATCCGCAGCGACCACTCGTCGGTGGTCAGCGACGGCACCGCGAGCGCGGTGTCGATGCGGTAGAAGTCCGCGGCCGATGTGAGGAAAGGGGTGGTGCCCGGCACACCGATGTCGACGCCGTCTCCGATCGGCGGCGCCGGGTCGGCTGCGCCGGGCAGTCGTAGTCTCATCCGTTCGGCCATCGCGCCACCGGCAGCCGAGATCGCGCGCACCGCATACTCGGTTGCCGCGATGGCCCCGGCCAGTACCACCGCCACGCCGAGGAATCGGCGCCGCGACCATCCGGCGGCAATCCTCGGATGCCCGCCACAGGTGTCATCACCGGTGTCGTGCCCGGCCGCACCCCGCGCAGACCGGATCGCCGACCGGCCGAACAGCACCAGGACCACCGCACAGACCACCCCCGAGATCAGCGGCGGCAGCACATAAAGCCAGGTGCCGGCGGGACGCAGTACTCCGGCGGTCACTCCGACCGCGGTGAAGGCCACCACCAACCCCACCGCCACGACCGGAGCGCGGGGGTACACCAGACCGGCGACGGCGGACAGCACGACGACGGCCGCACCGACACCGATCAGCAGCGCGATCTTGTCGTGCACCCCGAACGTGTCGATGGCCCACTCGCGGGCGAACGCGGGTGCGTGGTCGACCAGCAGCGCCCCCACCACGCTGATCGGTGCGGCCCGCGGCGCGACCAGGGCCGCGAGCAGATCCCCGACCGCCAGCCCCGCGCCCACCGCCAGGACACCGGCCACCGCGGCGCGTGGCCGGCTCACCTGTCCGGCCGGCGGCCGGTCGTGCTGCGTGCCGTGCACATCGACTTGTCGGGTCATGCCCGGGCATTCGACTGCCGACACGGCTCGGATGGGTCGGGCGCCGGGCCGGCGACCCGGGCGTCGATTTCGGGCGATTCTCGTCGGTGACCCATCCGCCCGACGCCGCCGCCCGAATCACCCTGTGAGACCGGCCAACAGGCCGACCCTCACGTCCACAGACGGGAATTCCCCATGCGTTTCACACCATCCACCCGGATCACCATGGCCGCAGCGACTCTCGTGCTCGGCGCCGGGCTCGTCGCAGGCTGTTCCAGCGATTCCGATTCATCGTCGTCGACCGGCGACATGTCATCGATGACGGGGATGTCGTCGATGCCCATGTCATCGATGCCGATGTCGGGCTCGGCGATGAGCAGCGCCGCACCCGCTGCGGATCTTGTCGGAAGTGGTTGTGCCGCTTACGCGGCTGCCAACCCGACCGGTCCGGCGTCGGTGGACGGGATGGCGACGGCCCCGCTGGCGACCGCGGCAGCCGCCAATCCGATGCTGAAAACCCTGACACAGGCCATCTCCGGCGAGTTGAATCCTCAGGTCAACCTGGTCGACACCCTCAACAACGGGCAGTACACGGTCTTCGCGCCGACCGATGACGCGTTCGCCAAGCTGCCCGCCGCCACGGTCGACAGCCTCAAGACGGACTCGGCGATGTTGACCAAGATCCTGACGTATCACGTTGTGTCCGGCCAGGTTCCGCCGTCGGAGATCGACGGTACCCACAAGACCCTGGAGGGTCAGGAGGTCACCGTCACCGGTTCGGGTGACGACATCAAGGTCAACGACTCCTCCTCGGTCGTGTGTGGTGGGGTGAAGACCGCGAATGCCACGGTGTATCTGGTCGACACCGTGCTGATGCCCCCGAACTGACAGCCCCCGTCGTGGCCGGCGCACCGAGGTGGCCGCGCCGGCCATGGCTCGAGGTCAACATGTGTGTGGCTCAACGGGATTCCTGAAACAGGAGTCCGGCTCGGCGTGATCGCCGCGATCGCGCCGCAGGATGTGGTGACGCGGATCGTCGATCGGGTTGTCCGGCGGGATGTCTCCGGTCGCGACGATCCGGAACCCGGCCCGCTCACAGGCCCGCCACGACCGACGATTCGCGGCCACGACGGCGACGACGACGCACGGTGTGTCCGGGTATCTGTCGAAGGCGTCACAGGCGGCGGCATCGATCATCGCAGCACCGACGCCGTGACCGCGGTCGGCCGGCGCACCGACGAGATAGTCGAGGGTGCGAGCGCCCACCGGGAGGTCGGGGAGCAACCGACGGAAATGCGCCTCGTCCTCCGAATAGTCGCCGACACGACTGCGTTGCACGAGACCCGCTGCCCGCCCGTCGATCTCGGCGATAAGATTCTCGCCGGGTTCGTCACCGTCGACGCCGGCACCGAAGTCACGTTCGACGGCCGCGGGATCACTGTCGTGGCACCACCAGCGCGCCACCTCGGGATCGGCCAGCCATTCGCCGAGCAGGACGAAGTCGGCTCGGGTCAGACGGCGGAAGGTCCATCCCGTGGAGAGGTTCCATCCCATGATCTCGATGGGACCAGATCATCGCCGTCGGCGACGACGTTTTGCGCCGATGGGTGCTCAGCCGATGGGTTCTCAGCAGTCCTCGAGTGCATCGCGCAGCACCCGCACCGAGCCCGCATCCAGCGACAACCCGTATCCGGCGGACACCTCGACGAACTGGACCGAGTACCGACACCGGAATCCCGAGAGCTCGGGCATCCAGCGGGCGGGTTCGGAATCGCTCTTGTCCTGGTTGGATGCGGCATCCACCGCCACCAGGTTCGCCGGGTCGTTGGCGAAGTCCGCGCGGCGTCGCGCCGGCCATGACCACGCCCCCATGTCCCAGGAATATGCCAGCGGGACAATGTGATCGATCTGCACCGCGCCGGCGGCGCGGTCGCGCCGGAAGGTGACGTGATCGCCGGTGTAGGGGCTACGGAACTCGCCGGCGAGCACCGCCGTCGGGCAGCTGCGCACCGCGCCGGTGGTCTGCTCGGCCAGGTCCCGCGACAGGATGTCGTTTCGTGTGTCGCAACCGTTGCCGCCGCCGGTCACCGACACCGCATCACTCCACGCGGTCCCGAAGGCGGTGCGTTGATAGTCGTCGCGGGAGGGTCGCTGCGCAAGAATCGGCACACCGGCAAGGACGGTGAGCGCGTGGTGGGCGGCCGCGCGGAGTCCGTCGTCGGCGGGTGGTCGGTCGAGGTTCACCGTCACCGCGACGGCGACCGTGGTGCCCACCACCGCGATCAGAACGGCCCAGCGCCGAATCGGCCAGCTGATCTGCGGGGTGCTCAGCCCACTACGACTTGTCCAGGTAGTCGATCTTGTCCGCCACCAGGATCGAACTGACCAGCGCAGCCATCTCGCGGTGGTGACGCAGCGTGAGATCCTCCGCGACCACCTGCTGCGCGAGGGCACGTGCGTCGGCGAGGACGTCGCCGTCCTCCAGCAGCGACAGGAAGTGCAGTGACGTCTTGGCGCCGGACTGCAGCGAGCCAAGGACATCACCCTCCTTTCGATGCATCAGGTCGATCTTGGCCAGTTCGAATCCATCATTGGTCGCGGCGACGGCCTGTAACCGTTGCATGGTCGGCGATTGGGGATGAATCCCGGTCATCAACAGGCACAGGCCCGGTAGTCCCCCGCGGCCGACGCGGCCACGGAGTTGATGTAGCTGGCTGACGCCGAACCGCTCGGCGTCCATGATGACAATCGTCGTCGCGTTCGGGACGTCGACGCCGACCTCGATCACCGTCGTCGACACCAGGATGTCGATCTCGCCGCGCGAGAACGCATCCATGACGGCGGCCTTGTCCTCCGACGCCATCCGTCCGTGCAGCAGCCCGATACGGTGTGTGCCGAGGGGCCCGGCGAGGAGTTCCTCGTACTGTTCGACAACCGAGATGGTGTCGTCGTCCGGGGCCGCGGCGGCCTTCTTCTTCGGTGCGGCCGGCGCGTCGGGATCCTCACCGATCCGCGAACACACCACATACACCTGGCGCCCGGCGGCGACCTCCTCGCCGACCCGCTCCCATGCCCGGGCCACCCATGCCGGTTTGTCCGCGGGTACCACGGTGCTGGTGATCGGTTGCCTACCGGCCGGCAACTCGGCGAGCACCGAGGTGTCGAGATCACCGAACGCGGTCATCGCGACGGTCCGGGGAATCGGTGTCGCGGTCATCACCAGCAGATGCGGAACAGCACCGTCACGACCCCTGCCGCGCAACGTATCCCGTTGTTCGACACCGAAACGATGCTGCTCGTCGACGATGACCAGTCCGAGATCGAAGAAGGTGACGTTCTCCTCGAGTAGTGCGTGTGTGCCGATGATGATGCCGACCTTCCCGGTCACCACATCGAGCAGCGTCTGCCGTTTCTCCTTGGTCTTCATCGACCCGGTGACCAGCGCCACGGCGGTGGCACCCTCGGCCGCATCGATCCGCTCCCCGTATCCGAGATCGCCGAGCATCGCGGTGATCGACCGAAAGTGCTGTCCGGCAAGGACTTCGGTGGGAGCCATCAGCACGCACTGATGGCCCGAATCGATCACCCGCAGCATCGCGAGCAGCGCCACCAGCGTCTTACCCGATCCGACCTCCCCCTGGAGCAGGCGGTTCATCGGTTCGGTACGCGCGATGTCGACGTCGATGTCCTCCGACACCGTCACCTGACCACGCGTCAGGGTGAACGGAAGCCGTTGCCGCAGGCGATCTTCGAGACCGCCGTCGACATGCGGGCAGGCCGGCGCCGCGGCGTCGCGGCCCACCAGCCGACGCTGCGCGAGCACCAGCTGGATCGCCAGGGCCTCGTCGAACTTGAGTCGGTCCTGCGCCGCGTCGACCTCCGACATCCGATCGGGCAGATGCACCGTGCGGATCGCCTCGTCGGTCGTCATCAGGTCACGCCGGCGCCGCTCGCTCTCGTCGAGGGCCTCCGGCAGCGGCCCCAGCATATCCAGCACCTGCCGCACCGCCGTCCAGATCTCCCAGCTCTGGATCTTGCTGGTGGCCGGGTACATCGGCATGATCGGCCGCTCGAAGATCGTCGCCGGGTTGGGTGCCCCGCCATCGTCGCCGAGACGGTCCCGCTCGAAGTCCCACAACTCGGTCAGCATCGCCGAGCCCCTGACCTTGCCGTCGGGATCGTCGTCCGCGGGTAGCAACAGCCACTGCGGATGTGTCAACTGTGGTTGCCCGCGAAAGAACTTCACGGTTCCGGCGAGCATCACCCGGGTTCCGGGAACCATGATGCGACCGATGGCCGCAGCGTTGAAGAACGTGGCCTCGTACACCTGCCGGTCGTCCTTCACGACCACCTTCAGGAAGCTGCCGCGACGGGTCGTCATCCGCTTCGTGGCGGAACTGACGACCTCCCCGACGATCGAGAGCCATTCCCCCGCTTCGATATCCTGCGCTTGGGACACCTGCCCGCGCCGCACCCACCGGCGCGGGGCGTACCGCACCAGCGCCCCGACGGTGGTCACCCCGATGGACTCGAGGCCGGCCAGCGTCGTGGGCCCGAAGATGCCGTCGAGCGGATCCGACAGATCCAGCACTATTCGATCCCGATCTGGATGAGATCGTCGGATTGACCGGTGTCGTAGGTGGCGAGTTCGACGCCGGCAAAGTTACGCCGGAGGTGCGCATCGAGCGCCTCGACGACGCCCGGATCGACGTCGGCACCGACGAGGGCGGTGACCAGCTCACCACCGGTGGCGAGCATCAGATCGATCAGGGCCGTCGCCGCCCCGGTCTGATCGGCTGCGATCACCAGCACGTCGGAACCGATGAGTCCCAGGACATCCCCGACCTCACAGGTGCCGGCCAACGTCATCATCCTGACCTCGGCGCGACGCAGCGAACCCCAACGGGCTCCCGCGGCGGCCTCGGCCATCGCGTAGGCGTCGGCGTCGGCCGATTCGCTCGGGTCGTGGACGGCCAGCGCCGCCAGGCACTGCGCCATCGACGAGGTCGGCAGCGACACCACCGAACGCTGGCTCGATCGGACCTCGGCGGCCACCGACACCAGGTCCTGACTGGTCATCGACCCGTTGGCCATCACCACCACGTGTGCGGCGTCGGTGGCGCGGATGGCGCGGGTCAATTCCTCGGCGGTGACGCCGTCGTCGGCGCGGATCACCGCGGCGCCGGCGTCGGCGAACAACGACGCCGCGCCCTCGCCCTTGACGATGGTCACGATGGCCCGCTTGTGCCGCGGCGGCGGTTCGGCGGTGTCGATCTGGGAGCGGATGGCGTCGAGCGCGAAACAACTGATCCGGATCTCCGACAGGGCGCCCGCGGCGAGCCCAGCCTCCACCGCGCGCCCCGGTTCGCAGGTGTGCACGTGCACCGAGAACCGTTCCCCGTCGCCGCCGGAACTGTCGCCGACGATGACCACCGCGTCACCGATCTCGTCGAGTTCGGCGCGCAGCACCCCGATGGACTCGCTCGCCGCGCGGTCGAGCAGGTACATCACCTCGAAATCCATCTCCGAGGCTCCGGTGCACGTGTCCTGATCCGGGTGGCCGGGCAGGCCGCCACCCATCAGAGAGCCGCGGTACCGCCGTCGGCGTGCCGCCACCCCGGTGACCACGAGCACCATCGCGTCGAGGATGACGAGGAAGCCGCGGGCACCGGCGTCGACGACGCCGGCCGAGGCCAACTCGGGAAGCTGGGCGGTGGTCTCGTCGAGGGCCAGGGCGCACTCGTCGGCGACCGCGCGTACGAGGTCGGCAGGCGCGTCGTCGGCATGGCGGCTCGCGGTCTCCGCCGCCACCCGGATGACGGTCAGGACGGTGCCCTCGCGGGGTTCGCTGACCGCACGACGTGCGGCCAGACCGGCCAGCCGCAGGCCCGCGCTCGCAAGGTACGACAGGCTCAACTCACCGGGCGCGGCGAGTTCGACAGCGTCGGCCACACCGACGAGGACCTGGGAGAGAATGATTCCCGAGTTGCCTCGCGCAGCGGCGACCGCCGCGTCGGCGAGGGACCGCGCGACCACCGAGAGGGCGGCATCGGCGGGAAGGTCGGCGACGGCCGCAGCCGCGGCGGCCATGGTGAAGGCCATGTTGCTGCCGGTGTCGGAGTCCGGGATGGGAAACACGTTGAGGTCGTTGATCTCGCCGCGCACGGCCTCGAGGCCGTCGGCGCAGGCCTGTGCCCAGTCACGCAACAACTGCGGACTCATCGTGTGCGTCAGACCACCGTCGAACGCCGCCACATCCACCTCCTCGATACCCTGCAGATGAGGCGGACCTCCCCACCCGCCGCCACGTCCGAAGAACTGTGGTCAAGATTACTCGTGGACTCCGACGACCCCGCGACGGCCGCCCGATCACCTCGCGCTGCGCGGGCCGGATTTGGTCGGGGCGCCGCCCTCCCGCTATCCTTGCAGGGTTGCCTTGCCGCGAGTCGTGGTGGTCGTTTCGGTTGATGCCCTTCGGGCACGCGCCGATCGCTTCCCATTCCGACGGCGGGCCGAGAAGAGAACACCATCCATTTACCCTCGAGGAGTTCGATATGGCTGCCGTCTGTGACGTCTGCGGCAAGGGTCCGGGCTTCGGCAAGTCCGTTTCGCACTCGCACCGCCGCACCAACCGTCGCTGGAACCCGAACATTCAGTCGGTCCGCGTCGAGGTCGCCCCGGGCAACCGGAAGCGCAAGAACGTGTGCACCTCCTGCCTGAAGGCCGGAAAGACCACCCTCGTCTGATCATCGGTGGTCCTCGGACCAGCTGATGTCGTCGAGCAGACCCGACCCACCGAGCAAACGCTCGGCCCGGGGTCGGGTCTTTTGCATGCCGAGGATAAGGTGACCGTATGACAGGGATCACCGATACCGCAGCAACCGTCGACACCCCCTCCGTCGACACCCCTTCCGTCGACACCCCGACCACCTCACCCGTGACCCAGACGGGATCGGTCCTGACGATCGCCATGTCGAGTCCGGCCGCCGGAACCTCCCTCGATGACCGTGCCCTGGCCGACGGCACCGCCGCCCTGCACGAGGTGGCCCGCGGCGAACGTGAGGTCGGTGCGATCCTGTTGCGCGGAACCGGCGCGAACTTCTGTGCCGGCGGTAATGTCCGTGCCTTCGCCGCGGCCGCGCACCGCCCGACCTACCTGCGGGATCTCGCCGACAATTTCCACGCCTTCGTCCTGGCGCTCGCCGCCGCCGACCGCCCGGTGGTCGCCGCGGTCAGCGGCTGGGCGGCCGGCGCGGGTATGAGCATCGTCCTGCATGCCGACATCGCCATCGGCGGTGCCGGCACCAAACTCCGGCCGGCCTATCCGGGTATCGGGCTGACCCCGGACGGTGGGATGTCGTGGATGCTGCCCCGCGTCGTCGGTCTGGCGCGCGCACGCGACATCATCCTGAGCGACCGCGTGATCGACGCCGAGGAAGCCCTCGCGATCGGGATCCTCTCCCGCATCGTCGACGACACCGAGGTGGCCGCCGAGGCCGCGGCCGTCGCCGAGAAACTCGCCGCCGGCCCCCGCTCCGCACTGTCGGCCACCCGTCGACTGCTGACCGCGTCGACGACCGATTCCCTCGCCGAACATCTTGCGGCCGAGGCGGCGTCGATCTCGGCGCGCAGCGGCGAACCGGAGGGCACCGAGGGTGTCGATGCCTTCCTCGGGAAGCGACGTCCGGATTTCGGTGCCGCACGCGGACACTGACGCCGAGACCGGCTTCGGACCCGACTTCCTCGCCGAGCTCGACGTGCTGCTCCGGTTGCGTCGCGACGTCCGTCGTTTCCGGATCGACCCACTCGACCCACAACTGGTCGAGTCGATTCTCGAGCGCGCCGAACTCGCTCCGTCGGTGGGCAATTCGCAACCCTGGCGATGGGTCGAGGTCTCCTCGGCGTCGGCCCGTGCGCAGATCCGCGCGAACTTCGTCGCGGCCAACGCCGACGCCCTCGCCGGCTACCACGGGGACCGGGCCCGCTCCTACGCCGACCTCAAACTCGCCGGGCTCGACGAGGCGCCCGTGCACCTCGCGGTGTTCACCGACGAGACCTGCCTTCAGGGGCATGGTCTCGGCCGCGCCACGATGCCGGAGACACTCGCCTACTCCTCCGTCGCGGCGATCCAGACACTATGGCTCGCCGCGCGGGCCCGTGGGATCGGCCTGGGCTGGGTGTCGATCCTCGACGCCGACGCCGCGACCGCGACGTTGGAGGTGCCCGACTCGTGGCGATTCACCGCCTACCTCTGCCTCGGATATCCCGAAACCACCGGCGAGGTACCCGAACTCGAACGCGTCGGATGGCAGGCCCGTACCGATCCGAACACGCGCAGATTCATCCGCTGAACCACCGGCCCCGGGCGGACGACGCCGGTTAGGGCAGCCGCCAGTCGACGGGTTCGCCGCCGAGGTCGGCGAGTTCGTCGTTGGCGCGGCTGAACGGCCGTGATCCGAAGAATCCGCGGCTCGCCGACAGCGGCGACGGGTGCGCGGAGATGATCGTGGGGACGTCCGGCATCCACTGCGCCAGATCGGCCGCATCGCGACCCCACAGAATCGCGACGAGGGGCTCGTCACGATCCACCAGCGCCTTGATCGCGCATTCGGTGACCGCCTCCCAGCCCTTGCGCCGATGCGATGCCGGCTGCCCAGGGGCGACGGTGAGGACGCGATTGAGCAGCAACACTCCCGCCCGGGACCACGGTGTGAGGTCGCCGGTAGCCGGACGCGGGTACCCGAGGTCCTCGCAGTACTCGGTGTAGATGTTGGCCAGTGACCGCGGAATCGGCGAAACATCAGGCGCCACAGAGAAACTCAACCCCACCGCATGTCCGGGTGTGGGGTACGGATCCTGCCCGACGATGAGAACCTTGACCTCGTCGAAGGGCTGGGTGAAGGCGCGCAACACATTCTGCCCGGCGGGCAGATAGCCACGGCCCGCCGCATTCTCGTCGCGCAGGAACTGTCCCATCGCGGTGATCACATCTGCCACCGGTTCCAGCGCCCGGGCCCAACCCGGGTCGATCAGTTCGGCAAGGGACTTGGGCGCCATCGTCAGTCGATCCTCCGCAGCGCGGTCCGGTAATGCGTCGCGTTGTGGAAGTACATGTCCACGTTCAGGTCGATGTGCCCGACCGGAACCCGGTATCCCTCCCGCACCCGCGCCGGAACACCCAGTGCCATGCAGTGTTCGCCGATCTCGGCGTTGAACGGCACCACCGCTCCGGCGCCGACGATGGAACCCTCCCCGATACGGGATCCGTTGAGCACCACCGATCCCGACGCGATCAGGCAGTGATCACCGATCGTGGCGCCCTCGATATGCGCATTGTGGCCGACCACACATCCCGCACCGATCACCGTCGGGTCGACCGGTGTGCAATGGATGACGGTGCCGTCCTGGATGTTGGTGCGCCGCCCGATGGTGATCGTGCCGTAGTCGCCGCGCAGCACCGCGCCCGGCCACACCGACACCCCGTCGGCCAATGTCACCGCACCGATGACGGTCGCGTCGGGGTGGACGTAGACATCTTCACCCAGATCGGGTACTCGGTCATCGAGTGCGTAAATCGCCATACCGAGGATCTAATCACCCGGCGATCGGGACCTGGCCCACCCACCCGGGGTGAGGTCAGCGAAACGCCTGCCAGCCGTGCATCGTGTCGGCCCGTCGACCGTCGACGGTGACCGACGCGGGCCCCGGCGCCACCTCGCCGATCACCACCCACCCGGACGGCACCGCCGCGGGCGGCAGCGCCGCCAGCAACTGGTGGTCCTCCCCTCCGGTGAGCACCCACTCGTCGGCGTCGGCGCCGAGCAGCGCGGCCACGTCGGTCACCTCCGGCAGCCGCGGAATGAGTTCACTGCGGATCGCGAGAGCCACCCCCGACGACACCGACATCGTCACCAGTTCTTCGACGAGGCCGTCAGAGATGTCGGTCATCGCGTGCGCACCGGCCCGCGCCGCACGGACTCCTTCACCGAGATCGGGCGCGGGAACCAGGAATGCCTCGACAACCGCGGCCCGGGCATCGGCGTCACGGCGCCAGCGGGCCATCGGGGCCACCCCGGACCGACCGATCACCGCCAGACCCGCGGCTGCTGCACCCAACGGCCCACTGACGGCCAGCACATCCCCGGCGCGGGCCCCCGACAGCGTGACCGGCGCCAGTCCGTCGAGTGCCCCCACCGACGTGATACCCACCACGATCTCGTCGGCGCCGACCAGATCACCGCCCAGCACACGCGCGCCGAGCGCGTGGGCGGCGTCGACGATCCCGCCGTTGAGATCGAGTAACCACCCCACCCCGGTATCCGCCGGACAGGCCAGCGAGACGACGACGCCGACGGTGCGACCACCCATTGCGGCAATGTCGGCGGCACTCTGCACCACCGCGCGCGCGCCGATCTGGGCCGGAGTGGACCACTCGAGCCGAAAATGGCGCCCCTGCACCACCGTGTCGGTGCTGATCACAGTCGGTCCCACATCGAGGACGGCGGCGTCGTCGCCCGAACCGATCACGATGTCCGGTCCACCGTCGGCGGCCGCTGTGGTGAACATCGCGATGATCGCGCGCTCACCGACCTCAGCCAGCGTCTTGGTGCGGTCGGGTCCGGACCCATCGGGGTCGCGGACGGCGTCGGACGGCACGATGAGCCCCTTCGATTCTGCTGCCGACTCGCCTCCCGCGAGGTTGTCAGCGACAATGTGTGCCAGCAGTGTAGTGGTCCGCGGGTCTGTCTCCCCCGATCGCCACCGCACCGCGGCGGGGTCATCAGCCCGATTCCCGCGACGTGGCAGACATCGAGAGGATGGCCGTGGTTCAGGCATACATACTGATCCAGACCGAGGTCGGACGGGCGGCACTGGCCGCAGCGACCATCGCAGAGATCTCGGGGGTCGCCTCGTCCGAGGAGGTCAGCGGACCTTACGACGTGATCGTCCGTGTGGATGCTGCCGACGCCGCGCACCTGAGCAACGACGTGGTCCCCCAGATCCAGAAGGTCGACGGCATCACCCGAACCCTGACCTGCCCGGTGGTGACCACCGGCCACTGAGCGCCACGAGGCCCAGCAACCCCGGCGGCGCGACGCAGATCCCGGTCGATCCGGACCGAACAGCGTGTACGGGGACATGACCTAGGGTGGGCTGGTGAGTTCTCCCGACACCGGGTCCGGTCCCCGCTTGAGTCCGGCACTGATCGCCACCCTCGTCGCCGTCCCGGTGATGGTCATCGTCGGATTCATCACGTTCGCGGCGATGAAGTCGGCCCAGTCGAGCGACACACCCATCGCCTCCTACGCCTCCGCCGAGTCGGCGGTGAGCGCTGATTGCGCGAAACTGCTTGCCGCCCTGCCCAACGCCTTCGAGGGCTTCGGATCGAAGTCGGTCGACGGCGACACCGCGACCTGGTCCGGCACCGACGACGGTGACCCGGTGACGGTGCGTTGCGGGGTCGATCGTCCCGGCGAACTGGCCCCGTCGAGCCGCCTGCAGACGGTCAACGGCGTCCAGTGGTTCATCACCGACACCATCGACGGACGGGGGCAGGCCTACGTGTGTGTCGACCATCGTCCCTACGTGGCCCTGTGGGTGCCGGTCACCGGCGGCAACGCCTCGATCACCGATGTGTCCGCGGCGATCGGCAAGGTGTTGCCGTCGGGCCCACTCGATTTCGGCTGACGCCGACAGGGCACTCGATTTCGGCTGACGCCGACAGGGCACTGACGGGGTCAGTGGCACGAGGGTCAGTCCCGATACACCTCGGGTTTGGTGGTGCGCCCCAACAGTGACGCCACCGCGTCGGCCACCGACACCCCAGAGTGACACACCCCGTGCACCGCATCGGTCAGCGGCATCGACACTCCATGCTTCTCGGCGAGGGCACGCACCGACGTACACGACTTCACGCCCTCGGCGACCTGACCGTGGGTGGCCTCCTGGGCCTCCTCCATCGTCGCCCCCTCACCGAGGCGGGCACCGAAGGTCCGGTTGCGCGACAACGGCGACGAGCACGTCGCCACCAGGTCACCGATTCCGGCCAACCCGGCGAGAGTCTCGATCTCGGCACCGAGCGCCGCACCGAGCCGGATGACCTCCGCCAGCCCGCGGGTGATGATGGTGGCCAGGGTGTTCTGACCGAAACCGACACCGCTGGCCATCCCGCACGCCAACGCGATGACGTTCTTGGCGGCCCCGCCGATCTCACAGCCGACGACGTCGGTGTTGGTGTACGGACGGAAATACCCGGTGGCGAAGGCGGATTGGAGGGTGGTGGCACGCGCCTCGTCGACGCACCCGATCACCGTCGCCGCCGGCTGCCCCTCGGCGATCTCCCGCGCCAGATTGGGCCCGGTGAGCACCGCGATCTGGGCCTGCCCGAATCCGGTGACCTCCGCGATGACCTCGCTCATCCGCATCAACGTGTGGGTCTCGATACCCTTCGCCAGAGACACCATGGTGGCATCCGATCGCAGATGCGGGGTCCAGTCGCTCAGATTGTCCCGCAGCGACTGTGAGGGCACCGCGCAGACGACGATGTCGGCGTCGGGCAACACCTCGGCGATGACGCTGGACGCGCGCAGTTGCTCGGGCAGGGAGATGCCGGGGAGGTAATCGGGATTGGTGTGCTCGGCGTTGATCGTGTCGGCCAGTTCGGCCCGCCGTGCCCAGATCGTCGTCTCGGTGCCGGCGTCGACGAGGACCTTCGCCGCCGCCGTACCCCAGGAACCGGCACCCATCACCACCGCGCGCACGTGTCACATCCTTCGCTGCTCACCGAACGTCACTCTCACCCTAGTGTCCCGCCGCCGCCGCGTCGTGAACTTTCCGTCGAATCCCGATCCGGGCCCCGGCCGGGGTTGCCCGCACCCGATCGTCGGGCTCGTCGCCCGTCGTCCATCATGGTGACGTGAGACCCGATGGTGTGGTGCGTGGCGACGGTGCGCCCGCGCATGCCCTTGGCGGCGGGGTCGGGGCGGTGTTGGTGGTCAAGAACCTCGACGCCGCCAAGACCCGGCTCGCGGCGTCGCTGCCGATCGCCGGCATCGGGCGAGGACCGGTGGATCACCGTGCCCTGGTGCTGGCGATGCTCCTGGACACCATGACCGCCGTTCATCTCGCCGGTCTGGACCCGATCGTGGTGGTGAGCCCGGATGCCGCGGTGCTGGGCGAGGTCACCGCCGCCGGCGCCCACGCGGTCCGGGAGATTCCGCGCACCGATCCCTCGCTCAACCACGCCTACGCCGAGGGCATCGACTGGATCCGCCGACACCGACCCGAGTGCCCACGGGTGCTGTTGGTGCAGGCGGACCTGCCGGCGGCCGACGCCCACAGCATCCGGCAGGTCATCGACGCCGCCGATGCCCTGCCGCAGGCGCTGGTCACCGACGCCGCCGGCGATGGCACCGCGATGCTGTTGCGCCCGGTCGAACTGAACATGCTGCCGCGCTTCGGAATCGACTCGGCGGCCGCGCACCGCGCCGACGGGGCCGTCGATCTCGACGCCACCCGGAGCCGCTGGGCGGACCTGCGCACAGACGTCGACACCGCCGCGGATCTGCGTCGCGCCTGGGCACTGGGACTCGGGCGGCACACGCGGGCGGCACTGGGGATCGACCCGTCCCACGATGCCGGCGGACGCGGGTGAAGCGCCGTAGGTGACAGGTGCGGCTGCGCAACCATCCGATGATGGGTCATTATTGACCGGTGACCCCAGCAGACGACACCGGGACGCAGACCGTGACGGCGATCCCCGGCGCCCCACCCGCAGCGACGTTGACGCCGGAAGAATCGGCCGATCTGCCCGAAGACCGGTACCTGAACCGGGAATTGAGTTGGCTGGACTTCAATTCGCGGGTGTTGGCACTCGCCGAGGACACCTCCCTTCCCCTGCTCGAGCGGGCCAAGTTCCTGGCAATCTTCGCCTCGAACCTCGACGAGTTCTTCATGGTGCGGGTCGCCGGCCTCAAACGGCGTGACGAGACGGGCCTGTCGGTCCGCTCCGCCGACGGCCTGTCGCCGCGCGAGCAGCTGCTGCGCATCGCCGGCCGCACCCAGACGCTGGCCGACCGGCATGCCCGCGTCTTCCTCGACTCCGTGCGGCCCTCCTTGGTGGCCAACGGAATTCATGTGGTCACCTGGGCCGAACTCGATGACGATCAGCAGACGCGGATGGTCGAATACTTCCACGAGCAGGTGTTCCCCGTCCTGACCCCGCTGGCCGTCGACCCCGCCCACCCTTTCCCCTACATCTCGGGGTTGTCGCTGAACCTGGCGGTCACTGTCAAGGATGCACACGAGGGCGGCGAGCACTTCGCGCGAGTCAAGGTGCCCGACAACGTCAATCGGTTCGTGCGTGTCGACCAACTCGCGCCGGGCTCGGCCGAGACCGACGGGCGCGGACATCATCCCGCGGTGCTCCTGCCGATGGAGAACCTGATCGCGGCCAACCTCAAGCATCTGTTCCCCGAGATGCAGATCGTCGATCACCACGTCTTCCGGATCACCCGCAACGCCGATTTCGAGGTGGAGGAGGATCGCGACGAGGACCTCCTGCAGGCACTCGAACGAGAACTCGCCCGACGACGGTTCGGGTCACCGGTCCGTCTCGAGGTGGCCGACGACATGAGCGAGCACATGCTCGAATTGTTGCTGCGTGAACTCGACGTCAACCCGGCCGACGTCATCCAGGTACCCGGATTGTTGGATCTGTCGGCATTGTTCGAGGTGTATGCGCTCGACCGACCCCACCTCAAGGACCGGCCCTTCGTCCCCGGAACGCATCCGGCCTTCGGCGAACGGGAAACCCCCAAGAGTGTGTTCTCCACACTGCGCGAGGGTGACGTCCTCGTCCATCACCCCTACGACTCGTTCTCCACGAGCGTGCAGCGGTTCATCGAGCAGGCCGCCGCCGACCCGCAGGTCCTCGCGATCAAGCAGACGCTGTATCGCACCTCCGGCGATTCGCCGATCGTCAACGCGTTGATCGACGCCGCCGAGGCCGGCAAGCAGGTGGTCACCCTCGTGGAGATCAAGGCGCGTTTCGACGAGCAGGCCAACATCAAGTGGGCCCGGCAACTCGAACAGGCCGGCGTGCACGTGGTCTACGGCCTGGTGGGCCTCAAGACGCACTGCAAGACATGTCTGGTGGTCCGTCGCGAGGGCTCGACGATCAAGCGGTACTGCCACATCGGCACCGGAAACTACAACCCGAAGACCGCGCGGCTCTACGAAGATGTGGGTCTGCTCACCGCCGCACCGGACATCGGCGCGGACCTGACCGACCTGTTCAACACGCTCACCGGATACTCGCGGAAGAAGGAGTACCGCAACATCCTGGTGGCCCCGAACGGGATTCGCTCGGGCATCATCGAACGTATCAACCGGGAGATCACCGCCTTTCACGAGGGCAACGAGCGTGCCCGAATTCGTTTGAAGGCCAACGCGCTTGTCGACGAGCAGGTGATCGACGCGCTGTATCGGGCGTCGCAGAACGGGGTGCCCGTCGAGATCGTGGTCCGCGGGATCTGCGCGTTGCGACCCGCCATGCCGGGCGTCAGCGACAACATCACGGTGCGCTCGATCCTGGGCCAGTTCCTCGAGCACTCCCGCATCCTGCACTTCGGTGCCGCCGACGAGTACTGGATCGGCAGCGCAGACATGATGCACCGCAACCTCGATCGACGGATCGAGGTGATGGTGCAGGTGCGTGACGAACGGCTGACCGGAGAACTCAACGACATCTTCTCCTCTGCCCTCGATCCCCGAACCCGCTGCTGGGTGCTGCACTCCGACGGCAGCTGGGTGGCGTCGCCGGCGGCCGGCGAGGAGGTCCGCGATCACCAGCGACAGATGATGCGGCGCAATCACCGCCGGGATCAGGGTGCGTGAGTACGCCCGGGTGCGGGCGCATCGTGCCGCCTGCCGACACCTGCCGATAACCCGCGCGTACTAGTATCTGCGGCGATGTCAAAGTCACAGGGATCATCCCCAGGCCGGGAACGCACGTCCGGATCGTCCCCGGGCGCCAAGACGATCTGGGCGGCGGGCGGTGTGTTGTGGCGCCACAGCGGTGAGTCCGTGGAGATCGGGCTGGTCCACCGCCCGCGCTACGACGACTGGACGCTCCCCAAGGGCAAGACGGATGACGGCGAGACCCTGATCGACACCGCGGTGCGCGAGATCGCCGAAGAGACCGGTCACCACACCCGGTTGGGGCGCCTGTTGTCCACGGTGTCCTACGATCTCCCCAACGGGCGCAAGCACGTCCGCTACTGGTCGGCGGAGTCGACAAGCGGTCGATTCGAGCCCAACCACGAGGTGGATGCCATCGAGTGGTTGCCGGTGGATCAGGCGGATCACCTGCTCAGCTACCGACTCGACCGAAAGGTGCTCCGCGAGTTCGTCCGCCTGCCGGTGGATCTGACGACCTTCGTGATCATCCGGCATGCCCGCGCAGGCCGCCGGTCGAAGTACCGCGGAGACGATCGGCTACGCCCGCTGGACACACTGGGCCGCGCGCAGGCCGCGGCACTGGCGCCGCTGCTGAATGCATACGGCGTCACCGAACTCCACAGCGCCGACCGGGTGCGGTGCGTGCAGACCCTCGAACCCACGAGCAGCGCGACCGGGCTGCCGATCGTCGACGAGCCGGCCCTGTCCGAGGAGGCCTACGCCGCCGATCCGGAATCGACCCGCCGTCGGTTCCGCGAACTCGCCACCACGTCGGGTCCGGGCCAGGTGCGGGCAGTGTGCAGTCAGGGCAAGGTGATTGAGCCACTCCTCGCGTGGTGGGCCGGGCTCGACAACGTCGAACTGCCGCCGGCGCGCAACCGCAAGGGCAGCGTGTGGGTGCTGTCCTTCGACGACGGTCGGCTGGTGGCCGCCGACCACGTCGACAGTCCGCTTCCACTGCAGACCGGCTGAGTCGTCCGGGGCATCGGCCGGCATCGACCGCCCGCGTGCCGCTCCGCCGCCGGAAGTGCCGTCTCCACACAGCAACTCACCCCTGACGAGGGAAGGGCGTCAGGGGTGAGTTGTGCGGTGTGTCGAGTCGCCGACGCGAACGTCAGCGGCGCGTGGTCTTCTTGGCGGGAGCCTTCTTGGCCGCAGTCTTCTTGGCGGGAGCCTTCTTTGCCGGGGCCTTCTTGGCCGCGGTGGTCTTGGCCGGGGCCTTCTTCGCCGGGGCCTTCTTGGCCGCGGTGGTCTTGGCGGGAGCCTTCTTCGCCGGGGCCTTCTTGGCCGCGGTGGTCTTGGCCGGGGCCTTCTTCGCCGGGGCCTTCTTGGCCGGGGCCTTCTTGGCGGCCGTGGTGGTCTTCTTCGCCGCGGTCTTCTTGGCCGGGGCGGCGGCACCGGCGCCACGCTTCACCGCGGGGCCCGAGGCCGACAGCTTCTGCTTGCCGGCGACGACGGCCTTGAACTGCGCGCCCGGGCGGAACGCCGGAACCGAAGTGGCGCGCACCTTCACGGTCTCGCCAGTGCGTGGGTTACGGGCGACGCGCGGTGCGCGGCGACGCTTCTCGAAGACACCGAATCCGGTGATGGTGACACTCTCGCCGCGGTTGACCGCGCGGACGATGGTGTCGACGACGAGCTCGACGGCTTCGGTCGCAGTCTTGCGATCCGCGTCGAGCTTCTTGGTCAGCTCATCAATGAGCTCTGCCTTGTTCATGGGAATACCTCCGCAAGCTGTTCTGACCGATCGGTTGAGGCCAGCTAACCCCACACGGTAAACGTCGAAGACGAAAACGTCCATCTTCCACGCCAATCGACGGGCCGTGTTGCGAAAATGTGAGGTGCGCAACCACGTTCCGTCGATCGCGTCGCGGGGTTGTGCCGCGGGCGGATCAGTGAACTCTACATGGTCACCGGCTTGAAAGGCGGACGGCCGCTTTCGTACTCGGAAATGGCTTCTACCTGCCGCAATGTCAGTCCGATGTCGTCGAGACCCTCCATCAGACGCCAGCGGGTGTAGTCGTCAATTGTCAACGGCACCACGAGGTCTCCGGCGGTCACGGTCCGCTCCGGAAGGCTCACCGTCAATTCCAGGCCCGGCTGCTCCTCGAGTCGCTTCCACAGCAGCTCGACGTCGGGTTGCTCGACCTGCGCGGCGACCAGGCCGGCCTTGCCGGCGTTGCCGCGGAAGATGTCGGCGAACCGGGACGAGATGACGACCCGAAAACCGAAGTCGGACAGTGCCCAGACGGCATGCTCGCGCGACGATCCGGTTCCGAAGTCCGGTCCGGCCACCAGAACCGAGCCGTGGCTCCAGGGCTCGGCGTTGAGGATGAAGTCCGGGTCGCTACGCCATCCGGCGAAGAGTCCGTCCTCGAAACCCGTTCGCGTCACCCGCTTGAGGTAGACGGCAGGGATGATCTGATCGGTGTCGACGTTGCTGCGGCGCAACGGCACCCCGATCCCGGTGTGGGAGATGAAGGGTTCCATGAGGGTGGCTCCGCTCTGTGAGGTGAGGTATGCCTGAGGCAGGGTTGATCTGGAGTTGAGAAGCGCCTGAACGAATCCGGAGCTTCGGCCCGCTAAAGGTCGGCCGGGGAGGACAGGGTTCCGCGGACGGCGGTCGCGGCCGCCACGGCCGGCGAGACCAGGTGCGTCCGACCGCCCTTGCCCTGTCGGCCTTCGAAATTCCGGTTCGACGTCGAGGCGCAGCGCTCACCGGGAGCGAGCTGATCGGGGTTCATTCCCAGGCACATCGAGCATCCCGCCTGCCGCCATTCGGCTCCCGCCGCGGTGAAGATGTCGCCGAGCCCTTCGTCGTCGGCCTGCGCCCGCACCCGCATCGAACCCGGGACGACGAGCATCCGCATACCGTCGGCGATCTTGCGGCCCTTGAGGATCTCGGCGACCGCACGCAGGTCCTCGATGCGGCCGTTGGTGCACGATCCGACGAAGACGGTGTCGACGGCAACCTCGCGCAGCGGGGTTCCGGGTGCCAGATCCATGTACTGCAAGGCCTTCGCCGCGGCGGTGGCGGCGTTCTCGTCGCCGAAGTCGGCCGGATCGGGCACCACCGAGCCGAGCGGCGCGCCCTGCCCGGGGTTGGTGCCCCAGGTGACGAAGGGCGACAACCGTGTGGCGTCGATGTGCACCTCGGCGTCGAACTGCGCCCCGTCGTCGGTGCGCAGCGAATCCCAGTAGGCCACTGCGGCATCCCAGTCGTCGCCCTGCGGGGCGTTCGGACGTCCCTTGAGGAAGTCATAGGTGATCGCGTCGGGCGCGATCATGCCGGCGCGCGCACCCGCCTCGATCGACATGTTGCAGATGGTCATTCGGGCCTCCATCGACAGCTTCTCGATGGCCGGGCCGCGGTACTCGAGCACATAACCCTGCCCGCCACCGGTTCCGATCTCGGCGATGACCGCGAGGATCAGGTCCTTGCTCGTGACGCCGGGGGGCAACTCACCGTCGACGGTGATCGCCATCGTCCGGAACGGACGCAGCGACAGCGTCTGCGTGGCGAGCACATGCTCGACCTCGGAGGTGCCGATGCCCATCGCCAGCGCCCCGAACGCACCGTGCGTGGAGGTGTGGGAATCGCCACACACCACCGTCATTCCCGGTTGCGTCAGCCCCAGTTGCGGGCCGACCACGTGCACGATCCCCTGCTCGGCATCGCCCATCGGATGCAGCCGGATGCCGAATTCCTCGCAGTTGCGGCGAAGGGTCTCCACCTGGGTGCGCGAGACCGGATCGGCGATCAGGTCGGTCTTGATGGTCGGGACGTTGTGGTCCTCGGTGGCGATCGTCAGGTCGCGGCGCCGCACCGGACGCCCGGCGAGGCGCAGACCGTCGAAGGCCTGCGGACTGGTCACCTCGTGGACGAGGTGCAGGTCGATGTAGATGAGGTCGGGTTGCTCGCCGTTCCCGCGAACGACAACGTGGTCGTCCCACACCTTTTCGGCAAGCGTGCGCGGTGCGCCGTGCTGCACGGCGCCGGTCGGGCTGTTCGTCATGGCTGCACTCACATCCATCTCGGTCACGTCGGGGCGGCGACCGAAGCGGGCTGAATCGGCCATCGACGTGCATCTCACTATTTGGACAGTTAGTATCGTCCTATGGGAAAGGATAGCGCATCGGAACCGACCAGCGGAATCGGAGTCCTCGACAAGTCGGTGACCGTGCTGCGCGCCATCGCCGAAACACCGTGCAATCTCACCGAGTTGTGTGACCGCACCGCACTGCCCCGGGCCACCGCCCATCGTCTCGCGGTCGGACTGGAGGCCCATCGGCTGCTCGCACGCAACGCGGCGGGACGCTGGTACCCAGGTCCCGCACTCAACGAACTGGCCTCCTCCGCACACGATCTCGTCCGCGAGGCATCCCTGATGGTGCTGCCACGCCTACGCGAGATCACCGGGGAGTCGGTGCAGGTCTATCGCCGCGAGGGGTCCGAACGCGTTTGCATCGCGGCGATGGAACCGCCGACCGGGCTGCGCGACACCGTGCCGGTGGGTACCCGGTTCCCGATGAGCGCGGGGTCGGCGGCGAAGGTCTTGCTCGCCTGGGCCGACCCGCATACCCAGCGTTCGCTGTTGGCCGACAGCGTGTTCAGCGACCGTGCGCTGCATGAGATCCGGCGGCGCGGGTGGGCGCAGAGCGCGGGCGAACGGGCCGCCGGCGTGGCCAGCGTCTCGGCCCCGGTGCGCGACGCCGACGGCGAGGTGATCGCGGCGATCTCGGTGTCGGGTCCGATCGACCGGATGGGCCGCCGACCCGGCGCCCGGTGGGCCGCCGACCTTCTCGCGGCCGCCGACGCGATCCACAAACGCCTCGTCACCCAGGGCTGAGTTCGGGCCAGAAACGTGATCTGGGTTACCACACCCGGATTCAACCCACTAGCGTCATCGGGCATGGGAACCAATCAGAGACAGCAGATCGTCATGTCCGAGGACGAGATCACCGACTTCATCGCCCGCAGTCGCACCGCGACCTTGGCCACCACCGGCCCGCAGGGCCAGATCCATCTGGTCGCCATGTGGTACGGCGTCGTCGACGGTGAGATCTGGTTCGAGACCAAGGCCAAGTCGCAGAAGGCGGTCAACCTGCGCCGCACTCCCGCGTGCTCGGTGATGATCGAGGACGGCGACACTTACGACACGTTGCGCGGCATCGCGATCGAGGGCACCGCGGAGATCCTCGACGGTCCGGACTCCTGCCTGAAGGTCGGGATCTCGGTGTGGGAGCGCTACACCGCGCCCTACACCGAGGAGTCCAAACCGTTCGTGGAGCAGATGATGAACAAGCGGGTGGCGGTGCGCTTCATCCCGAACCGGACCCGGTCCTGGGATCACCGCAAGTTGGGTATCCCGGCCATGCCTGCGTCGGGGTCGACCGCGGAATACCTCTGACCCCGTCGAGTGTGCGTCCGAACCCGTCGAGTGTGCGTCCGAACCCGTCGAGTGTGCGTCCGAACCCGTCGAGTGTGCGTCCGAACCCGTTCACCGTGCGTCCGAACCCGTTCACCGTGCGTTGCTCGCACAGCACACCGCGCTCACTCCTCCAGGAAACCGGGACCGCAAAAGGGGATGATCTCTTCGACGCGCCGCCAGAGCAATGACTCGGCGAAGGTCACCTCGTCGGCGGTGACCCGAATCCAGGTGATCTGGCCGTCCTCGTGCAGGAGCACCGGATCGAGTCCATGCAGCCAGGTCTTCTCGGCGGCGACGATTCGCTGCAGATCGATGAGAATCTCTTCGCGCGGGGGCGTCGTAGAACTTCTTCTCCGACCGACTTACCAGGGGCCGGCCCGGCCGACCGTCACGGTCGTGGCCGAAGTGATACTTCTCACGCCACTTGAGCACGAACCATTCGGGCAACTCGAGGGGGCAGGTCTTCGGACATCAGCAGTGACCGGTACCCCACAGGTCCCCACTGATCGGCGCGCCGCATGCGCGATCGCGTAAGAAAAAGACCCCCTCCCCGGTGTTCCGGGAAGGGGGCCTTCTTGTAGCCCCGACGGGATTCGAACCCGCGCTACCGCCTTGAGAGGGCGGCGTCCTAGGCCGCTAGACGACGGGGCCATGGACCTTGTGTGGTCGCTGGGGTACCAGGACTCGAACCTAGAATGGCTGAACCAGAATCAGCTGTGTTGCCAATTACACCATACCCCAAGGTTTTCTCTCTTCCTCTCGGAAAAGAACCTGCGATAGATTAGCAGAGGTCTACCGTGCAACCACAAATCGGCTGGTCAGAGGCTATTTTGCGGCCAGTTCGCGAGCCGCTCGCAGTCTGGCCAGGCTGACGTCGCGGCCCAGCAACTCCATCGACTCGAACAGCGGCGGACTCACCGCGGAGCCCGTCACCGCCACCCGCACCGGCCCGAACGCTTTGCGTGGCTTGAGCCCCAGATCGTCGATCAGCGCGGCGTTGAGGGCATCGTGCAGCGCCGTCGTCTGCCACGAGTCCAACGACTCCGTCGCCGCGATGGTGGCGTCGAGTACCTCGACGGCGTCGGCACCGAGATTCTTGGCCGCGGCCTTCTCGTCGATGGTGAAGTCCGCCTCGTCGACGTAGAGGAACGAGATCAGTCCCCACGCATCGCCGAGGACCTGGATGCGGGTCTGCACCAGCTCCGCGGCGACGGCGAACGCCGCGTCATCGACGCGGGCCGGCAGGTGCCCGTGCTCGGTCAGGTAGCTCTTGAGGCGTGCGGTGAAGTCGCCGAGTTCGAGCATCCGGATGTGTTCGGCGTTGATCGCGTCGGCCTTCTTCTGGTCGAAGCGGGCCGGGTTGGAGTTGACGTCGCCGACCTCGAACGCGCCGATCATCTGCTCAAGGGTGAAGACGTCGGTCTCGTGCGAGTATCCCCAGCCGAGCAGCGCCAGGTAGTTGAGCAGGCCCTCGGGCAGGAAGCCGCGATCGCGATGGTGGAACAGGCTGGATTGCGGATCCCGCTTGGAGAGCTTCTTGTTGCCCTCCCCCATCACGAACGGCAGGTGCCCGAACTCGGGAACACGCTCGGCGACACCGATACCCATCAACGCCTCGTAGAGCGCGATCTGACGCGGCGTGGAACTGAGCAGATCCTCACCGCGCAGGACGTGGGTGATCTTCATCATCGCATCGTCGACGGGATTGACCAGGGTATAGAGCGGATCCCCGTTGGCGCGGGTGAGCGCGAAGTCGGGCACCGTGCCGGCCTTGATGGTGGTGGTGCCGCGCACCAGATCGTCCCACGCGATGTCGCGATCCGGCATGCGAAGTCGCACAACGGGATTACGGCCCTCGACGCGGTAGGCGGCGCGCTGCTCGTCGGTCAGTTCCCGATCGAAGTTGTCGTAGCCGAGCTTGGGGTCACGGCCGGCGGCACGGTGGCGGGCCTCGACCTCCTCGGGGCTGGAGTACGCCTCGTAGGCCGCACCGGATTCCAGGAGGCGACGCACCACGTCGAGGTGGATGTCGCGTCGCTGCGATTGGCGGTACGGACCGTAGGGGCCGCCGACCTCGGGGCCCTCGTCCCAGTCCAGACCGAGCCACCGCAGCGACTCCAGAATGGCGTCGTAAGACTCCTGGGAGTCACGTGCGGCGTCGGTGTCCTCGATACGAAAGACGAAGGTGCCCTTGTGGTGACGCGCCGCGGCGAAGTTGAACAACGCGGTGCGCACCATGCCGACGTGGGGCGTACCCGTGGGCGACGGGCAGAAACGAACCCGGAAGGCGTCGGTGCTGACTGGATCGGTACTGGCCATGGCGCTCAGCGTATCGAATGCGCCGATGCCGAGGTCAGTCCCGGTGGCGGTCGCAGAAGTCGACGATGAGCTTGTTCACCTCGGTGGGTTGCTCGAGATAGCCGAAGTGGCCGGCCCGGGCGACCTCGGCGTACTCGGCGCCGGGGATCGCCTCAGCGACCTCGCGGGCCAGTTTCGCCGGCAGGGTGCGGTCGTCGGCGAAACCGACCACCAGCGCAGGCCGGGAGATCTGGCGGTAGGCGGCCAGCCGGTTGAGCTCGCCGTGGTGCAACTCGAGCTGCGCCCGCACCCCCGGCGTCACCGTCTGCGGGGAGAACCCGATGATGTCGAGCCAGTCGCGTGCGGCGCGGTCGTCGTCGAGGGTGTGCGGTGAGAGGTTGAGGTGCGCGGTGATCGCGGCCGCGTAGTCCGGCGGCAGGGTGATGCCCCGGTCGTAGAGCGCGCGCTCCCCCGCCGAAATCGCTTCCTGCAGTGGAGTATTGCGCCCGTAGGTGGCGAGCATGACCGCACCGCGGACGAGGTCGGGGCGAGCCAGGGCCAGTTCCTGGGCGATCCGGGCACCCAGTGACGTCCCGACGACGAACGCCGGTCCGCCGAGATGCTCGATCAGTGCCGCGGTGTCGGCGACCATGTCGTCGAGGGTGAAGCCGTCGGCGCACTCCGACGACGGCGCGATACCCCGGTTGTCGAAGAGCGCCACGCGATAGCCGGCCTTGCGCAGCGCCGGTTCCTGATTGGCCTTCCACACCCGGCCCGGACTTCCGGTGCCCATCACCATCACGACCAGTGGACCGGTTCCCGCGACCTCGTAGGCGATGTCGATCCCGTTGACGCGCACGGTCTGCGCGGGCGCGGTCACGGCTTGTCCACCACCGGATTGGTCAGGGTGCCCAGGCCTTCGACGCTGACCGACACCCGTTGTCCGGCCACCATCGGGCCGACCCCGTCGGGTGTGCCGGTCAGGATGACGTCGCCGGGCAGCAGCGTCATCACCCGGGAGATCCACTCGATGATCGCCCCCACGTCGTGCAACATCAGTGAGGTGCGGCTGCGCTGACGGACCTCACCGTCGAGTTCGGTGGTGATCTGGGCGTCGGCGGGATCGAAGTCGGTGTCGATCCACGGGCCGAGCGGGCAGAAGGTGTCATAACCCTTGGCCCGGGTCCACTGACCGTCGATCGACTGCTGATCACGCGCGGTGACATCGTTGGCGATCGTGTATCCCAGGATCGCACTCTTGGCGTCGGCGGCCTTGACGTCCTTGCAGGGCCGTCCGATCACGACGGCCAACTCCCCCTCGAAGTCGACCCGCTCCGACGACGGCGGCCGCACGATCGGCACCTCGGGACCGACGATGGAGGTGTTCGGCTTGAGGAAGATCACCGGCGATGCGGGTGCCTGCCCACCCATCTCCGCCACATGTGCCGCGTAATTCTTGCCGATGCAGATGACCTTGGTGGCCAGGATGGGCGCGAGCAGTCGGACGTCGGCCAGCGGCCACGAACGTCCGGTGAACGTCGGTGTGCCGAACGGATGCTCGGCGATCTCCTTGGCGACGATCCCCTCCGGGGAATCGTCGAGCGAGACAAACGCGACACCGTCCGGACTGGCGATTCGACCTAGGCGCATAGATGCGAGGGTATCGCACCGCAGATGTCCACACTTCGAGACGTCGGTTGGTCCCGCGACACGATCCGGTTCTAGAATGTGGAAACTGATTCTCAATATTTGAGATTCGCCGATCCTGCGGAGGTGTGATGCGCACTGTCGAGAACGTCGGCACCACCCGGAGGTGGGTGATGCTCGTCTGCTCGCTGGTCGCCGCGATGACGACCACCTGCGTGGTCAGTGGCGTCGCCTATCTCATTCCCGCACTGCATGCGTCGGGTATGACCGTCTCGCAGGCATCGGTCCTCGCGGCGATTCCGACCGTCGGTCTGATGCTGGCGATCCTCGGCTGGGGTGCGCTGCTGGACCGCCACGGCGAGCGGCTGATCCTGACGGTGTCCCTGTCGATCACCCTTCTCGCCGCGGTGGCCACCGCGATCGCCGCCGCCACCTCGGCACCGTTCTCGGTACTGGCGGCCTGCCTGTTCCTGGGCGGACTCGGGTCGGGCGCGGCCAACGGGGCATCCGGGCGGATCGTGGTCGGGTGGTTCCCACCGCAGCAACGCGGCACGGCGATGGGCGTGCGGCAGATGGCCCAGCCGTTGGGCATCGCCGTATGTGCGCTGACCATGCCGGTACTCGCCGAACGGCACGGAATCGCTGCGGCCCTGGTGGTTCCGGTCGCCGTCACGCTCATCGGGCTGCTCGCATGCCTGCTGGGAATCGCCGATCCACCACCGCTCCGCCGAGCCGACGGCACCGCACCGGAATCCACCCGAAACCCCTACCGGCAGGGCTGGTTCCTGGCCCGGGTGCACGCGGTCAGTGTGCTGCTGGTGATCCCGCAGTCGATGCTCTGGACGTTCGTGCCGACCTGGCTGATCGTGGCGCGGCACTGGTCGCCGGCCACGGCGGGCATCCTGGTCACCATCACCCAGACCATCGGGGCATTCGGCCGGATCGCGGCCGGCCGCTGGTCGGATGCGTGGTTGTCGAGAATGCGTCCGATCCGGGTGATCGCGGTGGCGGCCGGGTTGTCGATGGGCGTGTTGGCATTCACCGATTGGCGCGACAGTTCGATGTCGGTGGTGCTCATGGTGATCGCGTCGATCGCGTCGGTGGCCGACAACGGCCTGGCGTTCACCGCGATCGCCGAGTTCGCCGGCCCGCGCTGGAGTGGACGCGGTCTGGCCGTGCAAAACACGGCCCAGTACCTCGCGACCGCGGTCACGACGCCGATCTTCGGGGCTGTCATCACCGCCGTCGGATTTCCCCTCGCGTTCGCCGCGGGGGCGATCGCCCCGGCCATCGCCGCACCGTTGGTCCCCGATGACCCGGCGCCCCGGCCGGAGTCGGTGAGGCAGGGCAGCCAATGAAACAGCGCCTCTACGTCTTCTCCTGCGCCACAGTCGCATTGATGAGCCCCGCGGCCACCGCGGCGTCGTCGACGACGAGGTCACGCCGCCCGTCGGATCGGGTGACCAGCAACGCGTCTCCGGACCGGATCACGAATCCCTGTGCGCCGGCGAGGGGTCCGCGTATGGCGATCCGCTGACCGTAGCCGCCGAAGTCACGCAGCGCGTGCACCCTCACCACCTCGGCGCGGACGATGTCGGTCATCGGGACGCGGATTCGCGGCCATCCGATCATGCTCTGCACGGCGAGGTGGTTGCGGTCGACGGTCACCCGGACCGACCAGAATGCCGCCATCAGCGTGGCGAGTACCGCCGCCAGAATGAGCAACCACCACAGCCCGGTCACGGCCGCGACGATGATCACCGTCCCGAGTGACGCGATCACGACGATCGTCGGGATCGTCGACATCGCCACCCGGCGCTGCCACAGAAAGCGTTCTGCCGCACCGAGTTGCGCGGTGGGCACCACACCGACGGGATCACGTCGGGGCGACGGCCACGACGGTACCGCGATCGCTGACAGTGCCGCGACGCTCAGCCCACACACCGCCGCGACGACGATCGCGAGGGCCGGTGGCGACACCCGGTGGATGTCGGTGACGCCGCGCTGCGCCTCGATCGCACCGAGCAGCAGCACGGTCACGAAGACGGACAAACCGTTGGCCAGGGCCAGGATCCATCGCAGTGCGCGCGAGTCGGCCACTCGGCCGGTGGCCGCACCGACCACCGCGAGGCCGCCGACGACGGCTCCGACGACGATTACCGCGGCGAGGGTGACGCATACGCCGAACAGGCTGCTGGTGCCGTCGACTCCACTTGAACCCCAATGGGAGGCAACGGGATCGGGCAGGTCGGGCCACCACGATGTCAGGGCGAGGGCACCGGTGAGGGCCATCGTCACCGCCGGAACGGTCACGATCGCCACCACAATGCACAGCGACCGTGACGTCGGGGCCGGTCGAACGTCGTTCATGTCATCCTCCTCGTGATCTCCGCAGCCAGTTCGGGTGCGCTCACGCCGAACCGCCGCGCCACCTCCACCAGACGGTCGAGCGCATCACCCATCTCGGCGCGAACCGGTGCGTGCGCGGAGACCACCGCGCCGCGGCCCCGTCGCAACTCGACCAGTCCGTCGTCGCGCAGAATCTGGTAGCCGCGCAACACCGTGTGCATGTTGACGTCCAGGGACGCGGCCAACTCGCGTGCCGCCGGCAGTCGCTCTCCGGGATGCACCTCTCCGTCCGCGATCGACCGGCGGACCGATGACGCGATCTGGGCGAAGATCGGCGTCCGATCGGTCGGATCGATGCGAATCAACACACCCTGATCCTATAGTTCTAGTGCAACTAGAACAAGTGGAGCCGACCGAACACCGATGGCCGGTCCCCTGTTCGGGACCGGCCATCGGTGTCTGATGAACGAAAGCTACGCCGAAGCGGTTGCGCTACAGCCGCTCTCGGATGCGCTTGCCGATCTCGGACGTCGACAGCTGCGCGCCGTCGCGCTCGAGGAGATCGTCCGCGACCGCCTTCTCGACGCGGCGCGCGTCATCGGACCGGCCGACGTGGTCGAGGAGCAACGCCACCGACAGGATCGCCGCCGTGGGATCGGCCTTGCCCTGCCCGGCGATGTCGGGCGCGCTGCCGTGCACCGGCTCGAACATCGACGGGTTGGTGCGGGTGGCGTCGATGTTGCCCGACGCCGCCAGGCCGATACCGCCGGACACCGCGGCCGCGATGTCGGTGATGATGTCGCCGAACAGGTTGTCGGTGACGATGACGTCGAACCGCCCCGGATCGGTCACCAGGTAGATGGTGGCCGCGTCCACATGGCAGTAATCGGTGGTGACGTCGGGGAACTCCTTGCCCACCTCGGCGACCGTGCGACTCCACAGCGATCCCGCGAACGTCAGCACGTTCGTCTTGTGGACCAGGGTGAGGTGCTTACGGCGGCGGGTGGCCCGTTCGAAGGCGTCGCGCACCACACGCTCCACCCCGAATCGGGTGTTGACGCTGACCTCGGTGGCCACCTCGTGCGGGGTGTCGACCCGGATCGCACCGCCGTTGCCGGTGTAGGGACCCTCGGTGCCCTCCCGGACCACGATGAAGTCGATGTCGGGATCACCGGCCAGCGGTGAGGTCACCCCCGGCAGACGCCGCGACGGACGCAGATTGACGTGATGATCGAGCGCGAACCGCATCTTCAGAAGCAGACCGCGTTCGAGGATGCCCGAGGGCACCGACGGATCACCGATCGCGCCCAGCAGGATCGCGTCGTGCTCACGCAGCGAATCGAGGTCGGCGTCGGTCAGCAGTTCACCGTTGCGGTGGTAACGACGCGCACCGAGGTCGTAGTCGGTGGTGTCGACGTCGGGAACCACCGCGCGCAGCACCTCGAGTGCCTCGCCGATGACCTCGGGTCCGATGCCGTCGCCGGCTATTACTGCGAGTTTCATGACAGATCCACCTGTTCGATGAGGGTTGCGCCGACCGCCGCCGAGATCGCGTCGACCAGCGAGTCGTCGAGTTTGCGGCTGATGCGCAGCACCATGGTGGCGCCGCCGCCCTCGGCATCCTGCGACAGGCCGGCGGCCAGGATGTCGACCCCGGCATCACCGAGCAGGGTGCCGATCTTGCCGAGCGAACCCGGCTGATCGGCGTAGCTGACCAGCAGGTTCAGGCCTTCGGCACGCAGATCGAAATTGCGCCCGTTGATGTTGACGATCTTCTCCACCTGATGCGGTTCGGTGAGTGAACCGGCCACGTTGTGCACCGAACCGTCGGCGAAGACCGCCTTGACGTCGACCACGCTGCGATGGTTGGGGCTCTCGGTGGCGACGGTGACCTCGCTGGTCACACCGCGATCCTCGGCCACCTTGGGGGCGTTGACAAAGGTCACCGGCTCCTCGAGGGCCGCCTCGAACAGACCGCGCAGGGCCGACAGACCGAGCACGTCGACCTTGCTCGACGCCAACTCACCGCGGACATCGACGACGATCGAGCTCGGCAGTTCGGAGCTGATCGCGCCGACGAGCACACCGAGCTTGCGGGCCATCTCCAGCCACGGGGCGACCTCTTCGTCGACGGCACCGCCGACGATGTTGACCGCGTCGGGCACGAAGTGTCCGGCCAGGGCCAGCCGCACGCTCTTGGCGACGTCGGTGCCGGCGCGGTCCTGTGCCTCACTGGTCGAGGCTCCCAGGTGCGGAGTCACGACGACCTGCGGGAGCTCGAACAGCGGGGAGTCGGTGCACGGCTCGGTGGCATAGACGTCCAGGCCGGCGGCGCGCACCTGTCCCGAGGTGATCGCGTCGGCCAGGGCCTGCTCGTCGACGAGGCCACCGCGGGCGGCGTTGACGATGACGACCCCCTTCTTGGTGCGGGCGAGCTGCTCGGCCCCGATGAGTCCCAGGGTCTCCGGCGTCTTGGGCAGGTGCACGGTGACGAAGTCGGCGCGCTCGAGGAGTTCGTCGAGGGAGACCAGTTCGATGCCGAGTTGGGCGGCACGCGCCGGCGACACGTACGGGTCGTAGGCGATCACGTGGGTCTCGAAGGCCCCCAGCCGGGCGGCGACGAGCTGCCCGATGCGGCCGAGTCCGACGACGCCGACGGTCTTGTCGAAGATCTCCACACCGTTGAACGAGGAGCGCTTCCAGGTGTGCTCGCGCAGCGTCGCATCGGCGGCCGGGATCTGTCGCGCCGCCGACATCAGCAGGGCGATCGCATGCTCGGCCGCGGTGTGGATGTTGGAGGTGGGCGCGTTGACCACCATCACGCCACGTTCGGTGGCGGCGGGCACGTCGACGTTGTCGAGTCCGACGCCGGCACGTGCGATGATCTTCAGCTTCTTACCGGCGTCGAGCACCTCGGCGTCGACGGTGGTGGCGGATCGAACCAGGATCGCGTCGGCGTCGACGACGGCCTCGAGAAGTTTGGGACGGTCCGGACCGTCCACCCAGCGCACCTCTACGCCGTCGCCGAGGGCTTCCACGGTGGATGGGGCCAATTTGTCGGCGATGAGGACGACCGGCAGGCCTGCTGAGGTCACGTTTGTTCTCCAGAATCGGTTGCGAGATCGGGTGCGATGTCGTAGGGACATCCGCCCCACAGCTTAGAGGCCGCCGCATCGACGTCGGACAACCGGGCGGCCAACTCGGTCTCGACGCTCAGGTTCGACGTGTACATTGTGAGCGGCATTACGGAAGCATTCCAATGCGGTAGCGGAATCCTTGCGTGAGATCGATGCCTCTCCAGCGCCGGTACGGTGGCTGTTCGGGGGGTGACGTCGCCCAGTCGATCACGTGTGTCGATCGCTATGAATTGGTCCACCACCCGCGCCGGTCGCCGTGGATCAAGAACAAGAGTGGAGTGTGTGGATGAAGAAGAAGCTGACAGTACTGTTGGCTGTTCTGGCGGCAACGGTACTGGCCGGCTGGGGGGCTCCGGGCACGGCCACGGCTGCGCAACCGAAGATCTACCTCGGTGGCGGCTCGGGAATCCTGGTCCTCGAGGGCGGCAACTCGGCGGCCGCGTGCACACTGACCACCATTGGCCACGCCAAGACCGGTGAGTTGATCGGCATCACCGCCGGACACTGCGGCCAGCCCAATCAGCAGGTGCTCTCCGAGAGCTTCTCCGATCGCGGCGTGGCAGGGGTCATCACGCATTCCGATCCCAAGGAAGACATCGCGATCATCAAGTTCAACAGCAACGTCGTTCCGTTGCGCACGGTACAGGGTGTCACCATCAGCGGCATCGACACGCGACCGATCGGCTTCCCGACCATCGCCTGCAAACAGGGACGCACCACCGGCAACACCTGCGGCGTGGCGTGGTTCTCCGACGGCGACGTCCACCTCACCCAGATGTGCGTCATCGAAGGCGACTCCGGCAGCCCGGTGGTCGTCGGCAATCGCCTCGTCGGCATGGTCAACGCGTACTACCTGCTCGGCTGCGTCGGACCGGAGAAGGGCACCAACGCCGCCGCGATTCTCAACTACGTGAAGTCCACCAACTACAAGGGCTTCACACCGATCTGATCGGGACGGATCACCGTCGACGACGAGACCCGGGACGCGCGCGTGCGTCCCGGGTCTCGTCGTCTCATCCCCGGCGCCGTCACAGACGGGAACTGCGCCCGCTGTTGATCTCCCAGTTGTTGATCTCCCAGTTGTTGATCTCATCGTCGAGCTGGGCGCGTACCCACGCACCGATCCGGTTCAGATCCGCCGGCGCCAGTCCCCCGCTGCGCCACGACCATCCGCCGGTGTCGATCCACTCGTCGATCGCGACCGCGAGGCGACGCCGGTACTCCGCCTCGCACACCCGCTCGTCGGCGCGGAACAGCGCGTAGTCGTCGGACCGCCATTGGGCGGGCATCGGGAAGACGGTGTCGGTGATCGTCTGGTCGCCCAGTGCGCCGACGACATCGCCGATCTTCGCCCGGTTCCGTGGATCGGCTCCGAGATCACGAAGCACCGCAAGATATTCCGCGGGAATCGGGCAGTCGGCTCCCCGGTCGGCCGGATCATCGGACATGGCGACCGGCGTCCTCGACGACCGAGCCCGTGCGCAGACGCCGCGTCGCGCGGGTGTCGCCGAGTTCGTCGCGCAGCTCGGGATGGCGGGCATAGAAGTCGATGAGCCAGAATGCCCCGGACGCCCCCAGATGCAGCGGGTCCAGCCGGATCTCGCGGGCGCGGATCGCCGTCGCGTCCTTGTCCGCGGTGGTGGTCATCCGGGCGCCCTCGCGTCGGCTTGCCGACGTCGGTACCGCCCGCACCGCGACCACCTCGCCCCAGGGGAGGAATCGACGCCGGCCCGCGAGGGCACCGACGTCGACACCGTCCGGGGACACGGTGACCGCCGATGTGCCACGACGAATCACCAGCAGCCCCTCGGCGGCGCCGACCACACCGACGGCGAGAAAGGTGTAGGCGGTCGGATGCCGCGGCGAGTCCTGCATCCATGACATGTCGAGGTCACCGCGCCACACCGCCACGAACGCGAGGACACCCGCCGCACCCATGCCCAACGCCGACGCGATGTCGCAGCACAGCGCCGCCGGGTCGACCCCGAGACACAGCGCATACCGGTGGGTCCGAACGCCCGCCACGGCAATTCGTCCGCTGCGCTGCCGCCGCCCGGTGCGACGCCACGACCACGCCCACAACGCCACCCCGGCACTGCCGGATGCCGCGGCAGCCGCAGTCAGTGGATGGCCGCCGGCCAGGGTGTGCACGGCCGCCCAGCCGAGCAGCACGGCTGCACCGGCCAGCAGGTATCCGAACAGGCTCAGGCGCCACGAGCGGCCCAACCACGCCGACGGGACCGGGTATACGCCAGCCGATTCGGCCGAGATCTGTTTGTTCACACCGGAATCCTCACTTGCACACCAGCTGTCCGATCACGTTGCCCAGGGTCGACGCACCGAGACTGGTGCCGGTGCCGACCAGAAATGCCTTGCCCGCCGTCATCTCCGGCATCGTGGCCAGCGCCACCAAGTCGACGCCGAGCGATACCCCGCCCGCGACCCCCGCCTTGCAGACCTCGTACTGGTTCTCGGCGGTGGCAACGCTCAGCGCGGTGGACAGGATCGTCAGGCCCGGACCGGCCACCTTGGCGCCGGCCTGCAGCTGCTGGGCCTGCACCGCCGACAGATACGGCAGCCCTCGGGTCACCTGGGATTCCGTTGCCGCCATCCCACCGGCGGCCAACGCCACGGTGATGTCCTGGGAACCGGGAATCGGCGCCTGGAATCCGTCGATGTCGGCGACCGCGGTGCCGTCGGCGCGTTCGGTGACGATCACCGGGGACCGTCCCTCACGCATCAATTCGATCCGCGTCGTACCGTCGGCATTGGGTGTGCGGATGGCAGTTCGGCGGCCGGAGGGATCGAAGAACTCGGTGCGTTCACCACCGGGTCCCGAGATGTAGACCTGCGAACTCCCGTCGAGCATCGAGACGGTGGTTTCGGTGATGCCGTCGTGGGTGGTGGTCGACGATTCGACCACGCTGCCCAGCAGGTGCTCGGTCAGGCGACGGGTTTGATGGGTGCGTCCCAGTTCGGGATTCTCCCCGCGTGTGGTGTCGGCGTAGGGATCCTTGGTGAAGTCCTGGGGTGCGCGTGGGTCCAGATGGAGTTCGGGAAGCTCGATCCCGAGGTCATTGCGGGTCACTTGGTGGCGGATGAAGTTGCCCAGGTCGTAGTCGGCGTAGCCCAGCGCGGTCAGCTTCGGATCGATCTGATCCTGAAAACCGGCGGCGGCCAGGGCGAGTGCCTTGATCACCTGCGGCGCATAGCGTTTCACCCGCGGCAGCACCACCCAGTCGTCGGCGACGAACAGATCACCCGACTCGATCACACCCAGCAGGTGCCGGATGCCGGTGGCGGCCTCCACCAGCTGCGGCCCGAAGCGCCCGATCCCGACGGCCGATCCGGTGGCGATCGCGACGATCTGGTTCACCCTTTCGCGACCGACCTCGACGGCACCTTCGGCGGCGACCTGCGCCGGACCGGTCCACAACCCGTCGTGGGCGAGTCCGAGCACCCCGTACCAGGAATCGGCGACGGTGTCGGCGAATCCCTCGGCGTCGGCCCGCAGCGTCTGTCCCGCCGCGAGGAGCGCCTCGGGCCGCCATCCATCGAAGACCGTGCGGCTCGGGATCATTCGGATGCGCCTGCAAGAGAACGGAATCGAGCGGCGAGGGCGTCATCGGCCACCTCGTAGGCGCCCGCTGCGGTGTACACCGCGTCCGCGACGCCCTGGAAGTACCGCGCCACCGCCCGCAACGGTCCACCGATCGCCTCGGCGGCGGTGGCGGCGGAATACTGCGTCGACGATCCGGGGAGGCAGGCGGCCACGGCCGCCAGATCGGCGGGCATCGGCGCCGTCGGGATCCGGCCCGCCAGGCCGGTCACCGATACCGAAAACTGTCGCAGCGCTTCGGGATTGACGTCCACCCCACACCCCCTCGTGATTGTCGCCTGATCAGACACGATAGGTCATCAGGGCCGAATCGGCGGTCAACCATCCACAGGCCGCTGCAGCCCACTCACGAGTCCTCCCCACCGACGACCGGGAGACGAACCCAACAACGACCGTGGCCCCGACTCCGAAAGGAGCCGGGGCCACGAAAAAACTACGAGATCAGGCGGTCTCGGTGATAGGGCGATCCACCCAGCTCATCAGGTCGCGCAGCTTCTTGCCGGTGACCTCGATGGGGTGCTCGGCATTCTTCTTGCGCAGCGCCTCGAGTTCCTTGTTCCCGCCCTCGACGTTGGCGACGAGTCGCTTGACGAAGGTGCCGTCCTGGATGTCCTTGAGGATGCCGCGCATGCGCTCCTTGGTGTCGGCGTCGATGACGCGCGGCCCCGACAGGTAGCCACCGAACTCCGCGGTGTCGCTCACCGAGTAGTTCATCCGGGCGATGCCACCCTCGTACATGAGGTCGACGATCAGCTTGAGCTCGTGCAGCACCTCGAAGTAGGCCATCTCCGGGGCGTAACCGGCCTCGACCATGACCTCGAAGCCGGTCTTGACCAGTTCCTCGGTGCCACCGCAGAGCACGGCCTGCTCGCCGAAGAGGTCGGTCTCGGTCTCTTCCTTGAAGGTCGTCTTGATGATGCCGGCGCGGCCACCACCGATGGCCGACGCGTAGCTCAGGGCCAGGGCTTGGCCTTCACCCTTGGGATCCTGGTCGACGGCGATCAGGCAGGGCACGCCCTTGCCGTCGACGAACTGACGACGCACCAGGTGACCGGGGCCCTTCGGGGCGACCATTCCGACGGTCACGTTGGCCGGAGCCTTGATGAGACCGAAGTGGATGTTGAGGCCGTGTCCGAAGAAGATGGCGTCGCCGTCCTTCAGGTTCGGCTCGATGTCTTCGGTGAAGATCTTCGCCTGGCTGGTGTCGGGCGCCAGGATCATGATGACGTCGGCCCAGGCTGCCGCCTCGGCGTTGCTCATCACCTTCAGGCCCTGCTCGGCGGCCTTCTCCCGCGACTTGCTGCCCTCGCGCAGACCGATCGCCACGTCGACGCCCGAGTCACGCAGACTCAGCGAGTGCGCATGTCCCTGGCTGCCGTAGCCGATGACCGCGACCTTGCGGCCCTGGATGATCGACAGATCCGCATCGTCGTCGTAGAACAATTCGATCGCCACAGTTGGATTCCCTTCGATATGTGGTGTGCCCCAGGCGAATCAGTTCTGCACGCGAGGGGCGCGTTGGTGGTGCGTACGTCAGCGGTTGGCCGACATGCTCTTGGGTCCGCGTCCCAGGGTGACCGCCCCCGACTGGGCGATCTCACGGATGCCGTACGGATCGAGCATCCGCAGCAGCGCCTCGAGTTTCTCCGAGGTGCCGGTGGCCTCGACGGTCAGCGACTCCGGCGAGACGTCGATGACCTTGGCGCGGAACAGGTTCACGACCTCGATGACCTCGGTGCGCACCGTGGAGTCGGCGCGGACCTTGACCATCATCAGCTCTCGGGACACCGAGTTGGACGGATCCTGCTCGACGATCTTGATGACGTTGATCAGCTTGTTGAGCTGCTTGGTCACCTGTTCGAGCGGGAAGTCCTCGACCGAGACCATGATGGTCATCCGCGAGATGCCCTTGAGCTCGGTCGGTCCGACGGCGAGGGATTCGATGTTGAATCCGCGCCGGGAGAACAAACCGGACACGCGGGCGAGGACGCCCGGACGGTCCTCGACGAGGACGCTGAGGGTATGGGTACTCATTTCTTCTCACCCTCCTGGCCGAGATTGGTGTTCTGGTTGACGACCTCGTGGATGTCGGCCGGATCCGACGCCGACGCGTCGTCGTCGAACAGCGGCCGGATGTCACGCGCGGCCATGATCTGGTCGTTGCCGGTGCCCGCGGCGACCATCGGCCACACCTGGGCGTCGGCGCCGACGATGAAGTCGATGACGACCGGGCGGTCGTTGATCGCGCGTGCCTGGGCGATGACCTCGTCCACCTCTGATTCGTTCTCGACGCGGAAGGCCGCGCAGCCCAACGCTTCTGCGAGCTTCACGAAGTCCGGGATGCGCATCGAATGCGTCGCGAGGTCGGTGTTGGAGTACCGCTCCTCGTAGAACAGCGTCTGCCACTGACGCACCATGCCCAGGTTGCCGTTGTTGATCAGCGCGACCTTGATCGGGATGCCCTCGATGGCGCAGGTCGCCAACTCCTGATTGGTCATCTGGAAGCAGCCGTCACCGTCGATGGCCCACACCTCTTTCTCGGGTGCGGCCATCTTGGCGCCCATCGCGGCCGGAACCGCGTAGCCCATCGTGCCGAGTCCGCCCGAGTTGAGCCAGGTGCGCGGCTTCTCGTAGGAGACGAACTGTGCCGCCCACATCTGGTGCTGGCCGACGCCGGCGCAGTAGACCGCATCCGGTCCGGCGAACTTGCCGACCTGGGAGATGACGAACTCCGGCGACATCGAGCCGTCGGCGGGCCGGTCGTAGCTCAGCGGGTAGGTGCGACGGATGCCGTCCAGATACCGCCACCACGCGGTCAGGTCGGGGGTCTCGTCGGTGGTCGCCCGCTCGGCGCGCAGCGTCTCGATCAGGTCGACGATGACGGCCTTGCAGTCGCCCACGATCGGCACGTCGGCGTGCCGATTCTTGCCGATCTCGGCGGGATCGATGTCGGCGTGGATGACCTTGGCGTCCGGCGCAAACGAGTCGAGCTGGCCGGTGACGCGGTCGTCGAAGCGGGCACCGAGGGTGATCAGCAGGTCGCTGCGCTGCAGTGCGGCCACCGCGGCGACGGTGCCGTGCATACCCGGCATGCCGAGGTGCTGCTGATGCGAATCGGGGAACGCGCCCCGCGCCATCAGCGTCGTGACCACCGGGATACCGGTCAGTTCGGCCAGTTCGAGCAGTTCGGCCGACGCGTTGGCCTTGATGACGCCGCCACCGACGTAGAGGACGGGATTCTTGGCGGCGTTGATCAGGCGGGCGGCCTCACGGACCTGCTTGCCGTGGGGCTTGGTCACCGGACGGTAGCCCGGCAGATCGATCTGCGGCGGCCACGAGAAGGTGGTCTGGGCCTGCAGGATGTCCTTCGGGATGTCGACGAGAACCGCTCCGGGACGGCCACTTTCGGCGATGTGGAATGCCTCGGCGATGACCTGCGGGATGTCGGCGGCGTTGCTCACCAAGAAGTTGTGCTTGGTGACCGGCATGGTGATGCCGGAGATGTCGGCCTCCTGGAATGCGTCGGTGCCGATGAGTGCGCGACCGACCTGCCCGGTGATCGCGACAACCGGGACCGAATCCATCTGCGCGTCGGCCAGGGGCGTGACGAGGTTGGTGGCACCGGGACCCGACGTCGCCATCATGACGCCGGCGCGGCCGGTGACCTGCGCGTAGCCGGTGGCCGCGTGACCGGCGCCCTGCTCGTGGCGCACCAGGACGTGCCGGACCTTCTTGGAGTCGAGCAGCGGATCGTAGACGGGGAGCACCGCACCGCCGGGGATACCGAATACGACCTCGACACCGAGCTCCTCGAGCGATCGAACCACCGACTTCGCGCCACTGACGCGTTCGGGGGCGACGGTGTTCTGCCGCACCGCGCGGAGGCTGCCGCCCGCCGGGGAATCCTGGCGTGGGGCGGACGCTTTTCCGCTGGTGTCCGTACGTGCTGTTGGTGCGCTCACTGCACGGTCCTTCATCTTGGTGATCATTGGGTGGGTGGATCCTGGCAACAAAAAACCCCCGACAGCGAGGCTGTTCGAGGGTGGCGCGTCGATGCTGGGGTCTCGTGAGTGACCGGTCAGGCGACGACGCGCCGGCCGATTACTACGAGAAGTTCGTCATGCATCACGTCACTCACGGTAGGACTGCAGATACTGAAGAGTCAAACCACGGTCGTCGTCATCCCACGATCTGGGAATGCACTGGTCTGCGGCACCTCACGCAGGGGCGGTCCCGCGAGAGTGCCAGAATGGTGGCGTGTCTGCTTCAGCCCCGGAACCGCAATCGTCCTCCTCGGGTTCTGCGTCCCGTCGCTCGGCATCGGCGGCCGGCGATGCCGAACCCGCCTCCGACGAGCTGGCGTTGCCGCAGGTGTTCCGGCTGAGCAAACTCGCCTACTTCGCCGTTCCGGCGGCGTTGCTGGTCGCCCTGATCCTGGCCGGCACGAGCCTGGCGTGGCTCGGCTGGACATTCGTTCTGCCGGTGCTGCTCGCGGTGTGGATCGGGCGGATCAGAACGGTGGTGACCGAGGACGGTCTGCATGTGGTGGGCACGTTTGGCGCCCGGGACGTGACGTGGGCCGAGATCGACGGACTCCGATTCACCCGATGGGGGCCGGTGCGCGCAGTGCTCGTCGACGAGACGTCGGTGCGGTTGCCCGCGATCACCTTCCAGGACCTGCCACGCCTGTCGGCCGCCAGCCGGGGCCGCATCCCGGACCCGTTCGCGGCGGCGGCAATCGCCGATTCGTGACATGCCGGCGACCACATTGCGCCGCCCGTCGACCGTGGGTTTACCGGCACCTTAACGATCGGTTTCACCGCATGCAGATTCCGGCCACCGCTGGTTAACGTTCTCGGGTGGTCACACACGCGGTCCGCCCGCACCAGGTCAAAGAGCTCATCGCCAGGGGCGAGCTCGCCGAACTCACGGATCTGATCGCCACGATGCCGCCCGGCGAGATCGCGGCGGTGGGCAACCGGCTTCCGCGTCGACAGGCGAGCATCGCGTTCCGGCTCCTCCCGAAGGACGTCGCGCTCCAGGTCTTCGAGGACCTCAGCCCCAAGGTGCAGTATCGGCTGATCGAACAGCTGGGTACCAGCGAGGTGGGCGAGTTCTTCGGGAGTCTCGATCCCGACGATCGCGCGGAACTCCTCGACGAGCTGCCCGCACCCGTCGCACACGACCTCGTCGCATCCCTGGAACGCAGCGAGCGTGAGGCGACCGGGCTGGTTCTCGGGTTTCCGGCGGGCTCGGTGGGACGTCGGATGAGTCCGGAGATCGTGCACGCCTACACCGACGATTCGGCCGCGGCAGCGCTGGACCGGGTGACCGAGGTCGGCCACCAGGTGGAGACCATCTACATGGTCCCCGTCGTCGATCGCGACCACGTCCTGGCCGGGGTGGTGAGCCTGCGCAATCTGCTGCTCGCCGATCCCGACACCCTGTTGTCGAGCCTGATGCGCACCCCGATCTCGGCCGCTGCGAGCGACGATGCCGAGCAGACGGCGTTGCTCTGCGTGGAGCGCGGCATCCTTGCGATCCCCGTCCTCGACAGCGAGCGCCACGTCATCGGCGTGTTCACCCTCGATGATGCGGTCGAGGTGATGAACCAGGCCCGCGACGAGGACCAGGCGCGTGCCGGTGCCAGCGAACCCCTCGACGAGCCGTATCTGGTGGCGTCGGTGCTCTCGATCACCCGCTCGCGCATCGTCTGGTTGTTCGTGCTGGCCGTGTCGGCCATCCTGACGGTCAACGTGCTCGAGATCTTCGAGGCCACACTCGACGAGATGGTGGCGTTGGCCCTGTTCATCCCTCTGCTCACGGGGATCGGCGGCAACACCGGTTCGCAGGCCGCGGTCACCGTCACCCGCGCGCTGGCCGTCGACGAGGTGTCCCCGCGGGAGGTGGCGCTCGTGGTCGGCAAGGAACTGCGCGTGGGCCTCACGCTGGGTGTGCTGCTCGGCCTCGTCGGATTCGGCGTCGCGTCACTCGCCTACGACATGGACATCGGCACGGTGATCGGTCTGACCATCCTGTGCATCTGCACGATGGCGGCCACCGTCGGTGGGGTGATGCCGCTGATCGCGCAGTCCATCGGAGTCGACCCGGCGGTGTTCTCGACACCGTTCATCTCGACGTTCTGCGACGCGACGGGGTTGATCATCTACTTCTCCATCGCCAAGGTGGTTCTCGGAATCTGAGACGGCAGTGCCGTCACGAGTGGACTGCCGGTTTTGTTTGCCCACGTCAGGCAGGAGTACCGTGGACGCTCGGTGAGATCGTCGACGCACAACGCCGACGATCGTGGTCAGCGCCGGTCGGATGGTGACACGCCCAACCCCGTCCCGATCGGTTCCGCCCGCGAATATCCGCGGCGGTACACGCGTTGACCCGCATCAGTCCACGCGCACGTCCCACGTACGCGCGAAGAACCACCCGATCGAGGAAAAGCCATGCCAGCCTTGAGGTCACGCACCACCACCGTCGGACGTGAAGCCGCCGGAGCCCGTTCCCTGTGGCGTGCCACCGGAATGACCGACGACGATTTCGGCAAGCCGATCGTGGCGATCGCGAACTCCTACACGCAGTTCGTGCCCGGGCATGTGCACCTCAAGGACGTCGGTGAGATCGTGGCGGAGGCGGTGCGTGCGGCCGGTGGCGTGCCCCGCGAATTCCACACGATCGCCGTCGACGACGGCATCGCGATGGGTCACGGCGGGATGCTCTACTCGTTGCCGAGCCGCGAGATCATCGCCGACTCCGTCGAATACATGGTCAATGCGCACACCGCGGATGCGTTGGTGTGTATCTCCAACTGCGACAAGATCACCCCGGGCATGCTCAATGCCGCGATGCGCCTGAACATCCCCACCGTGTTCGTGTCCGGCGGACCGATGGAGGCCGGCAAGGCGGTCGTCGTCGAGGGTGTCGCGCAGGCGCCGACCGACCTGATCACCACCATCTCCGCATCGGCCAACTCCGGTGTCGACGACGACGGCCTCACCGAGGTCGAGCGCTCCGCGTGCCCGACGTGTGGATCGTGCTCGGGCATGTTCACCGCCAATTCGATGAACTGCCTGACCGAGGCCCTCGGACTTGCGTTGCCCGGCAACGGTTCGACGCTGGCCACCCACGAGGCCCGCCGCGCCCTGTTCTCACGTGCCGGTCAGGTGGTCGTGGAGGCCGCCACCCGCTGGTACCGCGACGACGACGCGTCGGTCCTGCCGCGCAGCATCGCCTCGGCCACGGCGTTTCGCAACGCGATGGCCCTCGACGTCGCGATGGGCGGATCCACCAACACCGTGCTGCACATTCTGGCCGCCGCGCAGGAGGGCGAGGTCGCCGACTTCGACCTGTCGGTGATCGATCAGATCAGCCGCAACGTTCCCTGCCTGTCGAAGGTCTCGCCGAACTCCGACTACCACATGGAGGACGTGCACCGAGCCGGCGGAATCCCGGCCATCCTCGGCGAGTTGCGCCGCGCCGGCCTGATCGACGACACCACATCGACCGTCCATTCGCCGACCCTCGCGAAGGCCCTCGACGACTGGGACATCCGCAGCGGCACCGCCACCGACGAGGCGTTCGAGCTGTTCCACGCCGCACCCGGAGGCGTGCGCACCACCACCCCGTTCTCCACGGCCAACCGCTGGAGTTCCCTGGACACCGACGCCGAGGGTGGCTGCATCCGCGACTTCGATCACGCCTACACCGTCGAGGGCGGACTGTGCGTCCTCAAGGGCAACCTTGCTGACGACGGTGCCGTGCTCAAGACCGCCGGCATCAGCGAGGACCTGTGGCACTTCGAGGGCCCGGCCCGCGTGGTGGAAAGCCAGGAGGAGGCCGTCCAGGTCATCCTGAGCAAGACCATCCAGGCCGGCGAGGTCCTCGTGGTCCGTTACGAGGGCCCGTCCGGCGGTCCGGGCATGCAGGAGATGCTGCATCCGACCGCCTTCATGAAAGGCACCGGCATGGGCAAGAAGTGCGGACTGATCACCGACGGCCGGTTCTCCGGCGGTTCGTCGGGTCTGTCGGTCGGCCACATCTCGCCCGAGGCCGCCGCAGGCGGCGTCATCGGCCTCATCGAGGACGGCGACCCGATCCTGATCGACGTGAAGACCCGACGCCTCGAGGTCCTCGTCGACGACGAGGTGCTCGCCGAACGTCGCGCCAAGATGGAGGCCTCGGAGCGTCCGTGGCAGCCCAAGGATCGTCAGCGTCCGGTCACCACCGCGCTGCGTGCCTACGCGAAACTGGCGACCTCGGCCGACAAGGGAGCCGTCCGCAAGGTCGACTGAGTCGGCTCCCCCGTCGACCGCGTAGCCCGCACCACGCCGGGCCCGAGTGGGTACTTGCCTGCCGGCCGAGTAGCCCGCGACGAAGGAGCGGGCGTATCGAGGTCACCTTCGCATGCCGAGGCCGGAACCACTCAGCCCGAATTGCCGGGCGACTCAAGCGGATTGGCGCCGTTCAGGAAAATCCACACGACGACAGCCGCAGCGATCGCCAGCGCGAGCCACACCACCGACCCGATGAACGGCCGTCGCGCCCACTTACGTGGTCGGTCCAGGGAATACAGCCCGGGCCCGGTGAGGATCAACGCAGCGGCCGCGACGGCCAGCAGGATCTCGTACTCGACGCCACCGGCAGAGGCGAAGTAGGAGAACCCGCCGGCAAGGGTGACCCGGAACGTCGTGGCCAACAGCATCACGGACAGGATCGCGCAGGCACCGATCGGCGTGAACAGTCCGAGGATGATGAGTGCGCCACCGACGACCTCGGTCACGCCGCCGGCAATCGCCAGGATGTGCACCGCGTCGGGATGGAACCCGAGCGCGGGATCGGCGTCGTTGGCGAGGAAGTCCTGATACCCCGAGATCCCGGGTCCACCCCACCACCCGAACAGATGCTGCAGGCCGTGCGCCACCGCTGCGACGCCGAGACCGAGCCGCAGAACCAGCAGGCCCAGATCGAGGGTGCCGCGCGGTTCCCGAACCGCGGCCACCGTCACGGGTTCGCGGTCGCCGTCGTGGTCCGGCTGATCGGACTGCTCGTGCGGTTCGTCACTGTCGTAGGCGGCGAGGGCCGCCGGGGCCGGCATGGCCGCGGTTCGGCTATCCCCGTCGTCGGAGGTGTCGAAGTCCTCATCGGTCAGTACCCGGGTGGGCGCAGGACCGTCGGACTGGGCGTCCTCGCGCCGCGTCTTCGCAAGCTCCGGGAAGGTTTCCTCGACCGACGGGATCGGTGTGGGAGGCTGCCGTGTGGTTGCCCCGGCGTCGATCTTCTCGGTCTCCTGCGCGGCGGTCTTCGCGGTCGTGGTGTTTTCCGTCGCGGCGGCCGCCGCAGGCACGCCTTGTGCCGACGACGCGCCGGCCCCCTCTTCCGCTGACGGCGCCCGATCCTCCGCTGACGGCGCCTGCGGCCGTCCGGTCGGGGTCGCCGACTTCGGCGCAGTGCCGATCTTGGCGGTGGGCGCGGTATCTGCCGCCGAGGGGCCATCGCCGGTGCGCGACGTGGGCGGGTCGACCGGGGTCACCGGCGGCATGGGCACCGGGTTGCGCCGTTTGGCCGAAGGCGGGACCTGCAGCGGCCTGGTCTCGACTTCGTCGGGCCCGATGTCGTCGAGGGATTCCACCCTTGAGACCTGGCCGGGGCGACGGCGGTGACGTTCGTAGAAGGCGTCGCGGTCGGCTTCACTGATCTCGGGTACCCGGAACGAGCCCGTCGGTTCGTCGTACGGGCTCGGCGGCTGAAAGTTATCGTCGCCGGCGTCGGACTGTCCACGCTCGCTCACATGGCCGATGCTAGAGGTTTCGACGGTGGAGGCGGTCGACCGCCGCGCGGTCGGAGGGCAACGATTGGTGATCGCTACTGTGGTGGGCATGCGACAGGGGCGGCATATTCACCGACGAGGCCGGGATTCACGGTCCCGGCGGAGCATCGCCGCTGTCCGTAATCGTGTTGCGGTCCTCTTGGGAATCTTTGGACTCGTCGTCGCGCTGGCCGGCTGTGATTTCTCCCAGCAGGACCGCGATCAGGCAGCCGGACAATTCAGTGAGAACGATGAGAACTTCAATCTCCCATCGACTCCGCCGCAGTCGACTCCGCAGGAGGGGACCAGTCCGTCGCCTCCGCCGCCGGGGCCGTGCGTTGACCCGGACCCGGCGGTCATCGCCACCTGCCTCGCCTCCACCGGCGGCCTGCGTGCCGGCGACGACCAGGGTGAGGTGACGATCGTCGCCGAACGCACCACCGGCAAGATCATCACCACCAAGCGCTACGGACCGCCGCGGACCGTCGCGACCTTTCCGGTCGACGGTTCCGGCGACGGTGGTCTCATCGACTTCGCATTCTCCCCCACCTACGACCAGGATCAGCTGATCTATGCGTTGATCACCACCCCCAGCGACAACCGGGTGGTGCGGTTGGCGCCGGGCGACGTCCCCAAACCGATCCTGACAGGAATCCCGAAGGGCGCCACCGGAAACATGGGCGCCATGCTGTTCGCCTCACCCACCGAACTGGTGGTGGCGACCGGAAACGCGGGTAACCCGGCGGCGGCCAACGACCCGGCCTCCTTGGCCGGAAAGCTGCTCTCGATCACCGATCTGTCCTCCGGCGGCAATGCTCGCCCGAAGGTTCTCACCTCCGGGCTCGGCTCCAATGTGTCGCTGTGCCCCAACAGTTCCGGCACGTTGTACATCGCCGACCAGGGCCAGACCGAGGACCGCCTGCAGTCGGTCGACGAGTCGGGCACCGCGACCGTGCTGTGGACCTGGCCGGACAAGCCACAGATCGCCGGATGCGCGGCCACCACCGGTCAGGTCTTCGTCAGTGAGACACGGGGGCAGCGGATTGAGGCGATCACCGCCCCGACACGTGACAACCCCACCGTCAATCCGCCGACCGTCGTGTTGGACAAGCGGTATGGGGCTCTCGGCAGAATGACCGCGCTGGAGAACGGCGTCATCCAGTTCGCGACGGTCAACCGCGCCTACGGCCAGCCGGTCAGCACCGATGATCGTGTCGTAAGGTTCATCGCTCCGCCGGCGGGTGAGAGTCGGACGTAGTCCAGAGCCGCGTCACAGCTCGATGGTCGGCAGACAGCTTCGTCACACGCCTGATGTCAGCCATCCGTCCGGACTACATTCGCGGCCCGACCACCGGTTTGCCGGTAATGTGCCGATGCACAATCAATGCGGAGGTGATGGGTGGCGCTCCAACCGGGCGACGAGTTCGCGGGATACCGGATCATCTCTCTCCTCGGTCGCGGCGGCATGGGTCAGGTGTACCTCGTCGAGAATCCGCACCTGCGCCGCCGCGAGGCGTTGAAGGTCATCTCCGCGGCGGGCGCTCATGACTCCGACTTCCAACGCCGTTTCACCCAGGAGGCCCAAACCGCGGCCGCCCTGAGCCATCCCGCGATCGTCACCATCTATCACTACGGCGTCGAGGACGAGACCCCGTGGTTCACCATGGAGCATCTCGACGGCGCCAACCCCACCCACCAATCACTGACCACAGAAGAGGTCGTCGAGGTCGCCGGACACGTCGCCGCAGCCCTCGACTACGCCCACCGCCGCCACGTCGTCCACCGAGACATCAAGCCCGCCAACATCGTTGTGCTCCGCGACGACGATGGCGCCATCGAACGCGCCGTCGTCCTCGACTTCGGTATCGCCAAACTCCTCGACGCCACGGGTTTGACCGCGAGCAGCGCGTTCATCGGAACGCTCGCCTACACTGCGCCGGAGATCATCGACGGCCATCCGGCATCGCCGGCGTCGGATCAGTATGCGCTCGGCTGCACCATCTACGAACTATTCTGCGGCACAATGCCTTTCACCGATTCAACGCCTTCGGCGTTGATGATGGCGCATATCTCACGGGCAGTGAGGCCACTCTCGGAACAAGAACCACGACTGGCAGAGTTCGATGACCCGCTGGCTCGAGCACTCTCCAAGAATCCCCATCAACGTTTCGCCAACTGTCGACAGTTCGTCACGACACTGTCCCATGGTTGTGCAGAGCAAGCCGCACAGGCCTCCGTCAATCTGCCGATATATGCCGGAACTCCCATCGACAACACAAGCATTCGTGGTTCGGATACGACTCCCACCGCTTCCACATCCACGCCTACCCACATTTCGTCGCCGATGCGTCGCCCCCCGGCGGAAGTCACTCCCACAGCAAAACCGACCCCTCCGCGCAGCCTGGATCCACAGGCTCCAACGGCTATCCCACCGGTGTCAGCACCACCGACCACCCAGAAGCCGAAGACGAGAGGAAGTCGGAAAGGGTGGTTCGTCAGTGCAGCAGTTCTCGCGGCGACTATCTCCATGGCAGCCGTCGCAGCGACCATACTAGGAGACCGCACGGATGCCTCACCCGAGGCCGCGAGTAGTGAGGTCGTTGTCCAGCCGCCCGCGGCGGGCACTGCCGGCGCTGAATCAACCACCGACAGAACCACTTCGATGGAGTCTGTCGAGGGCGATGGGAACTGCCCAAGTCAATCGCTCGCGGTCGTGCTGTACACCGACAAGTCGACTTACACGACAAACAGCCAACCAATCTTCACTCTCGTCGCGACGAACGCCGGGCTAGCCGCCTGTAGGCAGGATGTCGGCAAGGCGGCACAGAACGTCTCCGTGAAAACGCTCGACGGTTCCCGAACACTGTGGAGTGCACAGGATTGCTCGCCGGTCCGCAGTCATAACATCCAAAGGCTGCAACCACAACAGCAATTCAAAGACACCATCACCTGGTCTGGGTTCACGAGCAGCCCGGGTTGCACGCGGCCACGGACCACAGTGGGACCAGGGTCGTATCAGGCAATCGGCAAAGTCGGCGAAAACGAATCCGAGCCAATCACATTCAACATTGTGGCCCGGCGCCGGTAACGTAGCCAACACCCCCAACAGCTGGCACTGAATCGCCCCGGCGAGTCCGGAGACTTTCTAGTGTGAGACTCCCGCGGGTGCTGGGGTCTGGTGATGAGCGTAGTGCGCTTGCTCTGCTTCGACCGGGGTGTGAATCGCCCCGGGTTTGTCGGAGGCTCTCGAATCTGTGAAGGATGGAGAGTATGGCAGCACCACGGAAGTACAGCGTTGAGCTGAAGGAGCGGG